>CAWEQR010000011.1:0-575524 GCA_963811275.1 uncultured Chitinophagaceae bacterium | reverse complement strand
AACGGTAATGCCTTTTTAGGCAAGGCGTGATGAAGTTTATTGAAAGGCATAGAAGTTCTTTACAGCATGCAATGTATCCAAAAAAGTACTATATGAAGGCTTCAAAAAGAGTTACGGTAAAGCTGTTCATCTAATGGATTCTACCTATTTGGGAGTGAAACAGGCGCCCATTGACTGGTACCTCGAATCAATTAAAACAGCCGCATGATGAAGGAAGATCTAAAACCAAATCTTAACTTAACACCCTAGCCTTTTGGTATCGAAAATGGGGAGTATTATAAAGCCACCGGGCAACTCATTACACATCCGGTAGTTTTTTCCAGTTTTGAGGAAGCAGGTACTAATTCAATTTAGCCTGTAGAAAATCGGAAACTTCCTTTGTACCCAAATCTTTTGCAATAATTCTTCCTGAACTATCTAGAAGAAAATTAAAAGGAAAACTAGAAATCCGCAGATTATTCATAGTTTTTTTATTAGCTCTGTATTGTAACCAGCTGAGGGATTGTGAATTAATCACCTTTTTCCATGCCTCAATGTCACTTGGGGATGAATCACTGGATATTCCGATCATATTGAAACCTTTATCACGATATTTTTTGATGAGCTTAATATAATCCGGAAACTGGCTAAGACATGGGCCGCAATGACTAAACCAAAAGTCTATCAAAATATATTTTGTTCTAATATTATTATAAGTTATGCTACGAGGTTTACCTTCTATGTCAATGACATCGATGTTCGGAAATATTTTTTCCAGTATCTGTTAACACCAAACGACTTAATTCTTCCTTAACCAATCTGCCGGTATTTGATGATTTTATTTCCTCTGACAATACAGTGAAAGAAGAATCCAAATATTTATTATAGCCTTCAAACATCAAATCACGCGAGACTTCCCAAAGCGCCACATAAGAATCAGGATGCTTTTGGGCATATCCAAATAAGTAAAATCTTTTCAGACTATTCCTTTTATAATAGTCATCAATAGTATCTAATGACTGATATTCTGTCGATAAATATTTCTGGAAATATTCGAGCATCGTTGCATTATGTATATCAGGTATTTTCCTCAAAGAATCCGCATTACAGGTTACTGTCTGAGTACCCGGTTCTATAAAAAACCGACCAGAAAGATATGTAAATTGTCCGCCAACTCTTAGTCCAAGAATTACCCCGAAGGGGTAGCCAATTTTTCCTTCAATCAGGAATTTTCCATTCTTTACAGGGGTTTCAGAGAAATTGAAACTTTTTGGGTAATCAGAAATATTTCCAACCGGAAGGAGTTCTATCATTCCACTATCAGTGTTTATAATACCAGAAAGGGTGAATGAATTGTTCGTTTGCCCTTCGCATGCTTGATGCCATATGAACATCAGAATAAAAATGGATTTTTTCAATGTGCAGACATTTCGGGATAATACGTAAATTCCATAATCAGAATCCTAAGGTAGCTAATGTTCGTGATGAATTTATATAATGGAAAACCCTTATGCTAAGTAGTTCAGTATAGTTACCATAACCGATATCCCGGCCAGCTATGAAAGCAAGGACTTGGGAAAATATAGGAGAGTTTTCCACGAAGCGGATTGTATGTCGCGATAACAAATAAAAAACCCCCGTTTGTAATTCGGGGGTTATGTTTTGAGTGAAAGTACTAGTTGACTTCTTCGATTTCACCTGGCCGCCAGGTCTTATCAAACCAGGATTGAAGAGGTCCATAAAGTCGTAACAAAGTATTCCAACCTTTTCCAGGTATGGTCTGAACCCAGTTGTTCTCCTTGCCCTGAGGAGTATTCGGTCCGAAATAGATATCTACAGAATTGTCTGGATTAATGATAAGTCCTCTGGTCTGGCTGCTGACAGCTGGCCACTGCTGATCGTTTTGTAGCATCGAGCGGGTTTGATTGTCGTAAAGGATCACTGACCAGAAGTTGGCAACAGGGATATTGGGCGGAAGGTGAAGCCTATAGTTTTTGCTACCATCAAGGAGGTTATTTTTAGAGTCAACAAATGCAGCCATATACTGCGAACCTGCTCCGACTGTCTTCGAATCCATTGCCGGGGTAACGCCTGTGGCATAGAAAAAAAAGGATGAGTAGGAATCGAGTATGAGTGCGCCATTGTCTTCGAATTTGTATCCGCCGGTGAACCCGCTGCGCCATGCGCTGTTCGGGTAGAAGTAAGCTTCTTTAAGACGCATCCGGAATGTGATGGCGCGTGCAGTTGCGTCACCGACTGCCGCAGCTTCGGTCAGTATCTTTTTCATCCTTGCATCTGGTGAGAATGGTTTGCCCTTTTGAATTCCAACGGAAGCGTAAAGGCCCAAAGTCACCGGGTCGACCGACTCAGTCGGCTCTTCTTGAATTACCTGGTTAAGATATTCCCAGAAAGGATAATCCGCAGGAGCATCGGTACAGAAATCTCTGTTGGAGACATCAACGAAATTCAAGGATGGTGGATTCGCAGCCAGTGACAAAGGGTAAACTTTCGTGAACTTCTTTATCAGATCAACTCCAGGTTTTGGGTCGCCATTTACGAGAAAGCTGCGCCATGCTACCCAGGTACTGAACGTCCCTGGTCGCACGATAACATAACCTTCCGGGATGTCGCCTTTATAATCCGGTGGAAGGAGCAAGTACTTGCCACCCTCGCCCTTGTCGGGACCCACAAGTCCCAGATCTATCACAAAGTGATACCACATATTGTCTATCAATCCAAGTACTTTTGGCGGAACCTCGAGAACCAGAGGCCCTTTGCTCAGATCGAGCCAGAACCAGGTGTACGGCGTGTTGTTATTCGGGGTAAGGAAGATTGACCGCGCGTTCATCATTTGCTCAAAGATCGGTATTGTTGTGTTGGCTGGTCCCACTTCAAGAATCCCCTTTCGATTCGCCACCTGGCTGACTGGTGCAAGTCCGAGCAAATACGCCTGTACCGCGCGTTGGAAATCGAGGTTGTCATATAGCTTTTCAACAGTGGCGTTGTCCGGGAAACCGTCGAAGAATCTGAGAGTACCGATACGTGTGTCTACTTTGTCAGGTGAGATGATGTTCGAAGGAATCTCAGTGGTCATTTTGTACTTCTTCTGGGCTACGGCGGTGTTTGTGACCTGGGTAATGATAACAGCCAGGACAAAAGAAAGCTTAAGCGGTGAATTCATACAATTAAGATTTTGTTGCGCCTATTTTCAGCGTAGACTAAGGTAGCTGTAGTCGTAATCGTAAACATTGATCGAAATCAGGAGTCTAAGTGATAAAGCTCAGTTTAGTTACTGGCAACTGCCTTTTTATGATGTGGATTACTTATAATGGCATCAGGGAAAAATTTAATGGCACATGGCCGGAAAAAATATCTTACGTTGGTCTAATGGGACTTTTCGCCATCAACAGCTTTTTTCTTTTTAAAAATGCAAAAGGAACATTTTAGTATTAAAAAAAAGTGGATTTCTGACCATGTGGACCCGTCATTCCGGAACTGGAAAACGCTAATCCCTAATGGCCCGGAAATATTGGGATCTTCCAATAAAATGCCCAATATTTATAACCTGAATAAATGGAAACCCGCGCGCATTTAGCTTTAAATGATGCTGATTTGAGGGGGTCAATCCCGATGGGTTATATACGCTGCGCCTGAAGCAACCAATTCAATGGGGAAGTTTACGTTTACTCACCAGTATGGTTTTCTCCGGACAAGACAGTTTAGAACGATTTTGAACCGACATTGTTTCATTAACGTACAGCCCCAAAACATTGAACATACATAACTTGCTGTATTTCAGAGCCATTTTTTCTGGCACCCGTTTAGCCTCACGAAAGCGGAATCAATTAAATTCGTAATGATGCTCAGCAACAATCTGCGTTCGGCTTACCGGAATCTAAAACGACAAAAGATATATGCTTTTATCAATGTATTTGGACTGGCATTGAGCCTGGCTGCCAGCTGGCTGATCGTACTCTATATAGAAGATGAGAGGAGCTATGACCGTTTCTATGATCATGCCGACCGTATCGTGCGGGTCGTTCAACATCAGGAATGGGATGGCGGCAATATGCATATCGCGCTGACCTCAGCGCCTTTTGCTCCGGCCCTGAAAAACGCCTTTCCACAGATTGAAGAAACAGTAAGAATAGATGCTGAAGGCGGCGATCTGATTTCTCATGGAAACAGCATGCTGAAAGTACATGATATCATTTCTGCTGATGCCTCTTTCTTCCGGGTTTTCACTTTTGATTTTCTGGAAGGGAGTGCAACGACAGCTTTAACCGATCCCCATTCCATCGTGCTGACGGAAAGCCTTGCACGTAAACTCTTCGGTTCCGCAGAAATGGTGGTTAATCAAATGGTCATTTTCCCCGGCAATTCTCCGGCCAGGGTATCGGCGGTCATACGGGATGTTCCGCATAACAGCCACCTGCAATTTTCTGCGGTTCGTCCGCTTCCTTCCTCCTTTACCGGCAATTGGCAGAATGCCTCTCTGTATACTTATTTATTGTTGAAAACTCCCGGCTCACTGCAATCCCTGCGTCAGCAATTGCCCGCATTTGTTGCCCGGACGATTCAGAAAGAAATGCATGCAGACAAATACCGGCTGGAATTGCAGCCACTCACTTCTATACATCTGCATTCGAATCTGGACTATGAAATAAGTCCGAACAACAGTATGAGCAGGATTTATATTTTCAGTGTCATTGCACTGCTGATCCTGTTTATTGCCATCATCAACTATATTAATTTGGCAACAGCGAGGGCTTCTTCCCGCATTAAGGAAATAGGCGTTCGTAAAACCCTTGGATCCGGTAAAGCCCAACTCGTGTATCTTTTTATTACTGAGGCCGTACTGGTAACCATGTTGGCCGGTTTGATGGCGCTGGTACTGGTTCGTTTTTCCATGCCGCTTTTCAACCAGCTGACGGGAAAAGTTCTTTCCCTGTGGCGGTTTGGTATCCTGACCAGCCTCGGGTTCATTATTATTATTTTCGGTTGCTCACCGGTATGATCAGCGGCATTTACCCTTCGCTGATCCTGGCCAGATTTCAAACCATTCCGGCACTCCGGGGTAAAATGACTAATATGGGGGGAACGGTATCCTTCAGGAAATCGTTGCTGGTATTGCAATTCGTGATTTCGGTATTTATGATCTCGGCTTCATTTATCATTTATCAGCAACTGCAATTTGTAAACCATGCGGATCTGGGATTTAATAAAGACCAGGTGGTTACCTTTCATATTGATAATCGCAGTCTTCGTTCCCAGTTACCTGTTATAAAATCCCGGTTATTACAAAATCCGCTGATTGAGCAGGCGGCGATAGCCGGCAATCCTGTCGGTAATAATGACCTCGGCACTTATGGATATTATTATGAAAATAATTCCGGAGCGATGGCGCCGGAAACAAAAGCCGTGCAGGAACTGATGGTGGATGCGGACTACCTGTCAACCATGCAGATCGGATTGAAAGAAGGACGGAACTTTTCAGGTAATCAACCGACTGATACAGCCGGTTCCCTATTGGTGAATGAAACGCTGGTGAAAGAACTGGGTTGGACGAGTGCGCTGGGTAAAAAAATGCTCTCTTCACGTAACAGGGATGGTCAGTCGAAAACGGTCGTGGGTGTGATCCGGGACTTCCATACCTATTCCTTTCAGCATAAAGTAGCACCTCTTGTGCTGATCCTGCCACCTAATGTAAAAGAGCAGGACAACCTGTATGTGCGCCTGGCGAAGGGCAGGACCAGGGAAGCCATGGCATATCTGGATAAAGTATATAAGGGGTTTGATCAGGGCAATCCGGTTGAATATCATTTCCTGGACCAGAATTTTGCACAGCAGTATCAGGCCGAACAGAAAGAGGGTAATCTGGCGTTGTTATTTACGGCATTGGCGATGGTGCTCTCCCTGGTCGGTTTATTCGGGCTCGTCAGTTTTACAGCGCAGCAATTGACCAGGGAAATCGGGATCCGTAAAGTACTGGGCGCCTCCCTTTTTCATATTGTAAAACTATTGTCATCCGGTTATATGCAACTGGTCGTGGTGGCCGTCTTAATCAGTCTTCCTGTTTCCTGGTATGTCATGAATGCCTGGCTATCCGATTTTGCCTACCGGGTTCCTTTGAATTTTTGGGTATTCATCGGCGCCGGCTGCCTGTCGGCTCTCCTGGCTTTGATCATTGTTGGCATTCGGGGGCTGAATGCCGGGAGTGCTAATCCTGTCAGGAGTTTGAAAACTGAATGAGATCAGGTCTCTCCTCTAAGTATGCATTAACTCATGGGTAGATGCTGTAAAATAAGTTTAGTGGTTGTGGCTGATAAGCCCGGTTGCAAAATCTTTAGCTTTGATGATAAGTGTTGGAAGGAAGTCAGCCAGCGGCCCGTTGTCAGGAATTTTCAGTTTCCTTTTTATATTCCGGGTGGCGAATCCGCCAAACAGGGACTGGCCCCTTTTGGAACGAATGATCGGAAATCCAGGCTCGTCACCGCCCTGGTAATAAATAATACCTTATAGTTTATTTTTGGATTTGGGCAGTTTATGATCCGCTCAGAACACACAATATTCATTTTACTTACGCGTTGAATGTTCTATCACCTCCTTTTTATTGCCTTCACTATTACCTATCTGGTCAGGGTATCATCAGGGTATCTGAGCTACCTGTGAGGGACTAAGTCCATACTAAGTCCATTAACTGATGGACTTAGTATGGACTTAGTCCTGTTTCATCAGGAATGCGATAGGGCAAGGGGGTTAATGAAACCATACACGATATAAAAATTAAACAATGGCCAGACAATGTGATTCCAAGTTGACAGGTACGGTTAATAACCTGATATTCTACAAGTTCCGCGGAGGGTATTATATGCGTACGAAGCCTGTTTCCGTGAAAAGATCCAGGGCTTCCGTACATAGCGGACTGAATTTTGGCAAAGCCAGTAAGATCAGCAAGCAGATCCGAAATCAGATTGTAACTATAAATCCATCAAAATCAGGCAGTCGCACGATGTACCGGTTTACCGGCGCCCTGAACAAATATATCGGCTGGCAGGAAAAACAGGATCCGGCTTCCCCGGTTCGCCGAAACGGGCTGCCTTTTATACAGGGGTTCCAGTTTAATGAGCAGGCGGACCTGTCATCCATTATGGCCATCCGGGTTTCCATAAGCAGTTCCGAATCCGGGTTGATGGAAATCCGTTTCGCTCCCTTTGTTCCCGGCGAAGCCTTACAGGCACCCTTCAATACGGATCATATCCTATTGAAATGGATCATTACATCCACCGGCCTGGCTGATGTGAAAACCGAAAAGCTGGCAATGGGTGAAATGAGGATTCCTTATGTCCACGAATTATTTCAACCCCCGGTTATATCGATACCTGTCATAGCAAAACCCGAAAACATGATGTTGATGGTCCTGGCGGTGCAGTACATGGTGAATAAGAAAAATGGAATCGAGCTGCTTGGTGATGTCAAAAAATTGCCCTGCGGAGTGATCTGGGCGGGCAGGTGGTGAAATAGCACGACAAAAAAAAGAGGCAGGATCATTTCCCGGCCCCTTTTTATTATTCCAATTTACCGTCCCTGCTAATAATTTTAATAATCTAAATTAAAATCTGAACGGATCTTAAATGATATCGGCTGTTAGCGGTTGCGATGATTTTCGTCATTCTTCCAAACACCCGCTAAATCCTTTGAGGTCAAAAAAACAGGGTTGATTGCTTTGGTTATCGGTATCCGGATACCGGCAGTTAATTTATTGTTATCCCACAAGTCCGGCTCTCTGATAGCCCGGGTACCTGCTTTTATTGGCGCTTATATGGGGAAATATATAAACCTGAATATAGTAAACCATTCAAACTACTGATTCACAAATCGCCGGCATAATAAATAAGGGGTAAGATATAGATCCAACCCCTTTTGCTTAAACCACTACCAATATTATCGTCACATACGATTTAATATTTGATACCTAAAAATAGCGACGGTAAGTTTCCTGTAAACTAACTTCTGTTAGCCGCCGGTATGATTTTAATCATTATGAAGTCATCCTGATCTTAAGGTTGTATTCCTTGTGACTTTTTCGTGCACTAACCCGGGTGCCGGATATTGTCGGTTCGAAATAAATAATGGGATTTCTGATGCAACCCTGCAACCGGGCACACTATGCCGGCAACCGTTCAGTCATGGGCGTTTGTTCATGACCAGCCTTAAGAAAATGATGTAAGCAAATCGTTACCAAATCGTAAAGCCTGCATTAAAAAAATATGAACAGGCAGGAGAAAATGCTTCCGCGCAAATTCATATCCCTACGCTGTTCCGTGAACTTCTCTGTTAAAATTCTTAACAATTCCGTCTTTTTCTCTTAATCCTCCGGACATATCAGCCTTCTACTTTCGCCGGCGACCATCGTTAAAATCAACTTAAAAAAACTACGATCTATGAGCAAAGGATTCAGGCTGTCAAACCATGTAAAGGCTTTACTGCTGGTATTGCTTTTACCGGTTTTTGCTTTAGCAGAGAAAGTCATTTCGGGACAGGTGCTTTCATCATCAGACCAGACGCCGGTTGCAAGTGCCACGGTTATGATTAAGGGAACAAAAATCGGGACTTCAACCGGTCTGGATGGAAAATTTTCCATCAGGGCTAAAGAAGGTGATGTGCTGGTGATTACCGGTATCGGGATTTCCAGGCAGGAAGTGGTTGTGGGTTCAGAAAATGATATTTTTATTAAAGTGGCTACCAACAGCAAGAACCTGAATGAAGTAGTCATTACCGCCACGGGTATTAAAAAAGAATCCAAACGCCTGGGGTATGCCATTCAGACCATTGATGCGTCAACGCTCACGCAGGCCAGGGAACCGGACCCTGTCAATTCTTTAAAAGGGAATGCCGCAGGTCTCGAAGTAAATATCAATTCCGAAATCGGTCATGCTCCTGATGTGATTATCCGCGGGGAAAATGATATCAACGACCGCCCGATGTTTGTAGTGGATGGCGTTCCGATCAGTTCGGATACCTATAATATCAATCCGGATGATATCGAAACATTTACTGTATTAAAGGGACCGAACGCGGCTGCATTGTATGGCTTCCAGGGAAAGAATGGCGCGATCATTATTACTACCAAAAAGGGAGCAAGGGGTAAAAAAGGCGTGGTGGTTGATTTCAATTCCAGTACCATGTTCAATAAGGGTTTTATTGCCTTACCCAAATACAATGACCAGTACGGACCGGGTGATAATGGAAAATATGCTTATGGGGGTGGTGGTTCCAGTCCTGCTTCTTACTTCGGCACGGGCGCCGTGGGCGTTGGCCTGAATGACTATGACTATGATGTGTGGGGACCACAGTTCAGGGGCCAGTTAATACCCCAGTACGACGGGGCCTATGATCCGACCAAGAACTATACCACTACTTTTGCCGACGGAACCACATACACCGGTCACGTGGCGCCTACACCCTGGCTGGCCAGGGGTAAGGATAACCTGAAAAAATTCATTCAGACCGGCCTGCTTTCAGCCAACAGTATTTCCGTCAGCTCTTCTACCGATAAAACGGATTTACGACTTTCTATCGGAAACACCTACCAGAAAGGGATCGTCCCGAATACGCAACTGAACAACGGGAATTTTTCTGCGAGTGTTGTACAGCGATTCAATAAAAAATTCACCGCAACTGCTTATTTCAACTATAGCAGGCAGTCTTCGCCCAATGTACCGGATGTCTCCTACGGCCCGAACAGTATTATCTACAATATCATCATCTGGGGCGGCGCGGACTGGGCCATGAACGATATGAGGGATTACTGGCAGCCCGGTAAAACAGGTATCCAGCAGAAATATGAAGAATACTACCGGTACAATAATCCATACTTCATGTCCTACGAATGGCTGAGAGGTCATAACCAGAATAACGAATATGGTTATGTGTCGCTCAACTATAAACTGAACGACAACCTGGATGTCCAGTTCAGGCCAAGCATGACGACCTACGATATGTTCAACTCGGAAAAACTGCCTTATTCTGCAGATGTGTACGGCAGGGAACTTCGCCAGGGCGATTACAGGGAAGACAGAAGAAGTTTATTTGAATCCAACAGTGATCTGCAGGTAAGATATCATCAGAATAATCTGCTTGGATTCCTGGATTTACAGGCTTTGGGCGGTGGAACGGTCAGGAGTTTAAATTTCAACTCGGGCTTTGAATCCACCAACTACCTGAATGTACCGGGCATCTATTCCTTTTCCAATTCTCTGAATCCCTTAACGGGAAGCAGTTTTCATTCCAGCATGCTGGTATTAAGTGCCTACTACTCTGTGGATCTGGGATACAAGTCCTATATCAACGCAAATATTACGGGACGTGTTGATAAATCGTCCAGTCTGCCTTCCAATGCCGGCAGTTATTTTTATCCTTCTTTCAATCTCGCAACGGTAGTATCAGATTATGTGAACCTGCCAACGGTTATTTCTTTCCTGAAAATAAGAGGGTCTTATGCGGAAAGTAAAAGCGGGGGTACCAATGCCTTGTTCTCTCCGAATGTAAGCGCTACCCCGGCAGGTAATTATGGTTATACCTGGTATTCTCCTTACGGTGGTCCCAGCTACCAGTTTTCGCAACCCTATACATTAACCCCGACCTATACCAATCAGAACAGTGCGGTTTATACCGATCAGACCGTCAGTCCGTCCATCCAGACAGCCGACAGACAGGCGACTGAGTTCGGGGCAGATATCCGTTTCATGGAAAATAAAATAGGCCTGGATGTTACGCATTATCATTATAAAAATTCCGGTATCGTAAACCAGGGTACTTCTTCCGCATCCGGATATTCTTCTTACCTGACCAATGGCAACACGTATACCAACGACGGATGGGAAGTGGTGCTGACCGCACGTCCCATTACCCATGCGAATGGATTCAGCTGGAATGTGGTAGCCAACTTTTCCACCTATGTCAGGAAATGGGTGAACAATTCCAACCCGGATAATTATGAAAAAAACGGCCAGCGGGTTGACCTGGTGTATGGGAATGGTTTTGTCAGAACACCGGATGGCCAGATGGTCATCGATCCCGCATCCGGAGTTTATTTACGGTTTTCTGACCTGGGTTCTTCCGCACAAAAAGTGTATGGCCATTCAGATCCTGACTGGCAATGGGGAATCGTGAATACGGTCAGCTATAAAAGCTTTTCACTGCGGTTCCAGTTTGATGGTATGGTGGGCGGTGTAATGGAAGATTATGTAAGAAAGAAAACGCTGCAGGGCGGACGTCATATTGAAAGCGCTACAGGTGCCTTTGGTGTGGCCAGGCCCTATGATGAAGCCAATATTGCCGCTTACACCGGTGACGGCGTAAACTTAACAGGCGCCGCAATCCAGCTGGATCCGATTACCGGACAGATCACGAATATAAAGGACCTGACGGTAACGAAGAATACCACCAAAAGCCAGGTGCAGCCCTTTGTTACCCGGATGGCTTCCATCCCGGATCTGAATGTTATCAAAAAGACCTATGCCAAATTAAGGGAAGTAACACTAACCTATAATCTGCCCGCCAGTGTACTGGGTAAAAAAGCAGTTATACAAAACGCAAGTATCTCATTTGTGGGAAGGAATTTATTGTACTTCTTCCCCAGCCGATACAAAGACCTGGATGTGGATCAATATACCCAGGATGCAGGTTCCGGTTTGCAGACACCTACTACCAGGAGTTTCGGCTTTAACATCAATCTTTCCTTCTAATCCATAAAGAAAAAAATATGAAACAGATGAAAAATATATTTTTGATTGTTATGGGTGGTTTGCTGATATCGTCCTGTAATAAACAAATTCAGGAAAAACAAACCGACCCCAACAATCCGACCAGTGTTCCCCCGGGCCTTATATTAGGAACGGTGTTAACGGATATGTCCGGCACCGGAAGCGCAGGCCGCCTGGGTGGTATTAATTCCTGGGATAACGTGCAAGCCTGGAACCAGTACCACTGCCAGAATTACGACTATTATGGTAACAACATCTATTCCTGGACCAGCGGTTCCTATGATCCTTACCTGGTGTTAAAGAATGTGGTTCAGATGGAAAAGGAAGTGACTTCCAGGGGCGTATCGGATATCAATCCCTATGAAGCGGTCGGGAGGTTTGTCCGTGCCTATTACTATTATAACATGACGTCTCTTTTCGGTGATGTGCCGCAGACAGAGGCCCTGCAGGCTCCGCAAAATGCAGCGCCTGCTTATACTCCGCAGGAGCAGGTATTCCTGTATGTTCTGAATCAGCTGGACACAGCGAATACGCACCTGGCCAACCTGATTGCCAATAACGACAATTCTCTGTCCACTTCACAGGACATCTATTACCAGGGAGATCTTACGAAATGGCAGAAACTCGTAAATTCTTTTAAACTAAGGGTGCTGGTCAGCCTGAGCAACAAAGCTTCGGACGCGGTATTGAATGTTCCGGCGCAATTTGCCGCTATCATCAACAATCCTTCACAGTACCCGGTCTTTACAGGTCCGGGTGATGACCTTGCGTTTGTTTATAATCCGGGCAATGCAGATACCTATAGCACCTATCCCTTCAATCCGAGTAATTTTGGCTCCATCGCCGGGCGTTTTAATATGGCATCCACTTATGTGAGCGCACTGACCAGTATGGGTGATCCCCGGGTTTTTATTACCTGTGAACCCGCTACGGCGCTGGCAGGAAGCGATCCGGATCCCTGCCAGTTTAAATATTTTGTCGGAGCCAGCACCGGCGAACCCGTTCAGACCATGTACGGAAATGCGAGTGCAGGCTTATATTCTTTTATCAACCGGTACCGGTATTACTCCAATTTTACCGGCGAGCCGAATGTATTGTGCGGATATAAAGAAATGTGTTTTAATATAGCCGAAGGAATCGCCCGGGGCTGGGTGACCGGTAACGCCGAGACCTGGTATAAGACAGGAATCATCGCATCCATGGCGTTTTACGGCATTGACGTAACGAAATCAAACTTTACCGCATATTTTCTTCCTGCTGGTGCAAATTCCGTTACGCAGGTGGCGCCTTATCCGTTTACATTTAATTTTACAGGGTATTATGCGCAACCTGCTGTGGCACTCTCTTCCACTCCGGCTACTGCTGTTCAGCAGATCGTGCTGCAGAAATACATCGCCTGCTTTGAGAATTCAGGATACGAAGGATATTTTAACTGGCGCAGAACCGGCGTTCCCGCCTTCCAGTCCGGCAGCGGTGTGGGTAATAATGGTGTGATTCCATTAAGATGGGCTTATCCGGTAACCGAACAGGCACAAAATGCCGACCAACTGGAAAGCGGCTTTGTCCGCCCAACAGTTCCAGGCAGATGATCTGAACCAGGTCATGTGGTTGCTTAAATAAATTTCCTGTTACAGGTTATCAGCTTTAAAAGCAGTTTGGGTTTAATAAGCAGGGCGGAACTTTTACAGGTTTCGCCCTGCTGTTTTACCGGGTCCGTTTTTTTCCTGCGCTCTTTGGAAACATTAAAAAACCGGCATAACCTTTTTTCATTTTCACGAGTTCCGGTTTCCCCGACCCCTGAAAAATAAAACCCCCTGTGGAAACAGGGGGCGTCTAACGATTGCTTGCTATATAAAAAGGGTTATCTATTATAAAATATCAAATATGTATATTTTTATTTATTCTATACAAACATATAGAACAAATCATAAAAAACAACAATTTAGTATCAAATTATATAAAATTAATTATATATTAATATTAATAATGTGTTGTCAGTTCAGGTTGTGTTTTGCCTTGAATCCGGTCAGGATAAGCCAGTAAAGCGGCCCGGAGGCAGTCCATAGCGGCACCGATGGCTTCACAGTTCAAAACATATGCCAGTCTGACTTCATTCCTGCCCAGACCGGGGCTGCCATAAAAACCCGAAGCGGGAGCCAGCATGACCGTTGCCCCCTGGTAGGAAAAAGATTCCAGCAGCCACTGGCAGAACAGATCCGTATCGGGAACCGGCAGGCGGGCTATTGCATAAAAAGCGCCGCCCGGATTGGGGCAGTAAACACCCGGCATCTCATTGAGTCTTTTTATCAGGAGGTCCCGGCGTTTGCGGTATTCTTCGCGGGTGGTATTGAAATAATCATCCGGCAGGTCAATGGCTGCTTCACCGAGGATCTGGGAGAAAGAAGGCGGGCTGAGCCTGGCCTGGGCAAATTTCATCACGGTATCCAGTAATTCCCGGTTGCGCGTGATAAAAGCGCCAATACGTCCTCCGCAGGCAGAGTATCGTTTTGAAATCGTATCCATCAATACCACGTGCTGATCCATACCTTCCAGCTGCATGGCACTGAAATGGGAACCTTCATAACAAAACTCCCGGTAGGCTTCATCACTAAAAAGGAACAGATTGTATTTGAGGGCAAGCTGTTTCAGGGTATTCCATTCATCGCGGCTGTACAGGTAACCGGTCGGGTTATTCGGATTACAGACCACGATGGCCTTTGTTTTTTTTGTAATGGCTTTTTCAAAATCCTCCGGTCCGGGCAGGGCAAACCCGGTTTCGATATAAGAAGTCACCGGCACCACCTGCACGCCGGCTTCCACAGCAAATCCATTGTAATTGGCATAAAAAGGTTCGGGTATGATCACTTCATCTCCGGCATCCAGGCAACCCATGAATCCGAACAGGATGGCTTCCGATCCGCCGGTTGTGATCAGGATCTGTTCGTAATTGAGATGTATTCCTTTGCCTGCATAATATTGTACCAGTTTGCGCCGGTAACTTTCATTACCTGCACTGTGACTGTATTCCAGAACTTTAAAAGTAAAATGGCGCACGGCATCCAGTGCGGATGGAGGTGTTTCTATATCCGGCTGACCGATATTGAGATGGTAAACCTTCGTTCCTCTTTTTTTTGCAGCTTCTGCAAACGGAACCAGCTTACGTATGGGTGATGCGGGCATTTCCTGGCCGCGTTGGGAGATGGTCGGCATGGCTTAGTTTATAAAACAAAGATAAGGAGGCCGGAGGCAGTGTGCGAGCGTGGCACTTACTTCCCATCTTATTAACGCCTAACGCTTAACGCTTAACGCCTAACGCCTAACGCCTAACGGCCAACGGTCAACGGTCAACCGTCAACCGCCAACGAAAAAGCCGTTGGGCGTTGCTGAAAACCCGTTTCCGGAACTCCCTTTCCTCACTATATGAGAATAGGGAAAGAAACTTGATGGATCTTCAGCGAACGGCCAACGGCCGGCAGGAATAAAATAATTTATGATTTTGCCTTTCCTTTATCGGCTTCATATTTGGCGTAGGCGTCGGCAGTCAGCACTTCCCCGGTGATCCGGAGCTGGACCGGAAGTTCCTGCCCAACCACTTTAACGGTAATGGTTTTATTGAAAGGACCCGGGACAGCCGCATTGAACCCGGCATTGATCTTATCCGTCTTTTCCCTTGGGTACGGCGCCTTCCGGTTTAACCGGCGTGGTGCAGCCGCAGGAAGCAATGGCAGATTCTATTACGATTGGTGTACCACTTACATTGGTAAAAGCAAAATCGTGATTCACAGGAACATTTTGTTTGATCTTTCCGAAATCGTAGACCATTTCATTAAACTTGATCACATCCGCAGCAGTTTTCTCCTGCGCAAATAAAGAGAGGGATAAAATAAAAGCACTGAACAACAATACTGCCTTTTTCATTTTACTGGTTTGTTTGTTTTAAAAATTGAACAGATGCGTTTTCAGGGGCGGCGGAGGCTGGTAATTTATATACCTCACCGGAAATGATTAACGCTTTCGTTTGTCCGTTGTTGTAAAAGATCGTAACTGTTTTGTTAAAATGCCCTTCCGCATAGGCATTGTATCCGACCCTGATGGTTGCGGTGGCACCCGGAGCGATCGGTTCCCGGCTCCATTCGGGCGTTGTGCAACCACAGGATGCCTGCACATTTTCCAGCAGGAGGGGTTCCTTACCTGTATTGACGATTTCAAAATTGTGAATGACCGGACGGCCCTGGGGAATTTTTCCGAACGACATATCCTGTTTCCTTTAAGACCAGGAAATCTTCTTTTGGAACGGCTGCCGGTGAAGGGGATCTTAATACGCCTGACTGGGCATTCACGGCAAATACCATGGATATGCCATAAATTAGTAAACAAAATTGCCTTTTTCATAGATTATACAGAAATCTTCCTAAAATTACAGAGTAAACGTCACCTTTGCCAATTAATTTTAACCCATTATTTATTTAACCCCTTTGCCAGGCCATCCACCACTTTAAACGGATGAAATATGGAAAATCTTATGACCAGCGATCAACTGACCCTGGAAAATCTCTCTTTTGATCTTTTCCGCAGGGAAGTGCTGAAAGATTACCGGCTGGTCTGCGAAAGCCGGGAAGCCAGCCTGTCCGGCCGCAAGGAGGTCCTTACCGGAAAGGCAAAATTCGGCATTTTCGGGGACGGCAAGGAACTGCCCCAGGTAGCAATTGCTAAATTTTTCAAACCCGGCGATTTTTATGCCGGTTATTACCGTGACCAGACCCTGGGATTTGCACTGGGTATTTCCACAATCGAAGAATTTTTTTCCCAGCTCTATGCCGATCCCGATATCCTGCATGATCCGCACAGTGCGGGCAGGAATATGAATTCGCATTTCGCTTCGCCCCTGATAGGGGAAGATGGTGAATTCCTGGACCTGGTACACCGTAAAAATTTTACCGCCGGACTGGCTCCGACGGCTGCTCATATTCCCCGGGCTTTCGGTCTGGCCTATGCTTCCAAAGCATTCCGCCAGATCAGAGAACTGGGCGACCTGAAAAATCTTTCTGCCGGAATGGCAATGAGATCTGTTTCTGCACCATCGGCGATGCTTCTACCAGTGAAGGACATTTTTGGGAAATCATCAATGCGGCAGGTGTATTGCAGGTACCGCTGGCGGTTTTTGTATGGGACGACGGGTATGGTATTTCGGTTCCGGTCAAATACCAGACCACCAAGGGTTCTATTTCCGAGGCACTGAAAGGCTTTCAAAAAAAGGAAGGCACGAATGGCATTGATATTTATAAAGTAAAAGCCTGGGACTATGCAGGCATGTGCGAAACCTTTGAAGCGGGTTTGCATCAGGTCCGGGTCAGCCATACGCCGGCCCTGTTTCATGTGGAAGAACTCACGCAACCCCAGGGACATTCCACTTCGGGTAGTCATGAACGTTATAAATCACCCGAACGGCTGGAATGGGAGCGCAGCTGGGACGCGATGAAGAAAATGAAGGAGTGGATTATCGAAAATGCCCTGGCCAGCCCGGAAGAACTGGAGGAAATTCATGCCAGGGCAAAGGAAATGGTTCGCACCGCCAAGAACAACGCATGGGATAAATGTATGGCGCCCATCCTGGATCAGGTTGCCCGTTCTCTTGCCTTGATCCGCGAACTGGTGGAAGCGGTACCGGAAAAGAAGGAAAAAATGGAGCCCGTTATCCGGCATCTTGCTGCACTGCGGGAACCCAACCGCCGGGATGTGATGCATGGCCTGCATCAGGCTTTGATGCTATCGGGGGATCATCCGGCTGCTGCCTCACTCCAGTCCTTTTACCAGGAATTGAACCGGGAGAACGCCCGCCTGTATAATACCCATCTGTATCATGAGGGCCGTAAAAGAATTGAAAATATAGAATCTGTTCCGGCCCGCTATGCGGAAGACGCCCCGGTGCTGAACGGCTATGAGATCCTCAACAGATATTTCGACGAACTCCTGGCCCATAATCCGAAAGTGCTTGCCTTCGGTGAAGACCTGGGCCAGATCGGGGATGTAAACCAGGGTTTCGCCGGATTACAACTGAAATACGGGGAGGGCCGCATTTCAGATTCCGGTATCCGGGAAGTAGCGATCATCGGACAGGGAATGGGCCTTGCCATGCGGGGCCTGCGACCGATTGCTGAAATCCAGTACCTGGATTACCTGCTCTATGCCGTGCAAACCCTGAGTGACGACCTGGCCAGCCTGCAATACCGCACAGCAGGCCACCAGACGGCCCCCCTGATCGTACGCACGCGGGGTCACCGGCTGGAAGGGATCTGGCACAGCGGATCCCCGATGGGAATGATAGTGAATTCCCTGCGGGGTATGCATGTTTGTGTTCCCCGTAATATGGTGCAGGCCGTGGGTATGTATAATACCCTGCTGGAAGGTATGGATCCGGGACTGATGATCGAATGCCTGAATGGTTACCGCCTCAAGGAAAAACTGCCTTCCAACCTGCTTGATTTTCGTGTAGCATTGGGCGTGCCGGAAATACTCCGGGAAGGGAATGACGTCACCATCGTTTCCTATGGTTCCATCCTGCGTATCATTGCCGAGGCGGCTGAACAACTCGCAGGGCTGGATATCGACTGCGAGGTTGTGGATGTGCAAACCCTGCTTCCTTTTGATTCCCATCAAATCATCCTGGCTTCACTGAAGAAAACCAACCGCATCATTTTTATTGATGAAGACGTGCCCGGCGGCGCCGCGGCCTATATGTTTACGATCGTTATGGAAGAACAGGGTGGTTACCGCTGGCTGGATGTGGCTCCCAGGACCCTGACTGCTAAAGCCCACCGCCCGGCCTATGCCAGCGACGGGGATTATTTCAGTAAACCAAACCAGGAAGAAATCATCGATGCCATCCGGGATATGATGAGGGAGTAACTTTCAAATTTGAAAATTAAAAGAATCATTTCCGGTTTTTCAAGCCTGCCAATTGATACAATAAGTCTGTCGTCTGGTTCTCCGGGTTTATGTAAATTTGCGTCCAGAAAATTTTTTTAAGCTATGGGCCGTATTTTCGAAGTGCGTAAAGCCACCATGTTTGCCAGGTGGGATAAAATGGCAAAACAGTTTACCCGGATCGGGAAAGAAATTGCGCTGGCGGTTAAATCCGGCGGACCGGATCCCAATACCAACGCAGCCTTACGCCGCTGTTTTCAGAATGCAAAAAGCGTGAATATGCCCAAGGACCGCGTGGAAGCCGCGATCAAAAGAGCCATGGGCAAGGAAATGGATAATATGGAGGAGATCCTTTACGAAGGGTATGCACCCCATGGAGTGGCTTTGCTGGTAGAGACCGCCACGGACAATCCGACCCGCACCGTGGCCAATGTACGCTCCCATTTCAATAAGGGCAATGGCAATCTCGGCACCAGCGGCAGCGTGAGCTTCCAGTTTAAAAAAACGGGGGTTTTTAAATTGAAACCTGAGGGTCTTCAAATGGAAGAACTGGAACTGGAGCTGATTGATCACGGACTGGAGGACATGGGAGAAGGAACGGGCGAACACGGCGAACCCCTGATCGTTTTGCACGTCGCTTTTAATGATTTCGGCAATATGCAAAGAGAACTGGAATCTAAAAATATTATCCCCGTCAGTGCGGAAGTGGAATGGATACCTACCACCACCGTGACCCTTCCGGAAGAACATGCACAGGAAGTTTTAAAACTGGTCGATAAACTCGAGCAGGATGAAGACGTGCAGAAAGTGTTTCATAACCTGGTTTAGAACGCGTTTAGCGTTTAGCGTTAAGCGTTAGGCGTTAAGCGTTAGGCGTTAAGCGTTCAGCTTACTATGCCTTTTACTGTATCCGAAATAGATTATTAATCCGATTAACATCCAGGCAAACGCAACCAGCAGCGTCATATTATCCAGGGAAAGGATCATTGCAATGCAGAGCAGCGCACCGAGCACAGGCACCAGGGGAACCAAAGGAGTTCTGAAGGGACGCGGGTGGTCGGGATCTGCTTTCCGCATAATGATAATCCCAACGCAGACCAGTGCGAAGGCCAGCAGGGTTCCGATACTGGTCAGGTCGCCGGTGATATCACCCGGCAGGAGGGTGGCGATGGAACCTACAAAAATAAACAGCAGGATATTTGATTTATACGGGGTTCTGAATTTTGGATGCAGATCGGAAAACACTTTTGGCAGCAATCCATCGTTGGCCATGGAATAGAATACCCTGCTCTGGCCAAGAAGCATCACCAGGATAACCGAAGAAAAACCGGCCAGTATGCCAACCGTGATCCACTTGGCAAGCCAGTGGTAATGGGTCATATAGGTTTCTATGGCATAAGCTACGGAAGCTTCTTTACCAGCACGCACAAAATCGGTATAGGGAGCCACGCCGGTAAGTACCCAGGAAAAAAGTACATATAAAATCGTACAGATAACGAGGGAACCCAGTATACCGACCGGCATATCCTTTTTCGGATTTTTCGCTTCCTGGGCGGCTGTGGATACCGCATCAAATCCGATGAAGGCAAAAAACACGATGGCTGCACCGCGCAATACCCCGCCCCAGCCATGGCGGAAAAAATTAGTATAGGTGTATTCGGTGCCATTGGGAAGCAGGGCCGGTTTGGCATCTGCAGGAATCATATAGGGATGATGATTCGCGGGGTTGATAAACTGCCATCCGATAACAATAAAAAGCAAAACGATGGAGACCTTAATGATTACGATGACAGAGTTCACGATCGCGGATTCCTGCGTGCCTTTCATGAGCAGGAGGGAAAGTGCGAGCAGTATAAATAAAGAAGGTGCATTTAAAATGCCGTGGTGCATGATACCGTTGGTATCCAGCAAACTTTCAAAGGGCGAATGACACCACTCGTAAGGTATCCGGTTGTCGAATAATTTATTGAGGAATTCACTCCAGGCAATGGAAACCGTTGCAGCACCCAGGGCATATTCCAGCACCAGCGCCCAGCCGATGATCCAGGCCACGAGTTCTCCCATGGTGGCGTATGCGTAGGTATAGGCGCTGCCTGCAATCGGAATCATGGATGCGAACTCGGCATAACAAAGTCCGGCAAATGCGCAGCCGACTGCCGCAACGATGAATGAAATGGTAACGGCTGCACCGGCGTGACCGCCAGCAGCTGCGGCCGTTCTGACAAACAAACCGGCGCCGATGATGGCGCCGATTCCCAGGGCAATCAGGTTCCATGAACTCAGGGTTCTTTTCAGACTCTTTTCAGAATCCGCGGCCTGGGTCATAAGAGAACTCAAAGACTTTCTTCTGAACAAGCTCATAGCCTTGCTGATTTAGAATTGGTATGATAAAGTTTGTAAAGTAAACAAATAATCCATTCCCCCGCATTTTTTAGGGTTCAGCCGGGAAGAGTAACTTTTTGTGATCTGCCGATTATTCGATTCATTGCAGCATTAAATTACATCATGAAGAAACCCGGATTAACCGCGTGGATCCTCATCGCCCTGTTTGCAGGCATCCTGACCGGCCTGCTGGTCCATTACAATACCGGAACTCTTTGGAAGGAACAGTTTTCAGGGAGCATGTCCATACTGACCGATATTTTTCTCCGCCTGATCAAAATGATTATTGCCCCGCTTGTTTTTTCTACACTGGTTACCGGTATTGCCAAACTGGGAGATATACGCGCTGTTGGCAGAATCGGGGGGAAAACGCTCCTGTGGTTTCTGGGCGCCTCCCTGATTTCCCTCCTTCTGGGACTGATCATCATGAATATCGTCCGGCTCGGCCATGACCTCCATCTGCCCGTTCCCGACACGGCGTCGTCTGATAAACTGGCATCCGGTTCCCTTTCCTTTAAAAATTTTATTACCCATGTTTTTCCACAGAGTATCGTGGAAGCCATGGCCACCAATGAAATTTTACAGATCGTGGTGTTCTCCGTTTTTTTCGGGATTGCCACGGCGGCCGTAGGGGAAAAAGGGAAAGTAATCATACATGCGCTTGAATCCGTTGCCGATATCATTCTGAAAGTGACCGGGTATATTATGCATTTTGCCCCGGTGGCTGCATTCGCTGCAGTTGCTGCGATCCTTGCCCTGAAAGGGCCTGAAATCTTAAAAACCTATGGACAGTTTATTCTGATTTTCTACGGGAGCATCCTGTTTTTATGGATGATACTGATTGGCATCAGTTCCATCTGGATTGGTAAAAAATCTCTGCAGATCATAAGCCATATCAGGGATCTGATCCTGCTGGCTTTCACAACAGCCAGTTCGGAAGCGGCTTTTCCCAGGCTCATTGAAGAACTGGAAGAATCGGGTTGCCCGAAAAAAATTGTCAGCTTTGTTTTGCCCCTGGGATATTCGTTTAACCTGGACGGGAGTATGCTGTATATGGGCTTTTCATCACTATTTATTGCACAGGCCTATGGTATGCATTTGCCTTTGGGAACCCAGCTCACCATGCTGCTGGTACTGATGCTCACCAGCAAAGGAATTGCCGGCGTACCCCGTGCTTCACTGGTTGTGATTGCGGGTACATTATCCATGTTTCATATACCGCAACAGGGTTTATTACTCCTGCTTGGCATTGATCAGATCCTGGATATGGCCAGAAGTGCAACCAATGTAGTGGGGAATAGTCTGGCATCAGCCGTGATATGTAAAATGGAGGGGGTGCTGGAAGAATGAAGGGTTATTTTCATTTCATTATTTGCTATTAAATCTTAATTTGGCGACCGGTTATGTTAAACGACATGGATCCGGGTTTAATGAATCAATATGGAAACTTTTCTGGCGATTACTTTCAGGGACCTGGTGAACCCCGAATTTTACATCAATAATGGCGGCCTCTGGGTAATGCTTTTTATTGTTTTTGCAGAGACCGGCCTGATGGTAGGTTTTTTTCTTCCGGGCGACAGCCTGCTGTTCGTGGCGGGTATCTACAGCCAGAAACTTATCGACAAACTGATTACCGGGGGAACCGGAAGCGATTTTCTCAATCTCATCATTCTGTGGATACTCGTATCGGTTTGCGGTATCCTGGGAAATATGTGTCGGATACTGGTTTGGCAATAAAAGCGGCACCTATCTTTTCCAGCGCAAAGACAATTTCCTCTTCAAGAAAAAGCACCTATTCGACGCAAAAGCTTTTTATGATAAACACGGGGCACAGGCCATTGTGTTTGCGCGTTTTTTACCCATCATCCGGACTTTTGCACCCATCGTGGCCGGAATCGTGCAGATGGAAAGGAAAAAATTCTTTTTTTATAACGTAATCGGATGTGTAGCCTGGGTATTCCTGATGCTGTTTGCGGGGCATTACCTGGATAAGTTTTTTATAAAGAAATTTAATTTCGATCTTAAAAAACACCTGGAAGTGATTGTGATCGGGATCGTTCTGATTACCACCCTGCCTGTCCTGTATAAAATGTTTTTTGGTAAAAAACCCAGTTCTCACCCGAAAGACCTTTGATTCATTATGAACCAGCCTGCACTGAAGCGCCCCCCCGGAATTTTTAATCTGGCGGTGATTGTTGCCGCCCTGGGATATTTTGTAGATATCTACGACCTCCTGTTGTTCACGGTTGTAAAAAAAGAATCCATGCTCCACGTGGGGGCCACAGATGCCAGCCTGCTGGCAGACAGCAGCCGGGTGATTAACTGGCAGATGACCGGCCTCCTGCTGGGCGGTATTGGCTGGGGTATGCTGGCAGATAAAAGAGGCAGGCTTTCCGTTCTTTTCGGGTCCATTGTTTTATATTCAACGGCGAATTTTTTTACAGCCTATGTTCATACCGTGAATCAGTATGCGCTTTCCCGTTTTGTGGCGGGCCTGGGCCTGGCCGGTGAACTGGGTGCAGGCATTACCCTGGTGAGTGAACTGCTTCCAAAAGATAAAAGGGGCATCGGCACCTCCCTGGTGGCGGGGATCGGCCTGGTAGGGGCCGTCATGGCTTATTTTACATACCAGTTCACCCATGACTGGCGGCTTTGCTATAAAATCGGCGGCGTGCTCGGTATGGTCTTACTGGTACTGCGGATCAGCGTGTCCGAGTCAGGCATGTTCCTGGAGGTGAAGCAGCAGACGGTGGCAAAAGGTAATTTCTTAATGTTTTTTACCAACAGGGCCCGCTTCCGGAAATATATGAATGCGATCCTGATCGGCCTGCCCAGCTGGTTTGTAATCGGCATCCTGATCAACCAGAGCGACCGTTTTGCCAAATCCATGTATGGCAGTGCCAGCCTGGATTCCGGCAGGTCCATCATGTTTGCCTATGTGGCCATATCGATAGGAGATATCGGCGTGGGCTTTATCTGCCAGTGGTTTAAAAGCCGCAAAAAAGGACTGCTCCTGTTTTATATCTTATGTGTCCTGTTCGGGATTTTATTTTTCAGCGGCCTGAATAACAACGATTCCACCATGTATTTTCTCTGCGCCATGCTGGGTTTTTCAACCGGTTTCTGGGCCATTTTTGTGACTATGGGGGCCGAACAGTTCGGAACCAATCTGCGCGCCACCGCGGCTACCACCATCCCAAACATGGTCCGGGGTGCCCTGCCCCTGATGAACCTGCTTTTTCTGAACCTGTTCCAGAAAAGCTGGGGCTGGACGCTGATCCGCAGTGGTGTCATTACGGGGATCCTCGTGATGCTCATTAGTTTCGTGGCTTTTTACTTTACGGAGGAAACCTATCATAAGGACCTGAATTATATCGAGCAATAGCCTTCCCACGCACTTCGCACGCTGAATCCCTATCTTCGCGCCTGATTTTTGCAGCAAACATTTATCTGATGAAATTTTTAATTATCCGTTTTTCCTCCATCGGGGATATCATTCTGACAACACCGGTTATCCGGTGTCTTAAAAAACAGGTTCCCGATGCGGAAATACATTTTCTCACCAAGTCGACCTACCTGCAAATCCTTTCGTCAAATCCCTATATCGATAAAATACATTACCTGGAACAAAGTCTGCAGGCGGTTATCATGGAGCTGAAGAGGGAAAAATTTGATTTTGTGATCGACCTGCATCACAACCTTCGTTCCATGAAAGTAAAAGATGCATTAAAAGTCAAATCCTTTTCATTTGATAAACTCAATATAAAGAAGTGGATCTATACCAGTTTTAAATGGAACCTGCTCCCGGATATACATATCGTGGACCGGTATATGGAAACCGTGGCGGATTTCGGCGTTAAAAATGACGGAGCCGGACTGGATTATTTTATCGCGAAGCAAGACGTCATCAATGAATCGGACCTGCCCACATCCCACCAGGCAGGTTATGTGGGCGTCGTAATCGGGGCCGCCCTGAATACAAAAAAGTATCCTTTTCATCATGTGAAAAAACTCTGCGAATTACTGGACCATCCCATCGTATTGCTCGGGGGTCTGGAAGATGCAGATGAAGGGGACCGTATTGCGGCTTCCGACAAGATCAAGATCTATAATGCCTGCGGGAAATTCGGGTTGAATGAATCGGCCGACCTCGTCCGCCGGGCAAAACTGGTGGTGACCAACGATACAGGCCTGATGCATGTTGCAGCAGCTTATAAGAGACCCGTCATTTCATTATGGGGAAATACCGTTCCGGAATTTGGTATGTATCCTTACTACGGTAGTAATTTTCTTCAGCAATCCGGTGCAGGGCCGGGTAGCCTTCCGTACGATATCATCGAAATAAAAAATCTCCGCTGCAGGCCCTGTTCAAAAATCGGGTATGATTCCTGCCCGCTGGGACATTTCAAATGCATGGAAAAAATTGAACCTGCGCGTGTGGTGGAACAGATCCGGGCCAGGCTCTCCGCTACTTGATATGCTGACCCGTCCAGCTGCCGTCCTTTTCAAACAGATTAAATCCCACTACGGAATCATAGCATAAATATTTTCCGTCCCAGACACCCTTCACGTCAAAATGATTGTAAATGCCGGGTGCTGCTTTTACAAAAAAGCCGGTCCATTCTCCCTCTGCGTCAAAACTTAACATGAGCTGCTGGGTCGCAACCGAAATATAACCGATCAGGTCGTCTGTCCGGTTGAATATATAAAGCCCTTTCCAGGAAGGGTTCTTGGGATGATATTCATTGTGATACATCGGATTGAGTGTCTTGTTGATATCCGGGTTCAATTCATAGTGATTCAGCGGGTTGATCGTGCTGTTGAATTCCGGGTTCACGTCATTATTATGCATCGGGTTGATATTCCAGTTATATTTTGGATTGATATTGGAATTTTTTTCCGGGTTGATGGTACTGTTGAATGAGGGACTGAGGTTGATGTCCATTTTGGGATCATGACGGTTCTCCAGGGCCTGGGAAAAAACAGGCGCCTGGAACAGAAGGACCGGTAAGAAGGCCAGCAGTAAAATTCTAATCATGTGTTTTTTCTATGGTTTGCAATTGAAAAGCGCCGGGTTCAGGAATTCAAAATACAATTATTTTATGAAGATTTCATTTAACATGAATGTGCGTCCATTTCCCGTTTTTATCAAACAGGTTATAGCCGGACTGGTTATCGTAACAAAGGAACATACCCGTCCATACCCCGAACAAGGTAAAATAATTATACATCGACCGGCCGGCTTTCACATAATACCCGTTCCAGGTACCGCTGTTGTCAAAAGAAAGCATCACGTTCTGTGTGGCCACGGAAATATATCCAAAGAGCTGGTTGGAATCGTTAAAAAGGAATAAACCCTTCCAGGTTTCTGTGGAAGGCCGCAGGCCCTTCATGATCACGGGGTTCAGTACATCGTTCGACTGGGGATTCAGCTGCAGGTTGATCATCGGATTGATACTGGGATTCTGTGTCGGGTTCACGGAATTTTCCTTCAGGGGATTCATATTCCAGTTAACAGACGGGCTGATGGACCGGTTGCTGTCCGGGTTGATCTCTTTATTGATAAACGGGTTCAGGTTGGCATCCTTTTTTGGATCATGACCTCTAAATGCCAGGTCATCCTGTGCATAAAGCACAGAACCCATGAAAAGGGACGCAATCAAAATCACTATTCCTCGCATACGAATAACGGGTTGTTATAACGTTGGATTCAAAGCGACTTTTCGCCGGATACGGGGATGTAATAAGGGAAAATGATAAGAGACAGGCAAATGTAGTATGGAGTTCTTGCTTTGTCAATAGGGTTTTAAACGGAACGCCTAACGCTTAACGCCTAACGCCTGAACGTCTAACGCCTAACGCGCTAACGCTAAAATTAAATTTTCTATCTACAATTTACAACATATTTGACAAAACGAATGCCAGCAGAATGTCAAATGCACGGGAATTCCCACATTTATGAATCCGCGTTAGGCGTTAGGCGTTCAGCGTTAAGCCTTCAGCGTAGCAAGCACATCATTCATGTTCCGGACCGCATCGGCACTTTTCGAAAAAAGGGCTTTTTCTTCGGCATTGAGCTCGAAAGGAATGATTTTTTCCCAGCCTTTCTTCCCGATCGTCACCGGCACACCCAGGCAGATATCTTTTTGCCCGTATTCGCCATCCAGGGATACACAACAGGTGAAGAGCTTTTTTTCGTCTCGTACAATGCTTTCAACCAGGGCCGCTCCGGATGCGCCGGGTGCATACCAGGCGGAAGTACCAATGAGTTTGGTCAGGGTGGCTCCACCAACCATCGTATCGGCCACAATCTGTTTTTGTTTTTCTTCAGAAAGCAGTTTGGTAACAGGAACGCTGTTCCAGGTGGCAAAACGGATCAGCGGGATCATGGTAGTATCTCCGTGACCGCCAATGACCAGGGCATTCAGGTCTGCCGGGCTGCATCCGAGATGCTGGCTCAGCTGGTATTTAAACCGGGAACTGTCCAGCGTGCCGCCCATGCCGATGATTCGTTCCTTAGGGATTCCGGATTCCTTCAGCGTGAGATAGGTCATGGTATCCATCGGATTGCTGATGATGATCAGGATGGCATCGGGAGAATATTTCAGGATATTGCCGGTAACGGTTTTCACGATACCCGCATTGGTGCCAATGAGTTCTTCGCGGGTCATACCGGGTTTACGCGGTAAGCCGGAAGTAATGACCACCACGTTGCTGCCGGCCGTTTTGGAATAGTCATTGGTACTGCCGGTAATACGGGTGTCAAAACCCAGTAAAGTGGCGGATTGCATCATGTCCTGGGCCTTTCCTTCCGCCAGTCCTTCCTTGATATCAAGAATTACGAGTTCTTCTGCCAGTTCTTTACGGGCAATGTTATCAGCACAGGTTGCACCTACGGCGCCTGCACCTACTACGGTAACTTTCATCTGAATGTATTTAAGATGTTTTAGGATGCTTTTTGAAGCGAGGCAAAGTTACAGGGGGCTGCCTGTTATTCCAGCCCCGGTCCCTTATTTATCTTTTATCCCGAAAGCATGCAGGATGGTATCCACTTTCTGGTTGCCTTCGAAACGCGTGATAAACTGTCCCTTCTTGTCATAGAGGGCCATGAAAGGAAGGCTCTGCATCCGGTAATAGGGCGGCAGCAGGTATTTTTCATCCCGGCCCATCAGGATATTGGAGTGGTCCGCCACCCGGTAATAATTATAGAAAGATTTCATTTCCTCAAACGGCTGATAGGTGGCCATCACAATTTCGATGTCTTTGAACCGGCTGAAATCAGCCAGCATATCCTGCATCTGGTGTTTACAGTGCTCGCATTCCGGGCTGAAAAACATGAGCAGGACCCTGTGGTTTTTTTTTATATCATCTTTCGTAAAAACATGTACGCTGTCTGCCTTCAGCAGCCTGAAAGGGGGCAGGCCGGGATTTTTCAGATAAGGCGCTTCTGCAACACTGACCGGGTTTTGCGCCCGTACGGAAAGCAGGAAAAAAAGACACAGAATCGCAATCAGAACTCTCTTCATAGCGGATTTTTTCATAAAAATAATGAAAATACGGGAAGCCCGTAATTTGAAAAAGGGGGCTTCTTTGTGCAGAAGTTTAAAAACCATTAGTTTTGTCGCCCTTTAAGGCCGATAATTAATAATCATTCATGGCAAATACAGCAGACATCAGCCGCGGACTCATTATCAAACTCGATGGCAGTCTCTATTCCGTAGTGGACTTTGGTGAAAACAAAACAGCCCGGGCCGCTGCAAAAGTGTGGGCCAAGCTGAAAGGGGTTGACAATAACCGCAGTATTGAAAAGACCTGGAACAGTGGCGACAATATTTATCCTGTGCGTGTGGAACGTAAGGATTACCAGTTTTTGTATAAGGACGATTCGGGTTATAATTTCATGGATACGGAATCCTTTGAACAGGTGGCCCTGCAGGAAAACCTGGTGGATGCGCCCCAGTTTCTCAAGGATGGCCAGGAAGTTACGGTTTTGATGAACACGGAAACAGATACGCCCATGGGCGTGGAACTCCCCGATAAAATCGTATTGAAAGTGACCTATTCAGAACCGGGCATGAAAGGAGATACGGCCACCCGCACGCTCAAACCAGCCAAGGTGGAAACGGGTGCAACGGTAAACGTTCCGCTTTTTGTGAATGAAGGGGAATTGATACGGATCAATACAAAAACCGGCGAATATGTTGAAAGGGTGAAAGAATAACACTTATCTTAGACTTCCTTTTTAATAAGTAAACGCCATAACTGATGGATTTTAAACAGATTCAGGAGTTGATCAAGCTGATCAACAAATCGAATATCGGTGAAGTAACGATTGAAGAAAAGGGATTTAAAATTACTGTAAAGCAAAAAGAGGAACATATCCAGCATGTGGTGGCTGCACCGTTTCAGCCACATACACCGCCCCCCCAGTATACGCCGCCGGCAGTCCAGGCTTCGGCAGGAGGCAGTGCCCAGCCGGCGGAAATGAGCAGGTCAAAAACGGCAGAAGCCCCTGCTGATAACCTCATCACCATTAAAAGCCCGATGATCGGAACATTTTATCGCAGCGCGGCTCCGGATAAACCCGCTTTTGTTAATGTGGGCGACGAAACGGAACCCGGCAAAGTGGTTTGTATCATTGAGGCCATGAAATTATTTAATGAGATCGAGAGTGAGGTGAAAGGGAAGATTGTGAAAGTACTTGTTGAAGATGCTTCGCCGGTGGAGTTTGACCAACCGCTTTTCCTTGTAGATCCAAGTTAATTTGAGAATTTGTTAATTCGGGAATTTGAGAATGTTTTTGAACGCATTTTCTTTTTCTCTTATTTTCAAATTCCCGGATTCTCAAATCCCCAAATTTCTAAAAAACTCAATGTTCAAGAAAATATTAATTGCAAATCGCGGAGAAATTGCTTTAAGGGTAATCAGGACCTGTCGTGAGATGGGCATTAAAACCGTGGCAGTTTACTCCACGGCGGATAAAGACAGCCTGCACGTGAGATTTGCGGATGAAGCCGTTTGTATTGGCAAACCCGCCAGCGCAGATTCCTACCTGAATATACCCCATATCATGGCGGCTGCTGAAATTACCAATGCGGATGCCATCCATCCGGGATATGGTTTCCTGGCAGAAAATGCCCGTTTTGCAGAAATCTGCGGTGAGCATGGAATTAAATTTATCGGGCCCACAGCTGCCATGATCAATTCCATGGGGGATAAGGTCACCGCCAAAGAAACCATGATCCGGGCCGGCGTTCCGGTCGTTCCCGGCGGGGGCGGGTTGCTGGAAAGTATTGATCATGCCAAGGGCATCGCATACGAAATCGGCTACCCGGTGATCCTCAAAGCCACTGCCGGCGGAGGAGGTAAGGGTATGCGCGTGGTCTGGAATGAATCGGAACTGGAACGCGCCTTTGATTCTGCCAGGGCGGAGGCCGGCGCTTCTTTCAAGAACGACGGTATCTACATGGAAAAATTTGTCGAAGAGCCGCGGCATATTGAAATCCAGGTAGCCGGCGACCAGTACGGTACAGTCTGCCACCTGAGCGAAAGAGATTGCTCCATCCAGCGCCGCCACCAGAAACTGGTTGAAGAATCTCCGTCCCCGTTTATGACGCGCGAGCTGCGGTATAAAATGGGGGAAGCTGCCATCAAAGCCGCTTCGGCCATTCATTATGAAAGCGTGGGGACCATTGAATTCCTGGTGGACAAAAACCGGAATTTCTATTTTATGGAAATGAATACGCGCATCCAGGTGGAGCATTGTGTAACGGAGGAAGTGGTGAATTTCGACCTGATCAAGGAACAGATAAAAATTGCCGCCGGCGAAACCATCAGCGGTGTCAATTATGAACCCCAGGGTCATGCCATCGAATGCCGCATCAATGCCGAAGATCCCTATAACGATTTTCGTCCCTCTCCCGGAAAAATAACCACCCTGCACCAGCCCGGCGGCCATGGGATCCGTGTGGATTCGCATGCCTATGCCGGTTATACCATTCCGCCCTATTACGATTCCATGATTGCCAAGATCATTTCCGTGGCCAGAACACGCAGTGAAGCGATTGATACCATGCACCGCGCACTCACCGAATACGTGATCGAGGGAATTAAGACCACCATTCCTTTTCACCTGCAGCTTATGAAAGACGAAAATTTCCGAAGCGGGAATTTCAATACCAAATTTCTGGAAGGTTTTAAGATGAAGTGATTGTAAGCCTAACGCTTAACGCGTAACGCCTAACGCCTAACGCGTAACGCCTAACGCGTAACGCCTAACGCCTAACGCTTTTTGTGGAGGTCTGCCCATTTCGATGATTGTTGACTGATCACTGAATCCAATGTTCGCATTTCTGCACCTAAACATTAATAGAAAGGCTTATTACAGGAACCGGCGAACCAATTCCTTTGAATCCAGGCTCCCTTTTATCAGACTGCACATTCGATCAATTACAGATTCCACGATCGCATCGGGGCAGGAAGCGCCGCTTGTCAGGAGCATACGCAGGGGTCTTACGCCGGGAAGCCAGCCGGTCCGGATGTTCTCCTGGTGCTGATGCAAATCATATTGCAGGATTTCTTCTTCCGAAATCATGTTCTCCGCTCCGTTTATAAAATACACAGGCAGCTTCCCGGCGCATAGTTCTACGAGGTGGGACGTATTGGAGGAATTATAACCGCCCACCACAATGGCCAGGTCGGCCGGGGTCTCAAGCATTTCGGAAACAGCCGACTGGTTATCATTCGTCGCATAACAGAGTGTATCCCGGGTGTCGGCAAACTGTTCAGCCGGATCTTCGCCGCCAGCCAGGGACCTTTCCCTGATGGCCTGTTTTAAAAAATCAGCAATCTGCTGCGTCTCTGCCGCCAGCATCGTTGTCTGGTTCACCACGCCGATCCGTTCCAGGTCTTTCAGGGGATCAAACCCGCTGCTGAAGCGGTCTTTGAATTCCTCAAAAAAATCCTGGCCGGGTTTTTCCCTTTTGATGAACCGGCCCAGCAGGACGGCTTCTTCCAGGTCCCGGATCACGAGGGCCGGTCCCGCTGCAGCCGCATGGGAAAAAGTGGCGCGGGTTTCTTCATGACCCGGTTTGCCATGAATGATCACGGTGAATTTTTTTTCAGCAATCTGCCCGGACCGGTTCCAGACTTTTTCCACGAATGGACAGGTGGTGTTATAGAATTCAGTTTGTATGCCTTTGGATTTCAAGAGCGCCTCAATTTCGAGACTGGTCCCGAAAGCCGGTGTGATCACGATATCGGTTGCATTCAGGCTGTTGAAAGGAATCAGTTGTTTTCCGTAGGTATCCTGCAGGAAACGGATACCCCTGTTTTTCAGATCCCCGTTCACCTTCGGATTATGAATCATTTCACTGAGCAGGAAAATATTCCGGCCGGGATTTTCCTCCACCGTACGGAATGCAATGTCAATCGCATTTTCTACCCCGTAGCAAAATCCGAAATGGCGGGCCAGGTATATATGCAGGGGTCCGAAATCCAGGAGTGTCGGACTAAAATCCTTTTTCATCTTGTCTTCCGCCCTTCGTTTATTTTTTATGGCGGTGATAAGCGGACTGCGGTAAGCGGGCGGAACCTGGAAAGTTTTCATTACGGCTGCAAAGTTAGGAAAGCACCAATTAACCAATAAAAGAGTGTCTTGCGTTCAGCGTTAGGCGTTAGGCGTTAGCAGCGTTAGGCGTTAGGCGTTCAGCGTTAGGCGTTAAACATTCATCCTATTGCTTCGTATCTTCCCCTTTTGAATACTGAAATAATGAATGCCGATTTTTACCCGGTCAGCTGGTCATTGAATTCGAATATATATGAAGTAAACCTGCGTCAATATACCCGGGAAGGCAGCTTCCGGGCTTTTGCTGCGCATCTGCCCAGGCTTCGCCGGATGGGCATAGAAATACTCTGGTTCATGCCCATTACACCCATCAGCAGGCTGGGCCGCCTCGGAACGCTTGGGAGTTATTATGCCTGTTCAGATTATATGTCCGCCAACCCGGAGTTTGGTACGGTGGAAGATTTTACCTGGCTGGTGGGCCAGGCACAGCAGTTGGGATTTAAAGTGCTGATTGACTGGGTGGCCAACCATACCGGCCGGGATCATGTCTGGACTACCCGGCATCCGGAATTTTACCGACGCAATGCGAACGATCAGTTTTATGATGCACATGGATGGGCTGATGTGATCGACCTGAATTATGATGTTCCCGAACTCCGGACCACCATGATCCGGGCCATGAAATTCTGGGTGGAAACCTGCGGTATCGATGGATTCCGTTGTGATATGGCCATGCTGGTTCCCCTGGATTTCTGGAAGGAAGCCAGGACAGAGCTGGATTCCCTTAAGCCTCTTTTCTGGATGGCGGAATGCGAGGAGATTTCCTATCATGAGGTTTTTGATATCAGCTATACCTGGAAATGGCTGCACGGCATGGAAACCTACTGGAAGAAATCAGGCCGGGTGCAGGACCTGCTGCAGGTATTGGATTATTATAATCTCCATTTTCCGGCAATGGCCCTCCGTGCTTTTTTTACTTCAAACCACGATGAGAATTCGCATAGTGGAAGTGAATATGAAAGGATGGGGGATGCCGCCCTGCCTTTTGCGGTTTTCTGTTGCCTCTATGACGGCCTGCCCCTGATTTACAGCGGGCAGGAACTGCCCAATAAAAAAAGACTGCTGTTCTTCGACAAAGATGAAATCGACTGGGAACAGCCTGTTTTGCTTTTTGATTTTTATAAAACCCTGTTGCAGTTACGCAAAACAAACCCGGCATTAAAAAGTGGCAACCAGCAAACGAAAGCCATGATCCTTTCCAATACGGCCGGCGAAAAAGTATTGGGTTTCCTCCGCCGCCTTGAACGGGATGAAGTATTGGTGATTTTAAATTTATCGGCCGAAATTCAATCCTTTGTCATTACCGGTCAAACCCTGTCCGGAGTTTATCAGGATGTTTTTAATCCGGGTAATCCGGATTTTATATCCGGTCAGCCGCTCCTGCTGAAACCCTGGGAATACCGGGTGTATACAAAATAAAAATGCGCTTCCGTTACAGGAAGCGCATTCGGGATTCATTGATTTACTGTAAGTGTTTAGCCTTCAGCTTACATTATTCGTCATTTAATTTCAGCGGATAGGTAAAGGATCCGTCGTATCCCGGATAAACCCCTTCGAGTTTCAGGGATCCATTGCCTGTCTGTTCCACGATCCTGCGGAATTCTTCCACAGTACTTACTTCCTGTCCGTTTACTTTCAGGATAACAAAGCCTTCTTCCATCCGGGTCCTGCTCAACAGGCCCTTGTCGCTGATGGAAGTCACTACGATACCACCCTTCACATTCAGTGTGGCTGCATCTTTTTTCTGAAGGGGCTGAAGTTCCGCGCCGAGTTTGTCGAACGCTGAATTCTTTACCAGGTCCATGTTCCCGATATTATTCATAAGGGTGACCATAACCTCTTTTTCGGTTCCGTTTCTTTTGTAGGTGATTTTTATTTTATCACCCGGACGGTAAATGGCAATCTGGCCAACCAGTTCTGAGCCGGAATTAACCGGCAAGCCGTTCAGTTTAGTAATCAGGTCACCTTTCATTAAGCCGGCCCTGGCTGCCGCACCTTTCTCACGAACATTCATCACATATACTCCTTCATCATCTTTAATGCCTTCCTGCTTTTTCACTTCGTCACTGAGATTATCACGGGCATATTCTATGCCCAGGTAAGCCCGCTGGGTAGTGCCATATTTAATGAGATCCGTAACGACTTTCTTGACAATATTAACAGGTATGGTAAAAGAATATCCTGCATAGGAACCGGTCGGGGAGGCAATGGCTGAATTGATACCGATCAGTTGTCCCTGCGGGTTGATCAGCGGACCTCCGCTGTTACCCGGGTTCACCGCGGCATCCGTCTGGATAAAGGATTCCACCGGGGTCTGGCTCTGGCGGCTATTGATATCTATGGATCTTCCCTTAGCACTCACGATACCGGCTGTAACCGTTGTTTCCAGCGAAAGCGGGTAACCAACCGCCAGTACCCACTGTCCCACTTTTACATCATCGGAATTTCCATAAAGCAGGAAGGGAAGGCCTTTCGCATCTACTTTCACTACGGCCAGATCCGTACTCGGATCGGTTGCGACCACTTTTGCCTTGAAAGATTTTTTATTGCTCAGCGTGACCGTTACATCATCCGCACCATCCACCACGTGGTTATTGGTTACTATATATCCGTCTTCACTGATGATCACACCGGATCCCGAACCCATTTCGGGCATGGAGCGGCCACGGTCCCCGAAGAAATCATTGGGATCAATTCCAAACAGGTCGGAGAAAGGATTTTTTCTCGGAAGATTATTACTGGCTGTACGCACCGTTTTCGTCTTAATGTGTACGGTGGCAGGAATCGCTGCACTGGCAGCGTCTACGAAATCAGCCGGACCGGTTGATTTCTGGTTGTCAAAAAACTTCGCATAATTGGCAGGAACCTTTGTAGAATCCTGCGAATAGAAATAGGTCCCTTTCTGGTTAACATGATCATACCCCCATATACTGGCCAGGGTAGTAGCTGCACTGATTAAAACAATGCCGGCGACTTGCTTCAATTTCATTTTGATAAATTTTATTAGACTTTGATCAGGCATTACTTATTGACAAATGATATGCCCAACATTCTTCAAAGTAACGTCTGGAAAGAACTTACGTTAATACCACCTGTTCAGTTTAACAAATAATTTACTAAGACCTTCGTAGATGGCAGATTCCCAAATTTACAAAAGAAATTTTAGCATACAAGCACTGACATTCGTTCAGAGCCCACGTAAAAATTGCATGGTGTCTTCCCCATCTGCGTAATCCCGGAGCCCGGGTTGCTGGCTTTTTCCAAAGGGGAGAAAATCCCGCCCTACCACACATTGCAGGTTTTCCTGATCCAGGGTTCCCCCGGCCAAAACGGAACGATCCCTGTAAAACGCATAATGCAGAACGGCAATGGGAGAGAAGGGCGAATTATTTTCCAGCAGGAGCAGGTTTTCATTGGTCATATACCGGAGTTTATTCAGGATGGCCAGTGATAACCGGTAATCATAATTATTTTTATACTTGTGGTGATCGGCCATCCACTGGTATTTCCTGAAGGCCCTGAGCAGGGGAATGAAATCGTAATTTTCAGGGACGTGGATCTGCGTCACATTGCGGCAGCCCAGCCCGAAATACAGGAACACATCGTCGGCGAGCTGATCCAGGACGGCAGGCGTTTCATCTCCATCCAGGATGGCGACGGATGTCCGGTTGCGGCGGATGAGGCTGGGATATCTTAGCGAAATAGTAATCGAAATAACGCGCAGAATTATTACTCCCGGTGGCGATATAAGCGTCCATCCCGCGCGGAGATCGAATGCCGTTTGAATTTGTTCCCCGGGATCCGGGATTCTTTCTATTCAGAAATTCAAACAACGGCCGGGAAACAGCCAGAGATCTCTGGAAGAAAGTTTGATAAAGGGCCGGTGGCCGCTCAGGAAGCAGCAGAGAAAATCATGAAATCCAACCAGCGGAATATTTCCAGCCATAACAATCCCGACTTTTTTGGGGACTTCCGTCCTCGCGGAATCTCATAGCCCTTCTCCCAGGCTTCCAATACACTCCCGTTGAAGGAACTGCTGAACGATTTGCTGGACCGACGATTCAATGAAATCCGGAATAAACCAACTTTATGTTGAAAAGTCCTGTTTTTTGCCGCCTTCCAGGATGCGTCGTCAGACAGCATAAATTCCCCTAATTCCACCAGTAAGCTGATCCGGTTCTCTAAATCCATATTTCAGATTATCTTTATGCAGCGAAATTAAATCTATTCAACTCCTAAAAATCAGAACATGGCTATTAAGATAACAGAAGAATGCATCAATTGCGGGGCCTGTGAACCTGAATGTCCGAACAACGCGATCTATGAAGGCGGAGTGGAATGGGCGATTGCAGACGGCTCTTCCGTAAAAGGATCCTTTACCCTCATGGATGGCACGTGGTTGATGCCAACCAGCAAAATGCCCCGATAGCCGTAGATACCTATTATATCGTTCCGAATAAATGCACGGAATGCCAGGGTTTTCATGAAGAGCCCCAGTGTGCTTCCGTTTGCCCCGTGGATGTTTGTATTCCCGATGAAATGTACCGGGAAACCGTAGAAGAGTTGCTGGCAAAAAAAGATAAACTGCATCTCTGATTCCGGCAATCTATTAAAACCAATACATGAAAAGGGTCATTGCTTTCGTTACCGGCGGATATTCCGGTGAAGCAGAAGTATCTTATAAAAGCGCCATCACCATGGAAGCGGAGGTGGATAAAAGCATGTATGATATTTACCGGATCGACATTACGCCGGATGCATGGTTCCATCAAACGAAAGACGGAAAGAAAATCCCGGTAGATAAAAATGATTTTTCCCTCCTGATCGATGGCAAAAAAATTACTTTTGAGGCCGTACTGATCGGGATACACGGAACTCCGGGTGAAGATGGAAAACTACAGGGTTATTTCGATCTCATGAATCTGCCCTATACCACCTGTGATGCGGCCACGTCCGCACTTACTTTTAATAAACGATATACAGTGGCTGTTGCGGCCTTTGCCGGGATCCGCGTATCGCATTCTGTTCATTTGTTTAAACAGGATAATCACGGAGGCCACCACGCTGGCTGACCGTATGAAACTGCCGTTATTCGTAAAACCCAATAATGGGGGTTCCAGTATCGGCATGTCCAAAGTGAACCGCAGGGAAGATCTGGCACCGGCCCTGCAAAAGGCATTCCGGGAAGACGACCAGGTGCTGGTGGAGGAATTCATCAGCGGAAGAGAATTCACGGTCGGTGTTTTCCGGAATGGAAGGGAAATCATCATCCTTCCCATAACAGAAGTGAAAACCAGCAAGGATTTTTTTGATTTTGAAGCCAAATATTCACCGGGATTTACAGATGAAATCACACCGGCAGCCCTGGAAGAATCCGTGGCGGAAAAAATAAGACGGACGGCAAAAAAAATTTACCAGGTTTTTAACTGCAGCGGAGTGGTCCGGATAGACATGATTTATAATGAAGCCCAGGGTGAACCTTATATGCTTGAAATCAATACTGTACCCGGACAAACAGCTGCTTCCGTGGTGCCCCAGCAGGTAAGGGCCATGGGCTGGACACTAAAACAATTCTATTCAGCGTTGATTGAAGACGCCTTATCCAGAACAAAAAAGTCCTGAGCCGGATGTACTATTTTTCCATTTAAATCCACCTCTGTGTTCCGATTTCTGACCAGCAAACCTTTATGGGTTAATATTCTTGCCGGATTAGTGCTATTGGTCGTTCTGCTCCTCCTGTTCCTGGGTTCGCTCGACCTCATTACCCATCACGGGAAAACAATGAAAATTCCGGCGGTTGTGGGTCAGTCCATCGATCAGGCCCGGAAAACACTTGAATCGCAGGGTTTTGAAATTCAGATCCAGGATTCCATTTATAACGACACCATACCACCCCTCCAGGTAATCAAACAATTCCCGGAAGCGGATAACCTGGTTAAAGTGAACCGGACGGTTTACCTGACCATTAACCGGGCGGTGGCACCTGAAATGGATATGCCGAATCTGCTGAGTATGACCTTCCGCAATGCAGAAATGGTGCTCCGGAGATACGGTCTCAAACTGGGCGATACGGTATTCAGGCCTGATTTTGCACGCAATTCGGTACTCGACCAGGAATACAAAGGAGCGAGTATCAAACCCGGCACTAAGATTCAGCAGGGTAGTCAGATTACCCTGATCCTGGGGAATGGCGTCGGAACTGAATTTGTGGTGCCGGACCTTTTTGGTCTCACCTACCTGGAGGCCCGTTCCGCATTGAGTCAGTCTGGTCTGATTGTCGGTTCCGTAGTGCCTGACGGGGACGTAAAAGATACCCTCAATGCATTTGTGTACCGCCAGAACCCCGACCGTTTTGATTATGAAAAACAACTCAACCATATCCGTCAGGGACAGATCATAGATATCTGGCTCTCCGCATTGAAAAAAGAACGCATTGTGGACAGCAGCTCAGTGCAAAAACCGACTAATTACTGATCAAAACGATTATATGCAATTGATTACAGTTACTGAATTACAGGAACGCCTTTTAAATGGAGAAAAATTAAACCTGGTGGATGTGCGCGAAACATACGAGCACGATGAATTCAATATCGGCGGGTTCCTGATTCCCCTGGGTAAAATCAAAAACATGGATGTTGACCAGCTGGAACACTGAAAAACCAGGAACTCATTTGTTATTGCCGCAGCGGTAACCGGAGCGGGCAGGCCTGCCAGATCCTGGATATGCTCGGCTTTTCCAATACGAAAAACCTGCAGGGCGGCATGCTGGCCTGGCAGCAATTTAAATAAAGAGTAAAAATTAAAAAGTACTAAGTAAAAAGGTCAGTTTAATTCATTTAACATAAGCCGATTTTTTTACTTTTTCCTCTGAATTTTTAGATTCTTAAATTTAACATTCACGGAAAGATAAAATTCGTTCCGGCCTGCGGAAAGAAGAAATTTTCATTCACCAGCGCTCCTCCCGAATAATAACCATAGGTATATCCCGTTGCTTCATATTTTTTATTGAAAACATTATTCAGGTAGAAAGCGAAATTGATTTCTCCCGTTGATTTCAATTTGGGCGAATAGATAATGCGCATCTGCTGTACATAATAATTTGCTATTTTCCTTTCACTGCTTTGCGTGTTATCCAGGTAAGAGTCGCCTACGAATTTCGCAGGCAGGCTGATTTCCAATACGGATACCGGATAAAAGCTGATCATGGCGGCGGCAATAATTGCAGGTGATAAAGCCATATCAGTTTTTGTATACGTGGTACTTTTTTGTCCCCCGTTATCATAATCATCCACATAAGATGTATAATCCGATATCTTATTCTGGCTGATGGTCAGGTTCCCGGAAAGCCTGAATCCAGGCAGCCGGTTTCACGCCACCCTGCATTTCGAGCCCCAGCCGCCAGCTGTGCGGCGTATTGGTCCGGGTATATTCTCCGACATCGTTGATCTTGCCGGTCAGGACCAGTTCATTTTGATACAACATATAATATCCGGTGATGCCCCAGTTGTATACAGGCGTTTTTTTATTCAGCCCCAGTTCAAAATCATTTAGGGTTTCCGGTTTCGGTTGTTCGGTCACGCCTGCTTCAAAATCGTCCCGGTTCGGTTCATGGGTGGCACGGGCAAAGGAAAAGTAGGCCTGCACCGGGCCATTATTGTATGAGATACCGGCTTTTGGATTGAAAAAGTTGTAATGTTTATAAAGATTGATCGACGGGTTGTTGTCATATCCATCAATGTGATAGTTGACCTGCCGGTACTGCAGGTCAATAAAACTGCTGAACTTTTCACCCAGTTGCTGCTGCCATTTCGTGTACACATTGAAATCTGTTTTTTTTGCGGGCACGTTGTAATATTGATAATCCGGCGGAACACCACCCTGGGCAGCCCAGATCACATTCCCGTAATGTTTTCCGTCGTATTCCGTCCAGCCACCGCCCAGTGTGAGGCTGGTGGTTTTGCTGTTATACTGAAGCGAATAAATGCCCCCGTAAAAATAATTGTCCAGCCAGCGTTGACGGATGAGATCGGTGCCGGTAAGCGTGGTATCTGCGATTACGGGATTGGGAAGCCCGTAGTCGGCATAGTTTGCGCCGTTGATGTATTCTTCATAATACCCTTTTCCCCGTGTCAGGAAGGCCGCGATGTTCGTGGAGATTGCCGGGGAGATTTCATGGTTGAAAAATAACTGGTAGTGGTCCTGCCGGTAATTGTCGGTCTGATTCTGGTACGTGAAATAATTATAGGTCCGCCTTTTTGAATCAAAGAGGTTGACCGAATCCCCCGGTGTATTATACGGGGCGCCCGGGTAACCGGTATTGTTGAGATATTCCTGTTGCAGGGCGGCACTGTCCCCATACAGCTTGGCTTGCGGAACCCCGTTCCAGGCCTGGTATGTTTTTTCGGAACCTGTAATGAGATTGAACCGGATGGAAGTCTTTTTTGAAATATAGGCTGTGGAGAAAAAAGCCGATTTTAAATCGCTGGTTGCGCGGTCAATATATCCATCACTGCTGATGCGCGACAGGCGCATGTCTACGGTGAAATGTCCGCCAATCAGTCCCGAACCCGCTTTGAGTGTATTCTTCCAGGAGTTGAACGACCCATAACTGTTATTAAACTCGGCGTAGGGGGCAGGCTGGAATACATTGGTGGAAAAATTCATGCTGGCCCCGAAAGCACCGGCCCCGTTGGATGAAGTGCCCACGCCGCGCTGAACCTGGATACTGTTGGTGGAGGAGGCAAAATCAGGCAGGTCCACAAAATAAATTCCCTGTGATTCCGCGTCATTATAAGGAAGACCATTGAGCGTCATATTGATCCGGGATGCATCGGTACCCCGGATGGAGATCCCGGTATAACCGATCCCGTTTCCGGCATCGGAATTCACGACCACCGAAGGTGTTTGATCCAGGATATAGGGTAGATCCTGGCCGTTGTTCAATTTAGCAATCTGGCCGGAGCCCAGGTTGACCTTCGTAAACGGCGCCTTATCACCTGCCCGGATCGCGGTAATCTCAACCGGATCCAGGAAAAGTCCTGCTTTTCTATTACCCGTGGAATCCGGTTTCGGTTTCTCCAGGCTGTCTTTTTGCAGGCCGTTCTGAGCCGGCAAATGAGCGGCTGATAAAAGCATCGCGCAGGAAATAATTAAGAATTTCATTTTCCAGGTTTGAATGAAGTGACTAACCCGGCGGAATGTTCTGGAAAATGCCAACAGAAGAAGAGTAAAAAGCTGCTACCTTCCCTGCGCAGGCATTATCCTGATCAGGTTCTACGGGTATTATCTCAGCCAATCCTGTTTGAATCAGCACCCCGGGAACTAAAGAAAACCGGTTTTCCGCCGGCAACGCAAAGATAGTAACAAATACAGAAAGACCAAGATCCCCCTATCTTTGCACTCCCTAAATGGAGCGTAAAATGGGTATGGATCGCAATACGGTTATCGGTTTTGTTTTACTGGGTCTTTTATTGTTCATCTATTTGTTCACAGCTACAAAAAATAACCAGCAACTGGAAAAACAAAGGTTGCAGCAGGCCGATTCCCTGGCCCTGGTTAAAAAAATGCAGGAAACCCTGCACGAGAAGCAGGATTCCGTAAAAATAAAAGTGGAATCCGGCGACTCACTGACCGGCTTTAACAAAGCCATCGGCGGTAGCGAGAAACTGCTGACCGTTGAAAATGACCTGTTGAAAATTGTTTTCAGCAACAAGGGTGGACAGCCAAAGGAAGTAGTGCTTAAACATTTTAAATTATACGACAGCAGCCTGGTGCAACTGGTGGACTCCTCCCTGTCGAACCGTCTGAGTTATCCCATTAATACAGGCGTCAACCAGACTGCCCAGATTGCTGACCTGTATTTTAATGAGGCAAGGGTTGAAAAAAGTGCCGATGGAACACAGACCATCACCTATATCGCTGCCTGCTCCATCAGGAGAATCCATCGAACATCAGTACGTACTGCATCCAAACAGTTACCTGATCGACTGGAACCTGACTGCAACCAGTGCGAATCAGTTGTTTTCACAGAACAACCTGAACCTGGACTGGCATTCGGAAATGAAGAAAACGCAGACCTATGTCTATTATGAAAAGCGGCTGACCAATATTTGCTTTTCCACGGATAACGATTTCGATTATATTTCTTCCAAAACAGAAAAGACATTTGAAAAACCGGTTCAATGGGTAGCTGTTGTACAGCAGTTCTTCAACAGAACCCTGATTGCGAAAAACAATTTTGAAGGGGGTGAAATTCACTGGCTCCGCGAAGCCTCAGATACCTCGTCTCTTCTGGGTAGCTCTGATGTACGCCTGCAGGCAAAACTTCCAGGCAATGCATCCACATTAAACTTCCAATGGTATTTTGGTCCCAATGATTATTATATCCTGAAGAAAACCAGTCCCCATATGGACCGCATCGTGGATCTTGGGCGGGACATGTATTCTTTTGTGCGCCCGATCAACACCTATATCATCATGCCCGTGTTTAACTTCTTCAGAAATCTGGTTTCCAGTTACGGGATTGTTATCTTATTGCTCACATTATTTATCCGTCTCCTCACATCGCCCCTGGTGTACAGCAGTTACCTGAGTGGCGCTAAAATGAAGGCCCTTCGCCCGGAGATTGAAGTGATCCGGAAAAAAGTTAATGGCGATCAGCAGCAATTGGGGGTGGAGCAGATGAAACTGTTCCGGGAAGCCGGCGTAAACCCGCTGGGGGGCTGTATACCGGCTTTATTGCAGATACCGATATTCTTTGCCCTCTTCAGCTTCTTTAATTCCAATGTGGCTTTGCGCGGCCAGCCCTTCCTGTGGGCGCACGACCTGTCCATTTATGATGTGGTGGTGAAAATGGGCTTTACCATCCCGGCTTATGGAGATCATATCAGTCTGTTTGCGACCCTCGCGGTGATTACCAGTTTCCTGATCTCGCTCTATGGGATGAGCATGACGCCCGACCAAAGCAATCCGGCCATGAAATATATGCCTTATATCATGCCCGTGATGCTGCTGCTTTTCTTCAACCGCCTGCCAGCTGCCCTGACCTGGTATTATACGGTTTCCAACCTGATCACACTGATCCTGCAATTTGTAATTCAGAATTATATTATTGACCACGATAAAATTCTCGCCAAACTGCAGGCAAACCGTACCAAACCCAAGACAAAACCGAAATGGCAGGAACGTTTTGAACAGATGCAGGAAACCCAGAAAAAGATCCAGCAGACGAAAGGTAAAAACTGATCCGTCGGCCGGTAGCCGGGTCGGTCCCCGGTTGGATATATTAAACCTTTGGAGCATATTGCAATCTAAACGTGATGAATAACAACCAATATAAATGGGTTATTGCGCTGTTGCTGCTCCTGCCGTTCTCAGGATCTGCCCAGAAACGGGTGGGTGACCTCACATTATTATATAATTCAATAATCACCAATTCAAAGGATTCAGGCAGGAAAATCGTTTCCACAACAGCGTATTTTCTGAAAGGGAATCTAAGCCGCGCAGAAGTAAACAACAGCCTGTTTTCTTCCGTAACCATTTATGATTCAAAAGCCGGGTCAGGCGTTATTCTCCGGGAAGTGAACGGTCAGAAGTTGCTGATCCGGATGAATGAAGAAAACTGGAATCAGAAAAACGGGCGGTTCCTGCGCATCTGAATTTCACGCAGGTAAATGAAAAGAAAATCATTGCGGGATATACCTGTAAACTGGCTAAAGTTTCCTCACCGGATGGTTTTGAAATAACGGTGTTCTATACACGCGATTTGATCCCGGAGAATAAATTTTATGATCCGCTGTTTAAAAACCTGGATGGATTACCGCTTGAATACGAACTGCAAAAAGGCAACCTGCATATAAAATATACCCTGGTTTATGTTAATCTAAACCCTGTTCCCGCTTCAAAATTTGATATTCCCACCAGCGGATACCGGGAAATGACTTATGAGGAAAGCCTGAAGCTGAAGACGGGTAATCCCTAAAAAAGGGAAAACTAATTTCCTGTTACAATAATTGCGTCAGGTGCTGAGCTTATGTGTTGTGTTTTATTTAGGCATCTGGATCCGGACACCCAGGAACTGCAGGTTTGTCCGGCCGCTAAGGCTAAAAACAGGCCCTATATTTACCTTGTATTGATAGGGAAGTATAAAAGTGGTGTTTCCCCGCTGATAGGTCACCATGGCATGCAATGGATACCCGGTTATCTGCCTGGGGATGAATGGATAAGGAAGTGCCGCTGTAAAAAGGTGTTTTCTTTAAAGTGAAAGAGGAAGCAGCATGAATCGGGGTAAAACTGTTCTCGAATTCACGATGTTTTTTCTTTTCTCCGCCACCCTTGCTCGCAAAAGCCAGTGCCGTTACTGCAAAAAGCAGTAAACACAAGCGCGCTCAGGCGGAGCGCATTTGAATAGGATGGTTTATGATTATGAGCAAACATCATGTGACAAAGATATAACTTAATTTTCAGTATTTTTTAACCAAAATCGGGGTTCTGACCAGATTATTTTAACACATTCTGTGCCGTTTTTGTGGAAAACCCCCTTATACCTGATGAATACGCTTAAAATTCGCCCCTGCGTTGCCTGGCATAAATAATTTGCGATTAAGGGATTATCGATTTAATTTAGTATAACCACCTTAAATGAAAGAAAATCCATACCACCCCGAGCAGGACGAGATCAGGGAATTGCTGAAACAATACAATGCACTGAAAAACGGCAGGAAACACAGCTTTCTTGATGAGGATTGTTTCGAAAAAATCATAGACTATTACGATGGAAAGGAGGAATTTCCGCATGCCCTGGATGCGGCAGAAACAGGCATTGAACAATACCCGTTTTCCTCTATCCTGCTCATTCGCAAAGCGGATCTGCTGATTGCCACCCGGAAATACAGCGACGCCCTGGAAGTACTGGAAAAGGTTGAATTGCTGGATTCGAACGATATCAATCTCTATATTCTGAAAACAGATGCCTATCTGGCACTGGATCAGCAGGAAAAAGCCGTTGTGTTGTTGCAGGAAGCCCTGGGCCATTTTGAGGGTAGGGAAAGGATTGAACTGCTTTTTGAACTGGCCGATGTATATGATGATTATGAGGAATTCGATAAAATATTTGACTGCCTGCGCTGGATCCTCGAACAGGATTGTGAGAATGAAGAAGCCTTATATAAGATTTGTTTCTGGACAGATTTTACCGGCCGCAACGAAGAAAGTATCCGCCTTCATCAGCATATTATTGAAGAAAATCCGTATTCAGAACTTGCCTGGTTCAACCTGGCAGCTGCTTACCAGGGATTGAAATTATATGAGAAAGCTGTGGATGCCTATAAATATGCAGTAGTCATTGATGAAAAATTTGATTATGCTTATCGCAATATGGGCGACGCCTTTATCCGTCTTCGTAAATACCGGGAAGCCATTGAAAGCCTGGAAAGGGTTTTGGAACTTTCGAAACCGGAAGACGTCATTTATGAGGCAATTGGTCATTGTTATGATAAGCAAAGACAATTTGCACAGGCCCGGTTTTATTACCGGAAAGCCTCCCATCTTAACCAGGACGACAGCAAACTCATCTATAAAATTGCCTGTACCTATCTCAACGAAGGTCAATGGACAAACGCTGTGAAGCAACTGGAATCGGCCATCCGGCTACAAAGAAAACATCCGGAATATCATCTGGCTCTCGGCGAATGTAAAGTGCAGCTATTGGAATTCAAAGACGCCATACTGGCTTTTGGAACGGTTGTCAGGCTCAGGCAAAAAAACATATCCGGATGGGAGGCGTTGGTTCGTTGTCTTTACCTGGCGGAAATGTATAAAGAAGCTCTGGAGCAGGTTCAACAGGCGATTCGAGTTATTGGTGAAAAACCATTACTCACTTTTTATATGAGCGCCATCTGTTTTGCCATGGGAAAATCAAAGGAAGGACTGATCCATCTGGACAAGGCCCTGTCCCGCTCACCGAAATTGTTAAAGAAAATGATTGCACTCAATCCATCTCTTCTCCAGTCGCAATCTATCGTAGATGTGATTGCACGTTACCGAAAAGGTAAGGTTTCCTTATTTTTGCGCCGCCAGAATTCTCTTAACGAAATCTATTTCGATGAATTTTACACTGAGTCAGATGCCGGACAGGAATTAAAAAACCCCGGGATCATGGTATTACCATGGTAATGGATAAAGGATTAAGTATTGAAGAAACCAAAAATTTCCTGAGTATTGCCGAACCTTATGTGGATGTGGTTAAACTGGGATTCGGAACTTCCTATGTTACCCCCAACCTGGAAAAGAAACTGGAAGTTTACCGGAATGCCAATATTCCGATTTATTTCGGAGGAACCCTGTTCGAAGCTTTTCTTATTCGGGGGCAGCTGGATGATTATATCCGCGTCTGTCAGGCAATTCGGTGTGGGATATATGGAAGTAAGTGACGGGTCCGTGGATATTGATCATAAGGAAAAATGTAAAATTATTGAACGTCTTACACAATACGGCACCGTACTGAGTGAAGTCGGCAGCAAGGATGCCGCACATATCATCCCCCCTTACAAATGGATCGAACTCATGCGCGCTGAATTGAACGCGGGAGCCAAATATGTAATTGCTGAAGCAAGGGAAGCGGGGAATGTGGGTATATACCGGGGTACAGGCGAAGTCCGCGAAGGTCTGGTGCAGGAAATCCTCACGCAGATCCCGGCAGAAAAAATACTTTGGGAAGCACCGCAGAAATCCCAACAGTTATATTTTATTGAACTCGTCGGGGCGAATGTGAATCTTGGAAATATAGCACCCAATGAGATGATTGCACTGGAGGCCATGCGTATCGGATTACGTGGGGATACCTTTGATTTGTTCCTGAATAAAAGCAAAAAAGAAGGCAAATGAAAAAGTATGGCCTGATCGGATTTCCGCTGGGCCATTCTTTTTCCGGCAAATATTTCAAAGAAAAATTTCTGCGGGAATCCATACCCGATTGCCAATACTCCCTTTTTGAAATTACCGTCCATTTCGGCTTTGGCGGAGATCCTGAAGGATCCTGATCTCCGGGGGCCTAATGTAACCATTCCTTATAAGGAATCTGTCATTCCCTTCCTGCAGAAAAAAGACCCCGTTGTTGAACAGACAGGCGCCTGTAACTGTATCCATATAAACCAGGGTATACTCACAGGTTATAACACGGATGTTGTCGGATTTGAAGTATCGTTGTCTGAGAAACTAACGGAAAAGGATAAGCGCGCATTGATTTTGGGGACAGGAGGTTCCGCCAAAGCCGTTGCCTGGGTGCTTCAAAAAAAGAGGATCGAGTTCTTATGGGTTTCCAGGAAAAAAGCTGATTTGCCGAATCAGGTAACCTATGAAGATCTTGATAAAATTATTATGCAATCTCACACAGTTATCATCAACAGCACTCCTCTGGGAATGCATCCCGATACAGAATCGTACCCTGAAATTCCTTATGAATTTATCGGTCCTGAGCACTATCTGTTTGACCTGATATACAATCCGGGAAAAACCCTATTTCTGAAAAAGGGCGAATCAGCCGGGGCCCGGATAAAAAACGGTGCAGACATGCTGGCGATTCAGGCAGAAGCCAGCTGGAAGATCTGGAATACCGCTTCAGGCGGATAGTTTAATTCTTTGCTGACTTCCGGAAGGGCGACAACTTTTTTCCATCGCGTAGTCGTAACAAATCATGCCTGTTTTTGCCTCTCGCTGTAGTGATCCTTTTCCTTCGGATTTTTTTTCTATCTTATACAGCAAATCAAATCCCACCCTGGTGAATTCGACAGGCCGGATGCTGATCAGCAATCATCACCATAATACATTTCCGTTTTGAACACCAGGGCGGCGTCGGCCATGATCAGGGTGACCCCTTCCATGTTGAGTTCGCTGAATATCCGAGGGAATGCAGAAACCGCATCCGGCCTCATGGAGAAAAGTGAGTACCTGGTCATTGCCCACATGGGATTGCCATAATTCAAGTCGGTGATCCGTATGGCATAAAGTACTGTACTGAAAGAAAGGTTTCGGGAAGTATCAATTTTAATTCTGGGCATCGCTGGAAACGAATCCGTTTGGGTTTTTAAAAATCGGATCAGGCAGTCGCCCGGCTTTGCGGCGGTGACTGAACATATTTTTTTCCTCCGGGCTCCATTTCCGCGAACGCTTTTGAGGAACCGTCCGGCACAAATACGGGGTCGTAGCCAAAACCTTCGGTCTCCGGCCGGTGCACTGCAGAATCCGGCCTTCACATCGGCCTTCAAAAAAATATTCCGTCCCTCATGATCAGACAGATCACGGTAATAAATCGGGCGGTTCGTTTGTCGAGATCGGCGAGGGCCTTAAGCAGTTTGGCTGGTATTTCTGGAATAGGAAACCGGCTCACCAGCATATCGGGCGCTGTGTACACCAGGTTCACCGCCCAGAGCATCCACTTCAAGGCCTGTATCTTCACTGAAACAATTTTCACCGCCCGTCAGCCGGTGAATGGTCTGCGGCTTTTACACTTGCATTTTCTTTCAGGGTATTAAAAGGTTCAGGAATTTCCTCCCGGATACCCGCTTCTGTCAGGGAAATAATCTCAACCTGAGAACCGATGGCGAAGCGGATTTCTTCCAGTTTATGCGGATTGTTTGTGGCGAAAATCAGTTTCACAGGCTAAATAATTTTTTAAGTGAGACCCAGAGACTCCTTTTCAATTCCTGATTTTCCGGCAAGTCACTGCTCATCTGATTTGGCCTGTATAACGGGAATCATGAATATATTTTCCCAGGTTGAAATGACCATATCCGGGAATTTCTGTGGCAGCCCGGCTGGAAGCAGATCCGGCTCCCCATAAAAATATAATTCGTGGATTGAACTGACTCCTGAGTGCATCCATCCGAACCGGCGTCCGGCCTGTATTAATCAGGGCAATATCGTCCATGCTGCATTTGCAGGCCGAAAGGATTTTTTGAGAAATACCAATTGTCCGCCGGGTATAAACTCTTCATCAGGATAAAATACAAGAAAACAAATCGAACGTAAGTTTTTGCCCAGAAAAGGATAATCCTGATTCTGTGGCAGATCCAGGTTTTTTGTCCCCACCTGTTTTCTGAGCGGATCGGACCGTCTTCGATACCTACCAGGCTTTCCGGGTAAAGCGCGGCAATCAATTCGGCGGAAAGCTGGAGTTTGTTGATTCCCATATTTATATCTGAAAATTACGAGGAGCGGTTTTGTACGCTCCCGGAATGTTTTGTTTCTTTGTATTATCAAAAATAGCATTTTATGATGGAGACGATGGACATCCCGGTGACGAGGGTAAAAAGAAGCAGACTGGCAGAAATTGATTTCGATCAACCTGCCCTTTGGCAAATATTTTACCGACCATATGCTGGAAGCTGACTATGCGGATGGCGAATGGAAGAAGGTCGCCATCAGACCCTACCAGCCGATCTCCTTTGAACCATCCCTGATGGCCCTGCACTATGGCCAGTCCATTTTTGAAGGCATTAAAGCTTATCGTCTGAATAATGGTGAAGCGGTTATTTTCCGGCCATACGATAACCTGAAACGTTTCAATATTTCAGCAGACCGGATGGAAATGCCTGCTGTTCCTGAAGATATTTTTATCGAAGGCATGCGCCAGCTGATTTCCATCGACAAAGACTGGATACCGGCCAAGGATGAATACTCATTGTATATCCGTCCGTTTATGTTTGCCACAGATGCGGCGCTGGGAGTAAAACCTTCCGAAACCTATAAATTCATGATCCTGCTGAGTCCTACCGGTCCTTATTATGCCACACCGATGAAGATTTACGTGGAAGAAAAATATACCCGAGCTGCTCCGGGTGGAGTGGGGTTTGCAAAAAATGCCGGCAACTACGGGGGAAGTCTGAAGGCGGCATGCTGAAGCCAGGGCTCAGGGTTATGACCAGGTTTTATGGACAGATGCTTTTGAACATAAATGGCTCCAGGAAGTGGGCACCATGAATGTGTTTTTTGTATTTGGTCAGACAGTCGTCACTCCTTCACTGGACGAAGGAACCATTCTGGAAGGCGTTACGCGGGACAGTGTGATTCAGGTGCTTCGGAAGCAGGGAATAAAAGTTGAAGAAAGAAAGATTAACATAGACGAAGTGGTGGAAGGCCACAGGAATGGTAAACTGACCGAGATTTTCGGTTCAGGAACTGCAGCAACCATTTCATTCATCAAGGAACTACGTTATAAGGACTATACCATGCATTTTGATGTGGAAGGCTTTAAAACCGCCCCCGAAGTGAAAAAAATCCTCACGGAGATCAGAGAGGGGAAAAGACCGGACATGCATAACTGGCTGGTAAAAGTATAAGACCAACATTAATTTGGAGATTCCCGGCCCGGCCGTTACCTTTGCCGTCCCAAAATTCAAACAGGTTCCGAATGCCTACTATACAACAATTAGTTAGAAAAGGAAGAGAGATCATCCGTGCGAAAAGCAAATCCAGGGCGCTGGATTCCTGTCCGCAGCGTCGTGGTGTTTGTACCCGTGTTTACACCACCACGCCCAAAAAACCCAATTCGGCCCTCCGTAAGGTGGCTAAAGTTCGGTTAACCAACAAAATTGAGGTGATCGCCTATATTCCGGGCGAAGGGCATAACCTGCAGGAACACTCCATCGTGCTGATCCGCGGAGGCCGTGTAAAAGACCTTCCGGGTGTACGTTATCATATCGTTCGCGGTTCCCTGGATACCGCCGGTGTGAAAGACCGTAAGAAAGAGCCGTTCCAAATACGGTACCAAGAAAGAAAAAGCCGGTGCAAAACCAGCAGCCAAGAAATAATCAAATCATAATTACAAATAACTCATGAGGAAGTCGCAGGCCAAAAAATTACCACTCGCTCCGGATGCTAAATATAATGACATCCTGGTTACGCGTTTTGTAAACAATCTGATGTGGCAGGGTAAGAAAAATACCGCTTTCGGTCTGTTTTATGATGCGATTGACCGGGTTTCAAAACAGACCAACGACAACGGATACGAAATCTGGAGAAGGGCGCTGAATAATGTTACTCCGGCAGTGGAAGTCAGAAGCCGCCGTATCGGAGGTGCCACTTTTCAGATACCTGCAGAAGTACGTGCAGACCGCAAAATTTCCCTGAGTATCAAATGGCTGATCCGCTATAGCCGGGAAAGAAACGGGAAAAGCATGGCCGATAAACTGGCCGGCGAAATTCTGGCAGCCAGCAAGGGCGAAGGCGGCGCTTTTAAGAAAAAAGAAGACACACACCGCATGGCAGAAGCCAATAAGGCTTTTGCCCATTTCCGGATCTAACCGAATTCATAAATTTTGATTTATATCCTCCCCCGCCTCCAGCGGGGGAGTTTTTTTTATAGACTCATTACCCTGAAAACTATTTTTTGCATGAGGGGCTATGGATAGGATATGGACGATGGATCGACGATGGATCGACGATGGATCGACGGCCAAAAAAATTCTGTCCAAAGGTGGTCACCTGTTTTCTATGAAAAGCCCGACTTTCACCTCTCCGTAACTGCACATTATTACAAAGAAAATTGGTACCTTTGCGCACCTAAAGAAAAATACTTTTAATTATTAATAATGGCAGACTTAAAATTTCAAAGAAACTTCGGTATTGCGGCACATATTGATGCCGGGAAAACAACCACTACCGAACGCATCCTGCGGTATACCGGCATGATCCATAAAATCGGGGAAGTGCATGACGGAGCAGCTACCACCGACTGGATGGATCAGGAAAAGGAAAGAGGGATTACAATCACTTCAGCCGCTGTAAGTTGCCAGTGGAATTTTCCTACCGATAAAGGGAAAGTGGATGCCAACACAAAAAAATATTATTTCAATATTATTGATACTCCGGGCCACGTGGATTTTACCGTTGAAGTGGAAAGATCCATGCGCGTGCTGGACGGACTGATTGCCCTGTTTTCGGCAGTGGATGGTGTTGAACCACAGTCTGAAACCGTATGGCGCCAGGCGAACCGGTATAAAGTACCCCGGATCGGATTTGTGAACAAAATGGACCGTTCCGGCGCGGACTTTCTGATGGTGGTAAACCAGGTAAAGGAAATGCTTGGAGCCAATGCGGTTCCCCTGCAGCTGCCCATCGGTGCAGAAGATGATTTTAAAGGAGTGGTGGATCTGATCAAAATGAAGGGTATTATCTGGCATATGGAAACCGAAGGCATGACTTTCGACGAAATTCCGTGCCGGCTGATATGCTGGATGAGGCCAAAGAATGGAGGGCAAAACTCGTGGAATCGGTTGCCGAATACGATGATAACCTGATGGAAAAATTTTTTGATGATCCGCACAGTATCACCGAAGATGAAATGCATGAAGCCATCCGTAAAGCAACGATCGATCTGAGTATTGTTCCGATGATGTGTGGTTCCTCATTCAAAAATAAAGGGGTACAAACAGCCCTGGATGCGGTTTGCCGTTACCTGCCTTCACCCATTGATCTGGAAGATACAGTCAGGTCTCGACCCGAATACAGGAGAAACCATCACCCGTAAGCCCGATGCGAAGGAACCCTTTGCCGCCCTGGCATTTAAGATCATGACGGATCCTTTTGTGGGCCGGCTTGCGTTTTTCCGTTGTTACAGCGGACGTCTCGAATCAGGTTCCTATGTGCTGAATGTGCGCAGTGGTAAAAAGGAGCGCATCAGCCGGATCATGAAAATGTTTGCCAATAAACAGAATCCGATCGACTTTATTGAAGCCGGTGATATCGGCGCGGCTGTGGGTTTTAAAGAAATAAAAACAGGAGATACGCTTTGTGATGAAGACTTTCCGATCACCCTGGAAAATATGTTTATCCCGGAACCCGTAATCGCTGTTGCCGTTGAACCTAAAACACAGGCGGACGTGGACAAAATGGGACTGGCCATTTCCAAACTCGTGGAAGAAGATCCTACCCTGCGGGTAAATACCGATGAAGAAACCGGTCAGACGATCCTGCGCGGTATGGGTGAACTTCACCTGGAGATCATCATCGAGCGCATGCGCCGGGAATTCAAGGTAGATGTAAACCAGGGTGCTCCCCAGGTTGCCTATAAAGAAGCGTTCAATACAACCATTGAACACCGCGAAGTACTGAAGAAACAAACAGGTGGTCGCGGTAAATTCGCCGACATCCAGTTTGCCATCGGACCTGCGGATGAAGAATGGATCAAGGAAAACGAAGGCAAACATTTCCAGTTTGTAAATGATATTTTCGGAGGATCCATTCCCAAGGAATTCATCCCTGCCATTTCAAAAGGTTTTGAAACATCCATGACAACCGGTGTATCTGGCGGGTTATCCGATGACCAATATGAAAGTGCGTGTATTTGACGGAAGCTACCATGATGTGGATTCTGATGCCATGAGTTTTGAAATTTGCGCCAAATCCGCTTTCCGCGAAGCCGGCCGTAAAGCCAAACCCATCCTGCTGGAACCCATCATGAGAGTGGAGGTGCTTACACCCGATCAATATATGGGAGATGTTACCGGGGACCTGAACCGTCGCCGTGGTATTCTCGAAGGTATGGACAGCAGGGCCAATCTCCAGGTGATCAAGGCTAAAGTGCCCCTGAGTGAAATGTTCGGATATGTAACGCAGTTGCGTTCACTGAGCTCCGGACGTGCCACGTCCACCATGGAATTCTCGCACTATGCGCCAGCGCCAAATAATATCGCTGAAGAAGTAATTGCGAAAGTAAAGGGCAAGGGAAAAGTGACTGCCTGATACCCATATGCATAACATAACGGCCCCCTTCTAAAACTGAAGGGGGCTTTTTTTTTGAACGGCAATCAAAGCCCCGTCCATTTGTTTATTTTTCGGTATAAATTGTTTTTATGATGCAACGTTTATTTCTGTCCAAATGCCTGCTTTGTTTGCTGGGGGTGCTGATTACCCTGTCCGGCTCTGCACAGTTATATGACCGGATGACCTGGAGTGCCGACGGGAACCGTTTTTACGTAACTGACGAAGGTGCCATCATGGAATTCAGCCTGACCGACAGGAGCCGGAACGTCCTGGTAAAGCCGCAAAACCTTACCCCGCCCGGTAAAAAGCAGGCCCTGGGGATAAAAAATTTTTTCTTTTCTGCTGATTACAAAAAGATCCTGATTTATACCAATGCAAAAAAAGTGTGGCGTTATGAAACCCGCGGAGACTACTGGGTATATAATATTTCAGATTCGTCCCTGCGGCAACTGGGAAAATCACTGCCGCCCTCTTCGCTTATGTTTGCGAAATTTTCGCCGGATGGCAGGAAGGTAGCTTATGTAAGCCGATACAACATATATGTGGAAGACCTTTCAACAAACAGGATCAAACCCCTGACCCGCAATGGTTCCCGTAAAATGATCAATGGAACCTTTGACTGGGTATATGAAGAGGAATTTAACTGCCGTGATGGCTTTCGCTGGAGCCCCGACAGTAAGTCTATTGCTTTCTGGCAGATCGCGGACAGCAACACGAGGGATTATTATATGCTGAATACTACGGACTCGGTTTATTCCAGGGTGATACCGGTGGAATACCCTGTTGCGGGACAGATGCCTTCTCCATTTAAAATCGGCGTTGTACAGGTCAATGACGGCCGGACCAGCTGGATGAAAATCCCGGTGGATACAAAAAACGGCACCTACCTGCCCCGGATGGAATGGGCGGCCAGCAGCCAGGAACTGGTGGTACAACGCGTCAATAGAAACCAGAATGAGTCGGAACTGATGTTATGTAATGCAAGGACCGGCAGCTCGAAACCGATATATAAAGAAAGAGATGCGGCCTGGATAGATGTTCTTTCGGAATGGGACGAGGATTACAAAATGGGCGGATGGGACTGGTTCAAAAACGGATCGGAATTTTTATGGGCCAGCGAAAAAGACGGATGGCGTCATTTTTACCGGGTCAGCCGGGACGGTAAAAACGAGGTACTGGTTACTCCCGGGAATTACGATGTTATACAGATCTCGCTGATAGATGAAAAAAATAACCTGGTCTACTTCATGGCCTCGCCCGATAATGCGACCCAGTCTTACCTGTATCGCTGCCCCCTGTACGGGAAAGGTATGGCAGAAAGGGTCACGCCGGCCAATGAACCCGGAACACATGTTTATGAATTGTCGCCCAATGGAAAATTTGCCGAGCATCATTTTTCCAACTATTATACGCCGGCCGACGGGGAATGGATTACCCTGCCGGATCATCAGGCCATTGAAGGGCAGTCAGCCTGCAAAACCCGTTAATCCGGCAGACAGTGCTGCCTCCAATATTTCATTTTTCAAAATCCGGACGGCCGGCGGAGTGAGCATGGATGGATGGATGCAGAAACCTATTCCATTTGACAGCACAAAAAAATACCCGGTTCTGTTTTATGTATACACAGAACCCGGTTCGACAACAGTAAAGGATGAATATGGGGTTACCCGCTGTCCGGTTTATCCGGGGGACCTGGCCCGGGACGGGTATATTTATATATCCCTCGATAACCGGGGCACACCGGCCCCCAAGGGAGCGGCCTGGAGAAAATCAATTTACAGGAAGATCGGGCAGATCAATATCCTAGACCAGGCCCAGGCAGCAGCTGAAATCTGCCGGTGGGCTTTTATTGATACCTCCCGGATCGCGGTCTGGGGATGGAGCGGGGGCGGATCCGCCACCCTGAACCTGATGTTCCAGCATCCCGAAATCTATAAAACGGGACTGGCCATTGCGGCACTGGGTAACCTGCAGACCTATGATAATATTTACCAGGAAAGATATATGGGTAATCCATTGGAAACCAGGACGGATTATATAAAAGGCTCCGCGATCACCTATGCGGCCAACCTGCAGGGGAACCTCCTGTACGTACATGGCTCCGGCGATGATAATGTACATTTCAATAATGCAGAAATGCTCATCAATGAGCTGGTAAAATACAATAAGACCTTTCAGTTAATGGAATATCCGAACCGGACCCACAATATCAATGAGGGCCCCGGCACCACGGAACACCTGCATAATTTATTTAAAAACTACCTGAACGCGCATTGCCCGGGCGGGGGTAAATAAATCTCTAAAAAACCAGTGTAATTCTTTGACAGTTTATCCTTTAACCCATACCTTTGCATCCCGTTCAAAAAACGGGCATTGACATATGTCTCAACGAATCAGAATCAAATTACAGTCTTACGATCACAATCTCGTAGATAAATCTGCTGAGAAGATCGTGAAAACAGTGCGCAGTACAGGTGCCGTAGTAACCGGACCGATTCCTTTACCCACAAGGAAGAAAGTATTTACCGTTTTACGTTCGCCACATGTCAATAAGAAAGCGCGTGAACAGTTTCAGCTGCATACGCATAAGAGGTTGCTGGATATTTATACGTCAACTTCAAGAACCGTTGATGCCTTATCCAAACTGGATCTGCCATCTGGAGTTGATGTGGAAATAAAAGCCTGAGTAAACTATTCCATCTGCCAAACCTATTTAACTCGGCCAAAGCAGCGCTGGATGATTTGAAAAGAAATATGAACAAGCCGTTCGGGGTTTGTTTACAACCGGTACTTCCTTTGTTCCACCGGAGCGTAAGCGAAGGGGCGAATGAGTAACCGAAAAGAAGCTGAATCAGGGCCAACGGCCTTTATCAGGACTTCAGCGGTCAACGGAAAAGGTCGGTTGCAAACGGGGGATTGAAATCAGTATCAGCTTATCGATAAGCTTAGCGGACCGCTGATTGTCCTTAGACTCCAGGCACAAACCAATAAAAAATGAAAGGTTTAATTGGAAAGAAAATTGGGATGACCAGTCGTCTTCACCCCGGATGGCAAGCAGGTAGCCTGCACCATCATTGAAGCCGGTCCATGTGTTGTCACGCAGGTTAAAACCACCGAGTCCGACGGTTACAATGCCCTCCAGATCGCCTTCGGCGAAAAGAAAGAAAAACAGGTTCTCTCTTCTGAAAAGAACCACTTCGCCAAATCAAATACCACAGCCAAACAATTTGTAAAGGAATTCCGCAATTTTTCTTTAGAGAAAAATCTGGGAGAAGCGCTCACTGTCGATATTTTCGCTGAAGGTGAAAATGTTGATGTAGTAGGCACGTCCAAAGGAAAAGGTTTCCAGGGAGTTGTTAAACGCCATGGATTTCACGGGGTTGGCGGTCAGTCGTCATGGTCAGCATGACCGCAGCCGGGCGCCGGGATCACTGGGTAACTCTTCTGACGCGTCCCGCGTTATGAAAGGTGTTCGTATGGCCGGCCGTATGGGTGGCGACCGTGTGAAACTGAAAGGTCTGAAAGTGGTAAAAATTTTCCGCGAAAAAAATTACCTGCTGATTGCCGGTTCGGTTCCGGGTCACAATGGTGCCATTGTATACATTCAGAAGTAATAACCTATTAATCAGATTCACATGCAAGTAGATGTTTTAAATATAAAGGGAGCAAAACGGGCCGTACACTGGAATTGCCTGCAGATATCTTTGAAACAGAGCCGAATGATCACGTGATTTATCTGGCAGTCAAGCAATACCTGGCTGCCCAGCGGCAGGGTACGCATAAAGTGAAAACCCGCATGGAAGTGAAAGGATCTTCCAAAAAACTGCATAAACAAAAAGGTACCGGCGGATCCCGTAAAGGAAATATCCGGAACCCATTGTATAAAGGCGGTGGTACGATCTTCGGACCGAAACCCCGCGGATATGATTTCAAGCTGAACCGGAAAGTAAAGGACCTGGCCAAAATCTCGGCTCTTTCTTATAAGGCGAAGGCAAATTCAATTCTGGTTGTGGAAGATCTTCAGTTCAAAGCACCGAAGACCAGTGAAATGGTCACTGCTTGGCGGACTGAAACTGACGGGAAAAAAGCCCTGTTTGTCATTCCTGAATACGATGATAATCTGCATCTCAGCCTGCGGAATATTCCGAACCTGGAAAGCAGCCTGCTGGCTGATGTGAACACCTATGATATCGTGAATGCGGAAGTACTGGTGCTGACGGAATCGGCAGCGAAAATGTTTGCTAGAGCGGAAGAAGAAGTGAAAGCATAAATAATTAGAGAAGTTTGGAGAATTTGTAAATGCCATTTCCAAATTTCCAAATTTTCAAATTTTCAAATTTTGGTACGATGAAATCAACTGATGTTCTGATACGACCGATACTCACTGAAAAAGCCAATGCGCAGCAGGAAAAACTGCGTCGTTATGCTTTCAAGGTGAACACAAGGGCCAATAAACTGGAGATCAAAAAAGCAGTGGAAGCATTTTTACGGGATCACGGTAGTGGATGTGAATACGGTCATTGTTCCCGAGCAAGGCCAAGTCCAGGTCCACCAAGGCTGGTCTGGTCGTTGGCCGCAAACCGGGATATAAAAAAGCCCTGATTACCGTGGCGGAAGGGGAAACAATCGATTTGTATTCGAATATTTAATTAATTAAAGGAATGGCATGCAACTGCCGCGAAAGTTGAAGTTTTCATAATAAATATTCTGGGAAATTCATATGGCACTAAAAAAATACAAACCAGTCACAGCAGGAACACGCTGGAGAATTGGAAATGCATACGCAGAAATTACATCCGACAAACCGGAAAAATCCCTGCTGGAAAAAATCAGCCGCACCGGTGGCCGTAATTCACAGGGAAGAAGGGCGATGCGCTATATCGGCGGTGGTCATAAGAAAATGTACCGGTGATCGATTTCAAAAGAGATAAAAAGGAAATCGTCGGAAAAGTGGTTTCCATTGAATATGATCCGAACAGAACTTCCTTCATCGCACTGATTCAGTATGGCGATGGGGAAAAAAGATATATCCTGGCTCCGCAGGGACTCCAGGTAGGTGGAACAGTACAGGCCGGTGATGCAGTAGCTCCTGAAATCGGGAACGCATTGCAGATGAAGAATATTCCCCTGGGTACCAATGTGCATAATGTGGAAATGCAACCCGGACAGGGAGGCAAACTGATCCGCAGCGCAGGAACCACTGCCCAGCTGACCAACAAGGAAGAAAAATATGCCGTATTGAAAATGCCTTCCGGTGAACTCAGAAAAATCCTGATCAACTGTTATGCAACTGTGGGTGTGGTTTCGAACAGCGATCACAGTCTTCAGAGCATGGGTAAGGCCGGCCGTAACCGCTGGAGAGGCATCCGTCCCCGGGTACGTGGTGTTGCGATGAACCCGGTGGATCATCCGATGGGTGGTGGTGAAGGTAAAGCATCCGGAGGCCAGCCACGTTCAAGGAATGGCCAGTACTCAAGAGGTCTGAAAACGAGGACGAAGGGAAAGGGTAGTGATAAACTGATTATACAAACCAAAAAAGGGAAAGAAAATCGGTAAATAATTCGGGAATTCGGGGATTTGAGAATTTGAGAATGTTTTCAAATTCCCGTAAAAATTCAGATAAATTCTCAAATTTTCAAATTCTCAAATTTTCTAATTACCATGGGTCGTTCAATAAAAAAAGGTCCTTATGTAGATGCCAACCTGGAAACAAAAGTTCTCAGCATCAATGAAGGAAAGGGAAAGAAAGGGGTTATTAAAACCTGGAGCCGCCGTTCAACGATTACGCCGGATTTCGTGGGACATACTTTTGCCGTGCACAACGGGAATAAGTTTATCCCGGTGTATGTAACAGAATTCATGGTGGGCCATAAGCTGGGCGAATTTGCGCCAACAAGAAATTTCAAAGGTCACTCCAGCAAAAAAATTGCTGAATAGGAAAAGATAAGAAACGCAGTTCCCGTGAACAACCCGGAAGGAACAAACCAGAAAAAATGGAAGCATTAGCTAAACTGAAAAATTACCCGACGTCGCCGACGAAAAATGCGGCTGCTGGCAGATGAAATAAGAGGCCTGCAGGTTGAAAAAGCCCTGGCATTGCTGGAGCATCATCCGCAGCATTCTTCCACTCCCCTGTATAAATTGTTGTGGTCTGCAGTGAAGAACTGGGAACAGAAAAATGAAGGAAGAGTGCAGCCGATGCCGGCCTGGTGGTAAAAACAATTTTTGTGGATGGGGCGAGTGTTTGAAAACGGATGCGTCCGGCTCCACAGGGTCGTGGTTACCGGGTTCGCAAACGCAGTAACCATGTTACACTGGTTGTGGATGAGAAAATGTAATAAGATATTATTTTCAAATTTTCAATTATCAAATTAATCAGATAAATGGGTCAGAAAACAAATCCTATAGGTGCGAGGCTGGGAATCATCCGCGGCTGGGAGTCCAACTGGTTCGGGAATAAAAAAGACTATTCTGTCAAACTGATAGAAGATAATAAAATCAGAACCTATCTCAATGCACGTATCAACAAGGGCGGTATTGCCAAGATCGTTATTGAGCGTACACTCAACAAGCTGATCGTAACGATTCACACTTCCAAGCCCGGTATCATCATTGGTAAAGGCGGCGGAGAAGTGGACCGTATCAAGGAAGAGTTGAAAAAGCTGACCGGAAAAGAAGATGTTCAGATCAATATCCTGGAAATCAGGCGGCCTGAACTGGATGCCAATATTGTTGCGGATACCATTGCCCGGCAGATTGAAAACCGGATCAACTATAAGAGAGCTATTAAGATGGCCATTGCCTCCGCACTCCGTATGGGTGCCGAAGGGATCAAGGTAAAAGTGGGCGGCCGTTTGGGTGGTTCTGAAATTGCCCGTACGGAAGAAATCAAATCCGGACGTACGCCCCTGCATACACTCCGTATGGATATCGATTATGCCAATGTATTTGCACTTACGGTTTATGGAAAAATCGGCGTCAAGGTATGGATCTGTAAAGGGGAAGTACTGACCAAACGCGACCTGAACCCGAATTTTGTGGGTGGTAAAACTGATGTGAGCGACAGGAGGGAAAGAAGGGATGAGATCCGGGACCGCGAAGACCGTGGGCGTGGCGGTGAAAGAAGACCGGGCGGCGGTGGCGGAGAACGCAGAGGCGGCGGAGGCGGAGGAAGGAGATAAGCAGAGTAATTATCAAATTTTCAAATTGAACTAACATGTTACAGCCCAAAAGGACGAAACATAGGAAAGCACAAAAAGGCAGGATCCGCGAAGTGGCCAAAAGAGGAACTGATATTTCTTTTGGTTCTTACGGACTGAAAGCCCTGGAAGGGATCTGGTTAACGAACCGTCAGCTGGAAGCTGCACGTCAGGCACTGACCCGTTCCATGAAAAGAGAAGGTAATGTGTGGATCAGGGTATTTCCGGATAAGCCGATCACCAAGAAACCGCAGGAAGTGAGAATGGGTAAAGGTAAAGGTAACCCGGAGTACTGGGCTGCCGTGGTGGAACCGGGACGTATGCTGTTTGAAGCCGACGGGGTTACCGAAGCTGTGGCAAAAGAAGCGTTATTACTGGCCGCGCAGAAGCTGCCAATCAAAACCAAATTCGTGGTTCGCCATGATGTGATTGCGTTATAATTCAAATTTATCAAGATGTCAAAGAGAAATGATTTCGTTAACAGCCTGAAAGATCTGAGTGAAACAGACCTCACATCCAGGGTGCGGGAAGATGAGCAACGGTTGAAGAAGCTGGAATTTGCACACGCCATATCGCCTTTGGAAAGCCCGGTGAACATCCGTCTGCTCAGGAAAGATATCGCCCGGCTGAAAACAGAATTAACCAAAAGAAAAATCGGAAAAACGGCACCGGCCAAAGCGTAGGAATCCGGAATCACCGGTCGCAGACTGATTTACAAAATATCAAATTAGCATTATGTTAGATAGAAATTTAAGGAAAACAAGAATCGGGGTTGTAAGCAGCAACAAAATGGACAAGACCGTGGTTGTTGCTGTTGAAAGGAAAGTACAGCATCCGATTTATGGGAAGTTCCTGAAAAAGACAACCAAGTTTCATGCCCATGATGAAAAGAACGAGTGCAATATTGGAGATACGGTGCGGATCATGGAAAGCCGTCCGCTGAGCAAGACCAAGCGCTGGCGCCTGGTGGAAATCGTGGAGAAAGCGAAATAAACTTCATTCTAAAAAAAAGTATTAAATGATACAGCAGGAAAGCAGACTAAACGTTGCAGATAATAGCGGAGCCAAAGAAGTGTTGTGCATCCGTGTATTGGGAAACAGCGGCCAGGACTATGCTAAAATCGGGGATAAAATTGTGGTGACTGTAAAAGATGCATTACCTGCTGGTGGTATCAAGAAAGGAACCGTGACCAAGGCCGTAATCGTGCGTACCAAGAATAAACTCCGGCGCAAAGATGGTTCCTATATCCGGTTCGACGACAACGCAGTGGTATTACTGAACCCGAGCGATGAACCCAGGGGTACCCGTATTTTCGGACCGGTGGCCCGTGAACTGCGGGATAAGGGGTATATGAAGATCATCTCCTTAGCGCCGGAAGTATTATAAGCTGAACGCATAACGCTTAATGCTGAACGCCTTGAGCATATGTAAAGCTTCAAAATGATATAATTAGAAAATAAAAATAAAAGCGTCAGGCGTTTCGCGTTAAGCCTTAAGCTTTGAGTATAAAAAAGGAACCATGGAAAGCAGATTCAAACCCAAATTCAATATCAAGAAGGGTGACAAAGTGGTGGTAATTACAGGGTGACGACAAGGACCTGAAAAAATCACGCAAGGTACTGGAAGTATTTCCGGATGAATCCCGTGTGCTGGTTGAAGGAGTCAATATTGTTACCAAACACACCAAACCTTCTGCACAGAATACCAAGGGTGGTATCGTGAAGCTGGAAGCGCCCATCCATATATCAAACGTATTGCTTTGGGATGCCAAAAGCGCCGGCCCGTCTAAAGCCAACCGCACCCGGGAAAATGGAAAACTTATTCGCATCGCTAAAAAATCAGGGGAGGTAATTAAATAATGAGCACAACAAAATACGCTGCCCGCCTGGCAGAAAAATACAAAAAGGAAGTGGTTCCTGCATTGATGAAAAAATTCGGTTATACAACCGTTATGCAGGCGCCCAAGCTGGAAAAAATCTGTCTCAACCGCGGTATTAACGGAGCGGTATCTGATAAGAAACTGGTGGATATCACAATCGAAGAACTTACAACCATTACTGGTCAGAAGGCGGTTCCCACCATTTCCAAAAAGGATATTTCCAATTTCAAACTGCGTAAGGGAATTCCCATCGGAGCCCGTGTAACCCTGCGGGGAATAAAAATGTATGAGTTCCTGGACCGACTGGTGGCATCTGCGCTTCCCCGCGTACGTGATTTCAAAGGCGTGAGTGAAAAGGCATTTGACGGACGCGGAAACTATACGCTGGGTATTACCGAACAGATCATTTTCCCGGAAGTGGATATTGATAAAGTGAACAAGATAACGGGTATGGACATCACGTTTGTGACAACAGCCAAGACCAATGAAGAAGCATATGAATTGCTGAAAGAGCTGGGTATGCCATTCAAAAATGCGAAGAAGGAAAATTCCAATTAATCAAAACAGAGTACAAATCATTTAATAATAATTCATGGCCAAAGAATCAGTCAAAGCCAGACAAAGAAAACGGGAAGTGCTGGTTGCAAGATATGCGGAAAAACGCGCTGCCTTAAAAGCCGCAGGCGATTATAAAGCACTGGACCTGCTTCCAAAGAATGCATCCCCTGTTCGTTTGAATAACCGTTGCCAGCTGACCGGCCGTCCGCGCGGATATATCCGCTACTTCGGCTTATCCAGGAACATGTTCCGCGATATGGCGCTGCAGGGTAAAATTCCGGGCGTTAGAAAGGCGAGCTGGTAATCAGCTGACAGTTAACGGTTGACCGTTGACGGTGGTGAAGGTTGAAGTACTGAATTTAGTCCGTCAACCATCAACCGTAAACCAATAAATTAATAAAGATTTTAATAGAAATAAAATGGTAACAGATCCTATAGCAGATTTTCTCACAAGAATCCGTAATGCGCAGATGGCGAATCACCGGATCGTGGAGATTCCTGCTTCGAACCTGAAAAAGCGGATGACAGAAATTCTGTACGACAAGGGATATATCCTTAAATATAAATTTGAGGACGATTCCAAACAGGGTGTGATCAAGATCGCCTTGAAATACGATCCGACCACCAAGGAACCGGCAATCCGGAGCCTGGAAAGTGTCAGCCGCCCCGGCCTACGTCAATATGCAAGTCCGGTTGAATTTAAACGTGTAAAAAACGGCCTGGGTATCGCCATTGTTTCTACGTCCAAAGGTGTAATGACCGATAAAGATGCAAAGGCGCAGAATGTGGGTGGAGAAGTTCTCTGTCACGTGTATTAGTGGATTTTGAAATCAGGAAGGTTGCAGCGTTGTTGATGAGTATAACTGATTTTCAAATTTTCAAATTTTCAAATTTTCAAATTTCAGACATATGTCCAGGATAGGAAAAAAACCGGTTGTCATTCCCAGTGGAATCACGGTTACGGTGGGTACTGACAATACGATTACCGTAAAGGGCCCGAAAGGGGAACTGAAACAGGCCATTGACCGTGATATCAAAGTGGAAGTGAAAGACAGCAAGATTGAAATCTCACGACCCACAGATCAGATCCGTCATCGTGCCCTGCATGGTTTGTATCGTTCCCTGTTATCCAATATGGTAAAGGGTGTTTCTGAAGGATATAAAAGACAGCTGGAATTGATCGGTGTCGGTTTTAAGGCTTCCAACCAGGGCAACCTGCTGGACCTGGCCCTCGGTTATTCCCATAATATCATTTTCGAAATTCCGAAGGAACTGAAACTGGCAACAGCACAGGAAAAAGGGGAAAATCCCAAGATCATGCTGGAAGGATCCGATAAACAACTGATCGGGCAGGTTGCTGCCAAGATCCGCGGTCTGCGCAAACCGGAACCATATAAGGGTAAAGGGATTCGTTACACGGGCGAAGTCGGTGAGAAAGAAAGCAGGTAAAGCAGCGGGTAAATAATTTGAAAATTTGGGAAAGAGATAAATTGAAAATCCTCTTGTCTCTGTTTCCAAATTTCCAATTTTTCAAATTTTCAAATTCAAAGAGATGGATAAGCTTATAAAAAGACAGAAAATCAGGTACCGCATCCGTAAAAAAGTTGACGGAAGTGCTGACAAACCCCGTTTGTCGGTCTTCAGAAGCAATAGTGAAATCTATGCGCAGCTGATTGATGACAAAGAGGGTAAAACCCTGGCCGCTGCTTCATCACGTGACAAGGATATCGCCGCACAGAAAGTAACGAAAACAGAAAAAAGCAAACTGGTCGGATTAACGATAGCCCGTAAAGCAACCGAGCTGGGTATTCAGAAAGTGGTTTTTGACCGTGGCGGCAATCTCTATCATGGAAGGGTAAAAGCGATTGCCGAAGCAGCCCGGGAAGGCGGCCTTCAGTTTTAATTATTTAAATAGTTTATTCGCAAATATTTATCATGGCAACAACAAGTATATCTAAGATCAAAGCCGGCGACCTGGAGCTGAAAGAAAAAGTGGTTTCCATCAACCGCGTGGTGAAGACCACCAAGGGTGGACGTGCTTTCAGTTTTTCCGCACTCGTGGTAGTCGGAAATGAAAACGGCGTGGTGGGGCATGGTCTGGGCAAGGCCAAGGAAGTGCAGGAAGCCATTACCAAGGGCATTGAAGATGCCAAGAAAAACCTGATCAAGGTTCCGGTGATGCATGGTACGATCCCGCACGACCAACTGGCCAAGGAAGGTGCTGCCAAAGTGCTGATCAAGCCCGCTGCCCATGGTACCGGTGTGATCGCAGGAGGCAGTATGCGTGCTGTTCTGGAGAGTGCCGGTATTACTGACGTGCTGGCTAAATCCCTGGGTTCTGCCAATCCGCACAATGTGGTAAAAGCAACTTTCAAGGCCCTTGGCTTATTGAGAGAACCCATCCAGGTTTCAAGAACCAGGAACCTGTCATTGAAGAAAGTATTCAACGGATAAACCGGAATAAATCAGAAGGAATGAAAAAGTTACGTATTACGCAGATAAAAAGCGGCATTGACCGGTCTGAAAGACAAAAACAAACCCTGCTGGCGCTGGGCTTGAAAAAACTTCATAACCCAAGGGAACATGAAGCAACACCTCAGATTCTGGGTATGATCCGGGCGGTGGAACATTTATTAAAAGTGGAAGAAGTATAATACAAGTGGAGAATATGGAAGTGTGGGAGTGTGAATTTCATTCCCGTATTTCCCAATTTCCAAATTTTCAAATTTTCGACATGAACTTACATAACATCAGGCCGGCAAAAGGCGCGACACATAAGGAAAAAAGACTTGGACGCGGAGAGGCTTCCGGTAAAGGGGGAACTTCCACGAAGGGAAATAAGGGAGGACAAAGCCGTGCCGGTTACCAGCGTAAAATGGCGCATGAAGGTGGACAGATGCCTATCCAGCGCAGGTTACCCAAACGGGGTTTTAAAAATCCACATCGCGTATCTTATGTGGTTTTCAATCTGTCCCAGATTGAACAACTCGCTGAGAAATATGATATTAAGGAGATTTCTGCTGCTAATTTATATGCCAGTGGCCTGATCGCCCGCACGGACCTGGTTAAAATCCTGGGCAACGGGGAGTTAAAAAGCAAACTGAGTTTCAAAGTGAATGCCGTGAGCGAAAAGGCAAAAAAAGCAATTGAAGGAGCTGGTGGTACGCTGGAAATCCTGAAAGTGAAGGAAGTGGTGATGGGTGCGAAATCCTAAAATAGTCATTAACTTGCACAGACGATTCCGGTCGTCTTTTTTGATTGTGGCAGTTCCTAAATAATTACGAAGCACGTGAAGAAATTTTTTGATACATTAAAAAATATATGGAGTATTCCAGAATTAAAAAGCAAGATCCTTGTGACGCTTTCCTTACTACTGGTTTACCGTTTCTGTACCTATATTGTTTTACCGGGTATTGATCCGAATAAATTAAGCAGTCTCAGCGGCGCCAAATCCGGTGCTCTCGGACTGATTGACGCATTTTCAGGCGGTGCCTTTTCACAGGCATCCATCCTGGCCCTTGGTATCATGCCCTATATCTCTGCTTCCATTTTCATGCAGCTGATGAGCATCCTGGTTCCCCAGATGCAGAAAATTCAAAAAGATGGCGAAAGCGGCAGAAAAAAAATCAACCAGTGGACAAGATACCTTACCGTGATAGTAACTTTTGCACAGGCCTACGCTTATGTTGGTTACCTGAAAACCATGGGACGGGATGCGATCATTGACAGCTTCAGTGCTTATTTCTGGTTCACCACGCCGATCCTGCTCACGGCCGGAACACTGTTCGTTATGTGGATCGGTGAAAAGATTACGGATAAAGGGCTGGGCAATGGTACTTCCATCATCATTATGATTGGTATCCTCGCACGTTTCCCTGGTGCACTATCCCGCGAATTCCTGTCAAAATCGGTGAACGGCAGCGGCGGCATACTTATTTTCGTGATTGAAGTGGCCATCCTGGTTGCCGTCATCATGGGCCTGATCGTGCTGATCCAGGGCGTGCGGAAAGTTCCGGTTAACTATGCCAAACAGATTGTGGGAAACCGCCAGTTCGGAGGCGCCCGCCAGTTCCTTCCCCTGAAGGTAAATAGTGCCGGAGTTATGCCCATCATCTTTGCACAGGCTATCATGTTCCTGCCTACCCTGATTTCTTATACCAGTTTCGAAAATAAGGAAGGCATTTCAAGAATATTTTCAGATCCGCGCGATTATATTCATATGATATTCTACGGAATCATCGTGGTAGGATTTACATTTCTCTATACTTCCCTGATCTTTAATCCAAAGCAGGTGGCAGATGATCTCAAGCGCAATAATGGTTTTGTTCCGGGTGTTAAACCGGGTCAGCCAACTGCAGATTTTATTGGATCGGTGATGGATAAAATCACTTTACCAGGCGCCATCTACTGGCTGTTGTGGGTATTCTTCCGGGATTTGCACAGCGGGCAGGAGTTACGCAGAGTTTTGCTTCCTTTTACGGAGGGACATCCCTCCTGATCATGGTTGCGGTTATCCTGGATACACTGCAACAGATCGAAACCCAGCTGCTGATGCGTCAGTACGACGGGCTGATGAAGTCCGGCCGTATACAGGGCCGTCAGTCGGTTACCAATGCGGTGATCTAGGATGATTTACACAAAACTAAAGCAGAAATTGAAATGGCGAGGGAAAGTTGCCTGCTTGTCAGTAAAACGCTTAAGTGAAACAGCCAAATTGCTTAAGCCGGGTATTACCACTTTATCACTTGATCAATTTATCGGCCATTTCATCCGGGATCATGGTGCCACCCCCTCTTTCTTAAATTACCACGGTTATCCCTTCAATTCCTGTATCTCCGTGAATGATGTTGTGGTGCATGGGTTTCCCAAGGAAATGAATTGAAAGAAGGGGATATTGTTTCCATTGATATCGGTGTATATAAAAATGGGTTTCATGGCGACCATGCTTATACTTTCGCTATCGGAAACCCGGGCGCCGCCATTGCCCAGCTCATTCGCGTTACCAAGGAATCATTATATAAGGGAATTGAAAAAGCCGTCGCCGGTAACCGGGTTGGGCGATATATCATTTGCCATCCAAGAACATACGGAAAAAAAATACGGATACGGTGTGGTGCGTGAATTGGTGGGGCATGGTTTGGGAAGAAGCCTGCACGAAGACCCGCAGGTAGCCAATTATGGAAAACGTGGATCAGGTATCAAATTGCGCGAAGGCCTGATCCTGGCCATTGAGCCCATGATTAATCTGGGTAAGACGGGAAGTATTTACCGAACCCGACGGATGGACTGTACGGACGGCTGATCACAGTGTTTCCGTGCATTTCGAACACGATGTTTGTGTCGGAAAAATAAAGCCGATATTTTTCAGACTATACCGAAATCGAAGAAGCCGAGAGGAATAATCCGGCACTTGTTCACTTCGAACTGATCGCCATAACATTAATTCAGTATGGGAGTATAATAGTCTCATATATTTCTTACTACTCCCATACTGTCATACTTTCATACTTTCCTTTATCCGCTTACAGCAAAATCACGTAATGCGTCATTGAGACTTGTTTTCAAGATCCGTTGAAGCCTTTCGCTGACCGATGATCAATGCACAGCCCACAGGATATTCACCGGCAGGAAATTTTTTGGAGTAGGATCCGGGAATCACAACGCTGCGTGCCGGCACGCGGCCTTTATATTCTACGGGCTCAGCACCGCTCACGTCAATGATTTTTGTACTCTGCGTCAATACTACATTGGCACCAAGTACCGCCTCTTTTTCCACCCGGACTCCTTCCACTACAATACAACGGAGCCGATAAAACATCCGTCTTCAATAATCACCGGAGCGGCCTGCAGGGGTTCCAGCACGCCCCCGATGCCCACGCCGCCGCTTAAATGAACGCCCTTGCCGATTTGTGCACAACTGCCAACGGTTGCCCAGGTATCCACCATAGTGCCCTCATCCACATAAGCACCGATATTTACATAACTGGGCATCAGCACGACCGATTTCGCCAAATAAGCACCATAACGGGCAACTGCATGGGGAACAGCCCGCACACCAAGGCCTGCATAATCTTTTTTCAATCCATCTTATCATAAAATTCCATGGGCCCCACGGTCCAGGTATTCATCTGCTGTATGCCGAAATACAGGAGGATGGCCTGTTTTACCCACTCATTCACCTGCCATCCGGCCCCGGCCGGTTCCGCCACGCGCAATCTTCCCTTATCAGTTTCCTCAATTACCGCACGTATGGCATCCGTATATTTTTGGTCTTTAAGTAATTCCCGGTTTTTCCATACTTCTTCGATCCGAATTTTCAGGTCCATCTGATCATATTTTTTGCAAACATAAGCATGCCACGTTAAACAGGCCTGATTGTACCGACTGCTATTTTGAATCATTTGGTATTTTTACCGGAAATCGTCCATTTGGAATTTGAAAATGATATTCGTAATGTCTGAAGACCTTGCGCCGGGGCGGGATCATCCTGTATCCTACGGATACTATCTGGGGCCTCGGCTGCGATGCCACCAACCCGGAAGCGGTGAAAAAAATATTTAATCTGAAGCAAGAGACCGGCCGACAAAATCCATGATCGTTTTATTGGCGGATCCCAGGGACATTAACCGGTATATAAGTCGGCGCTGAACCCTATATTGCAGATTACCTGGAAAAAGCACAAGCCCGACCACAGTGATCTATGAAGGGGCCCTTGGACTGGCAGACAATCTGCTGGGCGACGACGGAACCATTGCTATGCGTATAGTTCGTGAAGACTTTTGCAGCATCTGATCAAAAGATTCCGGAAACCGCTTGTCTCCACTTCGGCAAATTTTTCCGGGAAGGATCCACCAAAAAATTTTTTGGCGGTTGCGGAAGAAATCAAGGAGTGGCGTGGATTATATCGTAAAATACCGCCAGCAGGATGAAACGCCGGCAAGGGCTTCGTGCTGGTGCGATTTAATAGTATGGGAGAACCTGTTATACTGAGGTCCTGAATAAGTTTAAAGCAGTATGAAGTCCGGGAGGGTCGAAATCACGGATAGATTTTATTAAAAACTGCCGAATATCAACTGGCCAGGTTAATAATGATTTGTAAAAAAAATAACAGTTCTTCGTATTTTAAAAACATATTTGCAAAAATTTCTCATCATACAGACAGCTTTTATCGGGGATGTGGTGCTGGCAACACCACTGATAGAAAAATTGCATGTTTTTTTCCGGATGCGCAAATTGATTTTCTCCTGAGAAAAGGCAATGAGCAGTTGCTCGCCGGTCATCCCCATATCCATAAAATCCTGATCTGGGATAAGAAAAACCATAAACAAAAAAATCTTTTCCGCCTGATAAAGCACATCCGGAAAAACAAGTATGATAACGTCATCAATGTGCAACGTTTTTTAGCGACCGGATTGCTTACCATTTTCTCCGGAGCAAAGGTGACCATTGGATTTGACAAAAACCCGCTGAGCCTGTTCTTCTACAAAAAAAATAAAACATGCGGTCGGCGGTGAAAGGGCCGTTCATGAAACGGGGAGGAACCTGGAACTGATTCGGAGTTTTACGGATGATTCGCATTTACAAACCAAGGCTTTATCCTTCGGCGGCGACTTGCGGTTATGATACATCTGGCAGCCGGAAAATTTATTACCATGAGCCCGGCATCCGTCTGGTTCACCAAACAATATCCCTGCCTCCCAATGGATTTCGTTCATCAGGAATATTCCGGCAAGATACGGAATTTATTTAATGGGCGGACCGGGTGACGCAGCGCTTTGCCAATCCATCCGGGAATCGGTTAAAGGAGCTGAAATGAAAGTGCTTGCTGGCACCCTTTCTTTCTTACAATCCGCTGCACTGATGAGCAGGGCCTGCATGAATTATGTAAATGATTCTGCACCCATGCATTTTGCATCGGCCATGAATGCACCGGTAACTGCTGTTTATTGTTCCACCATCCCGGAATTTGGCTTCGGTCCATTATCGGATAAAGTCATATTGTAGAAATCGACCAGGCACTCTATTGTCGTCCCTGCGGTCTTCATGGTACGTGCATCCTGTCCGGAAGGACATTTCAGGTGTGCCATGGACATAAAGACGTAACAGCTTTATAAAACACTCCCGGAATAAATTTGAATATTTGGGAATCGGATACGGAGTTTCTTCCAGTTCATTTTTTCTGTAACCAGGTGAATCGTAGCGCATCATCCGTTTAATCGTTTTATTTTATAATTTAAGATTTGCCGGAAGTACATTTCCAAATATTCAAATTTCCAAATTCCCAAATTTTCTTGTTTTACCTTTGACCCGATGGAATTTTCATTTTCTGATACTGAATTGCTGTTGTTTGAAAGAATCACAGAAGCCGCTGAGCGCATGCAGTCGGAGGTTTATCTGATTGGCGGTTTTGTGAGGGATAAAATAATCGGCAGACCAACCAGCGATGCCGATATTGTTTGCGTGGGAAATGCCATCGATCTGGCCAAATGAAGTAGCTGCTTATTATTATCCCAGGCCGGCCGTTTCATTTTTTAAAAATTTCGGAACGGCCCATTTTAAAATTGAAGAGACAGGCGGCCGTTGGCTGGATGTAGAATTTGTAGGTGCCCGCAGGGAAAGTTACCGCGCGTCTTCGCGCAAACCGGAAGTTGAACCCGGAACGCTGGAAGACGATCAGAACCGCCGGGATTTTACCATCAATGCCCTGGCAATCAGTCTGAATAAAAATGATTTTGGCCGGCTGATCGACCCCTTTAACGGGCTCCGGGACCTGGAGGAAAAGAAAATTCATACACCGCTGGAGCCGCTGACCACATTCAGTGATGATCCCCTGCGAATGATGCGGGCGATTCGTTTTGCCAGCCAGCTGGATTTCCGGATCGATCCGAAACATTTGGTGCGATCATACAGGATGCTGATCGGATCCGGATTATTTCCCAGGAACGGATTACCGAAGAAATCAATAAAATCATCGCTCATCCAAACCTTCGGTTGGTTTTGATCTTTTGTATAAATCCGGGTTATTGCAAATCATTTTTCCAAAAATGGCGACCTGGCCGGAGCAGAATATATTGACGGACTAGGTCATAAAGATAATTTCTACCATACCCTGCAGGTGCTCGATAATGTGGCACTTAAAACAAATGACCTATGGGTTCGCTGGGCAGCTATTTTGCATGATATCGGCAAACCGGCGACCAAAAAATTTGAAGAGGGTCATGGATGGACCTTTCACGGACATGAAGTGGTGGGTGGCCGTATGGTGCCCAGGATTTTTGATCAGATGAAATTGCCGATGAATGAAAAAATGCGGTTCGTACGTAAAATGGTGGAATTGCATTTGCGGCCCATCAGTCTGACGAAAGAAAATATCACGGATTCCGCCATTCGCAGATTATTATTTGATGCGGGAGAAGACATGGATCTGCTCATGATGCTTTGCGAAGCAGATATTACTTCCAGGAATAGACAGAAAGTTAAGACGATATCTGGAAAATTTTGAGCTGGTGAGGAAAAGGCTGCTGAAGTGGAAGAAAAAGACCGGATACGCAACTGGCAGCCACCTGTTACCGGGGAAATGATCATGGAGATTTTCGGTATCGGGCCCTCTAAAAAAGTGGGGATTTGAAAAATCTGATTCGGGAAGCGATTCTGGAAGGAGAAATCGAAACATTCCTACGAAGCTGCTTACCGGTATATGCTGGAAAAAGCAACTGGACATGGATCTGAAACCGGTAAGACCATTTCCTGGCAGGGATTCTCCTGTAAAATAAGCCGGCTGATAATTTGATGGTTTCATTTATTTTTGATCTTTCTAACCCGTAACATTATGGCAGTATTAAAATTCAGGATTTATTACGAGGAAGATGATAGTGTTTACCGGGATGTTGTGGTGAAACATAATCAGCATTTCCTGGATTTGCACCAGGTAATTCTGAAAGCCTACGAATTTGATAACAAACACCAGGCTACTTTTTTCCGCAGCAATGATCACTGGCAACGTGGAAGGGAAATCTCACTGGAGAAGTATGACAAGGATTATAAAGTTCAGCCTCTGCTGATGGCCGAAACATCCATTGGTTCTGAAATCAAAGATCCAAATCAGAAATTTGTTTATCTCTATGACTTTGTAAAGAACTGGTTTTTTCTTGTGGAACTTATCCATGTTTCCAAAGAAGAAAACAGCAAATTGGAATATCCGGCCGTTGTGAAATCGGAAAGTATCGGTCCCTCACAATACGGAACCCGGGGGCTGATTGGCGATAAGCTGGCTGAAGTGGAAGAAAAATATGATCTCAATCGGAGTGCAGAAGGATTCAGTGAAGTGGGTGAAGAAAATGGCGACATGGATCGATAGAAGAAGAAATTGGTCCGGAAGAAGATCCCGCACTTGAATAATGTCTCTCAAAACAGTTATTATTATTACAGGACCAACGGCTTCAGGTAAAACGGAACTGGCCATTGAACTTGCCCGGCATTTTCAAACTTCGATTATATCTGCAGACAGTCGTCAGTGTTTCCGGGAGCTGAATATCGGCGTGGCAAAACCCAGTGCCGCACAACTGGCAGAAATTAAACATATTTTCATCAATTCCCATTCCATAAAAGACGAAGTGAATGCAGCGATTTTTGAATCCCTGTCGATTGACTGGTGTGATGAAATCTTTTCAACAAGAGATGTGGTTGTTATGAGCGGAGGGACCGGATTATATTTAAAGGCTTTCTCGGGAAGGTCTCGACGAAATTCCAATAATTAATGAGGGGAGTCAGAAAGAAAATTAAAGAATCTTATCAGTGAACAGGGGATAACATGGCTCAAAAAATCTATTCAGGAGGCGGATCCTTTATTTTTTTCATCGGGAGAAATGGCCAATCCTCAGCGCATGATGCGTGCCCTTGAAGTGATTCAAAGTACCGGAAGATCCATTATCTTTTCGAATCGGCAAAAAAAACAGAGACCTTTTCGCATACTTGAATTTGGAATCCGCTTGCAAAGAAAGAACTATATCAAAGGATCAATGAACGCGTCGATCCAAATGATGGATCAGGGTTTACTGGATGAAGTGGTTTCCCTTCTTCCATTCGCAACATCTGAATGCTTTACAAACCGTTGGATACTCGGAATTATTTGATTACCTGCAGGGAAAAACCCGGCTTAAGAAGCCATTTCGCTGATTAAACAAAATACAAGGCATTATGCGAAACGCCAGATTACCTGGGCGAATAAAAATGAAAAACTGGTTTGGCTGGAAGGTGATTTGTTAAATCGTATACTCTGCTTATTACCAAATTTAAAACTTGATTCCGAAGGTTAGGATCATGTTGCCGGTATAGATTTAACTGTGGAATATAAATTGTCCTTTTCACAAGACGATAAGGAAAATTTACATCGTTTGGAAATGACCTCAACATAGGTGAGGTCAAGAAAAATTCCATATTTTCTGGTAACCGACACCTCCGCTCGATGCGAAGCCCGGTTGGCTTTCAGGTCAGGTGAACCGATAGGGATTCATCGAATAGGATCCGCCAATTCGAATGCCAATTCATCCACTTTGTATTCACCACCCATTCTGAAATTAAATGTGTTTTTGTAATATGATTTCACCGCATTATTTAACGGATCGAAATAACCGCTATTATCGGGTTGATTGCCATTGGTCGTGGCTGACAAACCGGAATTTCGAGCTGGTGTTGGTTTGATATTCAATATCCGCAGTGATAAATCCCATTTTTCCTTCAGTTACCTGACCAGGGAAAATATAGGAACCACTGGCACAGTATAGTGCCAGGGAGAATGCAGCTGGTATTTGAGACTGTTTCCCGACATTGGCCATCTGGTCCATGGTAGCGGATTCGACAGATTTCGTGCCGGCATAGTCTTCCGTATTTGTGACCATGGTTGAAGAAACCTGGTCCTTAAGATAATAAAACGAGGGTGAATGAACTGCCAGGCCAATACGCCAGTTGAGGTTGGGCCTGTAAATTCTCACCAATCTGGCATCCACACCCACCCCGGTTGATGAATAGGATTCCGTATAAGTATAGGAAGTCAAAATTATTATGTGGATTTCCACTAAGATCCGTTTCGGTGTACTGTGTTGTCGCTGATAATTGACTATCGGGAATACCCATAGATCCGCCAAGTACAATTTTTCATTATTCTGACCTGCCAATCCCAATGCAATTTCTGTTATTCCGCCGGAGGTCTGGATATCTGTGTGCTGACCAAGATGTCCGCCCGCCGCAAGTACATTAACAGGCTGAACAACGAGGGTCCGATTCCTCCCGGCAGTGTATCAATCAGGTAAGTATATAATGCCATCCGGGTGGCATAAGAAATCCCCGGTTCTGCCAGCGCCTGATCAAGGGTCAGGCCGGAATTGTGGAACTCTTCGCCATACGCTTCAGCGGCTGAAGAATAGTTATTTTTCCCCTGATAGGAATGATATGACCGTTAAAATCTGCGCTTTGATTTACAGCAATGACTGAGGGCTGAGAATTTTGTCCTGTCTGTACCCCAGCCAAAAACAATTCCTGATCGTGCCCAGGGTAAAATGATTTACGACGGACCTCTCGTGTTTGTTGAAAGATATCCGGTTTTGGAGAGTCGAAAGTCCATCCCGGGCTGAGCAGAAATTCACTGGTTTTATAAAATGCCAAGCCCTGCCGGATTAACATAAGTAGCAGTAATATCCCCGCCCAGGGACCCCATGGCGCCTCCAATTGCCTGCTCACGGGCAGTGCCTGACGGGTGGATATAAGACATGCGCAACGCGTCTTCCGGAAGTTGTGCCTGAAGAACATACAAATGAAAAGAGAAGGGCACAGAATGATGAAAAGTTTCATCATCGAAAAAGGGATTACCTGCCCGGGCGAGAAATCCACCACCACCGCATCGCTCCGCCACCACCACCAAAACCGCCTCCACTACTGAAGTTGGAGGGAGATGAACGCATGGGAGAAGGGTTGTGTAATAATTATTGGACGGTTATTGTTAGAACGGTTGAAATTGTTGTTATTGACTAGTAATTCTGCGTTGGATTTGAATTATAAGGAAATTCGATTTTGAGGCCTTGTATTATAATAATTGATCCTGATATGCAGAAGGGTTGAAATTGCTCATACGGGTATAACTGGGAGAACTTATAATTTTTCCCGTTTACCACGACTACGCTTCCATAATACGGGATTATAGAAACTATTCCAGGCATAGTAACTGTTATAATAGCTCATGGGACTGTAATAACCAAAACCTCCGTAATCATAGCACCTCCATACATCATTGGATTATAAAAACCTGTGCCATAACCAACGCTTAACCCGATACCACTTCCATATCCATAGGGAGAATACATACCTCCATAATAATCGATAGTTGTAATTGTCAAAATAAGACCACTTGTCGGGATCCTGTACGCGCATTTTGACATAATTTTCATTTGGGGTGCTATAGTAATCTGAATTATTTGTCTCCGTTACCGGTAACTTGCAACCGGATTTCGCCGGTGAATAATACACATCATCCGGAGTGGTCGCACTGTTTCTGGATGCAGAACAACTAACTAAGGAAAACAGTAAAAGTGCAGCTGATACAAATATATAGGGACGTTTCATGGCGAAAGCTTTTAGAAATTTCAATCTTAAGTTACTACTTTTGAGCGTCTTAACAAAATTACAAAATTTATTTACCTCCTTCTGAAATTTACCAGGATCAAATGTTAAAAAGTGACTAATCATGTCTGGTCCGAATTACCCGAAATATGAGTAAAGAAATCACAAGCAGGCAAGTAGACTATGCGCAATGGTATAATGACCTGGTTATAAAGGGAGGATTGGCTGATTATTCAGCGGTCCGGGGTTGCATGGTTATAAAACCCTATGGATTTGCCCTTTGGGAAGAAATGCGGGATACCCTGGACCGGATGTTTAAAGATACAGGCCATGAAAATGCCTATTTTCCGCTGTTTATTCCCAAGAGCTTTTTAAGCAGGGAAGCAGCCCATGTGGAGGGCTTCGCAAAAGAATGTGCCGTAGTTACCCATTACCGGCTTAAGAATGATCCCGGAGGGCAGGGCATTATCGTGGATCCGGAAGCAAAACTGGAAGAAGAGCTAATCGTCAGGCCGACCAGCGAAACCATCATCTGGAATACCTATAAAACCTGGATACAGTCTTATCGCGATCTGCCGCTCCTGATTAATCAATGGGCCAATGTGGTTCGTTGGGAAATGCGCACCCGCCTTTTCCTGAGAACCACAGAATTCCTTTGGCAGGAAGGACATACTGCGCATGCGAATGCGGAAGAAGCCATTGCTGAAGCCAGGCTCATGCTGCAGGTGTATACTGATTTTGCAGAAAATTTTATGGCGGTTCCGGTTATCCGCGGAGTGAAATCAGCCAGCGAACGTTTTGCAGGAGCCATCGACACGTATTGTATTGAAGCCCTGATGCAGGATGGGAAAGCCTTGCAGGCGGGCACTTCCCATTTTCTCGGACAAAATTTTGCCAAAGCATTCGACGTAAAATTTTCCGATAAGCAGAACAAACTGGATTATGTGTGGGCCACCAGCTGGGGTGTCAGCACAAGGCTGGTTGGTGCCCTCGTAATGGCCCATAGTGACGATGAGGGATTGATCCTGCCACCCCGGATTGCACCGGTCCAGGTGGTGATCATTCCGATTTATAAAGGGGATGAAAGGAAAGATGCACTTGATGCTAAAGGGAAGGAAATAGCTGCCGGACTGAAGAAAGCGGGACTCCGGGTGAAATTTGATAACAACGATAATAACAGACCCGGATGGAAATTTGCGGAGTATGAAAAAAAGGGGGTTCCGGTCCGTATTGCCCTGGGTCTGCGGGACCTGGAAAATCACACAGTGGAAATTGCAAGGAGGGATACCCGGGAAAAAATGAGTTTTCCCGATGCAGACCTGACAGAAAGAGTGGAAAAATTACTGGCCGACATTCAGGATGCCATGTATCAGAAAGCCTTGTTATTCCGCGATGCACATATTACAAGGGCAGACAGCTGGGAAGAATTTGAGCGCCTGCTTGATGAGAAAGGCGGGTTCATATCAGCACATTGGGATGGAACGGCGGAAACGGAAGAAGCCATCAAGGAAAAATTAAAAGCAACCATACGCTGTATTCCCCTGGATAACCCCATGGAAGAAGGCGTTTGCATATATAGTGGCAAACCCAGCCAGGAAAGGGTTCTTTTTGCCAGGGCTTATTGAGGCGGATGGATTTATTCTTTGTTTACTGGAGTACTTTTCTTTAATTTATAGAAAAAACAACCTCCATGGAACAGCCGGATAATATGTTTGACCTGCATTTCGATCAGCAATCCCTGAATTATTTGAATGAATCTGCCCGCTGGGGGAGGTTTCTTTCTATTCTGGGATTCATTTCTATCGGGTTTATGATCATTTTTGGTATTTTTTTCGGAGCTGTCATGACCCGGATGATGTCGGAAATGAACAATGAAGCCATGGTTTTTGGTAAGAGTGGCCTGGGATTTCTTTATATCCTGGGTGGGCTGATCCTGTTTTTCCCAACATTTTATTTGTATAATTTTTCTACCAAAATGCGCCGTGCCGTTCGGGATAATGATCAGCAGGTACTGGCGGAATCTTTAAAAAACCTCAAATCCCTGTTCAAATTTTACGGAGTTTTTACGATCATCGTGTTATCATTTTATGCCCTGGTGATTATTGCAACCGTAATTGGCGTGATGGTTGGCAGCAGGCATTGATCATCGGCTGGAATAATAATTATAATCTTTGAGCAGGGTTTCCAGAAAATCCTGTGCGTCCTGGTCGCCTTGCATATTCAGCTTCCATTTTATTCTTTCTGCAATACGGAAAGCGAGTTCATGATTCCTATTTTTCTTTACGGAATCAATGATCATTTTGAGCGAATTGATGTCCTTGTCACTCATTTGCATGACCTCCGGATAACGGGGTTTGTAACCTGCTTCAATTTCTGTAAATACGGTATCCTGCCAGGAAGTTTTTGACCGGGTGAAAATAACGATGGTGCCGGCAACGATATCTCCGATTCTTTGGGATTTATTGGAAATGATGACACAGGCTATTCCTGTAAAAACAAGGACACTGCTATACCAGGGCAACACGCCCTTAAATTTCAGCAAAAATCCAGATGGGGAAATCTGCCAGCCTGAACATCCATCGGAAAATATACTGGCTGATGGAAGCCTGCCCGCCTTCCATGGTAATCACCCGGATGCCCATGATTTTTTTTCCTATGGTTTGACCGTTTGTCAGGATTTCCATCAATGGATAATACAGATAGAACAGGTAAAACCCTCAAAACGGATCTCCAGGCAAGTTCAGTGAATTCTCTTTTGCCAGGTATTCAATCATTTTACCCGATAATTTCCAATAAAGGTACATGACCATCGCATCGATAAAATAAGCAAACATGCGTCGGTGAAAGGGCTGATGGGAAAATCTATCTCTATATTGAATCCGGTATCGAGCTTTACAGTTAACATGGTGGAACGGAGCAGGTTTAAGGAATCTTCAGCTGTCATGATTTTTTATTTTTTATATTTATCAATAAATGTACTGTATTTGTGCGTGAAGGTCAATTCATCCAGCAGAATATTGAGAAGTGGAAAATTTATCAGTATGAACCTACAACGGATCCGGATGAAATGGCGGACCGATTTACGGAGCTGGTGAATGACCTGGGCTTATGCCAAAACGTTTTATCCACATAGTAAAGTAACCCTGTATCTCAATAAACTCGCATCGGGCATTTATCTGGGGATTTATAAAAACAAAAAAGAAGAATCTTCGCGTATCATCAGGTTCTGGAAAACGGAATTGCCTCTCGTTATCCGTAAACATCACCGCATATTATTTTATTCCTTTCTCATTTTCTGTTTTTTGTTCTCATGGCCGCGTTTCTCTGCGGCGAATGACCAGGACTTTGTGCGAGGTGTTCTGGGAAATGGATATATGGAAATGACAGAACAAAATATTGCCAAAGGAGATCCGTTTGGTGTATACAAAGAACCAGGATCCTCTTTCGATGTTTTTCTGGATTGCTGTTCACAATGTGCAGGTCTCGTTCATGATTTTTGTTGGAGGCATCCTGGCCGGCCTGTTAACGATCTGGCTGCTTGTTCAACAATGGCGTCATGCTGGGCGCTTTTCAATATTATTTTTTTTCCAAAGGCCTGGGTGGAAATCTGTGCTGGTGATCTGGATACATGGCACACTGGAAATTTCCTCCATTATTATTTCAGGGGCAGCCGGTCTGGTGCTGGCAAAAGCCTGATTTTTCCCGGGACGTTACAAAAGACTTCCGTCTCTGAAACAGGGAGCCAGGGACGGATTCAAAATGATGATCGGGCTGGTGCCTGTTTTTGTTATGGCCGCATTCCTGGAGGGTTTTGTAACACGTTATTCTCAAATGCCGGTCTGGCTTAGTCTCTTCATTTTGATCGTTTCAGCCGGATTTATTATTTGGTATTTTATTATATATCCTATCCGCCTCAGCAGCAAAGGGAAAATTCAGGGTTCCTTTGCAAAATCCTGACTATCTACATGTTCAAATTATTTGTTCTGTTTACTTTTTATTTTTTTCTGCTCCCGGCTCCTGGACTGGTTTTCGCGCAAAACAGAAGTTGATTCTGCAGCTCCGCTTGAAATACAATTTGGACCGTCTTGAACGTCAGCCGGTGACAATTGATCAACGGATAAATTCTATCATCGGAGCCCGTATACGGGAAGTGCCTGCGAGAACAGTTACTCAGTATTTGAATAATCCTGATTATGCCTATGCCAATGATCCCGCATACTGGCAGAAAAAAAAGCCCGCAAATCCCGGCATTTTTTTCAGGATATTTTAAGTGGCGACCTGAAGCGGATCATCTATTGATCGGGTTTATAGCCATTGGTTTGTATGGAATTTACAGCATGGCAAAAGAAAATCAATTTGGCCTGGTGATTCAGGAAATGAAACAAAACATTTCGGACCGGAAAAAAAGCACCGGAGGAAGTAATGGATTATGATGCTGCCATTCAGAAATAGCCAGGCAGAAGGAAATTACCGGCATGGCCATTCGTTTTTTATATCTGCGGCTGATCCGGACGGTCCGCGAAAAAAGCGGACTTCCATTCGCGGTCTCTTCAACGAATGCAGAAATCGTCGCGGCATTTGAGCCTTCATCCGAAAGCGGGTGCATTCAGGTACCTGGCCACAGCTTATGAATATATTTATTATGGGGGCTTTCACCCGAAACAAGAAATGTTCGATGATGCTGAAAAATAAATTCGATGATTTTCAACAAAATCTTTCCGATCTGAAAAACATCCTGCGATATCCCGCTTTTTTTACTGTTTGTCATGCCGGGGATGTTCCGGTAAAAAACAAAAAAGCCTGGACCGGCGGATCAGTTTCTGGCGCATGGACAGTATTCCATATGGAACGAGATATGCCTATGATAATCTTCCTGCATATTTCCCCATGCCGAAATTCGCACCAGTAACCGGTTTCCCAGTCTTATTTCCGGCTGGAAACCCGGATGAGATACACTCCGGACGCTGATCTTATCTGTCATCTGCTTTATACCGGAACCAGATGAAATGAATTCGCTGATCCGGTTTGCCGCGTGAGGTAACCAGGTCTTTATTTCTGCCCGCTATTTTGGATGGTATTCTTTATGGATATGACTGCACCTGTAACGCAGGGAAAATCTGATATCGCGAGGGCGACAGCACGTGAAGAAAGCCTGCTGAATCCGCGCACAGGGAATGGAGTCAACATTTGATTATCCGGGTTATTAAACCCATTCGTATCCCGGAAATTTTCGGAAATCATTGGACGATCGGCTCATGGCAGAGTCCTGGGCAGGGATATAAAGGGAATCCTGATTTTATCCGGATCTCCTATTCACACGGAGGAGCCATTTATTTGCATATGGAGCCCGGGGCATTCAGTAATTTCTTCTTCTGCTTCATGGCGAAATAAATCTTACTATGACCAGGCATTATCCTGGTTGCCGGAGAAATCTGGTGTGGTGGAATGGTCAGACTATTTCAGATACAGCCATCATGGCAGCAATTTTTCTGCCCTTCATTTTATCCTGTCAAACCGGTCACTTCGGTGGGCATTCTGGCTTACTTTGCTTTTGTTTCTGCTGGTCTTCCTGATCGAGTCCAAAAGGAAACAAAGAGCCATTGGCGAAATACCCAAACTGCGGAATGCTTCAGAAGACTTTGTCAAAACAGTCAGGACGCTTATATTTTCAACAAAAAAATAATCAAAACCTGGCGGTGAAAATGATAACTGCATTTCTGGAAAATATCCGGTACGGACTATAATCTGTCTACATCAGTTCTGAATGATGAATTCGCTTTATAAACTGGCATTCCGCACCGGCCGGCCACTTCACGAAATCATGGATTTCCGCATTCATTCACGATGCCCGTTTGAAAGGATCTGTCTGACCAGGGAAATCATGGATCTTCACCAACAAATGAATCAATTCGATAAACCGGCATCATAATGGAAGAAAATTTATTCAGCGAAAGAACGCCTCTACAGGAATTCAGTGAAGTCCTGGATAACCTGATAAAATCAGAAATTGGTAAAGTGATTGTTGGCCAGGAACAAATGATTCAACTGCTTATTGCGGGTATTCTGGCCGATGGCCATATATTGATAGAGGGTGTTCCCGGTGTGGCTAAAACGCTTACAGCCAAACTGCTTAGCCGTCCATTGATGTTGGATTTTCAAGGATTCAGTTTACGCCCGATCTGATGCCGGGAGATGTTATTGGATCTTCCATTTTCAATCCCAGGGAAATGTTGTTTCAATTTCGCCCGGGTCCCATTTTCAGTAATATTGTTCTGATTGATGAAATCAACCGGGCACCCGCAAAAACACAGGCTGCATTGTTTGAAGTGATGGAAGAAAGGCAGATAACGGTTGACGGACAAACCATGCAAATGCAACAACCTTTTTTGGTGATCGCCACCCAAAATCCTATTGAACAGGAAGGCACGTACCATTTGCCGGAAGCACAGCTAGACCGGTTCCTGTTTAAAATAAAGGTGGACTATCCCAGTGAGCCGATGAAGTGATTGTGGTTACCAAACATCATGATGCGGTGCACCCGGTATTGGGTGGGATGGTACATCCGGTTTTAAATGCATCTGGTTATTGAAAATCTGCGGCGGCAGGTAAGTGGAATTCATGTGGAAGAAAAACTGATTCGGTTTATTGTATCCGTTGTTGCTTCTACACGGCAGCATAAATCGATTTATCTGGGCGCTTCACCCCGGGCCTCCATCGGAGTTCTGCAGTCTTCAAAAGCCATTGCGGCTATGAATGGAAGGGATTTTGTAGTTCCGGAAGATATCCTATTATGTAATGCCATCGGTATTGCGTCACCGGCTGGTATTTCTCCTGAGAAGGAAATGGAAGGTGGGACAGCAGACGATGTCATTGGACAAATTATTCAGTCTTCGGAAATTCCAAGATAAAATGGGTGTTTTAAAGAAATGGTATTTGGACTTCCCTGTTTTTGGGAAACGCTTTTACCGCCTCGCTGGCAGTTGTTATTTTATTTTTCTGTTTTCCTATGTATTCTCCTTTTTATTTTATGCTGCCATGCTGGCCCTGATTTTGCTATTACTGGCTGGGTTACTGGATTGTGTCGCTTTATTTTAGAAAGAAATCCGGCCTCAGTTCATTCGTCTTTTACCGGAAAGATGGGTAATGGAGAGGAAAATACCATGTACTGGCAATTACAAACAATTATCCTTTCCGTGTCCTTTGCAGCTTGCTCGATGAATTTCCTGAGAGTCTGGCAGATCCGGGATTTCAAAATGAAAACCAGGCTGGATCCGGGAGAAATACCCGCTTTCTTTTATGTTCAACCCGTGGAAAGGGGAGAGTTTGTTTTTGGCGATCTACATTTATTTTTCAAATCTCCTCTGCATGCTGATCGTGCGACGGAAAACTTTTACGGCCAAAGAATCCATGAAGGTATTTCCGGGTTTCCTCATGCTGCGTCAATTTGAATTTATGGCACATATCACCGACCCGGGAAATACGGGGTTTAAACAGGTGAGAAAAACCGGCCACAGTCTGGAGTTCGAGCAAATAAGGGAATATGTTAGCGGAGATGATATCCGGAGTATCAACTGGAAAGCAACAGGCAGAACCGGCGGGCAGTTGATGATCAATAACTACTACGGATGAAAAAAGCCAACAGGTCTATTGTATATCTGGATAAAGGAAGAACCATGAAAATGGCTTTCGAAGGGCTCAGTCTGCTGGACTATGCTGTGAATGCTACTCTCGCCATGAGTTCTGTGGCCATTGCCAGGCAGGACAGGGCCGGTTTAATCAGTTTCGGAGACAGAGGAGGCGATTTTGTTCCGGCCAATCACCGGTCAACACAAATGTCCGGCATTGTCAATGCTCTGTATAATTTCAATACACAGTTTCCTGAATCCGATTTTGCTTTTTTGCATAAACTTATAAAAACGCGCATCACGCAAAGAAGCCTGCTGATTCTGTTTACGAATTTTGAGTCACTGACAGCCCTCGACAGGCAATTGCCATATCTTCGGAATATATCACAGAAACATCTGCTGCTGGTTGTGTTTTTTGAAAATACTTCGCTTCGGCCCTGGCTTCCGGTGAAGCCGTCAATATGGAGAAGTTATATGAGAAAGTAATTGCTGAAAAATTCATTCTTGAAAAAAAATTGATCGTGAAAGAACTGCAGCGTTACGGAATTTCGGCTTTATTAACCCCGCCGGAAAAATTAAGTGTGGATGTTGTGAATAAATATCTTCAGATCAAGGCGAGGAGGGAGATTTGATCTGGAAAAATGACTTAATGATGAATCCATTTGAAGAAGGCCAGGTTATCCTGGTAAACAAGCCATTGCACTGGACTTCGGCGGATGTTGTTAAAAAAATAAGGAACCGGGTACATGCAAAAGTGGGCCATGCCGGCACGCTGGATCCGCTGGCAACAGGCCTGCTGATTCTGTGCACCGGAAAATTTACCAAGCGGATCAACGAATTTATGTCGCAGGAAAAAGAATATACCGGCACATTACCCTGGGTGCCACTACGGCCATCTTTTGACCTGGAAACGAAACCGAAAACCAAAAGGACTTTCTTGGGTTGTACTGCAGCAGATCTTGAAAAAGTCTGCCAACAGTTTACCGGGGAAATCATTCAGGTTCCTCCCGTATATTCGGCGATAAAAAAAGACGGGAAGCGTTCGTATGACCTGGCGCAGGCAGGGAAAAGCTGTTGCACTCGAGGGCAGAAAAGTGACCATAAGGGAATTTCGACATGCAGGCAGAGCATCTGCCCTTGGTTTCTTTCCGCGTGGTTTGTTCAACAGGAACCTATATACGAAGTCTGGCCAATGATGTGGGCCAGGTGCTGGGATGCGGCGCTTATCTCAGTTCGCTTTGCCGGACCAGGATCAGGAAATACCGGCTCGAAGATGCGATCAGATCCGGACGCGCCCGAAATAATAACTTAAAACGGATAGTTGATCCCCAGTTGGAATTGTCCGCTTGCCCGAGCGATAATTTATAAAACCAGGAATCTGATCCCTCCAGGGCCTGTGGATCCTGAATTTTATATGACCAGTCAAAGCGGATCAGGAAATAATTAAAATCCATTCTCAATCCTGTTCCGGCACCATAAGCGAATTCTTTGTAAAAACTATTCAACTGAAAATCACTGCCGACTGCAGCTGCAGGAGTGTTGGTCAATGGGCTTCCAACTCCATATATTACCAATGTCCGTAAATAGATGCGCTTTTGAATTTGATTCCGAACAAGGGTGCCCAGTAAGAAACCGGTATTCAACATTGCCTTCCAATTTGATATCTCCGAATCGCAGATCATACTGGGACCTGGAAAGATCGCTGTAATATTTTGAAGAACCCAGGCCCAGGTTCCTGACCTGCCAGGCCCGCATACTGTTGGGACCGCCGGCATAAAATGCCTTAAAAAAGGGTAGGGTATTTTCATAGCCGGTATTCGTTAACCCATAGGCCAATAACCTGCACCGCCATAAACCCGGAACACCAAGCTGATTTTTTCCATTGTAATCAATATTGTGACGGAACTCAATTTCTCCCCGTATATAACGGACCAGTGAACCCTGGTCCAGGCTCTTTAATAGAAACCGAGCAAGGGCGCCGCTTTCTTCAAAGTCAACCAGGAAATAATTGATCTTATTTTCTTTTGACCGGACAATATTATAAGCGAATTGTTCTCCGATGACCAGTCCGGTACGGAATGAAAGCTGGAGCGGTGGATTCTGTGAAGTAATGTATTAAAGCTGTCTGTTGTGACGGGCAAGGAAGTGTTTTCAATATTTATGGGTTTCCACAGAATAACTTTTTGTTACCGTATAACTTTTATACCTTTTTGAGCGCAACTTTGATTTTTCGACCATTGGTAACCGAACGATCCGTTGACGCTTTCAAAAGTGAAAAAATCAATTCGCCGGGTATAATTCGCATTCACATTGATCAGTGTCTGGGTATGGAATCCCTTCTCCTGAAGATGATGCTGTGAAATTTTCAAAAGGAAGTATGCGGATGATCCGGGGGATGGCAATGGTATGGGAAAAACTTGCCAGTAGGGTCTGTATAAAGTTGGAGCCCAGTTCCACCCCGCCTGTTAAATTGGTATTGGTCAAAATGGACTGCCGGTATGCATTCCGGTTTTGTAAACCCAGGATGAGGCTGGTTCCAAAAACATTGGTGGTAGTTACGATATCATTGGTATTGTAACTGGTTTCCAGTGAAATGGAAATTTTCTGTTTTTTCGCCGGATACATGCGCAGGGTGATGTCCAGCAGGCTGTCGACTAACGGCGAATTTAGGAATTCGATATTATTATATTCCCATGCAGAAAACTGGCTCAGGCGGTTCGATGTCCGGTAATAATTCTGCTGTTTGTATAAACCGCCCGGGTATAGATAAATATTATTAGCCAGGAAGGGCAGTTTGAATTTGTTCGTCCGGCTTATAAATTTTATCTGGTTGATCAGGGTGGTATCGGTATGAACGGCAACTTGTGTCTTCTCCGATGGGCAGGTCCGGGTAACACCGTCACATTCCCGATAAAATATTTCTTCAAATGGCTTGAATCGCGTACCGGTCTCTGGCGTAATACCACCGTTACCGTCGGATTTTCTTTTTTCTGTTTGAGTTTTTCCAGTAACTCGGCCTGTTCGATCGGATCCAGGGAGGGATCAATCAATGCTGAAAATACGGTATCGTGTTCTACATACAGGTCTTCCTTGGAAAAACGGAAATAACCATTATTCCGGAAGCTGTCCACCAGCCTGTTGATTTCGCTGGCGAGCACTAACCTGGAATAGGGTTTGCCCACTTTTATAAAAGACTGGTCTTTGGAGTTTATCGCGATCTGCTGTAGTTCGGGCGTATTCAAACTGAAACCGACAGAATCAAAAACAAGCTGTTTACCGGGTTTCACTGTGAAATGAATAATGACTCTTTGCTGTTCCTTGCTAAATCCCTTATGTTTTCCGGTTTTTTTTATTTTCCCCTTATGCACTGTTTCATAAATAACCGTATCCCGGATGACCGGCGCATAATAACCATTTGCATTCAGCAGGGCATTCATAAAAACGATCGAACGGCCCAGGTATGCTGAATCATAAACGGGTGCATAAGACAGCTTTTTAGCAATAAAATAAAATGGCCTGTAAAATGAGGTTACTGTTTTGGCCTGCAGACTGTCGTCCAGCTGGTTTTCCAGCCTCTGTACCAGATCCTGTTTTTCATCCCCTTTGATATTCCCTTCGACGCGGATGGTTGTTTTAAATACAAAAGGCTTGCCCTGTGGGTATTGAAAATTAGCCGGAACTGTACATGAAAAGAGGGCAAAAATCAGAATCGCCGGAACGATTGCAGGTCTGACCCGTGATGATGTAACTTGCCGGCAATATGACATATTAATTAAACGTGGAATCCATGCTTGTAAAATCGCAGGTCAAATATATCCAAAGTTTAGGCCAGAAAAAATTCCGCGATGCAGACGGGGTCTTTGTTGCAGAAGGTCCGAAGATCGTAGGAGAAATCCTGCAATCCGATAATTGCAGACTGGTGCAGTGCTTTGCAACCGGGGAATGGTTATCCAAGCATGAAGAAATGTTGAAAAACAGACAGCATCTTGTTTTTAAAACGGAAGATCAGGATCTGGAAAGAATATCATTCCTCAACACACCCAACCAGGTGCTGGCAGTTTTTACAAAACCTGTTTTCAGTAAAATTCAAAAACCCGCAGGGCTTACCCTGATGCTCGACACCATCCAGGATCCGGGTAATCTGGGCACCATTATACGAACAGCCGACTGGTTTGGCGTCAGTCGTATCATGTGCAGTATGAATACGGCAGATGTTTTTAATCCGAAAGTGGTTCAGTCGGCCATGGGAAGCCTGATCCGGGTGGAACTGATCTATACCGGCCTGGAGCAATATATCCTCGCGAATCCAGGAACACCCGTATATGCCAGTTCACTGGATGGGGAAGACCTGCATCAGAACTTCAGAATAACCGATATGTTTTTATTAATGGGCAATGAATCGAAGGGAATCAGCCCGGAACTGGAATTGCTGGCCACAAAACGGATCCGGATACCCCGCACCGGAGGTGCAGAATCTTTAAATGTGGCTGTTGCCACGGGTATTTTATTATCCCGGATTGAAACGGATCATTAATGGAACGGGCAATCACCTGAATTCGCTGATCATAATGAATCTTACAGGATACAGGGCGGGGTATGCACCGGAGTCCGGAAACAATTATTCAAACGCTATGGCTTTAACGGGACTCAGCCGGCGGATGATAAAGAAACTTGGCAGAAGCAGGATCGCAAAACAAATCAGAAAAGTCCCTGCATTTACCCAGCAGACCTGCTGCCAGCTGATTTTTACGGCGGCAGTGGAAATAAAATAAGAATCTTCCGGCAGTTTGATAAATCCATACCGGTCCTGCAGCCAGCAGATCATCAGGCCAAGGATATTTCCCAGTAAGATACCACCAAAAGTGATCAGTGCACCATGATAAAGAAATACCTTTTGAATGCCGCTGTCCCGTGAACCCAGCGCTTTCAGCAGGCCGATCATCGGGGTTCTTTCGAGCAGTAGTATGATCAGGCAGGTAACGAGGTTCAGGATGGCAACCAGCACCATGATGATGATGACGATGACAATGGTCGTATCCTGCAGGTTGAGCCAGTCGAAGATATTTCCATAGATTTCAGTGATGGCCCGGCTGTTCCATTTATGCGGAAGTTTTTCGAAAATGCGGTTGCTGATGGAATCCGCCATTTTATAGTCTTTAACAAAAATTTCATATCCGCCGATTTCCCGTGGAGACCAGCCATTGAGCCGCTGGATCAGCCGGATATCCACCAGGGCGTTGACCCGGTCGTAATTTTCAATGCCTGTTTTAAAAATCCCCGCGACCACCAGGGGCCTCACGCGTTTGCTGCCATCGGGCTGGATGAAATAGGTAAAAAACTTATCGCCTGTTTTCAGCTTCAACTGGTTGGCGGTATAGGTGGAGATATTGATTTCATTGCTATAACCGCTGTCCGGGAAATGGATCCAGTGCCCGGATTTGAGAAATTCCTGCATATGGACAAAGGAATATGCCGGTTCCACGCCCTTTAATTTCAATCCTTCAAAACTTTCCGTGCCTTTTAATATGGCGTCTTTGGTGGCGAATGCATGCACGGATTCAACGGCCGGATCGTTTTGAATAATGGATAAAACCGTATCATTTATGGCAATAGGTTTTTCCTCGGAGATCTCCGTTTTATCCGGTTCATAATGCTGCACGCGGATATGGCCAGAAAAGCCGTACATTTTGGTGGCGATGGCATACTGAAAACCTTCCGTAAATGCGATGGTCAGGATCATAGCCATCACGCTGATAGCCGTTGCTGCCAGGGCGAGCCGGATGATAAACCTCGAAAAGGAATGCTGGCTGTTAAATGCAATGCGCCGGGCAATAAAGCGGGAAAAGTTCAATCTGGAATTTTTAACACCCAAAAATAGACTTCCCCCCGCTGCCGGAAAAGTTTTTTAAGGAATTGAACTATCATTGCATCTGTAACTGTATATGAAATACCTGTTTTTATTTATCCTCGGCTGGATCGGAACCGGTCTGAAAGCGCAGACACCGGATTCAGTATATATGCCCAATATCTGCAGCGCCAAGCTGTACCTGAAGGGGAACCAGCTGGCTGATCCCCGGTTAACACTGGACGGGAATGATCAGCTGGAGCTTGTATTCGACGACCTGGATGCGGATGCCAAAAGTTATTATTATACATATCAGCTTTGTAATGCAGACTGGACACCGGTCCAGGTAAGTACTTTTGACTATATCCGCGGATTTGCCCAAAACCAGATTACGGATTATCATTTTTCTTCAGTTGCCCTGATCCGTTATACGCATTACCACCTGCTGCTGCCTGAAAACAATTCCCGCATTACCCTGTCGGGAAATTACATGCTCAAAGTTTACCTGAACAGCGATACGTCCCAGATTGCATTCACCAAAAGGCTGCTGGTTGTGCAGAATGCCGTTTCCATTGCAGCGCAGATTCTTCCGCCGATGAACCCGCAGATTTCCTATTCGCATCAGAAGCTGCAGTTTACCGTAAACAGTAAAGCCCTGAGCATATCGGATCCTTTTCAGCAGCTACATGTGGTGATATTGCAAAACAGCCGCTGGGATAATGCGATTTACATGGGGAACCCTTCTTTTTATTCGGGGACTGAATTTGAATATAACAGTGATGAAGTGCCGGTATTTCCCGCCGGCAACCAGTGGAGATGGCTGGATCTGCAGAGTTTCCGTTATCAGAGCGACCGCATAGACCGGGTGGATTACCTGAAGAACGGATCGGTTATCTATGTAAAGCCGGATAAAGACCGTTCGGGCCAGAATTATTATTACTATACTGATAATAACGGAAAATATTTTATTCAGACAACCGACCTGGTCGATCCGAACTGGCAGGGGGATTATGGGCGGGTGCGTTTTGTGTTTGTGCCGCCCGACAATACACCGCTGGAAGGTAAAGATCTTTACCTGCTGGGAGAATTTACCGGTTACCGGCTCAACGATGCCAGCCGCATGGTATTTAATCCGTCGAGTGGTGCTTATGAAGGTTCTGCCCTGTTGAAAATGGGTTTTTACAATTATGCCTATGTAACTGTGAACAGCAATCAGCCAGGCGCGGCGCCTTCTTTTGAATTTACTGAAGGGAATTATTTTGAAACAGAAAATAATTACGATATCCTGGTTTATTACCGTCCCCTGGGTGGCCGCTCAGATCAGCTTGTGGGTATTTACTCCATGAATTCGATGAATGCACTGAGGTAATCTCAACATGTAAGGCTTTGGGCTTTAAGTTTCAAACTACTATCTTTGCACCGGCAAGTCTTATACGGCCAGCTCCTGCTGAATCCCCCAGGGCCGGAAGGCAGCAAGGGTAAGTGGTTGAGCGGTGCGATATAAGTAACTTGCCATTTTTTTTGAACTTTATTAAACTGATGATATGAAATTCTTTATTGACACCGCGAATCTGGACCAGATCCGTGAAGCCAATGACCTGGGAATCCTGGACGGCGTTACCACCAACCCCTCGCTGATGGCCAAGGAAGGGATCCGCGGGGAAGAAAATATTGCCAAGCATTACAAAACGATTTCTGATCTTGTGAAAGGCGACGTAAGCGCCGAAGTCATCTCAACTGATTTTGAGGGCATCGTGGCAGAAGGAAAAAAGCTGGCTGCGATCAACCCCAATATCGTGGTGAAAGTGCCGATGATTAAAGAGGGGATCAAGGCCCTGAAATGGTTTTCCGATCATCATATTAAGACAAACTGCACCCTGGTATTTTCAGCAGGCCAGGCGATCCTGGCAGCCAAGGCAGGCGCCAATTATGTTTCTCCCTTTATCGGCCGGATTGACGACAGCAGCTGGGACGGGGTGGAACTGATTGAACAGATTGCGAATATTTACGCGATACAGGGCTTTGAAACAGAAATACTGGCTGCGTCCATCCGGAATTCCCTGCATATCGTGCGTTGTGCCGAAGCCGGGGCGGATGTATGTACCTGTCCGCTGGAGCCCATTTTGGGATTGCTGAAACATCCGTTAACAGATATCGGTCTCGCTAAATTTCTTGCCGACGCCAAAGGCAAATAAGAATAATTTTGGTTCTGTGCGCCGGTCCGTTTATTTTTGCGCCTGTAAATCATGAAAATACGTTTTAACATACACCATCATCATTCCTTACCCCGCCGGTAGGCTGCTGATGTTTTGTGTAAACAATATAATGGCAGGGGCTTACCGAAGGGTAAGCCCCTTGTTTTTTTATAACACGTAAACCAAACATATGCCCACCCGGCTGAAAATTGCAATACAGAAATCCGGCAGACTTTACGACGATTCATTGAAATTGCTGAAAGACTGTGGTATTGACCTGAAGAACGGGATCAATAAACTCAAAACGGAATCGGACAATTTCCCCATGGAAGTTTTTTTTCTGCGCGACGACGATATTCCGCAATATGTGGAAGACGCCGTTGCAGATATCGGAATCGTGGGAGAAAATGTGATCCTCGAAAAAAATAGAAAAGTATCCATATCCGAAAAACTCGGGTTCGGGAAATGCCGTTTGTCCGTGGCCATCGGAAGAAACGAGTCCTATACGGATTGCCGGTACCTCCAGGATAAAAAAATTGCTACCACCTATCCCGTGCTGGTAGAACGTTTTCTTAAAGAAAAAAATATCCGGGCTGAAATCCACGAAATCAGCGGGTCGGTGGAAATTGCTCCTGGTATCGGGCTTGCAGACGCCATTGTGGATCTGGTAAGCAGCGGATCCACTTTGTTTATGAACGGGCTCAGGGAAGTGGAAACGATCCTGCATTCTGAAGCCGTTCTGATCCGTCATCCGTCACTCGGAAATGTGCAGCAGCAAATCCTCGAAAAATTATTATTCCGGATCCGGTCCGTTCGTAAAGCCAGGCATACAAAATACATCCTGCTTAACGCACCCAATGAAAAACTGAATGAAATCATTGCCCTGCTTCCCGGTATGAAGAGCCCGACGGTTCTGCCCCTGGCGGAACCGGGCTGGAGCAGCGTGCACAGTGTGGTGAATGAAAATGATTTCTGGGAGATCATCGAAAAATTAAAGGGAGCCGGCGCCCAGGGAATTCTTGTGGTGCCCATCGAAAAAATGATTTTATAAATGCCATTATTACCTGTCATAGAGAATCCGGAAAAACATCGCTGGACGGGACTCCTGGCCAGACCGGTATTTCATTCCGAAAGCCTGGATGCCATCGTACGGAAAATACTGGAGGATGTGAAAAAAAACGGTGATTCCGCAGTGGATGACTATTCCCTGCAATTTGACGGGGTATTGTCTGCAAACCGAACCGTGCAGCCGGACGAATTCGACCTGGCTGAAAAACAACTGGATGAAAATTTAAAAGCCGCGATCCGTCAGGCAAAACATAATATTGAAACATTTCACGCTGGTCAGCTGATACCGGAACCGGTGGTGTCAATCCAGGCCGGGATCCGCTGCTGGCGCAAACCGGTGGCCATAGAAAAAATCGGGTTGTATATACCCGGCGGCACGGCACCTCTGTTTTCAACCCTGCTTATGCTGGGCGTACCGGCCAAACTCGCCGGTTGTGAAGAAATTATAATCTGTACCCCGTCGCAGAAAGACGGATCGGTGCACCCGGCCATCTTATATACTGCAAAAATAACCGGCATCCGGAAAATATTCCGTGTGGGCGGTGTACAGGCGATTGCGGCTATGGCTTACGGAACCGAAACCATTCCTGCTGTATATAAAATCTTCGGTCCCGGAAATCAATATGTAACCCATGCAAAAAAAATGATCCAGCAGGAAGGGATTGCCATTGATATGCCCGCCGGCCCCAGTGAACTGGCCGTTTATGCCGATGAAACCGCCGTTCCGGCCTATGTGGCGGCCGACCTCCTGTCCCAATGTGAACACGGTCCGGACAGCCAGGTAATTCTGGTTACCGGCAGCAGTGCATTTGCAGAAAAAGTAAACGCGGAACTGGAAGTGCAAATCGAAAAACTTCCACGAAATGACATCGCCCTGAAATCCCTTGCAAACAGCAAAATATTCATTACTCGGGATCCGTCTTTTGCCATGGATCTGCTGAATGCTTATGCACCGGAACACCTGATCCTCGCCTGCAGTGACGCGGAATCCATGGCAGGAAAAGTGCGTAATGCCGGATCCGTATTCATCGGGAACTATGCGCCTGAAAGCGCCGGGGACTATGCGAGCGGCACCAATCACACCCTGCCTACGAACGGCTTTGCCCGGGCCTACAGCGGGGTGAGTATGGACAGCTTTATGAAAAAAATCAGTTTTCAGCAATTGACCCGGGAAGGACTTCAGTCCATCAGTAACACGGTCGTTGAAATGGCCCGGGCAGAAGGACTGCAGGCCCACGCAAACGCTGTGGAAATCCGGTTTATAAAGCCTGACGCTGAACTAAAATATTAAACGTTAATAATTAACCATTCCATGACCGATATTACCCTTCTATTGCGCGACAATATTAGAAAGCTGGTTCCCTATGCTTCAGCAAGGGATGAGTTCAGCGGTTCGGCGCATATTTTCCTGGACGCGAATGAAAACAGCATCGGTTCACCCTTGACACCCGCTTACAACAGATATCCGGATCCGCACCAGGTAAAAATAAAAGAACGGCTCATGCAGATCAAGGGCCTTCAGCCGCAGCATATTTTTTTGGGAAACGGGAGTGACGAATGTATCGACCTTCTGTACCGCGCTTTTTGTAACCCGGGAAAAGATAACGTGATCATACATCCGCCAACTTATGGCATGTATGAAGTGAGTGCCCACATAAACGACGTGGAAGTACGAAGGGCACCACTCACAGAAAATTTCGATCTGGATCTGGCCGCCATCGAACAACTCGTGGATGATCACACAAAAATCATATGGATCTGTTCTCCCAACAATCCTACAGGCAATGCATTCAGTCGCGTGGATGTTGAGATGATCCTGAACAATTTTGACGGCCTGGTTGTCATAGACGAAGCGTATATCAATTTTTCCCGGCAGCAAAGTTTTATCCGGGAACTGACAGAATATTCCAATCTCGTTGTGTTGCAAACCCTGAGTAAGGCCTGGGGGCTGGCCGGCCTCCGGCTGGGTATGGCATTTGCGGCCGAACCGGTCATAGATGTAATGAACAGGATAAAACCACCCTATAATATCGGGCAGGCTACACAGGAACTTGTACTGGAAGCATTGAACCAAACAGAAAAAGTAAATGGAATGACCAGGGAAATTGTGGGTATGCGTAATGAACTGGCGGAAAAGATCGGCCGTTTATCATCGGTAATGAACGTTTATCCCAGTGAAGCAAATTTTTTGCTGGTAAAAATAAAAGAGGCCAGACGCTTATATGGGAAGCTGTTAAATGAAGGAATCGTTGTCAGGGACCGGAGTTCAGCCCTCGGCTGCGCGGATTGCCTCCGCATAACAGTCGGAACGAGGGAACAAAATGAAAAACTGCTCGAAACATTATCTGTTCTTGGAACCGCGTAAATGCATAATTTTATTCTCCTGAAAAATATTGCAGAATGAAACAGATCCATAATAATCTCTTTTATGTTTTTTTATTGGTAACGGCTGCCTGTCACGGTTCAAACGGTATCGGGCCGGTCAGTTCAGATACCGGGAAAGTGATAACACTTTCCTTGCCAAAAGCGGATGTGAGCCTGACACTGCCGGCCGGGTTTACAGCAACGGTATTTGCAGATGGCCTGGGAAGAGCACGTCATATAGCGGTTACTCCTTCCGGGTATGTTTATGTGAAGCTGGCCAGTAATAAAAAGGGAAATACCATTGTGCGGCTCCGGGATACGAACGGAGACGGTGTGGCAGATCAGGAAATGGATTTCGGAAAATTTACAGGGACCGGTATGGTTGTAAAAAACGGATACCTGTACGCATCCTCAGATGAAGAAGTATACCGGTTTAGATTAAATGATGACGGAACGGTGGCAAACCCTGCCCAGCCGGAAAAAATAATCACCGGACTGATTTCCCGTGGTGAACATGAGGCTAAGGCCATTGCCCTGGATAACGATGGAAATATTTACGTGAATATCGGGGCTTTCTCCAATTCATGCCAGCTCGTAGACAGACAAACCGGTTCCATGGGCATGAAACCGTGCCCCATATTGGATTCTGCGGCAGGTATCTGGCAGTTCAGGGCAGATAAACCCAATCAGACCTATGCAGACGGGACGCGGTATGCGACCGGGTTGCGTAATGTGGTCGGGCTCGACTGGAATACTGCGACCAATACTTTATTTGTTATGATGCATGGCCGGGACCAGCTTCATTCCATTTTCCCGCCAGTTATATACCGATAAAGAAAATGCTGAACTTCCTGCAGAATGTATGTATGAACTGCATAAGGGTTCCAATGCCGGATGGCCCTATATTTATTACGATCAGAACCAGGGTAAAAAAATTCTGGCGCCTGAATATGGAGGTGATGGAAAGAAAACCGGCGGCGAAGATGCAATGGATCCGGTGGTGGCTTTCCCCGGCCATCTTGCGCCCAACGGACTACTGTTTTATACCGGTAACCAGTTCCCCGAGAAATATAGAGAACGGTGCATTTATTGCTTTCCATGGTTCCTGGAACCGGGCACCCGAACCGCAGGAAGGATTTTTTGTGGCTTTTGTACCCTTCAACAATGGTAAACCTTCCGGTAAATGGGAAATCTTTGCGAATGGTTTTTCCGGCGGCGCTGATAAAACAGCTTCTGGAAGAGCCCTGCACCGCCCCTGTGGCCTGGCCCAGGGTCCTGATGGCTCGCTGTATATAACAGATGATACTAAAGGGAACCATCTGGAGAATAACTTATAAATAAAATGAATATCAAAACTCCTTTCAACTTTTCTATTTCTTATTTTTTTGCATGCTGTCTGTACCGGTTTTTATATCAAAAGCGCAGGCAAATCACTGCGAGGTGAAAAATCGCCCTACCGGCTTGCGATTGGATTCAGGTAAGAAAATATATGTAAATCAATGCCTTACCTGCCACCAGGCAGATGGACTGGGTGTTTCCTTTATGAATCCGCCGCTGGGCGGCAGCAAACGGGTACCTGGGCGACAAGCAGACCCTGGCAGGCATTGTGATTAAGGGACTCGCCACACATGAGGAAATAGACGGGGTAAAATATCAGAATGTGATGCCGCCGCACCCGGAAATGAAGTGACCCTGAAATTGCTTATGTGCTCACCTATATCCGGAACAGTTTTGGAAATAAGGCATCGACAGTTAAAGTTTCAGAAGTAAAATCAGCTTCGAGTCCATGCTGAAATAATTTTCATGAAAAGAATCCTGTTTATAGACCGGGACGGCACCCTGATCAAAGAATCTCCGCCCACATACCAGATTGATGATTTCAGCAAACTGGAATTTTATCCCGGGTGTTTGAATTCATGGGCAGAATTGCCCGTGAAATGGATTATGAACTGGTCATGGTTACCAATCAGGACGGATCTGGGAACAGAGTTTTCCGGAAAGTAAATTCCGGCCCGTTCAGGATTTTGTTATGTAACGTCTTCGCCAATGAAGGCATCTGTTTTAGTGCAGTGCATATCGATAAATCCTTTCCGGCAGATCATTCTCCTTCGCGAAAACCGGGTACAGGTATGCTTGACAGCTTATCTGAATAATGATCAGTATGATATCGCGGGATCATTTGTGATCGGAGACCGGATTACGGATGTACAACTGGCGAAAAACCTGGGCTGCAAGGCCATCTGGCTTAAACAGGATGTCCACCTGGGTGGAAAGGAAATTCAAGATCGCGTCAGCGAACTGGAGCGTGTGGTTGCCATTGAAACACTTCACTGGTCAGCTATTTATTCCTTTCTGAAAATCGGGTTTGCGCGAAGTGGTCCATGAAAGAAACACCAATGAAACCAGAATCCGGATCGAATTGAATGCGGATGGTAATGGGAAAGTCCGATATCCATACCGGGACTGGCTTTTTTTGATCATATGCTGGAACAGATTGCCCGGCATGGACATGATGGATCTGAAAATTGCAGGTACAGGGCGACCTGCATATTGATGAACATCATACGATTGAAGATACCGGCATCGCACTGGGAGAAGCCATGGCCAAGGCCCTTGCAGATAAAAGGGGTATGGAAAGATATGGGTTCGCACTGCCGATGGATGATGCAGACGCACAGGTTTGCTGGATTTTGGTGGAAGAAACTGGATTGTTTGGAATGCCTATTTCCAGCGGGAAAAAGTGGGGGATATGCCAACGGAAATGTTCTTCCATTTCTTCAAATCCTTTGCTGATGCCGCGCGGTGTAACCTGAATATCACCTGTCATGGCGACAATGAGCATCATAAAATTGAAGCCATATTTAAAGCTTTTGCCAAAGCCATCCGTATGGCAGTAAAAAGAGATCCGTTGAGTGATGACCTGCCGACAACCAAGGGAATTATTTAAAAAGCAATTTGGAAATTTCAATTTGATATCCCATATTTGCAATGCATGACAAATCAGATTCAAAATAAAGCATGGTGGTGGCATACAAACTCCGTTCGGGGCGCGTAATGCGATCGCTATGTTGTAAACATATCAGGCCCCGGTTATTCCCGGGGCTTTTTTTTTGTTATCAGGAAAGTGATGTAAAATTCAAGTTAGGCAGAATATGAAAAAGATCAGGCTCGAGACTACCTTCAAAAAAATTTTATCGGATATCTACACCCCTGTTGGTATCTATCTGCGTGTGCGCGACCGTTTCAGAGATACTGTTTTACTGGAAAGCACCGACTACCACGCAGCAGAAAACAGTTACTCGTATATCTGCATCCATGCTATCGGCGGTGTTGAAATAACGAATGCGGATCAGATGGAATTCAAGCTGCCCGGTCGCGCAGACAGAAAAATATCCATTAAAATCCGCGCATGTTCCGGCTCTGCTCTGGAATTTTATGGAACATTTTGATGTAGCAGACGGCGGTGGAAAAACCGGTAAAAACGGCACAAAGTCTTTTTGGTTATACCACTTATGATGCAGTGCGTTTTTTTGACCGTATCCAGTCTGGAGGAAAATACGGAGCCTCCGTTGATACCACTCATGCGATACCGCTTGTATCAATATGTTATTGCGATCAATCATTTTAAGGATGAACTTTATATATGTGAAAACCATGCGGAAGGGATCGATAGTGAATTGCCGCTTGTTGAATCCCTGATCCGATCTAAAGATGTTCCTGTATTTCCCTTCCAGATTATGGGGGAGGAAACCAGCAATATGACGGATGCAGATTACCGGGAGATGGTGGAGAAAGGCATTAAAAGTTGTTTGCGCGGGGATGTTTTCCAGATTGTGCTGAGCCGCCGCTTCAGACAGGGTTTTACACGGCGATGAATTTAATGTGTACCGGGCACTGAGGAATGTAAATCCGAGCCCTTATTTATTTTATTTTGATTATGGCGATTACCGCCTTATGGGTTCTTCGCCGGAATCCCAGGTTTTGATCAAAGAAGGAAAGGCCATTATGCACCCTATTGCCGGAACATGTAAAAGAACCGGCGATGACGAAATTGACAAGGCAGAATGCCGATGCCCTGCTCGAAGATGCCAAGGAAAATGCCGAACATGTGATGCTGGTTGACCTGGCCCGAAACGACCTGAGCAGGCAGTGCTCAGAAGTTTCGGTTGTGCATTTCCGTGAGGTACAATATTATTCCCATGTAATCCACCTGGTGAGTGAAGTAAAAGGAAAACTGAAAAACGGAAGTAATCCCTTTGAACTGCTCGCAGTAACTTTTCCTGCAGGAACCCTGAGTGGTGCGCCGAAGATTCGTGCAATGGAACTGATCAGTATCTATGAACCCACAGCCAGCAGTTACTACGGAGGATGTATTGGATTTGTCGGCTTTGACGGAAGCTGCACTCAGGCAATCATGATCCGAAGTCTGCTCAGCCGCAGGAATACCCTGACATATCAGGCCGGAGCGGGAATAGTGGCCGCCAGTAAACCGCAATCTGAACTTGAAGAAGTAAACCATAAACTCGGTGCGTTAAAACGGGCCATTGTATGGCGGAAAACTATTTAATATGGTATATGAAAATTCTGGTTTTTGATAATTACGATTCATTCACCTATAATCTGGTTCACCTGGTTGAAAAAATCATCAGGGCAAAAGGTAGATGTGTTCCGGAATGACCAGATCGCCCTGGAAAGGTCCAGGCTTATGATAAAATTATTTTATCACCCGGCCCGGGCCTTCCTTCTGAAGCAGGTCTGCTACTGCCTTTGATAAAAAGATATGCCGCTTCCAAATCCATCCTGGGCGTATGCCTGGGTCATCAGGCCATCGGGGAGGCCTTTGGCGGGAAGCTGGTGAATCTGTCGAAAGTATATCATGGGGTGGCCAGTCCTGTGCAATATACTGCAGAAGGAATCGCAGCAAAGTACCTTACCAATGCTGATCTTTTCGATGGATTAAAAAGATGGATTTATGGCAGGCAGTTATCATAGCTGGGTGATTGATCCGGAAAGTTTTCCAAAAGCGCTTGAAGTTACAGCTATTGATGCTCAATGGTCATATCATGGCATTGCGGCACAAGACCTATGATGTGCTGGGCGTGCAGTTTCATCCGGAAAGTGTATTAACACCTGATGGGGAACATGATTATGCGGAACTGGCTTTCCGAACGACGTAAAGACTGAATACCTGGCAAATTGAAACGGAAAGTGACATTGAAAGTCAACATGCTGTTAATCGTACCAGATAAATGTTAAAGCCTCATGCATTAAGCTCAGAAATGAAAAAGATACTACAAATACTATTCGAATATAAAACGCTTTACGCGCGAACAGGCAAGGGAAGTATTGTCCAATATTTCCCGCGGACAATATAATGAATCGGAGATCACATCTTTTATAACGGTATTCCTTATGCGCAGTATTACCATTGAAGAACTGCAGGGTTTCCGGGATGCTCTTCTGGACCTGGCTGTTAAGGCCGATCTTGACGGCTATGATATCCATTGATATCGTGGGAACCGGCGGGGACGGGAAAAATACTTTCAATATCTCTACGCTTGCCTGTTTCATTGTGGCAGGAGCCGGGCAGAAAGTTGCCAAACATGGCAATTATGGCGCTACCAGTATCAGCGGAGCTTCCAATGTTATGGAACAACTGGGTTACAATCTCAGCAATGATCCGGGTAAACTGAAAAAAGAAACGGAACAGGCCAATATCTGTTTCCTGCACGCACCGCTTTTTCATCCTGCATTAAAAGCGGTGGGCGGAATACGTAAGAACCTGGGCATCCGTACTTTTTTTAATATGCTGGGCCCTCTGGTGAATCCGGCTTCTCCCAAATTTCAACTTATCGGAGTATATAATCTGGAGATGGCCCGCATATATACTTATCTGCTGCAGAAAGCCGAGATCTTCCTTCGCCATCATCCACAGCCTGGATGGATATGATGAATTATCCCTTGACCGGCGATGCGCGCGTGATTACCAATGAAGGGGATCGGGTGATGACGCCTGAACAATTGGGTAAACGTATTGTTTCCCCTTCGGATATTTATGGAGGTAACAGTCCTGAGGAAGCATCAAAAATTTTTCTGGATATATTGAAGGGAAAGGGATCCTGGGCGCAGAACGCGGTTGTTTTGGCCAATGCGGCGATGGCCTTATATTGCACGGGTGCGTATGCTGATTATGAATTAGGCGTATGCCGCAGCAGTAGAAAGCCTGGAAAGCGGGAAAGCACTGATCAGTTTACAATACACTGATTTCATGCAATAAAAATACATGGCCCTGATCAATATACTTTCGAACAAATTGTCTCCTATAAAAAAGAGGAGATAGAAAAAAAGAAACAGGAAACGCCGGTTCATTTTTTGGAAAAACAACCGGGTTTCACACGGGAAATTTTTCTATGAGGAAATTTCTTACTGATCCGGAAAAACCGGCATCATTGCTGAATTCAAAAGAAAATCGCCTTCGAAGGGGATCATCAATGATTGGTCTGCTGTGGAAGTCGTCACAGCGCCTATGCCCGGTATGGCGCCTCGGCGATTTCTGTACTTACTGATCGGCCTTCTTTTGGGGGATCAACGGAGGATCTTCAAACTGCCCGTTTCAATAACCTGCCGATCCTCCGCAAAGATTTTATTCTGGATCCGTACCAGCTGGTGGAATCCCGCGCGATGGGGGCCGATGTGATACTCCTGATTGCTGCCTGTCTGCAACCAGCCGAAACCCGGTCCCTGGCTTTTACAGCCCATCAGCTGGGCTTGGAAGTGCTGCTGGAAATACATGGGGAACATGAACTCGACCATCTTTGTGATGAAGTGGATGTGGTCGGAATTAATAACCGGGACCTGAAAACTTTTTCGGTTGATATTGACCGTTCCATCCGGCTTGCGGAACGGCTTCCTTTTAATAAATTACGGATTGCGGAAAGCGGTATCCGGGATGCTGAAACCATACTGCGTATGAAAGCTGCCGGATTCCATGGTTTTCTGATCGGTGAACAATTCATGAAAGCGCCCGATCCAGCGATTGCTTTTGCCTCATTTGTTGACCAGTTAAAAATCAAACGTTATGAGAGTAAAAGTTTGCGGCATGACGCAACTCGATCAGGTTAGGAAAGCTTGAAGAGATGGGCATTGATTTCGCCGGATTTATTTTTTATCCGAAGTCACCCCGTTATGTCGGAAAACATATCGTCGGGCGAACAATTGCGCAAGGCGAAACTTCGGATCGGTAAAGTGGGTGTTTTTGTAAACACACCCTATGAACAGATGATGCGAACAGTGGATGAATACGGACTGGATATGGTGCAGCTTCATGGTGATGAAACGCCCCGGGCCTGTGAACAGATCGCCAACTATGTTACGGTCATCAAAGTTTTCCGGCTTGGCTGAAAATGATCCGATATCCTGGATCATCCAGTCCTACGAGGAATCCTGTGATATGTTCCTTTTTGATACGCTGGGCGTAGGATATGGCGGCACCGGGAAGAAATTTAACTGGGACCTGCTGAAACCTGCAGCGATTGATAAACTTGTTTTTTCTGAGTGGGGGTATTGAACCGGAAGACACCAGAGAAGCTCAGACTATTTTTTCAGGAAGAAGTGGCAAAAAAACTTTTTTCCATTGATATTAATAGCCGGTTTGAAATTCAGAGTGGGGTGAAGGATCTGGACAAAATTAAAACTATTCTACGAAACTCTGAATGAAAAAAATATTTGAAATGACAAAGGTAACATCTTATCAGGAACCCAGTCGAACAGGGCTATTATGGTGAATTTGGTGGTGCATTTATTCCGGAAATGCTGTATGGCAATGTGGAAGAACTGCGGTCGCGCTACCTTGAAATCCTGGAAGATCCGTCTTTCCGCAAGGAATTTGATCTGCTGCTGAAGGATTATGCCGGGACGCCCACTCCTTTATATTTTGCGGACACGGCTGAGTGAAAAATACGAAACCAATATTTATCTCAAACGGGAAGACCTTTGTCATACCGGGGCGCATAAAATCAATAATACCATTGGCCAGATACTGCTGGCTGAAAGGCTGGGAAAAAAAGGATTATTGCAGAGACCGGTGCGGGCCAGCATGGTGTTGCCACCGCAACGGTATGTGCCCTGAAAGGACTGGAATGTATTGTATATATGGGTGAAAAGGATATCCAGCGCCAGGCACCCAATGTGGCACGTATGAAAATGCTGGGCGCCAAGGTGGTTCCTGCAACCAGTGGCAGCAAGACCCTGAAAGATGCCACCAATGAGGCGATCCGGGACTGGATCAATCATCCAGCCGATACACATTATATTATCGGCAGTGTGGTCGGCCCCCATCCTTATCCCGGATATGGTAACCCGGTTTCAAAGTGTGATCAGCGCAGAAATCAAATGGCAGCTGAAAGAAAAAACCGGGAATGAATTACCGCAGGCCGTAATCGCCTGTGTGGGTGGCGGCAGTAATGCCGCGGGTGCTTTTTTTCATTTTCTGGATGAAAAACAGGTCAGGCTGATCGCCGTGGAAGCAGCCGGTGAAGGAATTGAACAGCGGCCGGTCCGCTGCAACAACCCGGCTGGGAACAAACAGGTATCCTGCATGGCAGCCGCAGCCTGGTGATGCAGACAGCCGATGGGCAGGTTGTGGAACCACATAGTATTTCGGCCGGACTGGATTATCCGGGCATTGGCCCGCTGCACGCTCATCTGTTTGTTTCGGGAAGGGCCTCCTTTTACAGTGTTACGGATGAGGAAGCATTAAACGCCGCTTTTCTCCTGGCCAGACTGGAAGGCATTATTCCGGCACTTGAATCAGCGCATGCCCTGGCCATCACTGGAAAAAATCCGGTTTCAATCTGGAGGATCATATCGTGATCTGCCTGAGCGGACGGGGCGATAAAGACCTCGATACGTATATGAAGGCAATGGCCAATTTGGGAATTTGAGAATTTGAACATGAACAACAATTAAATCTGTCAGACAACTGTCAATAAAAAATATGAGCCGGATCGGAGAACTTTTTGCAGATAGAAAAATAAAAATATTCGAATGTATATTTCACGGCAGGTTTCCCTGCATTGGAAAAGCACACTACCCGTTATGAAATCGCTCCAGGATGCCGGTGCCGATATGATCGAACTGGGTATGCCCTACAGTGACCCGCTGGCAGACGGCCCCGTGATACAATCCAGCAGCGCGGTCTGCCCTGGCAAACGGCATGACGATCCGAAAACTATTTGAACAGTTGAAAAATTTCAGGAAGGAACATTCAACTGCCTGTTTTGCTGATGGGGTATATGAATCCCATCCTGCAGTATGGATTTGAAAATTTTTGCCGGGAGGCAGCTGAAGCCGGAGTGGATGGCCTGATCCTGCCCGACCTTCCCATGTTTGAATTTGAAAAAGAATATGGAGCCATCTCCAGAAATACAAACTGGATTTTATATTTCTGGTGACCCCGGAAACGCCAGAAACCCGCATCCGGCAACTGGATCAGCACAGCAGCGGATTTCTGTATGCAGTTTCTTCTTCCTCCACAACAGGCAATAGGGCATCGCTCGGCGACCAGGAAACATATTTTAAAAAACTTCAGTCGATGAAACTCAAAAATCCGGTACTGATCGGTTTTGGTATCAAAGACAAGTCGGGTTTTTCAAAAGCCTGTTCCTATGCCAGCGGGGCCATTGTCGGAACTGCCTTTATTAAAATCCTGGAAAATGCATCGGAACAGGAGATTCCCGGACGCGTACAAGAGTTCATCAATTCCCTGAAATGAAGATCGTCATCATCAAATATAATGCTGGCAATATCCGATCGGTATTATTCGCTCTGGAGCGTATCGGAGCGGAAGCCCTGGTAACTGATGAACCGCACCGTGATCCAATCTGCCGATAAAATTATTTTCCCCGGTGTGGGAGAAGCCAGTTCGGCTATGCAATATCTGCGGGAAAGAAAACTTGATCTGCTGATTCAGGATCTGAAACAGCCTGTGCTGGGTGTATGTCTGGGTATGCAACTGCTCTGTGCACATTCAGAAGAAAATAATACAGAATGCCTGGGAGTATTCAGCGAATCCGTAAAAAAATTTATGCCACATGCAAATGAAACGCTCAAAGTACCCCAGATGGGATGGAATAATATTTATGATTTGAAATCCGATCTTTTTGCCGGCATCCGGGAAAACAGTTATTGCTATTTCGTGCATGGTTATTATGCGGGCCTGGGTGAAACCACGATTGCAAAAACAGACTATGTGCAGCCCTATAGTTCGGCCTTGCATAAAGATAATTTCTACGGGGTTCAGTTTCACCCGGAGAAAAGTGCAGAAGCCGGGGAACGCATCCTGAAAAATTTTATTCAACTTTAGTTTATCGATATGTCAATTGAAATTATTCCTGCCATTGATATCCTGCATGGAAAATGCGTGCGTCTGACGCAGGGCGATTATCCCGGCAGAAAATTTATAATGAACATCCGCTTGAAGTAGCCCGGCAGTTCGAAGATGCGGGCTTAAAAAGGCTTCACCTGGTGGACCTGGACGGGGCGAAAGAAGGGCGTGTGAAAAACTGGAATGTACTCGAAACCATCGCAGGTAAAACAGGCCTCCTGATAGATTTCGGGGGCGGTATCGGAACAGCCAAAGATCTGGAGATCGTATTTGAATCCGGTGCGGCCCTGGCTACCGTTGGCAGCATCGCCGTTAAAAATGAAAGCCTACTGCGTGAATGGATGCTGATTCATGGTCCAGGTAAATTTTTGCTTGGAGCAGATGTGCGGGATGAAAAAATTTCTATCAGCGGATGGCAGGTGGATACAGAAATCGGGATTTATGATTTCATTGAAAAATATATACAGTCCGGCATTCGCCAGATTTTTTGCACAGATATCCAAATGGACGGTGCGATGAAGGGCCCTTCGCTGGAATTATATAAAAGAATCCTGGAACGTTTCCCGGACCTGCATTTTATAGCCAGCGGGGGAATCCGTTCTCTGGAAGATATCTTCCAGCTGGAAGAAACGGGATGCAGGGGCGCCATCATCGGCAAAGCGATTTATGAAGGATTGATCACGCTCAAGGATCTCGCCCATGTTAACTAAAAGAATCATACCCTGTCTCGATATTCAAAACGGGCGGACTGTAAAAGGAACGAATTTCCTAGATCTGCGGGATGCGGGCGATCCCGTGGAACTTGGTGCCCGTTATGCCACCGAGGGGGCCGATGAACTGGTATTTCTGGATATTACGGCCACTCATGAAAAAAGGAAAACCCTGAGTGAGCTGGCCCGCCGTATTGCGCATCATATCAATATCCCGTTTACGGTCGGGGGCGGCATTTCTACTGTTGAAGATGTACGTGTTTTATTGGAAAACGGTGCGGATAAAATTTCCGTAAATACAGCAGCTTTTAAAAATCCTGCACTGATCAGCAGCCTGGCCCGTGCTTTTGGAAGCCAGTGTATCGTGCTGGCCATTGATGCAAAAAAAGCGGGGGACGGCGAATATTATGTTCACCTGAATGGCGGGCGCATCGCCACGAAGATGCGTTGCCTGGACTGGGCCAAACAGGGTGTGGATTTAGGTGCCGGGGAAATCCTGCTTACTTCGATGGATCATGATGGAACCAGGAAAGGGTTCGCGGTTGAGTTAACCCGTATGTTCGCAGAAGCCCTTCCGGTGCCTGTGATTGCGTCCGGGGGAGGCGGCACACCGGAACATTTTTCGGAAATTTTCAGGGAAGGAAAAGCAGATGCGGCCCTGGCGGCAAGTATCTTTCATTTCAGGGAAATTCCCATTCCTGCATTAAAAGAATATCTGAAAAAAGAGGGTATCAATATAAGAATCTAATTTTGGGTTATGGAAATCAATTTTTCAAAATACAGTGACGGCCTGGTGCCGGCCGTGGTGCAGGATGACCAGACAAACAAAGTGCTGATGCTCGGCTTTATGAACCAGGAAGCTCTGGATAAAAGCCGGACGCTGGGTAAAGTCACTTTTTACAGCCGTACAAAAAAAAGGCTCTGGACCAAGGGTGAGGAAAGCGGCCGGTTCCTGATATTGAAAGATATCAAATTGGATTGTGATCAGGACAGCCTGCTGGTGAAGGCCAGCCCCCTGGGCCCGGTTTGCCATACCGGGGCAGATACCTGCTGGTTTGAGAAAAATGAAGGAAATGGTTTTTTGGAAAAGCTTGAAGGTATTATCCGGGATAGAAAAAATCATCCGGAAGAGAACTCTTATATATCCGGCTTGTTTAAAAAGGGGATCAATAAGATCGCCCAGAAAGTTGGAGAGGAAGCTGTGGAAATGGTGATTGAGGCCAAGGACCATAATGACTCCCTGTTCCTCAACGAAGCGGCCGACCTTCTTTTTCACTACCTGATTTTATTGGATGCGAAAGGACATAATTTAAAAGAGGTTACAAACGTTCTTCAGGTCAGACACGATAAAAAGACTTCATGAAAAAATATATCATCATTCTCGGTATCGTTGTAGGAAGTGCACAGGCACAACAGCCCAAGCCGGACGGGTTCCGTATTGAAGGCCATATAAAAGGGATTGCAGATAAATCCTCTGTTACAATCACAGATGCCAATAACCCGACGGATACCCTGGCCCGGGGCACTGTAAAAGGCGGGGTTTTTATTCTGACCGGTCATATGAATGAACCGAACCTGGTTTTAATGAATTTTGGTTCAGCCGGAAAAAAAACAACGATTTTCATAGGTAATGAATCCGTGACTGCCAGCGGGGATGTGGAAAACCTGGGCAGCATCCGGGTGAAAGGATCTCCGAGTGAAACGGATTTTGTTGCCTTCGAACAGACTTTCAATCCTTTTTTTGCGCATATCAACCAACTCAGCCAGCTGGCTAATTCGCCGGAAGGCGTATCGAAAAAGGATTCTATCGGGGATGCCTATCAGTTCGTTGTTATGTCGATCCAAGTACAGGTGGATAGTTTTATACAGCAGAGAAAATCTTCTTATGTGAGCCCTTTTTTGCTGGTTGTGGTAAATCAATTGTCTGATGATGTTTTTTTACTGGAGCGCAGGTATCAGAGTCTTTCGCCCGAAGTACAGCAAAGCATGTATGGCAAATATATCCGTGAACAAATTGACAATGGCAAAGTGGGTGCAGTTGGCAGTGAAGCCATGGATTTTATTCAGAGCGATACGGCCGGTAATCCTGTAAGCCTTTCCTCTTTCAGAGGCAAATATGTTTTAGTGGATTTCTGGGCGAGCTGGTGTAAACCCTGCCGTATGGAAAATCCTAATGTGGTGGCAGCGTATGAACAGGTTCAAGACTAAAAATTTTACCGTGCTGGGTGTTTCGCTCGACCGCAGCCGGGAAGCCTGGATCAAGGCTATCCAGGATGATAAACTGTCCTGGTCGCAGGTAAGTGATCTGAAATTCTGGAATAATGCCGTGGCAATGCAATACCGGATACAGCAGATTCCACAGAACTTACTAATTGATCCGAATGGTAAAATCGTTGGGAAAAATCTCCGTGGTACTGAACTGGATTCGAGGTTATGCGCCTTACTTGGATGCAATTAGTTTTTCAGCTTAAAAAAGCCAAACGGTCACCGCTCATCGTATCATTGCCAACTGCCTTTTATATAATTGTACCGTATTTTCATAGCCCAGGTAAAGTGCGTCACAAATCAAAGCGTGGCCGATGGACACTTCATCGAGCCCGGGAACGTGTTCAGCAAAATATTTTAAATTATCCAGGTCCAGGTCGTGGCCGGCATTGATGCCCAGTCCCAGTTCCTTTGCTTTTGCCGCCGATATGATATAAGGCCGGATGGCTTCTTCTTTATTTTCATGAAATTTTTTAGCGTAGGCTTCTGTATATAATTCTATCCGGTCAGTCCCTGTTTCTGCGGCTGCCGCCACCATGGGAACCTGGGGATCTACAAATATGGATACCCGGATACCTGCCTTTTTAAAAACAGGAATCATATTTTTCAGATAATCCGCATGGCGGATGGTATCCCATCCATGGTTTGAAGTGATCTGACCCAGGGCATCGGGCACCAGCGTTACCTGGTCCGGTTTTGCTGCCAATACCAGGTCTATGAATTTTTGTTCCTGGCAATTTCCTTCGATATTAAATTCCGTGGTTATTATTTTTTTTATATCAAATACATCCTGGTAACGGATATGCCGTTCGTCAGGACGCGGATGCACGGTAACGCCGTCAGCACCAAAACGCTGTGCATCAATCAGCTGCTTTTACCACATCCGGGTTATTGCCGCCACGGCTGTTGCGCAACGTAGCGAATTTGTTGATGTTCACGGAAAGCCTGATCATTAAACGAAGTTATAATTACTTAAAGTTCAATACCTAAGGTCTACTGTTTATTACATAACATCATAACTCATATCTCACCATGTCCAACGGCCAACGAAAAAAGGACCTGGAAGGGCCCTTTTTCTAATCCTTATAAAAATGCAGTTATAAAAACCTGGTAACGGTAGTCAGAACTTTGTAAGTATGGAACTATATAAAATATTTGAATGCTTGTTTTTTACGCTGAGCTGATAGATACCGGCCTCCAGTGCATACACTTTATCCACATGAATCTGATTTTTTCCCTGGTTCACATTTACGCCCATCATACGCAAGATCCGGCCCATTTGGTTGGACAGCACGATGATGCAATGGTCTTCTGCGTCGGCGCTGATCTCAACGGTTATTGCGTCGGAAAATTTTTCCGGGTAAGTGGCAATTTCCATATAGGTATTGGATTTGGACTGTACCCTCATCTTCTGAGTAATAACATTACTGGTTATTGTTTTGGTTAGGTAATTTCCTTTCCTGTGTTTTAACGGGCAGGGGAATCAGACGCATGTTATTATATCCGGACCGGTTTTGAGCGGCTTCGGAAATCAGTTCTTTCAACGGTTCAAGTAAGGTTTGGATCGATTTCATAAGGGTGATTTGCTGATTATGATATCGATTCCCCTGCCAGAACTTAAATAATTTATAATCAACGTATTATGGGAAGTATTCGGAATGGTAAATGTCTCCCGGTTTGGGAAAGGGGCTTTCTTTTTTGGACGGTCTCTTAAAAACGGGTTACCAGTTTCAGGTTTATAAAGCCGTGGGGTGAGCCTTTGGGGCATGGCATAAGTGACATTGGAGAAGTCTTTGACAAAAAGATAAGAAATCGTATTTTCCCTGTCAATCACGTTGAAAATTTCCAGTGTGGCCCAGATATTTTCCAGTTTGCGAAAGGGATTATGACTTCGCCGGTTCGACTTGTCATTGTCCAGCAACAGGGCGCTGAATCCGATATCTGCGCGGATATAAGGTTCTATGATCAATGCATCGCGGTATTTCACACTGCCCGGCACACTATAAGGCAGGTTGCTGCCATAAATGAGGTTTAAGTAAACCTTGAAATTTTTATTTGTAGAAAGATAATCCTGGATAAACATGCCCATCGTGAAAAGCCGGTCCGTGGGCCTTCTGATCCATCCCTGCTGGACCCGCGTGCTGTCCAGCGGCCTGTTCAGTGAATCCAGGGTATAGTCATAATAAACTGGCCCCGCTGATTCTTTCCTTTGTTTGCATAATCCCGATACTTACCCAGCTTTCCGCATCCCTCACCAGATTTGCAAATAACCTGCCTTCCACACCGACTGCATATGCTTTTGCATTATTTGCTGCGAAATACTGGATACTTACATTATTGATATTATAAGGATTTACGTTCCATAGATTTTTATAATAGGCTTCAACCGAAAGCCGGAATGGTTTTTCATTCTGAGGAAAAATTATAATCAAATCCGGCAGTGGCCTGGAAACTCTTTTGTGCTTTCACAGATGGATTGACAGTACCATCCGGCGCACGGAGTTCCCGATAAAAAGGAGGCTGGTCGTAAATACCAATCAGCCGCTTTGTATACGATATCCTTTTTACTATTCCGGTGGTTTCCAGGAAACACCCGCACGGGGTGAAAATAATAATTGCCGCGTGAATGTATTATAATTTAACCGCGCCCCGGCCTGAAGGGTAAAATGAGGGTTTTTTTTGAAGCTGAAATTATCCTGTAAAAATCCGGTAAACCGCCCGATCTGTAGATCATTATTTCCGTTCACCACATTATTGAGAATGAGGGAACCCGGCTGATAGGGCAGTGAATACCCGGCTGAATCTTCATATACCCATTCATGCAACTGATCATGTATGGTCTGCAATTCAGCGCCAAGACCCCATTGGAGGTACTGGTTATCCTGATTCAGGTATCCTTTGTGGGCAAAACTGAATAAATGGATTTCCAGGTTATCACGGGCCAGGTTTTGATTACTGCCAATGCCCAGCGGGTTGATGATTGTGCCAAAGTTCGGGCTGCTTTTATCAAAATCCCTTTCTCCAAATAAGTAATCGCCGGTAACATCATAGTTCTGACTTTCTAAATCATTGAAACTGGAAATCATCCATTTCAGTTTCAGGTTTTTATTAACCTGCCGGTTCCAGGTAAGTCCTGCAAGGGCAGTTTTATATTTGTCTTTTTCCTGTCCGCTGAAAAATATATCCAGACCCAGGCTGGCAGAAAAATAAGGAGAGAAGACAGCCGTGCTGAGCTGGGCCGACGATGGAATCAGGCTGAAGGAAGTCCGGGAATATACCGTGAACAATTCCAGTGAATTTTTTGCATTCAACTGATAGGTAAATAATCCCTGGATATCGGATGAGGAAGGAATATAGTTACCCTTTGTTTCCTGCGAACTCAGGATATTTGTAAAACTCCTGTTCCGGGCGCCGACGATATAACTGAACCGGTTGTTTTTTGAAACGCCCTCCAGTTCAAGTCCCTGTTCCAGTAAACCGATATAGGCGGATCCCCCGAAATCCGGCCGGCTTTTTATACTGGATATCCAGGGCGGAGGAAATTTTGTCGCCGTATTTTGCCTGGAACCCGCCATTATAGAAATTGACATTGCGGGTCATTTCCGGGTTGATTAAACTCAGTCCCTCCTGTTGCGCATTGCTGACCAGGTAGGGCCTGAAAATTTCATAATCATTTATATAAATCAGATTCTCATCGTAGTTGCCGCCGCGAACTGCGTATTGGGAGGTCAATTCATTATTGGAACCGACGTAAACCTTGATCAGGCTTTCAATGCCGCCTGTGGGAGTGGGAATATTGATCGCGTCCCTGGGATTTATCCGGATCAATCCGGCCTCTTTCCGTTCTCGTTCATTGGTGACCGTTACATGCTCCAGGTTCGATACTGACTTTTCCATACGGATTACGACCCTTTCTTCTTCACTTGTCGTTCAGGATAAAATTTTGTTGCAGACTTTTATATCCGGTATAGGAAAAAACCAGGGCAAAGGCTTTATCTGCCGGAACACGTATACTAAAAGTGCCGGAATCTGAACTCGACCAGCCCCGGTTTCCCGGCCCAAGCAGATGATGGAAACCCCTGCCAAGTGGTTTTTCATTTTCATCCAGAATTTTTCCTGATACTACAGCACCGGATTTTTGGGCAAGCCCATGAGGAATGGGAATAAAAACAGGGATATGAGTATACAGACTTTCTCATGCGATCCGCTTCAGCAGCCGGATGGTTTCTTTTGGATCCTTTGACTGGAATATACTGCTGCCGGCAACCAGGATATCTGCCCCGGCCTCCACCAGGGCGGGTGCATTATCAAGTGTAATACCACCGTCTACTTCGATAAGATGGATTTCCCTGCTCTTTAAAATCATTTTTTTCATCTCCCGTACTTTTTCCAGTGAATGGGGAATGAATGTCTGTCCCCCGAAGCCGGGATTCACTGTCATGATCAGCACATGATAGAGGTCTTCCAGTATATCTTTCAGTAATTCAACCGGCGTGTGGGGGTTGACGGCCACAGCGGGTTTCATACCCAGGGCCCGGATCTGCTGGATATTACTATGCAGGTTCCTGCAGGTTTCCAGGTGAACAATCAGGATATCCGCCCCGGCTTTTTTGAAAGCGGGTGTCAGTTTTTCCGGCTCCTCGATCATCAGGTGTACGTCGCAGATTTTTTTTGTTGCTTTCCGGATGTGTTCAATTACAGGGATGCCGAAACTGATATTGGGGACAAACCGACCGTCCATAACATCCAGATGAAACCAGTCCGCCTCACTTTCATTGATTGTTTTGCATACCGTCTTCCAGGTGTAGAAAATCGGAAGCAAGCAGTGAAGGTGCAATCAGGCTCATGTTTTGGTTTATTTAATGCGGACTGAATAAACAAATGTACTGTTAGTGGGAAGGATGAGCAAATCCGCTGTCGAGCTTTTCCATCCTTTGCCTGGCTTCTATAAAATCCTTATCCAGGGAAATCGCTTTCAGGTAATTGTTAATCGCATCCTTTTTAAGGTGTTGTGCTTCATAACAGCGTCCCAGCCAGAAATAGGCATCCGGGTCCGTACTGGTAACGGTAATGGCCATGTTAAAAGTCTGCCTGGCCGCATTAAAATTTCCCATTTGAAAATAAGCCCTTCCTTTCTCGAGATAGGCGTCGGTTGTTTTCCAGTCCCTTGCAATACAGGAATCAAACTGGGCAATGGCTTTCGGAAATTGTTTCATATTGGCGTAATAGATCCCTTTAATAAATAACGGGTCAATCAATAAATGGGCGGAATCCTGTTTGAGGATGATAATCACAAATTTCCAAGGGCCCTGGGATTTTTTTGCTCGGCGTAGAGATGGGCCAGTTCGAGGCCATAAGTGTCCACGCCTTGTATCGGCATATGCTTTTTGCAATGTCAGCGATCGCCTGCAGCGGTATCTTTCAATTGTTCAAGCAAGAAGGGCTTTTTCATATAAGGTTTCCGGATCCAGGGAATCCTTAGAGATCATTTATTGTATATTGCCAGGGCCTGTGCAGGTTTCTACCGCCGATGAAGCATAGGCTTCGGCCAGGAGTCTTCCCGCCTGGTTGTTATCTGGAAGTATCGATGGTTCAGCGTATTCCAGTAGGCTGATTCGTCTCCTTGTGTTTTCCGATGTATTTCCAGGTTGGCGGCACAGGGCGGGCGATATTCGAGCACGGGGCTGGAGAGCTCCATGCTTTTTGAAAATCCCAATATGCCAGTTCATGTGCATTTTCCTGGGTAAGCTCGGATGGCCCTGCGCAGATAGAGCGATGCATCTGCGGGAAACTGCCGAATACTGTCGTTGAGGTCTTTATAAACCGGGTTGCTTCTCACTGCAGAAACCGGTCGTTTCGGTGGAGCTGTTTTTGTTTTTACAGGCTCAACGGTTAGGAGTACCAGCATTAAAAGTATAAGTTGCAATGCGATATTTGAAAAGGAACATCCCGCAAATTTAAATCATTCCCTCCGCTTTTACTTTCAGATATCTAAATGCTTTAATTTCATGCCAAACTAACCGTAATATGCTTACTGTTTTACTGCAGATTCATAATATTCTTCGCTGGGTCATTTTATTGTTGCTTGTTATTTCCATTATGCAAAGTTTTATTGGCTGGATTAAGCACCGGGAACTGAGGGAGGGAGATGCCAAACTCTGGTTTTTACCATGATCAGTGTACATACTACATTGCTGGTCGGACTGATCCTCTTGCTTTTTGGCAGCTTCGGAATTCTGAGCGCCGGATTGCCGGAAGGGGTCAACCTGATGAAGGATAAATTTTACCGGTTTTACTGGGTTGAACATCCCACGGGTATGCTGGTCAGCCACCGTCCTGATCACCCTTGGAAGGGGGGTGGTAAAAAAACAAATCACGGATCCTTTAAAATATAAAAGGGCTTTCTGGTTTTTTCTTTTGGCTCTTGTGATTATTCTGGCAACTATTCCCTGGCCGGTACGGGATATTGTGGGTCGCGGTCTTTAAAATTTCCTTAATCTCCGGACGGGTCCGGTTAAACGGTTTTGCATAATATTTTTTTTATATTCATACCCTTAAAAAGGCCATATGATCAGATTTCAGGATATAAAAGTAGGGGATATTATCCAGGCAGATTTTGGCGGAAACGCGCTTTGAAGGGGAAGTAACCGGATTAACCACGAAGACAAACAGGTATGTGTACATAACGGCGACCAGGAAGACTGGTTTGATGCGGGAGATCTTTTCCCTATCCCGGTCGATGATCCCAGCTACCAAACTGGGGTTTGAAAAACAGTTAAATGGAGATAAAACAGTTAAATATCTCCGCGGACCCTTCCGGATACTTGTATCTTCAGGGGAAGGTCAGTTTGGCGAATTTGAGATTTGGTACCGGGAAGACCGCCGCCATATCCATCATCCAACCTGGGTCCATGAGCTCCAGAATAATATCACCAAATGACAAAAGTTGACCTTACCAGGGTCTGATCTGACACGATTTCTGGTTTTTACCCTTTTGGGTCCCTTTTTAGCCTTATAACCGATATTATATTCGATTGAAATTTTATTCTTTCGCTGAGTAATATTATCTTTGCGCTCCCAAAATCTATGGCTAAACAAGCGCTCATTAAACAGGATGGATCAATCGTCGAAGCACTTATCCAATGCCATGTTTAAGGTTAAACTGGAAAATGGGCATGAAATACTGGCTACCATTTCAGGGAAAATGAGGATGCATTACATCAGGATTTTGCCGGGTGATAAAGTGGGTGTGGAAATGAGTCCTTATGATTTGACCAGGGGCAGAATCATATTCAGGTATAAATAAACAAATGGACAAGGCTTAAGCTAAGTCAAAACAAAGAGCAAGATAAAAATAAGATAAAAGATACTTGTATGAAAGTCAGGGCATCCATTAAGAAGCGCAGTGTTGATTGTAAGATTGTGCGACGCAAGGGCAAGTTGTATATCATCAACAAGAAAAACCCGCGTTTCAAACAGCGTCAGGGATAATCTGTTGATTTTTTATAGAAAAAAAATTTAAAATAGAAGTGCCAAAAGCTTAAGCTTTAAGCCTTCAGCTAAAAAATAAAAGATGGCGCGTATTGCCGGTGTAGACTTACCAAAAAACAAAAGAGGAGAAATCGGGCTTACCTATATTTTTGGAATAGGTCCTTCAACTGCCAAGTATATTCTTAGCAAAGCCGGAAATCAACTTCGATAAGAAAGTTAATCAGTGGAATGATGAAGAATTAAATTCAATCCGTAATATTATTACGAATGAACTCAAGGTAGAAGGTGCATTACGTTCTGAAGTCCAAATGAGTATTAAGACGTTATTGGATATTGCCTGTTATCGTGGGGTGCGTCACCGTAAGGGATTGCCGGTTCGTGGACAGCGTACGCGTACCAACAGCCGTACAAGGAAAGGAAAACGAAGAACAGTGGCCGGTAAAAAGAAGGCACCTAAAAAATAATTGAACAATTCGTCTCAGCCTTTTGAATGGCAGGAGCGAACGTTTATAGCTACCATTCCAGAATCAATACCAGATACGGGGTGCACGGGGAGGATTGATTCGATTTCCGGTTTAGGCGGGAAATATTTATAACCAGATTACCTAATTCGAACAATGGCAAAAGCACAACAGGCTACCAGCGCAAAAGCGGCAGCTAAAAAAAGAGTGGTTAAAGTGGATGCATACGGAGACGCGCATATTTCCGCAAGTTTCAACAACATCATCATCAGCATCACCAACAAGAACGGCCAACTCATTTCCTGGAGCAGCGCAGGTAAAATGGGTTTCAAAGGTTCCAAAAAGAATACGCCCTATGCTGCTCAAATGGCTTCTGCCGATGCAGCAAAGACTGCCCTGGATGCAGGTCTGAAAAGAGTGGATGTGTTTGTAAAAGGTCCCGGTTCCGGCAGGGAAAGTGCCATCCGGTCCCTCGCCAATAACGGGATTGAAGTAGTGATGATCAAGGACGTTACGCCATTGCCACATAATGGTTGCCGGCCTCCAAAAAAGAGAAGAGTTTAAACATACATCCGAATATATGAAGATTTGAAATGCAAAACAGTCGAACTTCGAATCTCAAATTCACATATTTTATAACAAGCTGGATCAGAATTCCATTTTAAGATTTTTCATAATTCTGGTCCGGGAACTCAAAAATCTACAATACAATTATGGCACGTTACACCGGTCCAAAGACAAAGATTTGTCGCAAATTCGGGGAACCTATTTTAGGAAACGCAAAATGGCTGACCAAAACCAGCAATCCTCCCGGTCAGCATGGTGCAACCAAAAAGCGTAAAACGCTTGGAGAATATGCAATCCAGCTAAAGGAAAAACAAAAAGCGAAATACACTTATGGTGTGCTGGAGCGGCAATTCCGGAAGACTTTCGACGAAGCTTCCCGCAAGAAAGGGGTAACAGGTGAAAACCTGATCCGTCTGCTTGAATCCAGACTGGATAATACGGTATACCGTTTAGGTATTGCCATTTCCCGCCCGGGTGCCCGCCAGCTGGTTTCTCACAAACATATTACCGTGAACGGTGAAGTGGTGAATGTGCCTTCTTTCCAGCTTAAACCAGGAGACAGTATCGGTCTGAAACCTTCTTCACAGAGTAATGCCGGCATCACCAGCGCTGCCCGTGGAAAGAACAATAAGATCAACTGGCTCGACTGGAATGAAACAGAAATGAAAGGAACTTTCATCGCTTATCCGGAAAGAGAAAGTATTCCTGAAAATATCAAGGAACAGCTGATCGTGGAATTGTACAGTAAATAACCGCTTGCATTCATCATTCGTAAAATCGAAAATTTAAATATGGCCATTTTAAATTTCCAGAAACCAGACAAAATCATACTTCAAAAAGCAACTGATTTCGAAGCACAATTCGAATTCAAGCCTTTGGAGCCAGGTTACGGTGTAACCATTGGTAATGCCCTGCGCAGGGTATTGCTCAATTCTTTGGAAGGATATGCGATCATCGGTGTTAAAATCGAAGGAGCAGACCATGAATTTGCCACACTCAAGGGAGTTACCGAAGACGTGGTTGAAATCATCCTGAACCTGAAACAGGTGCGTTTCAAAAAGAAAGTGGACCATGAAGTGGCCCAGGAAAAAATTACGCTCAGCCTGAAAAATAAAACTGAATTTACCGCAGCAACGATTGGCGACGCCCTTCCCAGTTTTGAAGTGATGAATCCGGGACTGCTTATTTGTACCATGGATGCTTCCGCGCGGGTAGATATTGAAATCACCATTGGAAAGGGAAGTGGATATGTGCCGGCTGAAGACAATAAACCCAAAGATGCTCCATTCGGCTACATCCCGACTGATGCTATTTTTACGCCGATCAAAAATGTAAGGTATTCCATTGAAAATACCCGTGTGGAACAAAGAACGGATTTTGAAAAACTATTGATGGAAGTTGCTACCGATGGTACCATTCATCCGGAAGAAGCCGTTAAACAGGCTTCACGCATCCTGATCCAGCACCTGATGATCATTACAGACGAAAACATTACTTTCGATAATAAAGAAGAAAAGAAAGAAGATCTTGTTGACGAGCAAACCCTTCAATTACGTAAAGTGCTGAAGACACCACTGGAAGATCTGGATCTTTCTGTAAGAGCTTTTAACTGTCTGAAAGCAGCCAAAATCAACAGCCTGAGCGAACTGGTCACATACGAACAGGAAGACCTTATGAAATTCCGGAATTTCGGTCAGAAATCACTGGCTGAAATTGAACAGGTATTGCATGAAAGAGGACTGCATTTCGGTATGGACCTTTCGCAACTGAAATTGGATGATGAGTAACATAATTTGAAAATTGGAAGATTGGAAAAATGAAAATCGATTTCCAATTTTTCAATTTTTCAATCTTTCAAATTTTAAATCACCCTGTAATTCCTGACACGGTACAGGGTCTAAAATAAAACAGTCATGCGTCACGGAGACAAAATCAACAATCTCGGCAGAACCGCCTCCCACAGGAGCGCCCTGCTCAGCAATCTGGCCAGCCAGCTGATCACACATAAGCGGATCGTTACTACCCTGGCCAAGGCTAAAGCGCTCAGAACCTATATTGAGCCATTGATCACCAAAGCAAAGGAAAACACCACGCATCAGCGCCGGGTTGTATTCAGTTATCTTACAGGATAAGGAAGCGATTACACGAACTTTTTGGAACTGTGGCAGAAAAATTGCCGGGTCGCCCGGGTGGTTATACACGTATCATTAAACTGGGTATGAGATCCGGTGATGCTGCGGAAACTGCTATGATTGAACTGGTAGATTTCAATGACATCTACGGGAAAGGAAAGGGTGAAGCAAAGAAGCCGGAAAAGAACTCGCCGCGCAGGAGGAAAAAAGAAAGCCGTGAAAAAGCGGAGCGCCTTTGCCCAAACCGAAAAATCAGAACCTAAAGAAGAAAAAACAGCAGATTAATTTGAACAGACAGTCATGATATTCACTGAGCAGAACCGAATCGGTTCTGCTTTTTTATTTCGCTTATTCGAAAGTGATAGATGCCGGATTTCGCAGACGAATCCCGCTATATGTGAGAACATGTAAGGAATACTGTTGACAATTATCACGTCACCGGACTTTCCCATTTTCATACTTTCACATAATTATTTGTTTTCTTTGCAAAATTATTTTAGCTAGACTATGCCAACATCACCCGCTCAAAATCCAGCAATTCTTGTTCTTCAGCGATGGATCAGTTCATCATGGAAAAGCATTTGGAAAAACAGGCACGACTTCCGGAGAAATCTGTTTCAATACCGGAATGACTGGTTATCAGGAAGTTTTCACTGATCCCAGTTATTATGGGCAGGTGCTGATCATGAATAGTGTGCATATCGGTAATTATGGAGTGAAGGATGAAGATGTGGAATCTGACAGCGTCAAGATCCGCGGGCTGATCGGACGCAACCTGGAAGAACAATTTTCGCGCATTCAGGCCAAGGGTTCTCTTGATGAATATCTTAAAGGCAAACCAGATCGTTTGTATTGAAGGGGTGGATACCCGGGCTCTGGTCACCCATGTGCGCCAGAAAGGGGCCATGAACTGTATCATTTCATCCGAAATCCTGGATGTAGACCTGCATTAAAAAACATATTGGCCATGTACCCGATATGGATGGATCTGGAACTGGCCTCAGCAGTTTCCACTGAAAATACCTATGAAGTCGGGCGATCCCGGAGTCCCCGGTCCGGATCGCTGTGCTGGATTATGGGGTTAAAAGAAATATTGTTAACTGTATGGTTGAAAGAGGGGCATTTGTAAAAGTATTTCCTGCCAAAACTCCGCTTAATACCCTGAAGTTATTTAACCCATCCGGATATTTTCTTTCCAACGGACCCGGAGACCCGGCCGCAATGGACTATGCTGTGGAAACCGTAAAAGAGATTCTCAGGGAAGAATAAGCCGCTTGTTCGGAATTTGCCTCGGACACCAGTTGCTGGCCCTGGCCAAGGGTATCCCCACCTTTAAAATGCACCATGGCCACCGGGGGCTGAATCACCCTGTAAAAAACCTGATTACCGGCAAATGCGAGATCACTACGCAAAATCATGGATTTGGCGTGGATCCGGTCTCCGTCAGGAAGAACCCCGAAGTGGAAGTAACCCATATAAACCTCAATGATGATTCCATTGAAGGCATCCGGCTGAAAAACAGCCCGGTTTTCTCCGTTCAATATCATCCGGAGGCAACCCCGGGTCCGCATGACAGCCGCTATCTTTTTGATGAATTCATCGATCTGATTAAAAAGGTTAACGCTTAGGAGCTTAAAGCCTTAAAAAATTGTTCAATGATTGCCCGATATCCTGGATACATGTTGCATTTTTCCGTCCAGTCGCCAGCTGATATCCAAAGATGCGACACAGATTCTGGCTGAAACTAAAAAAGCCGAGTGCTTTAAGTCTTAAGCTTTAAGGCTAAAACCGTATTTTTGCAATCTATTAAACCTCATCTTTTGTGGCATTGATCAAGAGTATTTCGGGTATTCGGGGAACGATTGGCGGCAAGCCCGGTGAAAACCTCACCCCTCTGGATATCGTGAAATTTTCAGCGGCATTTGGAACCTGGATAAAAGAGACGGTCTCCCATTCAAAAAAAGTAGTTATCGGAAGGGATGGGCGTATCAGCGGAGAAATGGTACGAAATCTGGTGGTAAGCACTCTCACCGGGATGGGCCTGGATATACATGACCTGGGTTTATCAACAACACCAACTGTGGAACTGGCGGTAATGCGTGAGAAAGCAGCAGGCGGCATCATCATCACTGCCAGTCATAATGGAAAAGAATGGAATGCCCTTAAATTACTGAACAGTGCAGGAGAATTTATCAGTTCAGAAAACGGACTGTTGGATCCTGGAAAAAGCTGCAAAGGATGCATATACGTTTGCTCCAGTAGACAAGCTTGGAACATATACAGTGGATAATAGTTATCTGTATAAACATATCCAGGCGATTCTGGACTATCCGCTGATCGACCTGCCAGCCATCCGCGGCAAACATTTTAAAGTAGTGGTAGATACCATCAATTCCACCGGAGCACTTGTTCATCCCACCTCTGCTGAAAGCCATGGGCATTGAAAATATCCGGTTCGCTGAATGAGGAAGTAAATGGAAAATTCGCCCATAATCCTGAACCGCTTCCGGAAAACCTTGCAGGATTGAGCGCGGAAGTTAAAAAATCAGGTGCTGATTTGGGCATTGCGGTTGATCCGGACGTGGACAGGCTTTGTTTTGTTTGTGAAGACGGAACCATGTTCGGAGAAGAATTTACCCTCGTGGCTGTTGCCGATTATGTACTCTCACAGAAACCAGGCAATACGGTAAGCAATATGAGCAGTACCAAAGCACTTAAAGAAATTACAGTGAAACATGGAGGGCAATATTTCCCTTCTGCTGTTGGAGAAGTGAATGTTGTAAATAAAATGAAGGAAGTCAATGCGTTAATTGGGGGCGAGGGAAATGGAGGCATTATTGTGCCGGATCTGCACTATGGAAGGGACGCCCTGATCGGTATCGGATTGTTTCTCAGTGCACTGGCACGTCATAAAAACGGCATGCGTTCATTCCGATCCAAATATCCCGGACTATTTCATCTCCAAAAATAAAATAGAACTGGAGAAAGGGTGTTGATGTGGATAAAATTATTTGAACAAATAAAAACAAAATATAAAAATCACCCTGCAAATACGGAAGATGGTCTGAAAATCGAATTTGATGAAGACTGGGTTCATCTTCGCACTTCCAATACCGAACCCATCATCCGCATTTATGCGGAAAGTAATTTCGAAACAACTGCGAACAATATTGCCAGACGTCTGATGAAAGACATCCAGGAGTTTATTTAAACTCCATTTAAATTTTTGCGCAGATGGAAAGAATTTATTTTGACAACGCGGCGACGACCCCGCTGGATCCGGCTGTCCTGGATCGATGCTTACCTTTCCTGACGGAAAAATTCGGCAATCCTTCTTCCATTTATTCCTATGGAAGGGAAAGCAGGATGGCCATAGAACAGGCCAGAAAAACTGTGGCCCGGTTACTGCATGCACATCCGGCAGAAATTTTTTTTACCAGCGGCGGAACAGAAAGCAGTAATGCAGCCATCCGGGCAGCTGTGCAGGACCTGGGCTGCCGCCATATCATCAGTTCACCCCTTGAACATCATGCCACCCTGCATACCATTTCATATTTCCAGGAAAGAGGGGAAGCCAAACTTCATTTTTTGAATGTTCTTCCGGATGGTCATCTGGATCTCGATCAGCTGGACAGCCTGCTGGATCATCTTGGCGAAAAATCACTGGTTTCCCTGATGCATGCCAACAATGAAACCGGTAATCTGCTTGATATTCACAGGGTTGCCGACATCTGTAAAAAACATCATGCCATATTTCATTCCGATACCGTACAGACCCTGGGACATTATGCATTTGACCTGAGCAGTCTGCCTGTGCATTTTATAACCGGCGCTTCCCATAAATTCCATGGACCAAAAGGGTGCAGGCATACTGTATATTAATGAGCAAATAAAGGTCAAGCCTTATATCCATGGCGGATCGCAAGAACGGAATATGCGGGCAGGAACTGAAAACCTTTACGGCATCGTAGGTTTCGCCAAAGCACTTGAACTCGCAACGGAATAGATTGGAAGAAGACAGAAATATATTAATGATCTCAGGATCTATATGGCGGAAGTTCTGAAAAAAGCGAAATTCCCGATGTGTTTTTTAATGGCGATGCTTTTGGTAAATCACTGTATACTATTTTAAGTGTTAGTTTCCCGAAATCTGAAAAAGCAGAGATGTTGTTGTTCAACCTTGATATCAATCATATCTGCGCCTCCGGTGGCAGCGCCTGCACGAGTGGTGCCCAGCAGGGATCCCATGTCATCCGTGCCATTTATCCCGATTCGGACCGAACTACGGTGAGTTTTTCTTTCAGCAGACATAATACAAGAAAAGAAGTGGACGAAGTGGTAAATAAATTGGAATCGTTTGTCTGAGCGGGATGAAATAAAAAAATCCAGTCACTACGCTGGATCTTTTTATGTGTTTCAGTAATTATTCTCGAAGGGATCAGATGGATCTTGGACCAAAAACGGGCTCTTCTTTTGCAAATTTACATCTATTCTGATTCGGTTTTTCATTTCATTTTCAAAACTTTTTACACAGTATCCGTTTTTTTGAAATGTTAACATTTCATTGAAAAACCTGCCTGCGTTTCGGAAAAAACTGTTAATGACTCTGAACTATAACCAGCTGGGTTTTAATTTCCTGGCCATTGGAGTCAGTCGGGCAATATAAGTCCCGGACGGCAGGATGCCCGATTTGGATATCTGAATATTCTGCCGGCCGTTCAGGGATTCCCAGTTCGTTTCACTTATTTTTTTCCCGACTGAGATCGAAAAATTCCAGTTTAACTGATCCGTAGATTTTTATTGGTTTCGACAAAAACCATGATTATTCTGAATCAGTGTGGGATAAATTTTTGTTTCCTCTTCATCTGCGTATTTTTGATCTGAACGACCGGGATCTGATTGTTATAACCGTTTTTAGCCAACTACTTTAATCCGGTAATAAGATGTTCCGGTCAGGGGATGGGCATCCTGGTAATTATTGTCAACTGGTAATCATTGGTTGAGATCTTCATTTTGGATTCACACTGTCTATGTCCTGGAAATTCATTCCATCGCTGCTCCGCTGTATTTCGAAATAGTTCAACACCGGATTCCATCATCGTCGTCCAGCTCAGGTCCACTACATAGTTACTCAGTAATACACGCCTTTGAAATTGGTCAGGGTGATAGACATTCCCGTACGATAACAAAATCTCCACCAGTTCTGTTAGAAAAACAGTCGTTGCGGAATCGGAGCGGTTTTTGTACCGGCAAAACCAAGCCAGACAGTCATTTGTGAAGATGACCGGCAGGCAGAGAATAATTGTTTTCATAAAATTGATTGCAACTGAATGAGCCAAACCCGGTGCCATATCGTAAATTATTGACTGTCAATAATTTATATATGTTTTTTTACAACCGATTTTTTCCCTAAACGGGAATGAATTACGAAAATGAGCCGGATGGAATGGAAAGTTTTTTATTTTGCACCGGATCATCTTACCTTTACTTCTGATAACCCATGCCAACAACCCTGTTTCTTCCAAAGAGATCTATTCCATCGATGTTTTGAGAGGTGCTGTTATGATTATTATGGCACTGGATCATGTGCGGGATTTTTTTCACTATTACAGCGTCTACGGACAGCCCCACCAACCTGCTCACTACCACACTCCTATGTTATTTTTTACCCGATGGATCACACATTTTTGTGCGCCGGTCTTTGTATTTCTTGCAGGAATTTCCGCTTATCTGATGGGTCAGAAAAAAACCAAACAGAGAGTTGAGTTTTTTTCTGGTGAAAAGAGGTATCTGGCTGGTCCTGGTGGAAATTGATGATTGTTACACTGGCCTGGACCTTCAATCCTTTTTACAACCTGCTGATCCTTCAGGTGATCTGGGCAATCGGAATCAGCATGGTTATCCTGGGGCTGTTGGTTTGGCTTCCGGACCGAATCTCATTCTGCTTTGCGGTATTGCTGATCATATGTTTTCACAACATGCTGGATTATGCGGAACTCAGCCGGAGTGGGCATGTAAGCCTGATTTGGGAGTTCGCTCATCATGGGAATTTCAGACTGGAACACCCTGACGGCAAACCATTTCGTGATCATCGTCTATGCTTTCTTACCCTGGACAGGCATTATGCTGACGGGCTATGGACTGGGCAGGATTTTCACCCGGCTTTTCTCTGGCTGAGAAAAGGACGCAGTGCCCTGTATGGACTCGGAGCGGCATGTATTCTATTGTTTATCATTCTGAGGTTCCTCAATCAATATGGTGATCCTTCTTCACTGGAGCGCTCAGCGGAACTCATTGTATTCCTTTTTTTCTTTTATTAACCTGAGCAAATATCCTCCTTCGCTGGATTATATTTTGCTCTGACCGTAGGTGTTGCGATGATCGCCCTGGGATTGCTCGACCGTATTTCAAAGGATTCTTTTCCATTCTTGCGACTTTCGGGAGTGTTCCTTTCTTCTTCTATGTTTTGCATCTTTACCTGATCCACGCCATAACCGTTATCATTTTCTTTATTCAGGGATTTCCGTCAAAAGATATTGCACCTCAACATAGCCCGTTTATGTTCCGACCCGACCATTTCGGATTTACCCTGGCGGGTGTCTATCTGATTTGGGCACTTGTGATCTTAATTTTATATCCACTGTGCAGATGGTATGACCACTACAAGAGTACACACAGAAAATGGTGGCTTAGTTATTTGTAAATTTGTTATGATGACATAACTCATCTGTTCGGGTTGGGAGTCCTGGACTATATACATTTCGCTACGCTTTATTGAAGAAGTCGCCTTGATCTCATTGAGTCTGATCAGGGCTTCCACGGGAGTCAGCCGGTTGATATCCAGTTCGTGAAGTATTTTTCGGATTTGATCGAAAGTTTGTGTATGGGCATCGAATATCGATAACTGAACCTGCGGAGCGGTAATTTTTTTTAATCCTTCTTTAAGGGCGTTGTTTCCCCGCCACGACTTTCTTCAAGTTGTTTTAATATCTGGTTTGCCCGGTCAATCAGGGAAGCCGGCATACCGGCCATTTTTGCCACATGAATACCAAAACTATGGGTTGATCCGCCTGGTAAGAGTTTTCGGAGGAAAATGATTTTATTTCCCAGTTCCCGGCTCGTGATATGATAATTTCTTAATCCCGGAAAATTTATTTTCCAGTTCATTCAGTTCATGATAATGCGTGGCAAATAAAGTTTTTGGTTTTCCGGGTGACTGGTGCAGATATTCTGCAATACTCCAGGCAATGGAAATACCGTCATAGGTAGAAGTGCCGCGGCCAATTTCATCCAGTATAATCAGGCTGCTGGATGGTAATATTATTCAGGATGCTGGCGGTTTCATTCATTTCCACCAGGAACGTGGATTCGCCCCCACTCACATTATCGGATGCCCCCACACGGGTAAATATTTTGTCCGTAAGTGGAATTCGGGCTTTGGTCGCCGGAACAAAACTTCCCATATGAGTCATCAGGGTTATCAGGCCACCTGCCGGAGCAGCGCAGATTTTCCACTCATGTTCGGCCCGGTTAGAATAATGATCTGCTGATCTGGAAGGATCCAGTATCAGATCGTTGGTTATATATTCTTCTCCCGGGGGAAAGATTTTTTTCAATGACCGGGTGACGGCTTTCCTTTAACTCCAGAAAGGTTCTTCCTGAATGACTGGTTTTTTGTAATTTACTCGAAGGGCATTTCCCGCAAAGCAAAGCAGGCAATCCAGAGTAGCCATCACTGAACAGTTTACCTGTATGGGGGCAATATAATCCCGCATAGACATAAAGAAGTTTATCATAGATCCCAGCTTCGATCATCTGAATTTTTTCTTCGGCTCCGGTTATTTTCTCCTCATATTCCTTTAATTCGGGCGTAATATATCGTTCGGCGTTTGCCAGTGTTTGTTTGCGGATCCAGGTTTCGGGTACCTTATGTTTTTGGGCGTTTGTTACTTCCAGGTAGTAACCGAAAACATTGTTAAAATGATTTTTAAAGAGGAAATTCCGGTAACCCGGGATTCTTTCTGCTGCAATTCGGCCAGGTATTGTTTTCCGCCTGATGCGATATTTCCGAAGTGTGTCCAGTTCCTGCATCAACGCCAGGTCTGATCAAGTTTCCCTTATTGGCAAGGGCCGGCGGATTATCCACGAGTACGCCAGAATCTGGTCTGCCATCAGCAAACAGGGATCTAATAAAGCAGAAAGGCGGTTTAAATAAGGCGAGCTGGTATCTGTACAAAGTTTCGAATATGCTCGATCTCGCGAAGTCCCCGTCCGAGCTGCAAGCACTTCGCGGGGACTTATTTTTTTTGAAGGAATACGGGCAAGTATTCTTTCCATGTCCCCACAGGCTTTTATATGGTGTAGGAGCTGGTGCGCAGTTCCGGCTTCACGAATGAAAATACTCCACCAGGTCCAGTCGTTCCCGGATGGGAGTGATGTCTTTCAACGGCATGAGCATCCAGCGTTTCATAAGGCGGGCACCCATGGGCGAAACGGTATTGTCCAGAGTTTGCAGTAGGGAAAAATGCTGTTCACCTCCGGGCAGCAAGTTCGAGGTTCCTGACAGTAAACTGATCCATCCACAAATAATTTTCCCTGTCCATTCTTTGGATGCTGCTGATATGTTGCAGATGGGGATGTTCGGTGTCTTTCAGGTAATGAATAATCGCGCCTGCGGCGATAATACCCAATGGCAGGGATTCAATTCCAAAGCCTTTCAGGGAATGAGTCTGAAAATGTTTGAGCAGATTTTCGCGGGCATAGGCTTCATCAAATACCCAGCTTTCCAGGGAATAGGTATAAAAACGGTCGCCATAGATTTCTTTAAAAGTTTTCTGATGATTCCGCTGGAAGATCACCTCGGCGGGTTTTAATGTCTGCAGGAGCTGGTCCATATAATCCGGCCGGCCTTCCGTTGTAAAAAATTCTCCTGTGGAAATATCCAGGAAGGCAATGCCCTGCGGGTTATCTCCAAAATGAATGGCCGCCAGGAAATTATTGCTCCTGTGTTCCAGGAGTTTGTCCTGTGTGGCTGTACCGGGCGTCACCATCTCTGTGACGCCCCGTTTCACAATACCTTTAGCAAGTTTGGGATCTTCCAGCTGGTCGCAGATAGCCACCCGGAATCCGCCTTTTACCAGTTTATGCAGATAGGTATCGAGTGCATGGTGTGGAAAACCCGCCAGTTCGCTGGAGGCAGCGGCATCCGTTATTTCTTTTGGTAATGTTATACCCAGAATCCGGGATGCATGAATGGCGTCTTCCCCAAAAGTTTCGTAAAAATCTCCCACCCGGAACAACAGAATGGCATCGGGATATTTTTGTTTTATCGCCCGGTGTTGCTGCATCAGGGGGGTGTCTGCTGAAATTTTCGACATGCGAGATGATCCGGTACTGATGAACAGGTATTATTACGCACCGGATGCGGCAAATGTAAGAAAGCGATCTCCAAAAATAACAGGGTTTTCCCTGTTGTGAACAACTTAAAAAAGCCTAGAAAGTTGTAAAACCTTATGGTAGCCCTAAGTCAGCATTCGCAGGCCATAACGGTCATTCTTCTAGGACTCTAAACGACGTTGCCTGATATCAGGGTTTTCATCTGTTTCAGCAGTCCGTCTTATCTTTGTGACATGCGAAAACTTCGGATGGATGAGCTTCCGCGGAAGAACAAAGACCGAGTTTCAACAGGCCGAGAAACTGCCGATCCTGCTGATGCTGGAAAATATCCGGAGCATGCATAATGTAGGCAGCTGTTTTCCGAACGGCTGATGCTTTTCTTGCAGAAGGCTATTTATCTATGCGGGTACACGCCCAGGCCGCCTCACCGGGACATACATAAAACAGCCCTGGGTGCCACGGAAACCGTAAATGGTTTTATTCGGAAACTGCTGTGGAAGCTGCCCGAGAAATTGAAATCTGCGGGTATCAGTTCGTTGCTGTGGAACAGGTGCGGGAAGTATTCCACTGCAGCAATTTAATCTAGCCGGCTGGAGGAGAAAATGGTGCTGATTTTTGGAAATGAGGTGGAGGGGTCAGCGAAGAAGTTGCTGGCCATTTGCGACAAATGTATAGAAATACCGCAATTCGGAATGAAACATTCGCTTAATGTGTCTGTTGCCGCCGGGATGGTTTTGTGGGAACTTGTCAGGTCGGTTGTTTAGTATTCATCATATAAATTCGAACATGTCCCGTTTCAGAAATTATCTCAGTCTGGTGAAATTCTCTCACACTCTATTTGCATTGCCCTTTGCGATTGATTGGATTTTTTCTGGGCATTTTTGGACAGAAAACTTCATGAAGCGAAATCACCTGGAAGCCAGTTGTATTGTTTCGTTTTTTTCTGGTCCTGATTTGCATGGTCACCGCCCGAAGTGCGGCCATGGCTTTTAACCGCTGGCTTGACCGACATTTTGATGCCCGCAATCCGAGAACAGCCATAAGGGAAATACCCCGGGGCATCATTGCCCCCAAAGTGCCCTTCGTTTTGTGATCATCTCCTGTTTGTTATTTACTAGTCACTTGCTGGTTTATCAATCCCACTCTGTTTTTATCTTTCACCTGTTGCTTTATTTGTCATTTTATTCTACAGTTATACCAAACGGTTTACAGCACTTTGTCACCTCGTGCTCGGCATCGGATTATCGCTGGCGCCCATTGGCGCATTCCTGGCTGTTACGGGTCATTTTGAAATGCTCCCTCTTATGTTTTCCGGGGCTGTCATCTGCTGGGTAAGTGGATTTGATATCATTTATGCGCATGCAGGATGAGGATTTTGATAAGTCGGAAAATCTTTATTCCATTCCGACAGCTGTTGGGAAAAAACAAGCCCTCCGGATTTCCGGGTTCTCTACATGTTCCCAGCGCCATTTTTGTTATCCTGGCCGGTATTACCGGCGGGTTTGGTGATGGTATTGGGCCGGCAGTGCTCATATTTGCCGGCATGCTGGTCTATCAGCATACCCTGGTGAAACCCAATGATCTGAGCCGTGTAAACCTGGCTTTTATGACCGCCAACGGCATAGCGAGTGTGGTCTTTGCCCTCTTTGTGATCGCAGATATGTTCATAACACATAAACATTAACCGGGCATGGCGAGAATCCTGGCGATTGATTATGGATTGAAAAGAACCGGTATGGCAATAACGGATCCCCTGAAGCTGATTGCTACGGCTCTTACCACTGTCGAATCTGCCCGGATTTTTACATTTTTGGAGGAATACCTCAAAAAAGAAGCCGTTGAACTGATCCTGATCGGCGATCCCAGGAACCTGGACGACAGTCCGACGAGCCTTTCGGCTGATGTGCAACGTATTATCGGTATTCTGGAGAGGAAATTTCCGGCAATCCCGGTCAAAACAGTGGATGAACGGTATAGCTCCGTTATGGCTGCCCGTGCCCTGGTGGATATGGGAATGAAAAAAAGCCGCCGACGGGAAAAGGGACTGGTAGACCAGGTGGCAGCCACGATGATGCTTCAGGAATACCTGTCTAAAACCTGAAGAATCCGGATACGGATGGGTGAGAATTAAAACGGAAAACCCTTTCAAAAGCGTGAGGTGGTTTGCTTTAATCGTTAAGTCCCGGACTTTCTGCTTTAGGTTTAAAAAATGTAATTTTACACTATGATTCTACCGATCGTTGCCTATGGGGCGCAGGTATTAAGGACCAGGGGGAAAGAGATTACAGCGGATTATCCCCAGCTGGACAAGCTGATTGAAGATATGTGGGAAACCATGTATGAAAGCAGCGGGGTGGGACTGGCAGCTCCTCAGGTTAATAAGCCGATCCGTCTGTTTGTAATCGACAGCACCCAGATTTTTACCAACCTCGAGGAGGATGAAGAAGGTAAATACCCGGATGGTCCAGGTTTTAAAGAAGTCTTTATCAATGCAAGGATTCTGGAATTAGATGGCGAGCCCTGGCCTTATAACGAAGGTTGTTTGAGTATCCCTAAGATCCGCGAAGAAATTGTACGTAATGAGGAAGTGACCCTTGAATATCATGACCAGCAGTTTCAGCATCACACAAAAACATTCAATGGATTAACCGCCCGTGTGATCCTGCACGAATATGATCATATAGAAGGCAAACTATTCATTGACTATCTCAAACCCCTGAAACGGAAATTGCTCAAGGGCAAACTGGATGATATTTCCAAGGGCAGGATCACGGTGGATTATAAGATGAGTTTTTCAAGCTGAAGTCCTAAAGCTTAATAACCGGTCACCAAAAAACCTTAGGCTTTAAGTTTTAGGCCTGCCTGCGTAAGCCCTCCATTTTCCGATAACTTCCCGCATATCATCCGGCAGCTCGCTTTCAAACAACATTTCCTGTTTTGTAGCCGGATGAATGAAGCCGATCGTCTGGGCGTGGAGTGCCTGGCGGGGACAGATCGTAAAGCAATTTTCGACGAATTGTTTGTATTTATTAAAGATAGTGCCTTTCAATATTTTATTGCCCCCGTAGGTTTCATCGTTGAAGAGGGGATGTCCGATATATTTCATATGTACCCGGATCTGGTGTGTACGCCCGGTTTCCAGTACACACCGCACCAGGGTTACATAACCAAAACGTTCAAGCACCTCATAATGTGTAATGGCTTCCTTCCCGTGATCCCCGTCCGGATAAGCCTCAAATAATTTCCGGAACCGCTGGTGACGGCCCACATGGGCAATGATGGTTCCCTGGTTTTCCTGCAGATCGCCCCAGACTAGGGCAATATACTGCCGCTTAACGGTATGATCGAAGAACTGTTTTGCGAGACTGGCCACGGCATGGCCCGTTTTGGCCAGTACCAGGAGTCCGCTGGTGTTTTTATCGATCCGGTGGACCAGCCCGAACCGGGGTAATGTTTCTTCAGAAAGGGAATGATTTTTTTCCTGCAGGTAATAAGCGACACCATTGATGAGAGTACCTGTATAATTACCAAGAGCCGGATGGACAACGAGACCGGGTGGCTTGTTGATGATGAGAACCTCATCATCTTCATAAAAAATATTCAGCGGCATTTTCTCGGGAATTATTTCCTCGCCCACCACCTGCCTGTCGGAAAAGCAGACGATATTGTCCCCCGGTCGGATCTTATAATTGGCGGAAGCCGTTTTGTTATTCACGAGCACCCGGCCACCATCAATGGCCTGCTGCACTTTATTACGGGAAATATTTTCGATGCGTGCCGTAAGGAATTTATCCAGTCGCATGGGTTCCTGGCCTTTGTCGACCACGAGGTTCATACGTTCATACAAAACGTCAGAAAATTCCTCCCCTTCCTCTCCAATCAGCAGAGTCCCTGCACCGGAGCCGGTTATTCCCTCCTGCACCGGATCTGCATTTTCCGGATCCCTTTTTTCAGATCCTGTTGATTTATCGGGCATTCGCAAAATTACATTCTTAAGCTTAAAGCCCAAGGATCAGGGCTTTTTTAGCATCCATTGAATTCAGGCCCTTTATGCCTTCAGCTTAAAAGCCGTAAATTTGCCTGATGCAAAAACAACCCGTTTTTTTCAGGGACCTGGGCGTGATGGGATATACGGAAGCCTGGGAATACCAGGAATGGCTGCTGAAACAAAATGTGGACATCAAAACCCGCTATCATTCCGCCCAGCAGAAGCAACAGAAAAATGCAACCACCAATTACCTTCTTTTCGTGGAACATCCTCCCGTGTACACGCTGGGTAAAACAGGACATGAGGAAAATGTATTATTGGATGAAGAAGAATTGCAGGATCGCGGAATTCTTTTTGTAAAAACAAACCGCGGAGGCGATATTACTTTTCACGGCCCGGAACAGATTGTCGGTTACCCGATCCTGGACCTTGAAAAATTCGGAACCGATATTGGCAAATACCTTCGTAACCTGGAAGAAGTGATCATCAGGACTCTGGCGGAATATGGAATCCGGGAGAAAGATCAAGCGGGGAAACCGGCGTCTGGATGGAACCTGGAACGAAAGGCAGGGAAAGGAAAATTGCTGCTTTCGGCGTTCGCTGCAGCCGGTGGATCACCATGCATGGATTTGCATTCAATATCAACACAGACCTGCAATATTTTGATGGGATTATTCCCTGTGGCATCAAAAATAAACAAGTTACTTCCCTGGCCCGCGAATTAGGCCGTAATATCCCATCTGAATGAGGTAAAGGAGAAACTAAAAGAACAATTCGAAGAAGTTTTTGAAGCTGAACTTTTTGCAATGGAGGAATCCACGGTTAAAGCCTGATCACGGATCAGATGACCGATAATTATTCCCTCGGAATTAAAAGTTTGTTTTTTTCCTTCAACTTTCCATCCTCATACAATTCGAAGCGGAACCAGCCGGCATGACCAAAATTGGTTTTGTCGATGATTAGCATGGGATCCTTAATATCTTTCACCTCCAGTACCAGTGTATTATCCGTGTCATAAAACGTAACAAAATATTTCTTACGGTTGCAATCTGCCAGGGCAATGTTCACATTGCCATCTTTCGTTGTAAAAACATAACCGGATATTTTGTACTCTTCCCTGGGTTCCTTGTATACCTCTGCAAATGGTTTGATCTGCAGGGTATCTGCATTTACAAATAATAAAGTGTCTTTTGTTTGTTTTATCAGGGAATCGCTGAACCGGACTACCTGTTTGCCTGACAGTTGCATGATCACGGTATCCCTTCTTTTTACAAATAGTGTTTTTTCCACTTCAATGGTAGGGGCCTTTATTTTTCCCGGATTATTTACATTTGGTTTTTTTATGGCGGGGGTTTCCATCATATAAAATATCCTTGAATTGTCTATTTTCGGAAGGATCATGTATTCTTCTTCCGCTTCCACCGGTTTAACCGGTATCATTTTTACCTGATTTCCGGGTATGGTTATTTGTTTTTCAGGTGGAATAAGGGTTTGGGTATGGGTTTTTGATTTATTCCTGGTATCCGGTTTCACAACAGCTATGGGTTTTTCTGCCGGTTCAGTTACCGCCCTCCTGGATTTGGTAAAAATGTATTTGCTGTTCGGAAACAAAATAAAGATCCGGTAAAACATTTTGGAACTACCCGGTTTGTTGTCTACAAAACCGTTTTCCGGTATATGCGGATCCGGGACAGTCAGGAGGGTTGTAAAATTGCGGAGACTATCGGTTGATCTTTGAATGCTGATCTGGTTTATCGACGGGTAAGCATTCCGCCAGCTGATCAGGACCTTCCCGTTGGATTTGAGGGAGGCTGTAAAACCAGGCAGGGTATCCTGAGCATTGGCATAGGGCAGGATAAATGCGGAAAATAAAAACAATGCAAAAAAAAGACGCATGGCACGAACGTAACTTTAATCTCAGATCCCGGCAAAGATAAGGGAAGCACCCTTTTTGGCCTCTTAAAACTGGAGCAGCCCCGGAGCGAGGGAAAGGTTTCCCTGGAGACCGCCGCTATGTAAAACCAGTATCCGGCTTCCTGCCGGAAATGCATGCCTGGCCGCCATGCCTGCAACAGCAAACAAAAGTTTGCCCGTATAAACGAAATCGGTCGGAATCCCTGATTCCTGATAGGTCCGGTTCATAAAATCAATCAGGGATTTCTCGGGTTTTGCATATCCTCCAAAATGATATTCATGGATCATTTCAACCCGTTGCAGATCTGCCTGATTTTTTATCCATGCCCTGTTCAGTGGTTCAAAATCCCGGGTTCCTTTCAGCACAGAAACACCGATTATTTTCTGGTCCGGTCCGGCACTGTTGATGAGTCCCGCCAGCATCGTGCCGGTGCCGGCTGCGCAGCATATATGGGTATACCCGCCGGCCGGTATTCCGGATAAAATTTCTTCTGCACCCCGGACCCCTTCGGCTCCCGCGCCGCCTTCCGGAATCAGGAGTGCATCCGGATCCGTTGCTTCTTCCTCAACGGATTGGACGGAATTTTTTTTCCGGGTGTAAGCCGTGCGGCTTAGAAACCGCAGTTCCATTCCATAATTTTTTGCGGCGAGCAGGGTATGTGACAATCGGATGGGTTCTTCTCCCCGGATCATACCGGTGGAAGAGTAACCATTCAAGCCTGCAGCAGCGGCAAGGGCAATCAGGTGATTGGAATATGCGCCCCCGAAACTGATCAGTTTTTGTTTGTTTTCCTTCCTGGCCCGCTCCAGGTAATATTTTAATTTAAACCATTTGTTGCCGGAAATTTCAGGGTGGATTTTATCCAGCCTGTATACGGTTGCCTGCAATTCATTTTCACGAAATGTGTTAAGATCCCAGGGATCCAGGCTGATATTGTTCAGGTCAGGTGCCAGGTTGACCACCATAAATCTTATGCCCTTTTATGTTTATTAATTAATTTCGCCTCGCATTAAAATTACGTTAATGAAACCAACCTTATTGATTCTTGCGGCAGGTATGGCATCGCGTTATGGAAGTATGAAGCAGATTCAGTCATTCGGCCCTTCCGGGGAAACGATCATGGATTATTCCATTTATGATGCGATCCGGAGCGGCTTCAGGAAAATTGTGTTCATCATCCGGAAAGATTTTGCGAATGATTTCAAAAATATATTCGAACCGAAATGGGGTAAAAAAGTGGAGCTCGCTTACGTTTATCAGGAAATGGGATCTTTCCTGGAAGGGTATACCCCGCCGGCAGACCGGATCAAACCCTGGGGAACAGCCCATGCCGTTCTTTGCGCAAAACCCGCCATCCAGGAAAATTTCGCTGTCATCAATGCAGATGATTTCTATGGAAGGGATGCATTTGAAAAAGCCCACCATTTCCTGACGACCGGCTGTAATCCTTCTACTTACAGCATTATCGGTTATGATCTCGCTAAAACACTCTCAGAAAATGGTTCTGTGAGCCGGGGGGTTTGTGAAGTGGATGGTAATAACAACCTGGTATCCATATATGAAAGGACCAAAATCTACCGGAATGAAAATGGGAAAATAACCTATGAGGAAGGGGGCAAAACCTTTCAGGTTCCCGATAACGCAAAAGTCTCTATGAATTTCTGGTGTTTTGATCCTTCTGTATTTCCGTTCATTGAAAAGATTTTCCGCGAATTTCTTGCAAAAAGCGGGCAGGATCCGAAATCAGAATTCTTTATCCCGATTATCGGGGACCGTTTTATTCATGAAGAAAGGGGACAGATCAAAATCATTCCCACTGCTTCCAGCTGGTTCGGGGTTACTTATAAGGAGGATGCACCATCGGTTCAGGAAAGTCTCAATAAATTGATTGCATCCGGGGCTTATCCCAATAAACTTTATTAATGGTTCATTGTCAATAACGGATGTTTATCATTAAACATGAACCTCGATTCAATAACTTTTTACCAGGTAGATAAATTCCTGAATTTTTTTGATCTGCTGCAGCCGGTCCAGATTTTTTACACTTGAAGTTTGTGTCAGATGGATCGCAGCCAGACTTGAATCTGATTTCATTTCATCCAGTATCATGTAAATATTTTTTGACCGGATGGCAAACACGGCTCCCTGAGCCTGTAACTGGCGGTTACTCAGGACGCCTATCACTTCGCCGTTTTTATCCAGAACGGGCCCCCCGCTATTTCCCGGGTTTGCCGCTACGGCGATCTGGCAGGTCAGGGTATCTCCGCGATAACCGGTTTTTGCACTCAGGTAACCTTCACCATAAACGATTTCATCTCTTGGATAGCCGAGAGTAAAAATGGCTTCACCCAGTTCAATATTGCCTTTGCTGATCGCATAAGGCAGGGTAGCGGGCGCTTTATAATCACTATCCACGATCTTCAAAAAAGCCAGGTCGGCAGCGGGATTTATATAAGCAATCTTTGTGTTGAATTCCTGTCCTTTATTATTCTGTACAATCACCACTGTTGAATTGCCGATCACGTGTGCATTGGTAACAATATATCCCTTCGTGATCAATCATAAACCCGGTGCCCCCCTTAATTTCGGTTTCAACAGGTCCTTTTACCGGTGCCTTACTGTTAAGTCGCTCATTGATGGATTTCTGACCCTGAACCAGCCTGGAAACTTCCCGGTATAATTCCTGCACCTGGGTGTTTGGCCTTCTGGGTGCGAAGTATGACGTAATGCTGCTGATGGATAGCGCGGTGATACCTGCAATTGAAGCAGCTACTGCTACCGTTTTTCGGTATTTCAGCCAGAGACGGCGAACACGGGTTTCCTGGGTTTGCCTGATCTGGCCTGTTTCAAAAAGTTCATTGTGAACATCCTGCAGGGTGGACTTTATATTTTTCCGATCACCGTATTTTTCCATCAGGTGCAGGAAAACGGTATGTTCAACCACCATCTGGTCGATGCCCGGATTTGATTTCCTGAGTTCTTCAAAAAATTTTCTTTCTTCCGGAAGCATTTCACCACGGATATATCTTTCGATCGATTCCAAAATCAGCCGCTCGTCCATTTCCTTCGTTTATAAGGTGTTATTATTATAATGTCCGAAGAATATTTTTTTCAACCGCATCAGGCACTTGTACTTCTGATTCTTCGCATTGTCTGCATTCGTATAACCAAACTCCTTTGCAATCTCCGACATATTTTTTTTCCGGAGATAATAACTCTCCAGGATTTCCTTACAGGGTTCCCCGAGATGCTGCAGGGCCTGTTCCATCAGTTCAAAATCGCGAGTCCGGTGCTCATACATTTCGATGTCTTCCTCAGTCGCAATCGTTTCCGGTGCATTGGCCAGATCTCCGGAAAACCGCTGGTTCACCAGGAGTTTTTTCAACCACAAGCGCCGGCACACAGCATAGATATAAGTTTTCAATTGCGCATGCAGTTCAAAACTCCCGGATTTGGCTTTTTCATATAAAACGATCATGGCCTCCTGAAAAATATCCCTGTGCGTCATCTGAAGTACCGCTATTGTTGATGACCAGGGTCTGGACCATGCTGTAATGAGCCCGGTAAATGGTCTCAATAGCTATCCGGTCATTCGCCGCCAGTCCCTTCAATAATGCTTGTTCATTACTGTCCGTAGTCACGCAGTGCTTTATTTAATACTGAAAGTAAAGAATCGTAACCCAATGAGATAATGGAAAACCCAAAAAAACAGGCAGATCCCTGTTTTTTTTGAACATTCATCTTGGGATTCCGGCCAATAAATAGTATTAAATAATTAATTATAATACAATGATTACATAGTTGTGAAAAAAATATTTCGGAATAGGGGGACCGGAAAGAGGTTACTTTTTTTCAATCCCTGTATTAACTATGAAATCATTCACAAACAAACACATAACAATGAAAAAACTTTTTGTTGGTATTAGCAATCGGCTCTTTCGCAGCCTGTAACGGTTCTTCCAGCACTGAATCTAAGGTAGATTCTACTGTAAAAGCTGCAGCTAAAGATAGCGTAACTGCTGTTGCTGATTCAGCTAAAACTACAATTGATTCTGCAGCAACTGCAGCTAAAGACAGCCTGAAGGCTAAGGTTGACTCAGTGAAGAAATAATTAATTTGCTCTAGGTAAGCAATCGTTAGAGAATGGCCATCTCTTTTTTCCGGTTCCGGTATATACCGGTCCGGTAAAAAGAGGTGGCTTTTTCTTTAACCGATTTTTTTCCTGAGGTTCTGGTCGATCGCATCCAGGAACTCCTCGGTATTCAGATAATCCTTTCCGGCGGTCACTTTATTTCCGTGCAGGCATATCGCCAGGTCCTTGGTCATTTTTCCACTTTCCACGGTTTCAATACATACCTGTTCCAGATTTTCACAAAATCGGATAAGTTCTGGATTCCTGTCCAGTTTACCCCGGAAAGCCAGTCCACGGGTCCAGGCAAAAATGGAAGCGATCGGGTTGGTGGAAGTCGGTTTGCCCGCCTGGTGGTCGCGGTAATGGCGGGTAACGGTTCCGTGGGCTGCTTCCGCTTCCATAGTTTTTCCATCGGGTGTGATCAGTACGGAAGTCATTAGTCCCAATGATCCAAAACCCTGGGCAACGGTATCACTCTGCACGTCGCCATCATAATTTTTACAGGCCCATACAAAATTCCCATTCCATTTCAAGGCACTGGCCACCATATCATCGATGAGCCGGTGTTCGTAGGTGATATTTGCTTCTTCAAATTTCTGTCTGAATTCCTGCTGGTATATTTCTTCAAAGATATCTTTGAATCGGCCATCGTATTTTTTAAGGATGGTATTTTTGGTGGAAAGATAGAGCGGCCATTTTTTGCTCAGGGCCATATTGAAACAACTTCTGGCAAATCCGCGGATACTTTCATCCGTATTGTACATGGCCAGTGCCACACCATCTCCTTTAAAATCATATACTTCAAACACCTGTGGCTGGCTGCCGTCAGCAGGTGTAAATGTCATGGTCAGTTTTCCCTTTCCTTTGATTACCGTATCAGTGGCCCGGTACTGGTCCCCGAATGCATGCCTGCCTACAATAATGGGAGCAGTCCAGTTTGTTACCAGGCGGGGGATATTTTTTATAACAATGGGTTCTCGGAAAACGGTACCATCCAGATATATTACGGATAGTTCCATTGGGGCTCTTCCACATTTGTTTCAAATGGAATTCTTCCACGCGGGCTTCATCCGGTGTGATGGTGGCACATTTAATTCCTACCCCGGTCTGCCTGATGGCATTGGCTGCATCAATGGTTACCTGGTCGTTCGTCTGGTCCCGGTGCTCAATACCCAGATCATAATATTTTATATCCAGATCCAGATAAGGAAGGATGAGTTTGTCTTTAATAAACTTCCAGATAATCCGGGTCATTTCATCCCCGTCCAGTTCTACTACCGGATTGGCGACTTTGATCTTTTTACCATGGGTATAAATTTTTATGGAAAAGTCAGCAAACCTACATGAATTGAAGCAATCCACAAAGCGGCCCCATTCCTTATCCGGGAAGCAGACGGACTGCTGAACCCGCTGCACGGCGTGATTCCGGCCCATCGGCAGGTATAAATATTTGTTGCCGCTCTTACATCTTGGTACCTTACATAATCAAACTGATTCCATGGATTTAATTGAGATCGTAAAATCTTACCTGTCCAATTTTATTTCATTGAATGAACGGGAATTCAATTACATGGCTGGTTTGTTTGAATTGCGTCATTTTGAAAAAAGGCAGAAACTGGTGGTGCAGGGTGAGGTGGAAAAGTATCTGAATTTCATTTTGCAGGGACTGGCGCGAAAATATTTTATCCGGAAAAATGAAGAAATGGTTATCCAGTTTTCCCGGGAAAATGAAATCATCTGCTGTTTTGATTCATTTATGTCGGGCGAGCCATCCAATTTTTCCGTTGAAGCACTGGAACCCCTGGATGTTGTTTCGATTACACTGGAAAATATTGAAAAACTCTATGAATTCAGTCCGAAAATGGAAAGGCTTGGCAGGCTGATTGCCACGCAGGAATACCTTAAAAAGGAGAGTTTTGAGTATAACCGTTTACGGTTGACCTCCCAGGAACGCTTTATTAATTTTATCCGGAACAACAGTAATCTCCTGCAGCGGGTTCCACAGAAATACCTGGCTTCTTATCTGGATATGAAACCGGAAACCTTCAGTCGTCTCAAACATCTGATGAAAAGGCCTTTATAAATTTACGATCAGCACTGGTATCTTCAGTTCATGCCTTACGGAATTCACCGTTTCACCATAAATAAAATCTTTTAAGCCGGTATGACCATGGGCACCGATCACGAGGATTTCGGCCCCTTCTTCCTTCACTATGCGAACGATTTCTTTGCTACGGTTAATATATCCCAGGCGGGTAACCACTTTATAATTATTTTTTTCCAGGGATAACGGTAACCGGTCAGGCGCTCCTGGTCAGTTCTTGTCTCCAGGTCATCACTTTGTTTTCCGAGCATGCGGGCAGAAGCGCTTTCCACAATATGAATTAAAATATAATGACTTTCCGTTCCACCCTGCCCGATGGCAAATGCCAGGAGTTTTTCATCCAGCCGGCTGAAATCCAGTGCCACGGCAATTTTTCTGAATTGTGGAATTTCCAGTCTGGTAATGGCTGATCCTTCTCCATGGAGGGCAATATCCTTGGCATTCTCCTTGCTTCACCATGGGTGGAGCTAAAATATAACCTAACAGGCTCAGGCGCCAGTATCACACCAGTACCGCCAGTATTTTCCAGATCCATAATCCCGGCATTCCGAAAAAACTGAATCCCTTTTCCAATACCAGTTTCAGGTTCAGATAAAGCAGGAGGGCAGCAATAGACCAGGCAAAGCATACCGGGTTATTGTTTTTATCCGAAAATGCCCATTTTTTTTTTATCACTCACAAAATGAATCAGGGGAATTACGGCGAATCCCAGTTGAAGGCTCAGTACAACCTGGCTGAGATATCAGCAGCTGGTCCACCTGGTTTTCTCCGGAAATCCCGATAACCAATAACGGCAGGAATAATCGCCAGCATGCGGGTGATGATCCTTCGTAACAGGGGATTGATACGCAGGCGCAGATGGCCTTCCATTACGATTTGTCCGGCAAGCGTACCTGTGATGGTCGAACTCTGACCCTGCCGCAATCAGAGCGACGGCAAAGAAAGTAGCGGCAATTTTGGATCCCATCAGTTCGGGAGAATAATTTATGGCTTCCCGGATCGAGGAAACGTCTGTATGTCCGGTTTTGAAAAATACAGCTCCGGCCAGAATCAGGATGGCTGCATTGACAAAAAATGCCAGATTCAGGGCAATGGCGGAATCCAGCAAATTCAGTTTGAGTGCTGTTTTTATATAAGGGTTTCCCTTTTCTGATTTTCCGGGTCTGCACCAGGGCGGAATGGAGGTAAAGGTTATGGGGCATAACGGTTGCCCCGATGATTCCGATGGCTACATAAAGTGCTGCTGATCCCGGGAAGGGAGGGAACCAGTCCCTGGCTGATTTCCGCCAGTGCCCGGTCTTACGAAAAAGATTTCAATAAAAAAGAGATGCCCACTATGGCAATCAGTCCTAATATAAATGCCTCCAGTCTGCGCATGCCCAGACGCTGGAGAAATAACAATAGAATGGTGTCCAGTGCTGTAATGGCCACGCCGTAAACAAGGGGAAGTCCGGTAAGAAGCTGGATGCCGATGGCCATTCCCAGCACTTCTGCCAGGTCGCAGGCTGTGATGGCGATTTCTGCCAGTATATAAAGGCAGAAATTAATCAGCCGGGGATAAGTTTCCCGGTTTGCCTGCGCGAGATCCCTGCCACGTACAATGCCCAGCCTGGCAGATAAATTCTGAAGAACCAGGGCCATGATATTACTCATAAGCAAGAACCCAGAGGAGACGGTATCCAAACTGACTGCCACCGGCAATATCGGTTGCCCAGTTTCCCGGATCCATATAACCCACGCTGACGAGGTAAGCAGGTCCGAAAAAAGAAAAAAGCTGTTTCCATCGGGATCCGGGATGATTTACTTCAACGGTTCCATGTACTTCACTGAGGGAAAGATCACTAAATTGGACTTGTTTCATCGGTCTGATCAGGCATTTCAGCGCGACTGAGATCCCGGTTTGGACAAATCTAAAATTATGTTCCTGAATAATCCGTGGAAAATAATAGGAGGCCGGGTAATTGCTGAATCTTTACTTTTGATTTTTAATCGGGTTGCATGCGCATTTTGAATATTGAGCTGGTTTTCGTTTTGATGACGCTTTTGATACTCCTGCGGACATAAGGCTCAGGAAGGGTGCCATCATCCTCAAAAAATTAGAACCGGACGATTTTCTGGCCATGTTTCATCCCCTGAACCTACCGGTTATTTTCGCCGACAGTTCCCTGACCAAGGAAATCCACCTGACTCGCCGTTGGCCTGGTCTGCTTTCAGCCAGTTCATTCCTGATCCCTGATTCATAAGTTTTTTGGAAAATCCCTGAAACCCAGGTTTACGCCAGTGGCAAACTTCAGGTTAAAGATGCCGAGACTTATCTTTTCATCAAAGCCCTGAGCTCTTCAAAAAAAATTCTTTACCTGGTTTGTCTGGATAAGGACGGAAATTTCAGGACCGGCATGCCCATTGTTTTACGGGAGGAGGATTCGGAATTGCGCTATACCACTACCATTGATAATAAATATGCGATTTCCAGTAGCCGTATCCACAAAGACTCTGAAGGGAGGGCCTTTTTTGTTCGGATGGTATATGTTTATAATGCAGAAGGGGCCTTTACTCTGATCATGCGGGAATCCAATGAAGGGAAACCAAGGACTGCCCAGATCTATAATCCGATTGATACTCTTTCCCATAAACATAAATACACCGGAGACTATCTGCAGGATAAACGAAATTTTATTTCCTTCCGGGATGGTAAAAATAATTCCATGATTCGTTTCTTTGTGCATTTTGAAAAAGATAACGGGAATTGCAAAGGCGAACTGAAAGGCGAGGCCCGTTTTGTTTCTTCCACCATTGCCCGGTATATTGCGAGCGGAGATCCCTGTTCACTGGAGTTTAGTTTTACTGACAAAAACGTGCATATGAGGGAATTGGAAGGCTGCGGAAATCACCGGGATATCCGTTGTTTTTTGATGGGTATATACCCCAGGCATCGACAAGTGCCCGTTAAAGCCGGTAAAAACCAGGCGACAGATCAATATAAAATAAATCAAACCCGTATCCGTTTACTCATTCTATTATGAATTTTACAAATTTTGAAGTTCCTTACTCAGTAGACCCCCGGTTTTCAAAAAAAGTAGCCTATTTCTCCATGGAGTTTGCGGTTCATCAGCCATTGAAAATATACAGTGGCGGACTTGGATTTCTTGCCGGATCCCATGTGCGAAGCGCTTATGAATTAAGGCAGAATGCCATTTTCATCGGAATCTTTGGAAGTACGGGTATTATGACCAGGCCCGGAACCAGGATCAGAGCCTGCAGGTAACCTGGGTTGAAAAACAATATCCTTTTTTGCAGGATACCGGTATCAAATTCCAGGTTAATATTCACGATCATCCCGTTTGGGTGAAAGCGTATTACCTAGCCCCGGAAACCTTTAACGGGGCGCCCCTGTTCCTGTTAAGCACCGACCTGCATGAAAATGATTATGTTTCCCAAACCATCAGCCACCGCCTGTATGATGCCAACCTGGCAACCAAAGTAGCGCAGTTTATCCTGCTGGGTGTAGGGGGAGCCAAACTCGTGGACCAGCTGAATTTCCAGCCGGAACTTTATCATTTGAATGAGGCACATGGCATCAGCGCTGCTTTTTATCTCTACCAGAAGTACAATAAGAATATCGAAGAGGTAAAAAAGAGGCTGGTTTTTACCACACACACTCCGGAAGAAGCCGGCAATGAAAAGCACGATATGAAACTCTGTTATGACATGAGTTATTTCTGCGGTTTGTCCATCGAAGAAGCTGCTGCCTTGACCGGCATGGAGGACCATCTGTTTAACCATTCACTGGCCGCCCTTCGCTTCTCCCATCTTTCCAACGGGGTTTCCCGTCTTACATGGACAGGTTTCGCGTGCCATGTGGAGTAAATACTCCGGCATCTGCCCGATCATTCATATCACCAACGCACAGAACTGGACGTATTGGGCGGATAAGCAGTTGTATAAGAAGATGGAGGAGGGTGATAATTTCTGGTGGGACGATCGCAAACGGTACCTGAAAAAAAGATCATTTGAAATCGTCGCCGATCAAACGGGTCGGTTGTTCAATCCCGGATATTTTCACCATTGTATGGGCGCGACGGTTTGCCGGTTATAAACGGGCCGACCTGATCGCCCGGGATAAAAAAAGATTTACTGAATTGCTGTCTAATAAAAAGTATCCTGTCCAGATAATCTGGGCAGGAAAACCCTACCCGATGGATTACCCGGCCATCAATGATTTTAACTACCTGGTGCATCTGAGTAAGGAATATGCGCAGGTAGCTGTGCTGACGGGGTATGAGCTCCATTTGTCCAAAAGAATGAAGCAGGCCGCAGATTGCTGGCTGAATAATCCGCGGGTGCCCCGGGAAGCTTCGGGAACCAGTGGCATGACCGCAGCGATGAATGGTGCGCTGAATTTCTCCACCGACGACGGATGGATTCCGGAATTCATTAACCATGGCAATAATGGTTTCGTGATTGGAAAATCTGATTACAGCAATATGACCGTTCCGGAACAGGATGAATATGACCTGAACTCGCTCTACGAAGTATTGCAGAACCAGATCCTGCCCCTTTATTACGAGCAAAGAGATACCTGGCGCCAGGTTGTAAAAAACGGGATGGCGATGTTCGGTTCCAGTTTGACTCCAGGACGCATGGCCACTGAATACTACGAGAAGTTATATATCTGATCTGAAAGAAGCCGGGTAATATCATTTGGGGATTATTTTCAAATTCCCGGATCTTCAACTATCTACGATTCCCAGCAGTTCCACTTCAAAAATCAGGGTGGATCCGGGTTTGATATCCGGTCCCATCTGCTGATCGCCATATGCCAGTTCAGAAGGAATAAAAAGGCGGTATTTGCTTCCTATATGCATCAGTTGCAGGGCTTCGGTCCATCCCTGGATAACACCATTTACGGCAAATTCAATCGGATGGCCCGTTTGATAGAACTGTCGAAATACGGTACCATCTATCAGTTTTCCTTCATAATCACATTTTACCTTGTCTGTTACCGTGGGTTTGGGACCGGTTCCTTCTTTAAGAACAATATATTGTAAACCGGAAGCGGTGGTTACCACGCCCGGCTTGGTTTTGTTTTCCGCCAGGAAATGCAAGTCCCTGTTTTTTTGCAACCGCGGCTTTTTCTGCCTTGGCTTTTTCCAGATAACTCATCACGATCTGGTTGCATTGCTGTTCATTAAGCAGGGTATTATCGCCCTTCATTTCATCCTGGATGGCCCTGTTTACCAGGGTGTCATTATCTGTGTAATGCCCTGTTGTTTATAAAAATTTGCCACCATGATACCAATACTGTAACTCAGGGAATCCGTTAAGTTATTCAGACTGACGGGTAATGTGGACGGTATGGTTTGGGGCAGGTCTTTTTCACCCCTGACTGGGCAAATATCTGGAAGCAAACGAAGGAAAGCGAAAAAAGGAAAATATATTTTTTCATGCATGTTTTTTTGCAGCCGCAAAAATAAGGAAACTCCCCAAGCTCACCGAGATGCTTTTTATCCGAAAGGGAGTTAACATTTTCTTTGTTTTTTAGTCCATACTTTTAAACGCCTCCGGTGTAATATAGTAGGCCGGCAGAACGTTTATATGCGAATGGGGCGTGTCGCCCTGAAAATTCAATGCAAATGAAAAAATTATTGACGGTTTTATTTCTTGTTATCGGTATGGCTGCCATGGGCACAGTCCGGCGATCTGTTCAGCAGCATCAAAAAAAAGATCAACGGCGGCGGAATGGATCGGATCTTCCCTGAGTTCCCATGATATTGTTGCCGGGCTGAAGCAGGCCCTGACCCTGGGAGCGAAAAAAGTGCGGACCGGCTCTCAGTGGCGAATGGTTTCTCAATGATAAAGACGTTGAAATTCTGATGCCTGCCCCAGGCACAGAAAGTGGAAAAAACATTACGGAGTCTGGGTATGGGTAAACTGGTGGATGATGCCATTTCCAGTATGAATCATGCGGCAGAAGACGCTTCTAAATCGGCAGCGCCGATTTTTGTGAATGCGATCAAAACCATGACGGTAAAGATGGACTGAATATTCTTAAAGGCCCGGATACGGCAGCCACTGCCTATCTACGCCAAAGCGCCACGCCGGAACTGACCCGGGCCTATTCTCCGGTTATTGATTCAGCCCTGCAAAAAACCGGGGCCACCAAATACTGGAAAGACGTATTTGAAACCTATAATAAACTCCCCACCACATTCTAGCAAAGTGGATCCGGATCTGTCTTCCTATGTGACCCAAAAAGCCATCAACGGGATTTTTTACTATGTGGCCCAGGAAGAAATACTTATCCGGAAAGACCCGGCTGCACAGGTCACCGATCTGCTGAAAAAAGTATTCGGGGGCAAATCCTGATTATTCAGTTTCAAAGTTCTGAATAAAATACCGGTGATGCCGCAAATGATTGCTGCGATCCACCACAGGCTGTTAAAGCCAAAATGCCCGGCTATCCAGGTGCCTCCTGTCGGACCCACCACCTGGGCAGGGACCAGGCCATGGTATAATACCCGGCATACCGCCCCCGGTTATGGGATGAAGCCCGGCCGGTCCAGTAATTATTCATGAAGGGCATGGAAAGATTTCGCCCAGGGTGACCAGGAAGACGGAAACGAGGGCAGTCAGCGATGCCAGGGCAGGAAGATATAAACCAGGAAGGAAAGGGCAGGTGAGGATCAGTCCGTTTGAAATCAGGTGCAGGATCTGGTTCTTTGATTCCAGGTGGAAGATCATGACCATTTCTATGAGTACGATCAGAAGTCCGTTCAGGCCCATCAGGATACCGATATAAAATTCAGACATATGGTAAACCTCTTTGTAATAAACGGGTATGGTGGAAAAAAGCTGGAAAAAACATACTGCAAATAAAATGGACTGAGACCGATGAACATCCTGAATTTTTTATCTTTCAGCGGGGAGATTTTTATCTTTTGTTCCGGAGCGGAAGCCGTTTCTATTTCGACGGTTTTGCCGGTTTCAGTAAATAATATAAAAGGACAGCTGCTATAATATTGGTAAAACCATCTATCCAGAACAGGAGGTGGTAGTTGAATGATGCGATGATTCCGCCCAGGGTGCCGCCAATGGCCCAGCCCAGGTTGATGGCCAGGCGGTTCAGGGAAAAAGAACGGGTCCTGTTTTCATGCCGCTGTATTGGGCAATCGCTGTATTATTGGCAGGCCGGAATGCTTCATTTACCAGGCTGAGTATAAAAGTGAATGTGCAGATCAGCGGATAGCTTTTCATCTGTCCCAATAAAATAAAAAGACAACCGCCGCCCGCCAGAGTGAACAGTTGTATGCGGTGAAAACCGATTTTATCTGTAAGTTTTCCGCCTATATATCCTCCGAAGATGGCACCCGCGCCAAACATACCCACAACAATACCTGCCTGGAAAAGAGAAAATCCGATGCTGGTCAGGTATATCGTCATGAAGGGAAGGACCATGGTACCGCTCCGGTTCACCAGCATCACGAGCGACAATAACCAGGTGGAACGGGATAACCCGCTATATGCATTTTTATAAAGCGACCTGGTGATGCTGAATGGTTTGAGCAGGTTCATTTAAAAATCGGGACTGGCAGGAAATGGGGGGGTACCCGAATTTTATATTACTTGCCAGCCGGCAAAAATAAGGAAGCCTAAAAATTAATTGATTAAAAAAAGGCATGGAATTTTTTTAAGTTTTTTTCCCCGTTTGTTTTTTCTCTTTCATGCCAATAACATCAGCAATCCCGGGCACACAGCCTTTTTGAAAGGGGGCGAATTCCCGACAGCCCCGGGCCGGATCGTTTCTCCAATTATGGGAAAAAAGAAGTGGACTTGTTCGCTCCGGTCAGTAACGGTTATCGTGGCCCTGATCCCGGAACAGGGTCCGATTTTCAGTGCCTGCCGGCAAAAACAATTGCCTGACTGTTCCTTGATAAAATTGCCGGATCACCGGTGTAACCGGCTGCCGCTCTGAAAGGGGACCGAAAAAATATGTACAGTCCACGAAGAACGGTCCATGAGGATATTAGAATGGCCGGACAATTTTTTAGAGGCTGGTATCGTTATTAATCCAACAACCTTTGAAAACCAAAAATCTGATCCCTATGTCACCCCATACCGACAATCAGCAGGATCGTCTTGCAGAGATCTTCCGCCAGCAGGATAACCAGATTATCCAGGAAAGTAAAGTAGCATTCCTGAAAATTCAAAGCTGGCAGTTTGCCGTTCGTACACCGGAAATCGGTGCAACCTATCTGCGGGAAGCGGCATCAATGATTACCCAGTCCCTGCTGTCTTTTGTTCCGAACAGTTTTGTGCTAAGCGAAGAAGGGTATTATATGAATCCCGATCGAAAATTAATTTCAGGAGAAGCTGATACATTCTTTCAGTTCCTTTTCGGTATATGCCAGGTTGTATTGTTTCAGTACATCCTCCGGCACACCATTCCACTGATTCGGAACATTACCGATATAACCCACGTCTTTCACACCGATTTCGGAAGTATAAAACCCGGTAGCCATGAGGTTTCGCATAAGATTGAAAAAATGCCACGCCCTGACCCATTTCAGGTTTTGCTTTTTTTGGCCATGCGATTTCGTCCACCATTTCCAGTTTGTTTCCCTGAAGAACAGTCCTTAAATGCTTTCCCGAACCGTTTCAGGCATTGCACGTCCATCCATCGTAAACCGCCGCGAAGGGGCGTTTGATGTTCGGGCATGTCTTTTACAATGATACTCTATAAAAGCCGGAACTTTCGCATCCGAAGCACTGCCACTTACTTCGTCCTGCGGGATAATGATATCTCCCAGGATGGTGATGGTTGTCATTTCTTCCGGTGTGAAAAAAGAGGTCTGCTTCAATCTTTTTTTCATAGGCGATCTCTTCCTTCATCCGGTTCAGACCCGAAACGATGGCTTCTTTGTCTTTTTCCGTGGGCGCCACCGGGCTGTTCTCATGCAGTTTGCAGGCTTCCGCCAGTACACCGATTGAAACACCGCCGATAACCAGGGTCCTGATCGATTTTCGTCTGTCCATAACCGCTATTTTAAATGTTTTGTTTTTTCATCTGGTCCACGATATACTCGCTCGTTCTCATGGAAAGGGCCAGAATGGTCCAGGTAATATTTTTATCAGCCTGGGAAACAAAGGGACCCCCATCCACGCAAAAAAGATTTTTACAATCGTGTGCCTGGCTGTATTTATTTAAAGGGGCATTTTTCGGATCATTTCCCATGCGAACCGTTCCCGCTTCATGAATAATGTTTCCCGGTGCATGCAGGCCGTAATTATTATGTTTCCCGTCGTCATTCGCCCCAGGTTGCATTACCGCGCCCATGCTGTGCAGGATTTCAGCGAACGTCTCTTCATGTGTTTGGCCTGATTAATTTCATAATCAGTATATGTGGTATTGAATCGCAAAACAGGAATTCCGTACTTATCTACAACCGTCGGATCTATTTCACAATAGCTATCCTTTCTGGCGATCGCTTCACCACGGCCCGCCATACCCACGTGGGCACCAAAAATATCACCGGTAATCTTCTTTTAAAGAAGCACCATAACCGCCGGCTTCTTTTTGCTTCCTTTTATTTTATACGTGCCGTTCAGTTTTTCAATATCCCAGTTGGAAGCCATACAAGGGCATACCGAAACCGCCGCCATATTCAATATGGTATCCGCGGGGGAAGTCGAGTTTTTTATTGTCCAGCCACCAGGGACTGTATACGTGCATACCCCCCACCCCGTCTTCATTATATCTTTTCCTGTCGAAGAGTTCGGGAATGATACCGCCCATATCTGCCCCAGTGGAATCATGCAGGTATTTTCCAACCACATCACTGCTGTTTGCCAGGCCGTTAGGATGGCTGGCTGATTTTGAATTCAGCAGGAGCCTTGCGCTTTCGCAGGCGCTGGCGGCGAGAACCACCGTGCGGCCGCTTACCTGGTATTCCTGCATATCCTCCTTATTGATATAAGATACACCGGTTGCCAGTCCGTCTTTATCTGTCAACACTTCGCGGGCCATTGCGTTGGTGAACAGATCGATATTTCCGGTTTCCAGTGCGGGGATGACCAGGCAGGAAGAAGCAGAAAAATCTCCGTATACTTTACAACTGCGCCCGCATTGTGCGCAGAAAAAACAGGCGCCTCTTTCTTTATTGATTTGTTTGGTCAGGATGGATAAGCCGGGAGGGGATTACCGGAACACCGACACCGCTGGCCTGCATTTTTTATAAATAATTCATGCAGCCTGGGTTTGGGTGGGGGAAGAAAAATACCATCCGGATCATTGGGAAGTCCTTCATTTGTTCCGAATACACCCAGCATCCGGTCAATTTGGTCATAGTAAGGTTTTACATCTTCATAACCGATCGGCCAGTCGTCTCCCAGTCCGTCGATACTTTTTCTTTTGAAATCCATTGGGCCGAAACGCAGTGAAATTCTGCCCCAGTGATTGGTTCTTCCACCCAGCATGCGGGCACGCCACCATTCCCATTTGGTATCCCCCACATGGGTATAGGGTTCTCCGTCAATTTCCCATCCCCAGTAACAACCGTCGAAATCTCCGAAAGGTCTGAATTGGGTACCGGCTCCGCGTCGGGGAGATTCCCAGGGATTTTTTAGCTGGTTGGAATCTTTTTTAGGGTCGAACATGGGACCGGCTTCAAGCAGACAAACCTTTAAACCGGCATTGGCCAGTACATAGGCGGCCATACCACCACCTGCGCCGGATCCGACAATTACCGCATCATATTTTTTTGGCTCTTTGTGGATTTGTAAATCTCCCATGGTATCGCTATGTTGAAATAATTTTATGAAAGTTTAAATTTAAAGTATATAAAATGATGGTGAAATTTTTTTATTCAGCCGGTATTTTGTTAAGAAACAAATGGCGATATGTGTTCTGCCGTTTTCCTTTAAACTGATCCTGCGGCAGGGCACATACTGCTTACCGGTCATTGATCATAAACATTTGATATAACTTGCATTAAAATCTGCTGAAAACATCTGTGTATATATTGTAGCTGCAGTCCGTACGCCAATCGGGAGTTTCGGAGGATTTCTGAAGGATATTCCGGCAACACAGCTGGGGGCCATTGCGATCCGTGAAGCGATTGCAAAAATCAAGCTGAGATCCATCGGAAGTAAACGATGTGCTCATGGGATCGGTACTGCAGGCGAACCTGGGACAGGCACCCGCCCGGCAGGCTGCAAAATATGCCGGTCTACCTGATCTCGTGAATTGCACAACCGTAAATAAAGTATGCGCCAGTGGTATGAAATCGGTTGCCCTTGCTGCGCAGGGCATCCTGCTTGGGTGATTCGCAGGTTGCTGTGGCCGGTGGCATGGAAAGTATGAGTAATGTCCCATTCTATGCCGAACAGATGCGATGGGGAAATAAGTATGGGAACAGTTTGCTGGTTGACGGGATTGCAAAAGACGGGCTCACCGATGTGTACGACGGGAAAGCGATGGGTCTTGCAGCAGAACTCTGTGCAGCAACCTGTGGTATCAGCCGTGCGGAACAGGATGCATTTGCCAGTTGAGAGTTACCGGCGGTCGCAGGAAGCCTGGAAGACGGGTAAATTCAAAGAAGAAGTAGTGCCGGTGGAAATTAAGAAAAAGGGGGAAACCCTTCGCCTCGAACAGGATGAAGAACCTTTCAATGTAAAATTTGAGAAAATTCCTTCACTGAAACCTGCATTCCTGAAAGACGGAACGGTAACGGCCGCCAATGCCAGTACCATGAATGACGGCGCGGCGGCGATGATCCTGGTTAGTGAAGAAAAATTAAAACAGCTTGGGCTCATTCCCCTGGCCCGGATCCTTTCTTATGCCGACGCCGAACAGGCGCCGGAATGGTTTACGACTTCTCCTGCCATCGCTGTGCCAAAAGCCGTAAGCAAAGCGGGGTTAAAAATGGAAGACATTGCATTCTGGGAACTCAATGAAGCTTTTGCTGTGGTGGGTATTGAAAACAGCAAACGTATGGAATTGGATCCGGCAAGAGTAAACCTGCACGGGGGTGCCGTTTCGCTGGGTCATCCGCTGGGTTGCAGTGGCGCCCGGATCCTGGTAACCCTGCTCCACATCCTGAAACAGCAAAAAGCACGTTACGGGGCAGCCGGCATTTGTAATGGAGGCGGTGGCGCCAGTGCCCTGGTGATTGAGAATCTTTTATAAACCGTATAAAAACTGCTCGTGGATATAATCCACCACTTTCACCAGGCTCTTGCTTTCTTCAAATACTTTTAGCTGGCGGTCGGCCCCGGTGCCATGTTTCGAACATTTTCGGGATAATACCAACGGCTTCGCGGCTGCCAAGCGGATCGAGCACATCATCAATAAAATCCAGCAGTTCATAGATCAATACGCGGGTATTGACTTCCTCCTCCTTACCGAAATCAATCAGGTGGCCATCAATGCCATAGCGGCTGGCCCGCCATTTATTTTCATTGATCAGCGCCCGCTGGTAAATAATAAAATTCAGGTTTTGTGTTCGGAGTTTATAAATTTTGGCACATACTGCCTGGAATAAGGCAGCAATACAAATGGTTTCTTCCACCGTCATCGGCACATCGCAGATGCGGAACTCCACGGTATTGAAGAAAGGATGAACGCGCAGGTCCCACCATATTTTTTTTGCATTGTCGATGCAATTCGTTTTAACCAGCAGCTTGATGAAATTCTCATAGGCCTCGATGCTTTCAAAATATTCAGGGATGCCGGTGCGCGGAAATTTATCAAAAACTTTGGTCCGGAAGATTTATAGCCGGTGCTGCGTCCTTCCCAGAATGGGGAATTGGTACTGAGTGCATAAATATGCGGAAGAAAATAACGGGTTGAATTGGCGATATGATTGGCCATCTCGCGGCTTTCCATCCCCACGTGCACGTGCAGACCGAAAATCAGGTTGCTGCGTGCTGCTTCCTGCAGTTCATTTACGATTTCATTATACCGTGCATGATCCGTGATCAGCTGGCTTTCCCAATGACTGAATGGATGCGTACCGGAAGCACCCACCCATAGTCCCTGATCCGCGGCGATCTGGGAGATGGTTTTTCTTAAAGTGGATACGTCCTGTTGTGCTTCATGCAATGTCCCGGCAGATATCCGTTCCCACTTCAACAACGGCCTGGTGCATTTCTGCCTTTACCTTGTCGCGAATCATTTTCTGGCCCTCGATAACAATTTTTTGTTCATGGCTTTTGAGTTCCCGGCTTACGGGATCAATGACCATATATTCTTCTTCAATTCCCAGTGTGAAATTCTGATAATTGATGTTCGCCATAATAGGAAAGGTTTGAAGGGGATTAGCCCATCAGTGGTTTTTGAACAATGCTTCTTCTTAATATATTCCCCCCAGGTCAGGTTATCGAGACCTTCTTTCGAGTCCAGCGCTCTTTCAATGGCATAGATGCGGCTGTTTCAACCACCCAGTTGAAATTGTCTTCGCCCACGCTGGCTCCTTTCCGCATCCGGTGCAGGATTGCAGAAATCGATGGCATAAGGAATACCATCTTTTACGGCAAGTTCAACGGTATTGAAATCATAGCCGAGGTATTGATTGATGCGCAAAACAATCTGTTCCATCTGCCGGAGCCTTTCTTCAGATGGCCTAAAATCCGGCAACATAGCGCAGGTGATGCGGATTACGGGGTTCATAGGGCATGATGCGAACATATTTTCCGCCGATACAGTAACAACGATAATATTCCTCAAATACAATTTCTTCCTGCAGAAGCATCACCAGCCGGCCGGTTTCGCTGTGTTTCTGATAAAAATCTTCTGCATTCTGAATCCGGTACACATTTTTCCAGCCCCCGCCGGCAAAGGGTTTCATATAAGCCGGGAAACCCGACATATTTGAAAATCGATTCCCAGTCGAGCGGATAAGCCAGGTTGGAAAAAGACAAATTCCGATGTGTCTTCAGGAAGTTCGCGGGAGGGAAGGATAACTGTTTTCGGAACAGGCACCCCGATTCTTGGTTGCCAGGGCATTGTTGAAAAATTTTTCATCTGCACTCCACCAGAAGGGATTATTGATGACGGCCGTTCCGCTGATGGCGGCATTTTTCAGGTAAGCCCGGTAAAAAGGAACGTCCTGGGAAATGCGGTCAATGATTACACTGTAACCCGCTTGATTGACCCTGAATCACTTTATCGATCAGAACCGATTCGGCCATGATACACCCTGACATTTTTTCCATTTACGGCTTCGATGAATGCCATGGGGAAACTTCTTTCTTTACCGTAAAGAACGCCGATTTTTTTCATGCGGTTTGTTTATTTCTGGAAGTTAATTGATTAACGAGAGATAATGCGGAAACATTTCACGCCATACCGGCCAGTCGTGGATTGGCATTCGGCCGGAGGTCAAGCCAGTGGCGGATATTTTTTTGTTGCAGGATAAGATCGAGGCGTTCATTTTCTTCCTTGCAGATATCATGTTCGCTGGTTCCGAGAATAATGCCCATTTTCCAGAGATTCGGGTTGTTATCACCCGGGATATAGTCTACCGGATTATTGAAATAAGATGGTATCATTATAATAACCATCGGTAAACTGTTTGATATCAAAGGCTCCGCTCATCGAAAAACAATAGCTGGCCAGGTTCGGATGCCGGAAAGCGGTGTTCACCGCATGATAACCGCCAAAACTGCAACCGGCAAATGCCATTCGCTCAAATCCCGTTTCATGCTGGGCCCAGGGAACAAGTTCTGTCGAAATCATACGGTCGTAACTGTTCCTGGTTATAAGCCCGTTCGGGCGGAGAAATGGATTTATTATACCAGCTTTCCGCATCAATACTGTCCGGGCAGTAAATTTTCACCCTGCCGTTTTCCAAAAACCAGTTGGGCCGCTTCGATCATTCCCTGATCCTTATTCTGATAATAAGCTCCTTTGGATGTTGGAAATAAAATAACGGGCTGGCCGGCATGACCGAATACGAGCATCTCCATATCACGGTCAAGGGACGGGGAATGCCATTTATAATATTCTTCCTTAATACTGCATGCTAAAAAGGGTTGGTGGGCATCCAAATTTATTTTTAAAATGCTATAAAAACAAATGAACTCCTGATTCTTGCCTATTTTTGAAAATATGCCATCCGTAAACCCGGAAATAAAAACACCGGAAACCCTTTCCTTTCCTTCTGAAATATTGGGAAGAAACCTGCGCATCGATTTTTATCTTCCGCCTGATACAGAAACGGACTAGCCTTTTGACGTATTACTGATCAATGACGGCCAGGACCTGCAAACCATGCATTTTGAGTCCATTCTCTGCAAGATTGCACCGCACAAAACCATCAGGCCCCTGCTTTGTATCGGGATTCATGCAGGTCCCCTTGCGGAAATTTGAATATGGAACAGCCATTGCGGCTGATTATAAGGGAAGGGGAAACCTGGCCAACCGGTATATGCATTTTATTACAGAAGAACTGGTTCCCGCCATTCGTTTGCTTTTTCCGGGCCGGCTGAACGAACGATGGGCATTTGCAGGGTTTTCCCTGGGCGGACTAAGCGCCCTGGATATTTCCTGGAGGCATGGCCGGCTTGTTTAATATGGCCGGTATATTTTCCGGGTCCCTGTGGTGGCGTACCCTGGATAAGGATGATCCGGAATACCAGGATGAACAGCACCGGATCATGCACAATCAGATCCGGGACGAAGTCTTTTTTGCCGGGCATGAAATTTTTCTTTGAATGCGGAACGGAAGATGAAACCGAAGACCGGAACGGGAATGGGATCATCGATTCCATTGATGATACCAGGGATCTGATTCATTGCATTAACAGAAAAAGGATACGATCCGAAAACAGATATCTTGTATCATGAAATAGATGGGGGTAAACACGATGTGGCCACCTGGGCTTCAGCCATGCCTGTTTTTCTCAAATGGGCTTTTGGTGAACAAAAAGCATATTAAGCCATTGTAAAATGATAAACATGGTTTATGTCAAAAAGGATACCGCCTTCTGGTAAAATGAGGCTGTGTTTAATAAATTCTAAATCAATAAGTCAAATATCTGGTCCCGGATTGCAGCTGCCGGCAGGATGCCGGTCTGATATCCTTTTAAATGGTTTTACGATCGGATATGATCAGCACCGGCCGGGTATTATAATTGGTATTTAAATTATTTATAATTGTAAATCAGTAATTTAGGGGGCTCTGTTCCAGGGCGATTATAAGTAGTAACTTTATGTACAAATAAATTTCATGTTAGACAGAATAGAAGAAGCAGTAGAAGCGATCCGGCAGGGCAGGCTGGTGATCGTGGTGGATGATGAGGACCGGGAAAATGAAGGGGATTTTATTACGGCCGCCCGCAACGCGACGCCGGAAGTGGTCAATTTCATGAGTAAGTATGGAAGAGGACTTATCTGTACGCCCCTGATCGAAGAACGCTGCGATGAGCTGGGTCTGGAACTGATGGTCAATAATAATACTGCATTACATGAAACCGCTTTTACCGTTTCTGTAGACCTGCTGGGTCATGGCTGCACCACGGGTATCTCGGCTCAGGACCGCTCACTTACGATCCAGGCCCTGGTGAATCCGGTTACCAAACCGGGAGATCTGGGAAGGCCGGGACATATTTTTCCGCTGCGTGCAAAAAAAGGGGGTGTACTGAGAAGGGCGGGCCACACGGAAGCGGCCATTGATCTAGCCCGGCTAGCCGGATTTGAACCGGCAGGTGTACTGGTTGAAATCATGAATGAGGACGGAAGCATGGCCAGGCTCCCTGAGCTGAAAGAAATCGCCCGGCGTTTTGATTTCAAACTGATTTCCATTCAGGACCTGATTGAATACCGGCTTAAAACCGATTCCCTGATTGAAGAAATCGTACGAGTGGATATGCCAACCAAATACGGTCATTTCAAACTCATCGCTTTCCAGGAAAAAAACACATCCAACGAACACCTCGCCCTGATCAAGGGTACGTGGAAGGAAGATGAGCCGGTTTTGGTGCGCGTGCATTCCTCCTGCTTTACAGGAGATATTCTCGGATCCCTGCGCTGCGATTGTGGGGACCAGTTACATAAAGCCATGCAAATGGTGGAAGCCAACAAAACCGGCGTCATTTTATATATGAACCAGGAAGGCAGGGGCATCGGCCTGGTAAATAAATTAAAAGCCTATAAACTGCAGGAAGACGGGATGGATACGGTGGAAGCGAATTTACATCTGGGATTCCCGATGGATAAAAGGGATTATGGCGTTGGTGCCCAGATCCTCCGTTACCTCGGTGTACGGCGTATTAAACTGATCAGCAATAATCCCCGGAAACGTACCGGACTTTCTGCGTACGGTCTGGAGATCGTGGAAACCATTCCCATCCAGATTCCTTCCAATCCGTATAATGAACGCTATCTGAATACGAAACGGGATAAGCTGGGGCACGAGATGAAAATGTGAAAAATTGAAAAGGTCTGTTTTGAAATGATTTCCAATTTTTCAAACTTTCAATTTACCGATTTTAATTCTTACTCGTTGTACTATCCGTAGTTTTTTTCTTCTTCTTGAATAATTCATCCAGCCTGTCGAAGTCACGCCGGTAAGAAATGCTGGTCCCCGAGCTGTTCATCGTATGATTTCCCACGTTCAGATAATTGTAGGAATCCCTGTAAAAAAACGTGAGTACCACACGTCCGTTTTCGGTTAGTTTCCAATCTGCCGTTACATTGGGTAGAAACTGTACCGAAGCATTCGCTGCCTGCTGGGGTGTCAGCCCAATATCTAAAGCGCTGCCTACCGTAAAAGTCAGTCGTTCATTCAGGAAACTCTTAATGACGGAAAGATTGAGATTTGTACGGTCGTAATCGGTGGAACTGGTAAGTGCGGTCGTTTCCAGGGCCGTCCCGTTATATAAAGCAGTATTGAAATTTACCCGTATGCTTTTATCCTTGAATAACTTTTGAAAATAGTTGGAGAACTGGGTGCTCAGCGCACCGGAAATATAACTTGAAATACTGGATACGAATATTCCACCGACTGCTTCATTGGCTGTATAAACAGCTCCGCTTGAGCTCAAGGGGCCAAAGCTGTTGAATACAAGCAGGAAGGCAACCTGTTTGTTCAGTTCACTGGGATCCTGGTTGATCTGGCTGAGTACAAATCCGGCGCCTGCATCATTACGCATTTCACTGTTCGGTGGCAGTTTTATTTCAAAACTGATGTTTGGATGCATGAGTTTGTCGCTCAAAGTGGCAACCACCCAAACCGGTCCGCGGTATGTTTTAATTTTCCCCGTATTCAGTGCTGAAGGATCTTTCAAATCACTGAACTGTATATTCTCGGCCTCATAAATCGCCTGCACATAAATGTCCGCATTGTAAGGATCCCCGGTCCATTGTATATAATTGTCCGCCCCCTGCATGAAAATAAACGGCTTCTTGATAAAAGACTGAAAAGAAAAATTGTAGTTTCCCCTGTCAATTACATACCGGCCGCGCATACTCATATCTTCATTTGTGCCCACGCGCATTTGAAGGACCCCATGGCCGGTTGCCTTCATAATGTCTTTGGTGAGCGGATCAATGATCACATAAACATTTGCATAATTATTGGCTGTTACATCCAGGCTTACGGTAAAATTATTTTCGGAAGAGGCCGGCTTCTGGGTTTTCATTTCCTTTCCGTATACTTTCCATACGATAAAATCCGCATCCGCACTCTCGCGGCTGGTTGTTGTGGGCAGGTATATGTTGGAACTGTCCGTCGGTTCACCCCTGATATACATCTGGAGATCTTCCTGCGGCCCGGTAAGCCTGATATTTGCCTTCCCGATCATAGTTCCGTAAAACTGGTTATTGTCAGTTATTTTGGTATTGAGCAGTAAAAGTTTATTGGTATTAATGGCAAAATCATAACTGAGGTCCCTGAACGAATGGTGAAACAATTTTCCTTTGGTCACTTCCGCATAATTTCCCAGCGAATCCAGGATTTGAAATGATCCGAAATCTATCTGGTCGGCACGCATATGCACCATGGCATCATGTATATGATACGTGCACCGGGTGTATTTAACGTGCAACCGGGCATCGGTCAGGCGGATGTCGCCAATATAATCCAGGTTATTCCCGGTTCCGGCAATCTGCAAGGAGCCCGTGGCATACCCGGTAACATTACTGAAAATCTCCCCGATATATCTTTCAAGCAGGTCAATTTTGGTATTTACCATGTTCGGGATCGTGATATTGACCGGCTGTGCCGCACTGTCGCTGGTATTGAAAATTCCCCTGAGATCGAAATGATAATCCTTATTGTCAGAATTGACCGATGCATTTACGATGCCGTTTTGTTTGTTGTATTCTGCCGTCAGGATCATTTTCCCGATGGAATCGTTGGAAAACCGGAAATATTCAGCGGTTCCGTTGAAACGGGCATCGGTATGATTAAAGGGATCCGAAACATCCACATTCCCGGTCAGCACACCTTCAACTCTTTCATCACTGATAAAGAAAGGCGAAAAATCGCCGATATTAATTTTATGCAATTCCAGGTGGATATCGTTCCAGTTACCTTCGCCTGAAGGGGTGGTGCTTATCAGGAACTGCTGTTCCCCGCTATAAATCCTTACGGCTTCTGCGCCAACGATATTTTTGCTGAACAGCAATTCCCCGTTTTTGTCAATAGTCCACGTTTTACTGTTGATATCAAATGTGGATGGATTAAATTTTATTTTAACCCCGTCGGTGAGTGTCTGGACCCTTGCGGAAATATTGGCTGCATTGAGGGTCTGGCTGGCACTGGTGCTGATATTGACATCTGAGATATCATTAAAAGAGCGCAGCCCGATATGGGTCTGGGGAAAATGGAGGCTGTCATTCACATATACCTCCCCGATATTGGTTTCCATGGAAAGGCTGTCGTAGTTCCCGTTTCCAATGAGGTCCACTTTATAAAAAGAAATGTTTTTGTAGTTGAACTGGGGCACATCGGCGTTCACATTCAGGAGGTTCCGGTCACTGTTGATACGTCCGTTGATATTGGTATTGTTGAAACCGCGGATGTCTTTGGTAAAGAGGTCGAGATAAGGGCCCACCTCGCGGGTGGTAATCACGAAACTGAATTTTTCCCTGCTAAATTTTAACGTGTTTGGTCTTATATAACTCGGGTAATACCGGTGAAGAAATTCCTGGAAGGAAGCCGGCAGTTTTAAAATGGAGAATTCTCCCACGATAGCTCCTTCAAATTCGTTACTCCTGACTGTGATCGTCTTGCTGCTGTCGATAATATCGGATTCAACTACCAGCGAATCAAAAGACATCCGTTCACCCCGTTTATAAATCGACGCATCGAAGATTCTCGCCCTGCCCAAAAAGTGATCAATATCGTTACCCGTGAAATTAAAACGCAACTTGCCGTTAAAATTGATACTATCCCGGGTAAAATGCAGGGCATGTAAATTCGCATTGTCAACAACGGCATTAAAGTCGAATTTGGGCACTTCCTTACTTAAATCAATCAGCCCGATGAGTGTGGCGTGCAAATTGGAATCGTTGGAAATGATTTTTCCATCGAATCTTTTTTTCCTGACCTGGCCGTTGACAAAAATATCCTCATAGGTATAACCCTGGTAATTAAACTCGCGGATATTACCGTCGAGTGATGCATTGATGGTATTCAGGGCAAGACCGTTGCCCTGCACGGTACCTTTAAAAGAAATCTTTCCCAGGCTGCTGTCATCCAGAAACCTGCCGAGCTGAAAATCGTTGGTTAGTAAATTGCCTGAATAGATCGCGGGGTGGTTGGGTGGAAATTGCATGCTCACACTGGTAACCAGGGTTCCCAGATTGGTCTCGATGGTTCCGGAAGTAATAAAATGATGGACGGTCCCCTGGAAATTCCCGACGAAGTGCAGGTTCTCAATGCGGTCAATCCGGGGATTGCTGATATTTTTTAGGGAAGGAATGAATGTGATGATATCCCGGTAGGTGGTCCGAAAATCATTCGACCTGAAATCAATAATGGTTTTATCAATGTCTGGCAGTCCCGCCAGGTGAATATCACCTTTCAGTTCGGTATGCAATCCCGCATAGATCCGGATATTTTTTCCGGCGAGGTCCGAAACCGAACCTTTTAGTTTTCCCGTGATGAGAATATTTTTTTTCCAGGTTTTCAGGTCGGAAGCGAAAAATCCGATATCGTCACTGTCAATGGTTGCGTTGGAGAAATTAGCTTCCATTTTGACCCTGGAGGTAAAGTCCGACAGGTCGTCAAAACTTTTAAACCGCATGGCAAAAAAATTCCGGATATGGCTTTTACCTGCCAGCAGGTCAAAATTGTAAAATTCCATTCCTTCCGGATAGAACCTGATATGGGCATCCAACTGCTGAACCGTGAATCCCGATTTTTCCCGGGTTGACAAACGAATAATTGCTTTAAGACTGTCCTTGATAAGGGATAGCTCTTTCAAGTCGCCCTGAATCCCGGAAAAATACATATGGTAACTGTCAAATACAGTAGAAACCGTTTTATCCAGGATCTGGTCATCGCGGAAAGAACCGTCTTTGATAATAGCATGCCTGACAATAATATTCCAGTTGGCCGGGTTCCAGCGCAGGTGCCGGGGATCATTTACAACCCCTGCTGTATCCAGGGCCGGTTTCGGCCGTTTGCCATTATAGTTTCGGATCGCAAAATCCGGCCTGGAGAATTTCAATAAATGGATTACTGCTTTTTTCTGGCTAAAATCCAGTTGTTCCGCTTCCAGGATGAGTCCGCCCAGTTTCAGTTCCATATCTTCCCCCCGCCAGCCATCTTCCTGGATCAGGTGAAGCTGCGAAATATCAACATCCCGGATTTGCAGTTGAATGGTTTTTTTGCCGGTTGAAGGGCCTGCCCGAAATAGTCTGCGAGGAACTGGTAATTCCATACCGAATCGCTTCGGCGGATATGCACGTATGTATCTGTCAGTCCAATGTACTTTAACTCAATTTTATCCTTGAAAAAGAACCAGTCGGTGATATTTACCCGAACCTGACCTGCCGATAACAGGGTATCTGCCCGCTGATCTTTTACCAGCACACCGTTAAGCAGCATTTTATTGAACAGGGAAAAGTCAATATCCCGGATAGAGACCTGCGCATGCAGGTTTCTCGACAAGGTGTTTGTAACCCTTGTCAGCAGCCAGTTCTGGACGGGACGGGTATGAATGATTGCCCATAGAAAAACCAGGAGAAGGAGTAGGGTGAGCAGCGTCCTGCGAACTATTTTGCCGGCTTTTTTCAGATACAGAGATTAGTTCGGCTAAAGTACAAAAAGCATGCTGGATCATCAAGCTAAATCAGGCTGAAAGCCTGATGCCAAAGGCCGCAAGTTTAAGGCTGGCGGTCAACGGTCAACGAAAAACCACTCTTCTCAATACCCTTCCGCATCGTCATCCCCGCGCCAGTCGGCCACGGCCTCCACCTGACCGGAAGAAGATATGCGAATGACTTCGGTGCGGCCGATGGCTTCCCGTTCTTTTACGGTATACCCCATTTTCTGAAGTTGGGCGGCAACATCTGCCGGGAAGCCTTTTTCAACAAAGAGTATATCCGGTAACCACTGGTGATGAAATTTGGGTTTATTGACGGCATCTGAAGCAGACATCTTAAAATCAATGATATCAACCAGGGTTTGAAATACAGAAGTCGTGATGGTGGTGCCCCCCGGCGTTCCGAGAACCAGGAAGGGCCGTCCTTTGAATAAGACGATGGTGGGCGTCATCGAACTCAGCATTCTTTTTCCCGGAACGATGGCATTGGCATCTCCTCCAACCGCGCCATACATGTTGGGAACACCGGGTTTGATGCTGAAATCATCCATTTCATTATTGAGTAAAAATCCGGCCCCGGCTACCACGGTCCGGCATCCGTATCCGCCATTGAGGGTGGTGGTTACCGAAACACAGTTTCCTTCCTTGTCATAAGTGTCAAAATGGGTCGTCTCATCACTTTCCGGAATCAGTCCGGCTTTGACTGTTTCACTGTTGCCTGCTGAGTCCGGATTGAACTGTTGCATTCTTTCCCTGAGATAAGGGTAGCTGATGAGGGTTTTTACCGGAACTTTAAAATAATCCACATCCCCGAGATATTTAGCCCGGTCAGCATAAGCCAGTCTTTCGACTTCCACCATCAGGTGAACGGAGGGAGCCGTTTCAAAACCGAGTGCGTGAAGATCCCGGTCTTCCACCATCCGCATCATTTGCGGCAGCAGGATGCCGCCACTGCCGGGCAGGGGCATGGTAAGCAGAGTATAATCTTTTTTATAGGAAAATACAACCGGTTCTCTTTCTTTTGCGGAATAATTTTTCAGGTCTTCATAACGTATCAGCCCTTTGCCGCGCTGCATCTCTTCAACGATCAGGCGGGCTGTTTCCCCTTCATAAAATCCTTTGGCCCCATCATCCCGGATGCGTTTAAGGGTATTGGCGAGGTCTTTCTGAACCAGTATATCACCCGCTTTCCATCCCGACGACTTTACAAAAACCGGGGTTACCGAATTATACTTTATAAAATCGTCACGGGTATCGTTCAGGTCGGCTGCTTCGGAAGCGTTGATGGGGAATCCTTTTTCAGCCAGATCGATGGCGGGCTGGATTAATTTCCTGAAAGGCAGTTTTGCATATTTGTAACAGGCAAATATGCCGGCAACAGATCCCGGAACACCTGCCGACAGGTGCCCGTTTTCACTTTTTCCCGGGATCACATTTCCCGCCTCATCCAGGTACATGTTCCGGCTGGCCGCACCCGGGGCTGTTTCGCGGAAATCAATGGATAAGTTTTTATTGCCTGCCAGACGGGCAACCATAAATCCCCCGCCACCGATATTGCCGGCGCCGGGATATACAACGGCCAGGGCCAGCTGGGTGGCAATCGCTGCATCAACGGCATTCCCGCCCTGCCTGAGTATATCAATACCCACCCGGCTGGCCAGCGGATGGGCTGATACAACAGCACCATTCTGACAGATTACTTTTTTTTGAGAACGGTAATGGATACCCGAAACCTTTTGGGCCCGGACACACAAAAAACCAAAACCCAGAATGATCAGCAATGTTGATAATAACGGCCGTTTCAGATTCATGCTCATTGTTTGAAAATTAAGCAAAATTAGTGAAGGGAACGATCAGTCATACCGCCGGTATAATATCAGCCGGTGTTTCTCAGGGATTCATTAATTTGGCGACGAAAAAAAAGAATCATATTCCGGATGAAAAAATTCCTGACTTTATTATGGGTATCCTTACTGTCCGCAGGATATATAACGGCGCAAATACCCGATGCTGCCAATTCTTCTGATATCCTGCTTCAGATGAAAAAGTTGCAGGTGCTGGGTTCGGTCCTGTATATAGCGGCTCACCCGGACGATGAAAACACGCGCCTGCTGGCCTGGCTTTCCAAAGACAAATTATACCGGACCGGATATCTTTCACTGACCCGGGGAGACGGCGGACAAAACCTGATCGGGGACGAACAGGGTATTGAACTCGGGCTGATCAGGACCCAGGAACTGCTGGCCGCACGGCGGGTGGATGGAGCCGACCAGTTTTTTTCACGGGCTTATGATTTTGGTTTCTCTAAAACCACGGCAGAAGCGCTCAAATTCTGGAACGAACAAAAAATATTGAGCGACGTGGTCTGGATCATACGAAAATATCAGCCTGATATTATTATCACACGTTTCCCGGAAGACAAGCGGGCAGGCCACGGGCAGCATTCGGCATCTGCTGTGCTGGCTCATATGGCATTCAGTGCTGCAGCAGATCCAAAACAATTCCCGGAACAATTTGCTTACGGGGTTCGTCCCTGGCAGGCCAGCCGGCTGTTCTGGAACAATTATAATTTCGGAAACATCAATACGATCCGTGAAGATCAGTTAAAAATAGAAGTGGGCGGATTCAATCCGCTGGTAGGAAAAAGTTATGGTGAGATTGCAGCAGACAGCCGCAGTCAGCACCGTTCCCAGGGATTTGGTGTTCCGCACTCGCGGGGGAACTTCCTGGAATATTTTTCCCTCACCCAGGGGACGCGTGCGGACTCTTCCCTCATGGAGCATATTGACTGCAGCTGGAACCGGATTCCACAGGGGGCGGCTATCGGGCAAATGATCAGCCGGCTGATTAAAAACTATGATCCTTCGGCACCCTTTCAGTCATTAAAAACCCTGGTGGAAATATATAAAAACATGCAAGCGCTGCCTCCGGGTTACTGGCGGGATGAAAAACTCAAGGAAACCCTTGGCCTGATACAGGATTGCAGCGGTTTATGGCTGGAAGCCACTGTTCCGCAGGGATATGCCCTGCGCAATCAAACCATCCCGGTAACCCTGCGGGTGGTTAATCGGGCGCCTGTTTCTATCCAGGTGAATTCGGTCAGCCTGAACCGGCAGGATACCAGCTGGAACCAGCCCTTGGAACCCGGTGTCGACTATTCTCTGGTCCGGAGGATATCCCTCAGGGATTTACCGGTTTCACAACCATACTGGCTGGTTGAACCCATGTCGACCGGCTCATATAACGTGCAGGATCAGACGCTGATCGGGAAGCCCCAGAATCCGCCTGCTCTGGAAGCCGTATTCAATATCCGTTTATACGGAGAGTTGTTCACCTGGCGGCAGCCGGTCTATTATAAACATACGGATGCGGTTAGAGGAGAACACTTTGACCCGCTCACTATTGTTCCGGCCCGGATGGCTTACTGCGATCCGGATTTACTGGTGTTCAGCAGGGACCGGGAAAAAGAACTGACCGTAAAAAGCCAGTATAAAACGGCGTTGCTCCCGGATGAAGAAAATCCGGTGGTTCACACGGCCCTCCTGTCAAATGATCATAAATCTGCATCTGAGGGATTATCCGTATCCATTACACCCATTCCCGGTTTTGAAACCCGGGATATCTCCGCTTCAGGAAACCGGTTTGATTTTAGGTTGAAGCCGGGTGTGGTAAAAGATCAGAATATGGCCACCTGGGCTACCTGGCAAAGGAACGGGTTACCAGATACCCTTTTTCAATGCCGGACCATTTCTTACGATCATATTCCAAGAATAGATTATTTCAAACCGGCTAAAGCTACCATAGTAGCTGTCAATCTCCAAACCCGTGGCACCCGTATTGGCTATATTGAAGGGGCCGGTGATAAGGTCGCGGATGCATTAACCGCCATGGGCTATACGGTCGTCAAACTGGATGAGAACTCGGTAACAACCGGGAATCTGCAAAATCTGGATGCCGTAATCACCGGGCTGCGTGCTTATGATGTGCACGACTGGTTATCCGGGAAATATGCTGTTTTAATGGACTATATAAAAAATGGGGGCAACCTGATTGTTCAGTATAACAGGAACCGGGGGAATGACTCAACAGGTATCGGGCCTTACCCGTTTAATATTTCAAATGCACGGGTAACAGAGGAAGATGCTTCCGTTCAGTTTCTCCTGCCCGACAACCCGTTGCTGCATTTTCCCAATGAGATTACAGAACAGGATTTTGAAGGATGGATACAGGAAAGGGGGATTTATTTTGCACAACATACCGATCCAAGATACCAGTTGGTTTTTTCCATGCATGATTCGGGTGAACCGGATCAAAAAGGCAGTCTGATTACCGCCAGTTACGGCAAGGGCAGTTTCACGTACACCGGTCTCGTTTTTTTTCGCGAGTTACCTGCGGGCGTTCCGGGTGCCTACCGGTTACTGGCAAACCTCATTGCGCTGAATCAACATAAGGATAAATAAATCATGCTGAAAAGAAGGGAAATCGCTACTGTCGTTGCCATTGTGACCGGAATTGTGGTGGGGCGGCTAATCAAAAAAGTTACGGTAGGTATGCTCATTGGTTTGATGCTGGGATTGATTGCGGCCATGCTGATGGCAAATCGCGGAAGCTCAAAAAAATAATATGGATTTATTGCCGGAAGACAAGCCGCCTTTATTTAAGTCCTGGACATCCTGGTATGTTCTGGTAATTGGATTCCTGCTGCTGCTGATTATTCTATTTTATCTTTTCACCAAACATTTTTCATGAGCGGTATCGACTGGATCGTTCTGATCGTGACGCTGGTTGGTATCATCGTGTATGGATTATACAGGAGCAGGTCAGAAAAAAACCTGGAGAGTTATTTCCTGATGAACAGAAGTTCCTCCTGGCTTCTCATACTGCTTGGAATCATGGGAACTCAGGCGAGTGCGGTTACGTTTCTTTCTGCGCCCGGCCAGTCGTACACCGACGGGATGCGGTTTGTTCAATATTATTTTGGGTTACCCCTTGCCATGGTGGTGCTCTGTATCACATTTGTTCCCGTTTTTCATAAGTTAAAACTTTTTACGGCATACGAATTCCTGGAAAAAAGATTTGATGGGAAAACAAGGTCCTTCACTTCTCTTTTATTTTTATTGCAAAGGGGATTGTCGACGGGTATCAGTATTTCGGCGCCATCCATCATTCTTTCCTCCCTGCTGGGATGGAATATCCTCTGGACCAATATCCTGATGGGCGGGCTCCTGATCATTTACACATTCACTGGGGGCGCCAAAGCAGTTGCCTATACACAGCAGATTCAGTTTCTCATCATATTCGCCGGCATGCTCACAGCAGGATATATGGTCGTTCACCTCCTGCCTGGAAACCTGGGACTCTCAGACGCCCTGCATATCGGCGGTAAAGCAGGTAAACTGAATGTGATCACTTCGGGCAGGGATGAAAATGGCTTTCAATGGAATGACCGGTATAACATCTGGAGCGGGATCATCGGCGGATTCTTTTTGCAACTATCTTATTTTGGTACAGACCAGTCACAGGTAGGCCGCTACCTCACTGCTCGTTCCACACGTGAAAGCAGGTTGAGTTTGTTACTGAACGGGCTGGTTAAAATTCCCATGCAGTTTGGCATTCTCCTGCTCGGCGTGCTGGTTTTTTCTTATTACCAGTTTGCGAAAGAACCTTTATTCTTTAATCAGACCCAGTTGGACCTGCTGGCCAAAACCAAGTATGCGGATTCGCTGAAAATTGTACTGAAGGATTACGATGCCCTCCAGAAGTTGAAAATGGCCCAAATGAAACCTTCCCTGGAAACCCAGGTGGAAAACAGGATGCGCCAGGGACTTGCTATGGACTACACACAAAAAAGACAAACCCAGCTCCGTTCCATTATCCAGCGCTGGTTAAGGGACAAGGATGTAAAAGGCGATGCGAACGATACGAATTATATATTCCTGCGTTTTGTGGTGGACCATTTGCCGAAGGGCATGATCGGATTGCTGATCGCGGTTATTTTTTTATCTGCCTGGGGGTCCGTTGCGGCTGCTCTGAATTCACTTTCTTCTGCAACCATCAATGATCTGCACAAGCGATGGATAAAAGAGCCGATGAGCGAGAAAAAAGAATATCAGTATTCCCGGATTTATACACTGGTATGGGGTATATTTTGCGTTATCGTTGCACAGCTGGCTTATAATATCGGCAATAGTTTAATTGAAGCGGTCAACGTGCTGGGCTCCTTATTTTACGGAGTCATTCTCGGAATCTTCCTGGTCGCTTTTTATTTTAAGAAGATCAGCGCCACTCCGGTTTTCATCAGCGCGGTTCTCGTGGAAATCTTTGTCGTCAGCATTCATATCCTGAATCAGAAAGGGATGATCCATATCAGCTTCCTATGGCTCAATGCCATTGGAGCATTGGGGGTTATTCTGATGAGTATGGTTTTGGAGAAGTTTCATGGCCTAAAGCCATAAAAATTAACTGGATGGAAGTTAAATCAAAATATTTTCAACTACCACCAATGAAAACTTTCCGCGATACGCGTTTGGTGTCCGTCTTAAGAAAGCGCTTCCGACTTGATATTATTGTAGCTTTTTTTACTCAGGTCTATCAGTCTCAGCACTTTTTCGCGGATATCCTCCCGCAGACCGGCAACTTCATGTTCAAATACTTCGTGCATTTCGTCCAGTTCCTCATTGGTGGTTCCCCGTATACGTCTAATTTTATCTTTTATATTATCTGCTGAATCAGACAATTTTTTCCTGGTTTCTGAACCTTTTGCCGGAGCAATTAAAATTCCGATTACAATACCGGAAAGGGTCGCTGTAAAAAGTCTCTGCAAGCTCATATAGGATGGTTTTAATATTATTGTAATGTACTTAATAATTTTCAACCACCCTTAGGCAAAGTGGCTGACCGGCACATGCACCGCTTTTCTATTTGAATGTTTTTGCAATGCATAAACCTTATAAAACACTAATAATCTGAATTTTGCCTGTATATCTTAGTCTCCGGGGGCGCCGGGTTCCCGGATATTCATATAGCCCGGTATTTACTCTACCGGGGCGCATCAGGTGGTTTCCGTGGACATGGCAGATTTTGAGTTTCCTGAAAAATGACGGATAACCGAAAATAAAAGGAAGTATCCGGGACCCTGTGCTAAAAGATCGGCCTGGGTGGTCATGGCATCTGAAAGGTGAAAGCGAAGGAAATCTGCATGGAATTCAACGAAAGGGTCTTTGCGTAGCGATTTTCCACCCCAAATCATATACCGGCCCTGAGCGGCCTGGTGCATTTGGTGTGTTTTATGACCGGGCAAAAGACGGCAAGGGATTTCCCGTGTTCGGTAGTTGGCTGTTGTTCGTTGGCCGTTTATAAACATTCAATATCGTTCAATGTTCAACTTTAGGCGTTGGGCTTTGAACCTGAAAGGCCGGGTGAAACTTCTGTAATGTCTCACGCAGGTAAGCGCGATCCAGATGTGTGTAAATTTCTGTTGTAGTAATACTTTCATGCCCCAACATTTCCTGTACGGCTCTCAGATCGGCGCCACCTTCAACGAGATGCGTGGCAAAGGAATGACGGAATGTATGTGGGGATACCGTTTTTTTTATACCAGCCTCCCGTACCAGTTCCTTTAATAATACAAAGATCATCTGCCGGGATAACCCCGCGCCCCGCCGGTTCAGGAAGAGAATGTCTTCGCTGCCTTTTTTTACAGGGGCATGAACCCGTACCTGGTTTTTGTAAATACCAATGAATTTTAACGCCGTATTGCCGATGGGAACCAGCCTTTCTTTGTCGCCCTTCCCGATAACCTTTATAAATCCCAGGTCCGGATAAAGAGATGAAATGCGCAGGTTCACCAGCTCCGATACCCGCAATCCGCAACTATACATGGTTTCAAGGATTGCCCGGTTCCGCTCGCCTTCGGGTTTACTCAGGTCGATGGCCTGTACAATACGGTTAATTTCATCCACACTGAGAAAATCGGGCAGGGATCTCCGGAGTTTAGGTGTCTCCAGCAACAGGGTGGGGTCCTGAAGTACGAGGTTCTCCTGTAAACAATATTTGAAAAAGGAACGGATGCCCGATACGATGCGCGACTGAGAACTGGCCGTCATGCCCAGCCCCCCGATCCATTTCAGAAATGCCTGCAAATCGGTCAGGCGGATATTTTCAATCGATGCCGTGTTTTGCTGAATTTCTAAAAACTGCGTTAGTTTTTCAATATCCCTCCCGTAAGCTTCCACTGAATGATCAGATAATGATTTTTCCAGTTGCAGCCAGGCTTTGAATCCCTTTTTTTTCAGCGGCCCACATGAGGTTTATTTAAGTTCCCACCTGCCTTCAGAAATTCCTTCCTGCATAATTTCCACAAGCCGGTAAGTGGCAGGACAAAATTCAACATTTTGCCTGTACATATGTCCATATTCCTTTATCTTTTTGGTACTGTGATGCGGGAATCCGGCGCAATCGCGCGGCCGCACTTCATAAATCCCGCAGAGGTTGGTTTTTAGATCCAGGAACTGGCATGGTTGTTTTTTATTCATCCAATCCCCCGTCCGGTCTTTGTACAACCATTTTTCCCTGAATGCTGTTTTCGTCATACCCAGGAATTTCGAAATACGGGAAATGTCTTTCTGAGTATACGTGGGTGACATGGTCTTGCAGCAATTGGCACAATCCAGGCAATCCGTTTTAGCCCAGGAAAGTTCATTGGCTTCCAGGGTGATCAGGTGAACTTTACCTGCTGGTTTCTTTTCTATGCGGGTAAGGAAATTTCTGAATCGCTTTTTATTTCGGAAAACCAGGTTTCTGAAGGTCCGGAGATTAACAGTGGTTTGAGCCATGGAATTGATTGATTTCTGCTGTATGGTTTGCGTAAATATATTAATCCTGAAAGTGAATACCTATTTTTTTCATGAGTGCCGTTGCATTCAGGCTTTCGCTGATTCCATTTTTTATTTTATAGTCAAAACTGAGTTCCTCACCCATGATGCTGCCTTCGAAATGATAGTTGGATACAGATGCATTTGCCGATTCCGAATGGGCGAGATCGGTATCATGCGTAGCCATCACCGCAACCGCTCCGCTTTTCAGTAACTGACTGACTAATGCTTTTGTTCCCTTATGACGGTCTGTTGAATTGGTACCCCGTAATACTTCATCCAGTAAAATGAAAACTTTTTCTTTCCGGTTAACGGATTCGATAATGAATTGAAGTTTTTTTAATTCAGCATAAAATGTGGACGTGTTCTCCGCTAAATTATCAGCGACCCGCATGCTGCTGATGAGTTTTCACATTACTCAGCTTCATTTGTCCGGCACAAACCGGACAGCCCATCAGCGCCAATACAGTATTGACTCCGAGCGACCGGAGGAAGGTCGATTTGCCGGCCATATTGGAACCTGTTATCAGGGCGATCCTGCCGGTTCCTTCCAGTGAAAAATCACTGGTTATAAGGGTTGCCACAGGAATCAACGGATGACCGAGTGCTTTCGCTGCGAAATGAAAATATTTTTCATCCACTTCCGGAAAACACCAGCCGGGTTCATTATGAACAAGGGATGCCATACTATTGGAAACTTCCATTTCAGCAATTACATGAAACCAGTCCCGGAATTGACTTTTATTTTTCTTTTTCCATTCATTCAAGGTGATGATGAGACGGAGATCCCAGACTAAAAATATCTGGAGCATAAGATTTATCAGTAAATTGGAACGCCAGTCATTTTTTTTCAAAAGATCTGCGAATTTTTCCAGGGTTTCAGAAGTGGATTTATAACCGGCTGGTTTTAACCTGTTTTGCAGGGATTGTAAATGATTTGATTTAAAATTTTCTGTTTCAATCAGGAGCAATTGTTTGCGCAGTCCGTCTATTTCCGGTTCGATATCCAAAAGCATCTCCAGTGCGGGTCCGATTTTTTTGCTGATCAGAACGGATATAAAATAGAAACCTGTTAAACAGGTCAGATATACTTTGTCGGATATTTCACCGGCTATATAGTAGGCAGTAACGGATATGGGAATAATTGGATAAATATTCCGGAACCATTTCCAAAGTGGATTTCCGTAACCAACAGGAGGTGCCTCTATGCAGTGTTTTAATTTTTCTTCCGTTTTTATTGTCAGTGGTTTTGCCATAGCTGTGGCCTGGAGATTTTGACAAAACGTTTGTTTTTGAGAAAGTTCTGTGGCTGCCTCCTGTTTAGGTTTAACTGCAGTAACATCCAGGGCGGTTTTCAAATAACCGGCTAATAATTTTTTAGACTGTTCGTGCATGACAACGATTTAACAACTGAAATAAAGATGCAGGTCCGAATAAATCCAGATCCGATGCATAAGCATGATTGGGATCAGCAAAACTTTGTCCGTTTTCGTAATCTTCCAGGGTACGCTGTATGGCATCCATTTCGTGCCGGTTCACACGGATCAGTCGTTCGTACTTATTTATTGAAACCGTAAGATCCGCATCCCTGAAAACGAGATATATGAAAATGATGGCAAAAACCAGGATCAGTAGAAGAATCCATGCAGCCCGGGGCCAGAAATACCAGCAGATTCCCAATCCGCCGAGGACCGAAATCAGCCTGGCCAGGGCAATTATACTTTTGTTTTTTCTGAGTTGCTGAATGGCGTTTTTATGGGATTCGATATTCTGCTGGTAGGACTGAAGAATCTCCCTTTGTTTAACCGATGGCTGGCTCATTACCACCAATATACGTCTTCTATAAAAAAGAAATCCCGTTTGCCATCCGGTGTTAACAGAATGGAAAGAATATCATATTGGACCTGGTTCCATTCGGGGTATCTTTGCTGAAATACTTCTCCGGCCGATAATAAATGCATGCCTTTCTTTCGGTCCACCCAGTCTTCCGGCTTGCCAAAAAGGTCATCATGCCTTGATTTTACTTCAATCAGATGCAAAATTCCTTTGCGGCTGGCGATAATGTCCACCTCGTACCGGCCCGATTTCCAGTTACGGGAAATCAGTTGAAAGCCACGCTGCTCAAGCCATTCAGCTGCCAATTGTTCACCCGCTTTCCCAAATTCATTATGTGCGGCCATTTTTGCTTTACTTTGAGCCACTAATGAAAAATATGGAACTGAGTAAAGATCGGGTTTTACCGATAACGGGGAAAGTACAACACTATGCCTGGGGTGGATATTATTACCTTCCGAAACTGCTGAATATCCAGGTGAAAAAGGGTGAAACCTACGCGGAATTCTGGTTAGGAACCCATGAGCGCGGAAGCGCTGAATTCAAGGCCGGAGCGGAACAACCGGTCAGCCTGAAAGCCTATATTGAAAAATACCCGGGACAGACCCTGGGCGAAAAAGCCGCAAAAACTTTTGGGCGTTTGCCCTTCCTGCTCAAAGTGCTGGATGTAAAAGACATGTTATCCATCCAGGTGCATCCTTCCAAAGAAGACGCGCAAATCGCTTTTGATGCGGAGAATATGCGAGGCATTGACCTGGCTTCGCCGGAACGGAATTTTAAGGATAACAACCATAAACCCGAACTCATGCTGGCCCTGAGTGAGTTCTGGCTTTTACACGGGTTTAAATCTCCCAGGGCCCTTCAGGGCGTACTCAGGGAGATTCCTGAACTGCATTTCCTGGTACCCATATTCGGCGGTGATAATTATAAGAAACTTTACCGGCACGTGATGGAAATGCCACAGCCGCAGGTTGACCGGCATTTAAAAACCCTGCTCGACCGGATTATCCCCCATTACCAGAACGGGAAACTGAATAAGGATAAAGAAGATTTCTGGGCCGCACGGGCAGCACTGACCTATTCGCAGGAAGATCATATTGACCGGGGTATATTCTCTATTTATTTTTTTAATCTCCTGCACCTGCAACCGGGACAGGCCGTTTTCCAGGATGCCGGTTTGCCGCATGCCTACCTGGAAGGCCAGAACGTGGAGATTATGGCCAATTCTGATAATGTGCTGCGCGGGGGCCTGACGCCCAAACATGTAGACGTTCCCGAATTGCTCAAACTTATGAAATTCGAAGCCACGATTCCGGATATCATCATCGGTAAACCGGTAGAAGCTGAAAGACTGGTTTATCCCACCCCGGCTCCGGATTTTGAACTCAGCCGTCTGCAAATTGTGAAAGGGCAGTCAAAAACGCTGGTTTCCCATTCTGCCGAAATCTTCCTTATTTTCAGCGGGTCTGCAGAGGTTGCGGAAAATGAAAGGAATGGGTTTAAAAGAAATAAGGGGGAAGCCTGGGTGACCTTTGACGGAGCAGCCAGTACGATAATGGCATTGGAAGACACTGTAATTTATCAGGCGTCTATTCCAGGGATGTATTAGGCCTTTAGCCTTTGTTAGTAACTTCCTGCCCAATGTTCTCAGGTTTTTTTAAAATCAGTTAATTTTACACTTCTAAATCATTATGATGAAGTCTTCTAAAAACATAGTCTGGTCTTTTTTACTCCTGGTTATCATTGCGGCCCTATACCGGGTCATCCCCGGGCGCCCTTTCGGATTCGCACCCCAATGGGCTATGGCCGTTTTTGCAGGGGCTGTTATCAGGGACCGGAAATGGGCTTTTATAATTCCCGTACTTTCTATGTTCATATCAGATCTGTTTTACCAGTTATTGTATATGGGTGGAATGACCGCGATCCCCGGCTTTTATGACGGGCAATGGCAGAATTATTTGCTTTTCGCCGGACTGGTCTTTGTTGGATTCGCCATAAAGAAATTGAATGTATTACAGATCACAGCTGCTTCCTTCGCGGCGCCTACCCTCTATTTCCTCGTATCCAATTTTCTGGTATGGGCCAGTAACGGAGTCGCACGGGGTCTGGACAGACCCAAAACTTTTAGCGGGCTGCTGCTCTGTTATACGGATGGAATTCCCTTTTACCAGATGAGCATCCTGGCAACACTTGTATTCTCGGGAATTCTTTTTGGGAGTTATTACTTACTTCAGAAGAGCGGCCAGCGTGTAAGTCTAAAATCTAAAGCCTGACTGTCAGCGATCTACAGTCAACCTTCATACCCTTCGTCTTCAAGTAAATGTTTGCCATCCGCAGCCTTCGTCGCGAGTTCATCGCAGCGGTTATTATGCGAATTGGAAGCATGTCCCTTGACCCAGTGAAATTTTATATGATGTTTGTTTGCAAGCCACGCATACCGTAACCACAGATCCTTATTTTTTTTTCCTCCTTTGAAATCCGTGGCGATCCAGTGTTTTAAGCCATCCTTTTTCAACACTGTTCACGACGTACTGACTGTCGGAATAAATCTTAATTGGAACCCCGTCTTTTTTAAGTGCTTCGAGACCGGCAATCACGGCCATTAGTTCCATCCGGTTATTGGTGGTCCGGCGAAATCCGGCAGACAACTCCTTCTCATGCCCATTCCACATGAGAATGGTTCCATAACCGCCCGGGCCCGGATTGCCGCGGGAAGCGCCGTCGGTATACATGATCACATGATCCTTCAAGATTTGATTTTTAAATCCATATGTTAATGGTGTGGGTATATGAAAGTGTGGGAGTATGAAATTTTTTATCAGGTTTCAGATTACATCATTTTTATTTTTAGCAAAATGATTCCACACTTTCAATTATACCTGAAACACCCCCATTTTGAATTCGGGGATGTCCGGATTTTGATTGGCGGCCCGGATTCCTTCTGAAATCAATTTCCGCGTTTCCAGCGGATCGATGATTCCATCAACCCATAAACGGGCAGCAGCATAGTAGGGACTGGTTTGCTTTTCATACCGTCCGCGAATTTCATCCAGTAATTTTTTTTCTTCCGCCGGATCAATAACCCTCCCTTTCGACTTCAGGGAGGCCACCTGGATCTGTAATAAAGTTTTTGCCGCCTGGTCGCCGCCCATCACCGCAATTTTTGCGGTGGGCCAGGCAAATATGAGTCTGGGATCATATGCTTTTCCGCACATCGCATAATTGCCGGCTCCATAAGAATTTCCCACAATGATCGTGAATTTGGGAACAACGGAATTCGCAACGGCATTCACCATTTTTGCCCCATCTTTTATAATGCCGGCCTGTTCACTTCTTGTGCCCACCATAAAGCCGGTAACATCCTGAAAAAAAGGAGGGGGATTTTTTTCTGATTGCAGTTCATGATAAACCGGGCAGATTTATCTGCACTGTCATTATAAATAACGCCTCCGAGCTGTACTTCACCTTTTTTTGTTTTCACTACCGTGCGCTGGTTGGCTACAATTCCCACGGCCCATCCGTCAATCCGCGCATATCCGCAGATGATTGTTTTTCCATAATCTTCCTTGTATTGCTGAATACCCGGTGCGTCCACGATCCGATTAATAATTTCCAGCATATCGTAGGGTTGGGTTGCATCAGAAGGGATCAGACCATAAATATCTGCCGGATTTTTTGCAGGTGCTTTTGCTTCCATGCGGTCGAAACCGGCTGTATGGCGTCCGTCCCAGGGCAGACATGATTTTTCTTACCTGGTCCAGGCATTCTTCTTCGGTTTTAAATTTATAATCCGCAATGCCGGAAATGGAAGTATGGGTAACCGCGCCGCCCAGGGTTTCAGTATCTGTTGTTTCTCCGATGGCTGCTTTTACGAGATAAGGACCCGCTAAGAAAATGGAGCCGTTGCCTTCCACCATCAGGGTTTCATCACTCATGATGGGCAGATAAGCGCCTCCGGCAACACAGGGGCCCATAACGACAGACAATTGCGTAATACCCATGGCACTCATGCGGGCATTATTTCTGAAAATCCTGCCAAAATGTTCTTTATCCGGAAAGATCTCATCCTGCAGGGGCAGAAAAACACCGGCACTGTCCACGATATAAATAACCGGCAGATGATTCTCCATGGCAATCTCCTGCATCCGGAGATTTTTTTTACCGGTTATCGGGAACCAGGCTCCGGCTTTAACCGTCTGATCATTGGCGAGAATTATACACTGACGCCCGCTCACATAACCGATGCCTGCCACGGTTCCGGCAGCCGGGCAGCCACCGTATTCTTCATACATTTCATATCCTGCAAAAGCGCCGATTTCATAAAAGTCGCTATCCTTGTCCAGCAGCTAGGCGATTCTTTCCCTCGCCGTCATTTGTTTTTTTCATGCTGCTTTTCGGCTGATTTCAAACCGCCGCCTAATGCAATTTTCTGGAAGCGGTTGCGAAGCTGGCTGAGGGCCTGCTTCATGTCATCTTCATTCTTGTTAAAATCAAGATCCATGAACGATTGTATAAGCTGCAATATAGGATGGATGCTTTAATAATATGTATTTTTAAGGGTATGCATTGGAAACGTTTCAGGCCCTGGCTCATTCCTGTACTGATCGCAGCCGGCATTAAATTTTTTTCATTTTTTCCGGATGCCGTTGAAAAATATTATTCAACCGGGGTCTATCCCTTGATTTCCCGGTTGCTGCGTTTATTGTTCGGCTGGATGCCTTTCAGTGTGGGTGATATGCTGTATGCCGCCGGTTTTATTTACCTGGTTATTTCCCTGGTACGGTTTTTTACCCGGGCTTTCAGGCGTGACCCTGCATCGCCAGTACCTGTTGCTCAGTCTGAAAAGAACCATCAGCATCGTATTGTGGGTTTATATTGTCTTTAATATTCTTATGGGGACTGAACTACGACCGCCTGCCCATCACGGAACAGATGCACCTGGAAACCGTTCGTTATTCCAAAGAAGATCTTAAAACGCTGCTGGACTTGCTGGTAAAAAGAATGAATGGTATCGATTCCGCTTCCCGGGAAGCCAGGAAAAGTCTGGTAAGCAACGACAGTCTTTTCAGGAAATCCGTTCAGGCCTATCATGACTTTGGTGCCGCGTGGAACACCGCCCTCTATTATCCAATCCGTCCATAAAATTTTCATTTTATGGATATCTGACAAATTATCTGGGGTTCAGCGGGTATTATAATCCATTTACGGGGAAGCTCAGGTGAATACCACCATACCCCGGTTTATACAGCCTTTCACAACCTCCCATGAAATCGGTCACCAGTTGGGATATGCGAAAGAAGAAGAAGCCAATTTTTGCGGATTCCTGGCAGCCAAATCCTCGCCTGATCCGGCTTTCCGGTATTCCGTATATGTTGATTGTATTTGTATGCGGCGAGCGCCCTATAGTCTGGATTCAGTAGCGTTTATTCCTTACCGTGAGTCTCTGAAACAACCGGTACGTCAGGATCTGCGCGACCTGAAGGCATTTTATATGAAATACCGGAACCCACTGGAACCGGTCATACATGCCATGTATGGAGATTATCTGAAAGCCAACCGCCAGCCCCAGGGAATTGATTCCTATGATGAGGTTGTCGGGCTGTCCATCGCCTACCTGCGGAAATACGGAGCCCCGGCATTTTAAAATTTATTCTTCCACATCATACTTTCCACGGGCTTGTTGATCTGCCCGCTGTATTTCGCATCTTTTTTCTGGTTATATTTTACTTCAATTTCACCATCCACCGGGAAATAAATCAGCTGGCCGATCGGCATGCCTTTATAAATGCGTACCGGCTGTTTTACTGAAATTTCCAGTGTCCAGTTGCCACAAAATCCCACATCACCCTTTCCTGCCGTTGCATGGATATCGATGCCGAGACGGCCGGTGGAGGACTTGCCTTCCAGGAAAGGTACGTGTTCATGAGTTTCTGTATATTCAGCGGTTACGCCCAGGTAAAAAATATGGGGGTAGAGAACAAATCCTTCTTCCGGTATTTCGAATGATTCTATTTCATTGTGTTTTTTAGCATCCAGGATATGTTCCCGGTAAGTGGCCAGCCAGGGTCCCAGGTGAACATCGTAGGAATTACTTCCCAGGGACGCGCGGTTGTAGGGTTGGATTTTAATCGTTCCTTTTTCCATTTCCTCCATGATACGCTTGTCAGATAAAATCATTCTTTTGGTAGTTTATTTGTTTATTTGTTTACCCTCCGCACTTAAACGGAGCGAATTTCGCATTAAGCTATTTTCTGATGCCCTTATTTTATCAACATAATATCAACGAATCAACTAAACTGGCCATCTGGCATATCACTGAAGGCGAGGATTTCTTTCTGTGCCGCGTACCCCTGAAACGGGACGTTTCCCATGCACAAAAAAGGTTGCAGCACCTGGCCGGCCGTTTCCTGCTTACGGAATTGTTTTCCGATTTTCCGCTGGAAGAAATACTGATTGCGGATACGCGCAAACCTTACCTGGATGACGAAAAGTATCATTTTTCAATCTCACATTTCGGGCACTTTGCAGCGGCCATCGTGAGCAGCTCGAACCGCGTAGGGGTGGACGTTGAAAAAGCCGGTCCGTTGATTGAAAAAATAAGCAATAAATTCCTGTCCCCGCATGAATCCGCCATAGCCTTAGAAAACATCGAAAAATCGGGTCACCGCCTGCGACTGCTCACTTTGTTGTGGAGCTCCAAGGAATCCATTTTCAAATGGTACAGCCTGGGAAATGTAAACTTCAAAGAACATATCCGTTGGAAGGAACCTTATTTTATCCATTCGGGCACTATGGGCGAAATGTGTTTTGAATTCAGGAAGGAAGGATCCATCACCCTGTCGGTTTATTTCAAAATATTTGACGACCTCGTGCTGACTTTTGTATACACCTGAAGAAGGTCAAAAGTCCAAAGCCCAAGGTTTTTTCAATACCATCACCGGTTAGCGAAACTTTCAAATGCCAAGTGCTAACTAATGGTTCATTCAATACCCAGAATCTCATCGGTATCATCGATCAGGTTCATATTGAATTCTTCCTGACCGGAAATGCCTTCCATGGAACCCTTGATATGTGCGGCATTCAGCAATACTTTTTCAAGTTGTTTCTCGCGGGTCTTCCATAATTTCTCCATCATGTCCCGCTCGCGCTGGATGGACATTTTCATCGATGAAAACCCTTCCCGGATAGCTTTCCACTGTTCGCTGAATTCGCTGCTCGTAAGATAATCATATAAAAGCTGCATCTTGTCACCTTTGTTCTGCTGGTTCCGGGAAGCCTGAAAAATCCGGATCACTCCGTCTCGCAGGACCTCGGTCAGGGCTTTGACTTCAGAAAAATTACAGATCCATACCCCGTTTCTTTCACCGAAGCAGTTCAGGTCCCGGGGCATGACCCGGGTAACCAGGATCGCCACCTGTGCGCCCTGCTGGCGCATATCATTTTTGAGCTTGTCCACCCAGTCGGCTTCAAAATTTTTTGTACGCTTGCTTTCATAAATAATTTTTCCGCATTCCTGCCCGGATGGATTCCGGACAGTCAGGGTACAATCGGCTCCGCGAACCCCTTTACCGATGGGCTCCACCAGGTCGAAAGGGAAAGCGCCCTGCAGGAGTTTTTCCAGTGCCAGTTCCTGCACTTCTCCCTGCAATTGCATGGAGCCCTGATCAGCCCTGCGTTTCATCTCTTCCGCCAGTTTTTTCTGATCCTCCAGTTGTTTTTCCAGTTCTTTTAATCGCAACTGAAAGTCGGTTTCTCGGGCCTGGTTTTTCTGTTCTTCTATTCGTCGTACTTCTTCTGCGATTTTTACTCTTTCTTCCTGCAGTTTCGCTGTGCGAAAGTTCCAGTTCCTCTTCCTTATTTTTTAATGCCTGTTCCTTTTGAAGAAATTCAAGTTCTTTCTGTCGGGCGGCTTTGAGTTTTTCCTGTTGTTCATGATTCGACTGCTGAAGAATAGAAAGGCGGTTTTCGAAATCGTTGTGAATTGCTTTACGGAGATCTTCTTCCAGTTTTTGCTGGATCGTTTTTTTCTCTGCATCAAATTTTTTCTGGAAAATTATTTCCTGCTCCTGGAGCTTTTTGGACAAGTCCTAGATCTTTTTTCCTGGAATTCCTCTTCTTTTTTGCGGGTGAATTCCATCATTTTTTCCCTCAGATCTTTCTTATATTGTTCGGAAACGGCTTCTTCCATCGCAAACTCATGACGGCAATTCGGACATTTGATGGTCGTAGACATTAATTTTTTTTTGTAAAGTTAATTGTTCAGGCTTAAGGCCCAAAGCCTGACGCCCAACGTCCAATGATATAAGCCCATACGGTCAACTGCCGGCCGCCAGCCAAAAACCGATCTGAATGATTTAACTTTAATATACAATCGAGTATATGAAACAGCTGCTTATCATTTTTATGTTAACGGGTTTTGTACATGTATCGGCGCAAAAAACAGAAAAGCCACCGCTGCATGGCAAACACTGGATGGCCATTACGGGAAAGCCCCTGGGTGCAGAATCCGGCGCGCAGATTTTCCAGCAGGGCGGAAACGCTGTAGATGCGGCCTGCGCCATGCTGGCTTCCATGTGCACCCAGTGGGCGGTCCTGAGCTGGGGAGGGGAAACACAGGCCATCATTTATAATCCGAAAACCAAAAAAATCATTTCCATTGATGCACTGGGTTTTGCGCCGGGAGCGGCCACGGTTGCGTATTATCAATCCAAGGTTATTATTTTCCACCGGAATACGGACCCCTGGCGGCTGTTACGCCCGGTACACCCGGCGGACTATGCTATATGCTGGCCGAATATGGAACCATGAGTCTGAAACAGGTATTGGCGCCCGCCATGCAGCTGGCTGCCGGGTATCCCATTGAGGCCATGGCCGCCAATAATATGCAGAAGAATCTTTCCTGGATAAAACAATGGCCTTATAGCAGCAAAGTTTTTATCACTCACCCGGGCGAAAAAAGAGAAGCGCCGGAACCCGGGGAAATTTTTGTGCAGAAGGATTTGCTGGCCACGCTCACTAAAATGGTAGAGGCTGAAGATCAGGCCCTTAAACAAAATAAATCCCGAAAGGAAGCCATTTATGCAGCATATGATCGGTTTTATAAAGGAGATATTGCCCGTGAATTTGTAAGAGGTTGCCAGGAACAGGGCGGACTCATCAGCATGGAAGATCTTGCCGATGGAAACCCCTGGAAGAAGAACCCCTGCACGTAAATTACAAGGGTATTGAAGTATATAAGCTGCAGCAATGGTCGCAGGGCCCTGCACTCCTGCAAAGCCTGAATATCCTGGAAAATATTGACTTGCATTCCATGGGCTATAACAGTACCAGGTATATCCATACGCTGTACCAGACATGAATATGGCTTTTGCTGACCGTGATTTTTATTATGGGGATCCCTATTTTTCACCTGAGGAGCCCATTATCGGTTTATTAAATAAAGAGTATGCGAAACAAAGGGCCCGATGATTCATAGTGATCACAACGACAGTCAGTTGCTGCGCCGGGCGATCCTTATCCGTTTGAAGGGAGAACAAATCCATATTCACGGTTTCTGAAATCAGGTTTGGTCGATGGCTGGCCTTTAAAAAATAATACGGCGTTACGCGCTGACGCATGCAAACTTAAACCCAATTGACCAGGATTTGATATTCGCCTTTAAGTCCGGAAGAGGAAGCGATATACCAGGACAGGCTATGGCGCGGGACCACATCGATTGAAACCTGCGATGCAGAGGCTGGGTTGTATCCGTTACACCCAGCGGAGGATGGCTTCCAGCATGTATTGCAGGGCATACCGGTATTGGTATGAGCCAGCGCATGCAGAGTTTTGTTTTGGACTCCACTCTGAATCCATTCAATGTACTGGAGCCTTATAAAAAACCAGGGTAACATTAACCCCATCTCTGGCTATGAAAGACGGAAAGCCATTTCTATCATTCGCAGTGCAGGGTGGGGACACACAGGATCAAAACCTATTGCAATTTTTTTTGGATATGGTTGAATTCCATATGACCGTTCAGCAGGCTACGGAAGCAGCTAATATCAACACCGACCAGCTCTGGCTTTCACTCGGTGGTGATAAACAAGAAGATCGTGTGCCCAGGCCAGGGTATATTTTGCTTAATGGTAGACGCTCCGGAGCCACTCGGAAAGAACTAAACAACATGGGTTATACCCTGCGTTTTGCCGAAAGAACAAGCGGACCCGCTAAATGCGATTTTTACGACTGGAAGCACGACAGTTTCTGGGGCGGCAGCAGTAACTACGGCGAAGATTATGGGATCGGATGGTAAACCCGGTATAATGGAAATACATTGTAACGGATATCCGGCACCCGGACAGTAATATTTAAGCGCCGGGCTTAATGCCTGAAGCTTTCTAATTCTTTAATTTGAAATTAAATATGATTGTACCGACAGATTCGTCAGCACCACTGTTGAATTTAACCTGGTGGGCTTTTTTGAGGGCGATTGTTTTAAGGGTGGCATCAGATGTGGTTGACCCATGAGCCTGGTATTCAGCGCTGATCACATTGCCTGATGCATCTACATGAATATCAACGGCAACTTTTGCATTTTCATTGAATTCATCCGTAAAGGAAGGTGTGCTGCTGATTCTTCTGCCCTGCAACCCCCTGGCGATGGCTATGCCATTGCCATGTCCGCCTCCTGTGTAATTGGTTGCATTGGGGTCACCGCCCGGTGCACCCTGGTCGCCTTTTCCTCCGGCAATTCCCTGGTTTCCGCCGGGTTTAAAATGATCCGCATCATTTCCCCCGGTGCCATCTCCCTTCACACCATTAAAAACGGCTTTAGGTTTGGGCGGAGCAGGAGTAGGATTTACTGCGGGCTGGACGGTTTTGTGTGGTTTTTTTGACCGTCAGGTCTTTATCCGGAATTTTAGTTGCGTCTGGTTTGGTTACAGGCGGTTGTTTTACTGCAGGAGCCGGGCTCCGGATCCTTGTCATCCGTTTCCACATCTTTCAGCGCCTCTTTAGTCGCAGCTACTGTTTTTGGTGGAGTATATTTTTCCTGGTCCTGTCTGGACGGATCGTTGGGTAAAAATGGCTGGTCATTACCCAGTCCCTGGTCACTGTTTCCGAGGTTTACTTCCAGGCCTTCTTCAACAGGCGGAGCGGTGGATGGCAGATTCCAGGAGATCAGGAATAGCAGAGCCAACAGGCTTCCGCATATCAGCAGAGTATATAAATCCGGCTTTCCGGTTTTTGCGTGCGATTAAATTCCTGTTCCGCTTTGATGTAATTCATTTTCAAAAGGCCGAAGGCTTAGAGCCTTAAGCCAAAAGCTTAAGGCTTAAAGCCAATCATGATTAAAATAAATATATTCTGTCAATTAAGTTTTCAGAAATAATATCCTTCTTCGGTTTCGCCTTTAAAGCTTTTGAGCTCTTGAGCTTTACGCTTTCAGCTTAAGATGCAAAATCTTTTTCAAACTTCCCCAGGATGCGTTCCATTGGCGGGTTGAAATAACCAAATTTTAACAGGGGAAATTCCTCTCTCAAAAGTTCCATCACGGTTTCTGACACCCATGGCCTCACCGGTTTCCGTACAATTTATTTTTCCCAGGTACCAGTCCGGGTCAATATTGAAATTCCGCCATTGGATCATATTGAGACCTGTACCGGAAATCAGTTTGCGGAATGCTTCATATTCTTCTTCGCTGTCTGTCATGCCCGGGAAAAACAAAATAATTAATGGATGTCCAGCCACCGGCGTCTCTGACAACGCGCAAGCTATCCACAATATCTTCAAATATCATAATTATTTGGCCTGTAATAAGCTTCATATATATTTTTACGTGCTGAATTCATACTTACCCGGATTGAATTCAAACCAGCATCACATAAGGCGTTTACCGCATCGGGATTGGAACCGTTTGTATTGATATTGATGCTGCCGCGGCGGTATGTTTTCTGATTTCCAGAATGGCTTCACGGATGGTTTCCCACATCAGCAGGGGTTCTCCTTCACAGCCCTGGCCGAAACTGACAATGGGAAATGGAGCAGTCTGCAGATGCGGAACGGTGAACTCCACGATTTCTTCAGCAGTGGGCCGGAAACTCAGTCGGTCCTGTGTGGAATGAATGGTTTCTTCCACTGGCTGGAAAGAAATACATCCGATACAATTTGCATTGCATGCGGGACTTACCGGTACGGGACATTCCCATCGACCCAGCGAAAGATTCCTTGCGGCGGGACAATGATATGTATTGCAACAGTTTTCCATCAGGTGTTTCACCAGGCGGTTATGGGGGTAAGCATGTAGTAATTTCTCCGCCCATTTTCTATGGCCACCGCATTATATCCAGCGGATTCCTGCCTGATGTCGGGTTCTATTCGAATGGCGGGAACATAAAATTTTTCATTGAACCATCCGGCAGCGGTATAACAAAATAAAGGAAGGGTAGGGGCATCCCGCCCCGTTTCATAAGCAGCCAGATAAAGTCCGGTATGTGCGGGCGGAATAAAAGCTGCAACAGCCCATCCCTTGTCACATAATCGCATGTCGCCGGTTTCCACATCGATGCCGATCCCCCGCCGCCCGGGCAATTCATAGAGAGAACCTCCTTCCGGAATTTCAATCCAGTCTGATTCCCCAACCGGTAAAGCATCCCATCCGCTGCGTCCGCAGGCATAGAGTGATTATCTTCAAAAATATTTCCTTCCCCGTCTGAATATAAAATAAAGGGCGACATGATCACAAATTTACGAGTTTGCTGCGGCAGTAGTCGTTAAATTCATCTTCATCCGCATCGGGCTCCTCATCTTCCAGCACTTCCTTCTGTATTAATGTATTGTTTCTGAAATCGAGGGTGAGTAATCCGTCTTTTAGAATCACAGACTGAAGGGCGGTCCATGGAATTTTTTTTTTAAATAAGGAATTGATCACAATGCCCCCCGGGTGAAAACCAATTTCCAGCGGGTATTTTGCCTGTGCTTCCAGAAGTGAAAAAAAAACAAAGGGAATGAACATCCATTGAAAAAAAGGCATGCCCAGCCAGAAAAGGCCGGCGGCCAATAACCAGTTTCTGAAACGCAATTCTTGTCCTTTACGGGAAGCATCTATGTTTAATAGTAGACCGGTCAGCAGTATAGATGGCGCTGTACTCAGGAATATGCTTAAACCTTGGCGGATCTGCGCATAACAAAATGCCACGAAGGAAAAAACCAAAAGAATAAAACTGACCAGATCGGTTTTGCGTGTATTTTCCCTTTTGAGGGTGACTACAAAGTCGTAGTGCATTCCTCTTCTTTACGGGTTAAAGGCAGGGGATTGGCGGCCACCAGTATATTGCAGAGTTTCCATAAAATACGTGCGCCGACATTGGCGTCGAAATTGCTTTCGCCAATGGCAATTTCATCCAGGTCGAAGCCTATAAATTTACGACCGCTTTCAATCATTTTTTTAATCAGGTACACCACCTGTTCCACTTCAAATCCGCCATTTACCGGAGTTCCTGTATTGGGGCATAATTTCGGGATCCAGTCCGTCCACATCAAAACTCACATAAACACAGGCAGGCAGATGCGATACGATCTCATCTACGATCGAGCGCCAGGTTTGACCTTCAAATAATTTTTCTTTGATGTCTTTATCAAAATAAGTGATTACACGCTGGTTGCTGTTGCGGATATAGTTGAATTCTTCCTCGCTGTAATCCCGAATTCCCAGCTGGACCAGTCGGGTGATCTCGGGAATATCCCGGAGAGCATTGAACATGATGCTCCCGTGGCTATGATCGAAATTTTCATAGGCTTTACGAAGGTCACAATGCGCGTCGATTTGCAATATGCCGAATTCTCCGTATTTCTCTGCGATGGCTTTCAGGTAACCAAGGGGTACACTGTGATCGCCACCGAGCAGGGCAACCAGTTTGTCTTCGCGCAGCAGGCTGCTGGTCTGTTCATAAACCCATTTGTTCAGGTTGGCGCTTCCTTCATTAATTTCCTTCAGCGACTTGCACATGAAACTATTCTTCTCGATCTCTTCTCCTTTGGAAATATAATTGATATAGAGCTCGGCTTCCTTGCGCAGGTAGTCGCTCTTCATAAGTACTTTCCGGTCAGGGTGTCGCATATAGATTCCCTGTTTCCAGGCATTGCCGGATTCTTCGTCGAATACATCCACCTGCATGCTCGCATTGAAAATGTGTTCGCCTGCACGGGAAGTACCCGATCCGGCGCTCACGGTTACTTCCCAGGGAACGGGTAATATAACAAGCCGGGCATCTGTTTCAGTGAAAGGGAGACCAAAAATGGTATTTTTCGGATTACTTGCGATGTTTGAATCGAAGTGGGATAAATCTGTCATGGTATGCTGTCTGTCCTTGAAACGGTTGGCGAAGGTACTGCAGGAACCGGGAATATCAAAAGTAAATCGCCTGATTCAGCCTAAAGCCCAAAGCCTAAAACAATATTTGGGAACATTGGCTAATGTAACCTGGCATTGTAGCTCTGAGCCTTACGCATTAAGCTTATATGTGAAAATTATTCGGCATAATGGGTTTTTGGGAATAACTTTGCAGATCATGAAACGCACTCATATTATCCTACTGGTTTTCATTGCTATCAGCATCGGTTTGCTGGTCAGTTTTATGGGCAACCTGTCCACCTATGAAACCATCGCCTCCGCCCGGCAGAAAGAAGGTAAAAATGTTACCATCATTGCAAAGCTGGATAACAGCAAACCCATGGAATACAACCCGGTGAAAGATCCCAACTACCTCAGTTTCTATATTCTCGATACACTGGGCAGCCAGGCAAGGGTTGTTTACCATTATGGGAAACCCTACGACATGGAAAAGGCGGAACGCGTTGTACTGAAAGGTAAAATGAACGGAGACGTTTTTGAGATCTCGCAAAAAGACGGAATCCTGATCAAATGTCCCTCCAAATACAAGGATGATCCGGAAACTGGCGAAAAAGAACCTCAATAAAACCCAATAGAAATTATGGAGTATGTTGGCGAACATTTGATGCCGGGCAAGCTGGGTCAGTTTTTTGTGGTACTCTCTTTTGCCGGCTCACTGGTAGCCACTCTGTCCTATCTAAAAACGGCCAATGCCCGTTCCCTGGAAGAAGCGGCATCCTGGAAAAAAATGGCCCGATTTGCGTTTCTGCTGAATACGGTTTCGGTTTTCATCGTCTTTGCCACCATTTATTATATTATCCGGCAGCATTATTTCGAATATAATTTTGCCTGGGAACATTCCAGTAAAAGCCTGGATCCGAAGTACATGCTCAGCTGCATATGGGAGGCCCAGGAAGGAAGTTTTTTGTTGTGGATGATGTGGAACGGTGTGTTAGGAACAATCATCATGTTCCGCGTCAGACATTGGGAAGCGCCCCTGCTCACCATCATCAGTTTTGCGCAGTTTTGCCTGACCACCATGATACTCGGCGTGTATGTATTTTCTTTCCAGGTCGGTCACAGCCCCTTCCTGCTGGTGCGGCAGATGTTCCAGGAAGCTCCCATTTTTCAAAGGGCTGATTATTTATCCATTCCGCAGATGCAGGACGGACAAAGCCTCAATGCCCTGTTACAGAACTACTGGATGGTGATCCATCCGCCGGTTTTGTTCCTGGGATTTTCATCCACCATTATCCCGTTTGCTTTTGCTGTCGGCGGTCTTTGGAAGAAGGAATACGGATCCTGGACAAAAACGGCATTACCCTGGACGCTTTTCAGCGCCTGCGTACTGGGAACCGGCATTATGATGGGTGCAGCATGGGCCTATGAGTCCCTTACGTTCGGTGGTTACTGGGCCTGGGATCCCGTGGAAAATGCGTCCCTGGTTCCCTGGCTGGTCCTGGTTGCCGGCCTGCATACCCAGGTGGTTTATAACAGCACCGGTCATTCGTTAAGGGCCACCTATCTTTTTTTAATCCTGGGTTTTACCCTTATCCTGTATTCCACTTTTCTTACCCGGAGCGGCATACTGGGCGATACATCAGTCCATGCGTTTGTGGGTTCGGGCCTGGATCTGCAACTGATTTTACTGATCGTCTTATTTTTTGTACCTGCCATCTTTTTATTTTTTATCCGATACAACCGGATACCGCATGTATCGAAGGAGGAAAATACATGGTCCCGGGAATTCTGGATGTTCATTGGTTCCCTGGTCATTTTTCTTTCTGCTATTTTTATCATGGTGTGGACATCCCTTCCTGTAATCAATACGGTGTTCGGCACTAAACTGGTAACCGGGGACGACCCGAAATTTGCCTATAACCGGATTGAAATCTTTATAGCCATCATCCTGGGTTTGTTAACCGCAACGGTTCAGTATCTAAAATATAAGAACAGTTCACCTTCCCAGGTGCTGAAAAAACTCTGGCCCCTTACGGCGCTGGCACTGGTAATTTCCGTCAGTGTGAGTGTTTTCGGGCATGTGCAATATACTGACTACGGCAGCGGTTACCAGGCGGCCGTTCACCTGGCGCTTTTTGCCGGGATTTATTCGGTGGTCTCGAACGCAGGTTATATTTTCAACAGTCTGAACGGGAAAATTAAAATGGCCGGTGCATCCGTTGCCCATGCAGGGTTCGGATTACTGCTGGTAGGTATCCTGATCTCTTCATCCAAGAAAGAAGTCCTTTCCCACAATACCACCGGGATCAACCTGCCCTTCGATCCGAAAACAAAAGAAAACCCGCTGGAAAACCTGACCCTACTCAAAAATGTAAAAACGGATATGGGAAAGTACTATGCTACTTATCTCAGCAATGATTCCGTGAATGCAGCCGGAAATATTACTTACTTCAAAGTTAAATTCGAGGATAAAAAAACCGGAGAAACCTTTGACCTGTGGCCCAACCTGATCAAGAATACCAAGGGAATGGAGAATTTTTCCAACAACCCCGATAAGCAGCATTATTGGACCGGGATATTTTTACTTATATCAGTTATGCCAATATCCTGGATAAGCAAAGGGACACATCCGGCTTTAAAGCATTTCCCGTGGCCCTGCATGATACCATTTATTATTCCAGGGGCATGCTGATACTCGACACGCGTGCTGGTCAATCCAACAACGGATAAATATCATTTTACTTCTTCTGATACTGCCCTGCTGGCAAAAATCCGGGTGATCAGCCGCGACAGCCAGCAGTATACCCTGTCGCCGCTTTTATATGTGAAGGATAATATGATCCACCGTGTGGCCGATACGCTGTTTGCGCAAAACCTCGCCGTCGAACTGGGTTCCGTCATGAATAATAAAAAGATCCAGCTGTTAACCAAGGAATCTTCGGACCTGGTTCCTTTTGTTTCCCTGAAAGTATATATGTTTCCGCAGATCAACCTGGTATGGATCGGCGTACTGGTCATGATGACCGGATTTGTGATGAGTATCAGGAACCGGCGCAAAACCCTTTTGAAAAAAACGCCGCAACCGCTTGCCTAGCGGGGTCTCTGCCTCTTGGGAAGACCCGGAATTTGTATTAACTTTATTGCTTACATGTCTCTTTTTCGCGTACGATACCTGAGCGTCATTTTTCCGTTTATCCTGCTGATTTCGGTTCAGGCTGCTTTTGCCCAGGAGGATTCAGGCCGGCAGCCATTGCCCCAAAAGAAAGAGGCATCCCTTCCCCGGTTCAATAGCCGCTTTGGTAAAAATGATACCATCTGGAGCCAGGTGATCATTTACGATGGCGATACCATCCCTGCCAAATCATTGGCCTCTGTGGATGTGATACATGCTATGTCCCGGGCTATGCGCCGGCGGATGGAAGCAATGACCCGTTTACGGAATGCGGTGTATGTTAACTTATCCCTATGCAAGAAAAGCCGGAATTATACTGAATGATATGAATGTGCACCTGGCTGGTATGAATTCGGAGTCGGAAAAAAAGGATTATATCAAGGGCAAGGAAAAAGAACTTAAAAAAGAATTCACCGATCCCATGGAAAAGCTGTCTGTTTACCAGGGAACGGTTTTAATGAAACTGATCAACCGGCAAACCGGCAACAATTGCTATGATATCATCAGGGAATACCGGGGCAGTTTCTCAGCCCGCGTCTGGCAAACCGTCGCATTCTTTTTCGGAAGCAGCCTAAAACAACCATACGATGCCCAGGGGGATGATCATGATATTGAAGTCATCGTGCAGGAGGTGGAGAGAATGTACAGGGGGTAAGCCGGACGTATCAACCTCAAGGGAGGGCAACTTTTTTAAATGTACCAGTCCGGGTAATCAGAAGCTGCCTTTACACTTTATTATATAGGCCTTTATGTCAGGATCCACGCGGTTCTGATGGCTTAAAATATGCTCAGTTCTCAATCATTTACATACTCCATACGCCCATATTACAAAGACCTGATCTTACCAATAATTCCGGTAGTTGAAAATCCGGGAACAATGGGATTGATCACCACACGGCCACCGGACGCGATTACTTCGCTTGCGCCGACAATCTGATCGATCGTATAGTCGCCTCCTTTCACCAGCACATCGGGTTTCACCAGTTCGATCAGTTCAAGCGGCGTGTCTTCTTCGAAGATCACCACGGCATCCACCATGAGCAGGGAAGCCAGCATGAGTGCCCGGGAGGATTCGTCCATTACGGGACGACCGGGCCCTTTCAGACGCCTGGCTGAGGCATCTGAATTCAGGCCCACCACCAGGAAGTCCGCTTCGCGTGCCGCATCGGACAGGGAGGCGATATGGCCCGGGTGCAGGATATCGAAGCACCCATTGGTGAAGGAAATGGTTTTGCTGAGCAGTTTCCATCGATTTACCTGGAATACAATTTCCTTGGACGTAATAAATCTTAAGCTGAATAACCTGGGGCTGCCTCATCCGTTTTAATTTTTTGACGGTTTACGCGGGGTAATAAAATAAAGCTGATCACGCCGAAAACAATGAAGCTTAAAAACTGGCCAAACCAAAGCAGCCAGCCGAGCGCCTGCCCGTAAGGTTCTTTTGGTATATGGTATAAAGCAACCGTTTCCATGACGAGCAGGGCATAAGCGCCGATCCCGCCGGGGGAAAGGATCATACCCACACTGCCCATGGCCAGCACAGTAAGGGCATCTGCAAGCCCCAGGCGGCTGGTTTCATCGATGGCGAAAAATCCGCACCAGGTACTGAGCAGGTACATGAACCAGATGCCAATGGTATAAATGAAAAACAGGGGCTTGTTCTTTAAAGAACGCACACTAATCAGGCCATGCCACACACCGGCGAGGATGTTTTTCAGTTTCTGGACAATATTGATATGTCCGAAACGACTGAATATGAATTTTAAAACCACCAGAAAAATGACAAATCCAACACCCAGGAAAATGATTTTCAGGTAAGCTGTTTTCGCCGTTTTTATTCTGGAACGCCGGATAAATATAATCGTGGACGAGGGAGGAAATGATATCGAACTGGAAAACAAAAGTGAGTCCGAATACCAGCAGGCAGGCAGATCACGTCGAAAGCCCTTTCTGCCACGATGGTTCCTACCAGTTTCTGGGCGGGAACTTTTTCATAACGGGCCAGGATGGTACACTTGATCACTTCCCCAAGGCGGGGAGCTCCGAGGTTTACAAAATACCCGATCATAACTGCAAAAAAAGTATTCAGCCTGGATGGGTGGTAACCCATGGGTTCCATCAGTTGTCTCCAGCGCAGGGCGCGCAGCCAGTGAGCTATGAGCAGTAAACTGAATACAGGGATCAATAACCAGTAATGCGCATGGTCCATGGATTTCTTCAATTGTTCCCATTTATCATGGTCCATTCCGCGTACGCTTAACCAAACGAAAAAAACGGCCAGGGCGAAGAAAAAAACATATTGAAGAGCTGCAATAAAAGTCTTCTTCATAGAGGCAGGTAAGATACAATTTTAAAGGGATTTGACAATCCCGGCACGCCCGGGGACAGGCTCCTGTGAACTAGAGGGAATTGCCTTCTTTTGGAAACACAACCCAGGGTTTGAATTTTTTTGCTTCCTCAAAATCCATTCGCGCATAAGAAATGATGATCACGATGTCTCCGGCTGCACCGCTGCGGGCAGCAGGTCCGTTCAGGCAGCAAATACCTGAACCCCTTTTCCCGGCAATCAGGTAAGTTTCAATCCGGGCACCGTTATTCACATTCACCACCTGCACTTTTTCGTTGGAAATCAAATGCACGGCATCCATCAGATCCTCGTCCAGCGTCAGGCTGCCAATATAATTCAGGTTGGCTTCCGTAATCACTACCCTGTGAACCTTTGATTTAAGTATTTCGATTTCCATCAGTACTTTTTCAATTTGAGCCGCAAAATTAAACTAATTGATCAGCATATTATCTATCAGCCTTACATCTCCCTGGAAAGCGGCGATCAGGGCCAAAACCTGCTCTTTTCCATCCCAGTTCACAATGGGTTTCAGGTCGGCTGCCCTTGAAATAGAAATATAATCTGTTTTAAAATGGGCGGCATCCAGTATTTCCCGGGCTGCTTCGAGAATGGGGGTGGTATCCCCGGAAACCAGTTTCTCACGGATTTCATTAAGTGCCTGGGAAATGGCTGCAGCATTTTTCCTCTGTTCCGGGGTCAGTCGCCGGTTCCGGCTGCTTTGTGCGAGGCCGTCGGATTCGCGTATGGTCGGCACAATATGGAACTCAATCGGTAGCTGCAGGAGCCGGATCAGACGTTTTACAACCAGGTTTTGCTGGAAATCTTTTTGTCCCATAAACAAATGATCCGGCCCCACCATTTTCAGAAGCGGCTCATCACCTGGCAGACTCCCTGGAAATGGCCCGGCCGGTAACGGCCTTCCAATATGGATTCCAGTCCACCGAGATCATATTTTTCCAGGCCGGTTTCTCCCTCCGGGATAGATTTCAGGGACCGAGGAAGAAAAATCACATCTGTGCCGGCTTTGGTGAGCATTTCTATATCTTTTTCGAGGCTGACCGGGTATTTTTCAAAGTCTTTCGGGTCATTGAACTGGGCCGGGTTCACAAAAATGCTGCAAATACAAAGGTCTGCCAGGGTGCGGCAGGCATCTACCAGGTGCATATGCCCTTCATGTAAAGCCCCCATGGTAGGCACAAAACCCGTTTTCCTGCCTCCTTCTTTCTGACTTTTTAGCCAGTGCCGGAGATCAGAAGACTTTTTAAATAGAATCATTTTCAGCGTTTTAGCAGGCAGAAACCATTCCGGCGAGCCCATTTAGCGAATTAACCTTACCTTTGCAAACTGATTTTCAGGTATTCTCCCGATCACCAATTCTCCTTCCTAATGGTAGCAAAGAAAAGAATTTTATTTATTGCCAATGAAATGTCTCCCTATCTGGAACTCACAGAATTTGCGGAAACGGTGAATAAGTTAGCGATAAAGTCCAATGATCAATGGTTTTGAAGTTCGTTGCATCATGCCCAGGTTTGGGGTGATTAATGAAAGAAGGCACCGCCTGCATGAGGTAGTGCGCCTTTCCGGGATCAATGTATCGATCGACAACGATGATTATCCACTTGCAGATTAAAGTGGCCTCCCTCCCCAATGCCCGTTTGCAGGTGTATTTCCTGGAGAATGAAGACCTTTTCAAACGGAAGTTTATTTTCCATGATGAAAAGGAAAAGTGGTTTGACGACAATGGCCTGCGTACGGTTTTCTTTTGTAAGGGCGCCCTTGAAACCGTCAAAAAATTCGGATGGCCGCCTGATATCATTCATTGCAGTGGCTGGATGACGGGGTTGATCCCTTTTTATCTGAAGACCGTTTATAAAAAAGAGCCGGTTTTTGCCCATAGCAAAGTGGTTTATACCATTGGCCAGAATACATTTAAGGAAAAACTGGGCGCTAAGTTTACCAAATTGGCTAATATTCATGCGATCTATTAAAGAAAAGGACCTGGAACCATTCAGTGAGGCCGGCAATACAGCCCTGTTCCGGGTCGGCGCATGTTATGCGGATGCCATTACCTTTGGCGCGGAAAAAACAGATAAGAAACTCATAGATGAATTCAGTAAGGTCAGGGGCAAAAAAGTGCTTCCCTATAATACGGAATCTGATCTGAGCGATTACCTGCAATTGTATACCGATCTTTCCCAATAATTAGTTCCGGCGATTTATAAGTAGTAATGCATCAACTATTATCTTTGCACCGCCATCCATTAATTACTTAAGGTAGTTAGTGGTTTTTTATTTTCAAGGTCCCATTCAAACAGTAAAAATGTCTTATTTATTCACTTCTGAGAGTGTTTCTGAAGGTCACCCGGATAAAGTGGCCGACCAGATTTCCGATGCCCTGATTGATCATTTTCTTGCCTTCGACCCGCAGTCCAAAGTGGCCTGTGAAACCCTGGTGACCACCGGACAGGTTGTGCTGGCCGGAGAAGTAAAATCCAAAGCCTACCTGGATGTGCAGGAAATTGCCCGTTCGGTGATCCGCAGGATCGGATACACGAAAAGTGAATACATGTTTGAAGCCAATTCCTGTGGTATATTTTCAGCCATCCATGAACAGTCTTCTGATATCAACCAGGGTGTTGACCGTTCCAAAAAAGAGGAACAGGGTGCGGGCGACCAGGGCATGATGTTCGGTTATGCCACCCATGAAACGGATGATTATATGCCACTGGCCCTGGATCTGGCTCATAAACTCCTGATAGAACTGGCTGCCCTGAGAAGGGAAAATAAAGAAATTAAATACCTGCGCCCGGATGCCAAAAGTCAGGTGACCCTCGAATACGACGATCAGAATAACCCGGTACGCATAGATGCCATCGTGATATCCACCCAGCACGATGAATTTGATGCAGAAGCAAAAATGCAGGCGAAGATTAAAAAAGACATGATCTCTATCCTCATCCCCCGCGTTAAATCTAAGTATAAAAAATACGGTCATTTATTCAACGATAAGATCAAGTACCATATCAACCCTACGGGGAAATTTGTGATTGGCGGTCCGCATGGTGATACGGGTCTGACAGGCCGTAAAATCATTGTGGATACCTATGGCGGAAAGGGAGCACATGGTGGCGGCGCATTCAGCGGCAAAGATCCATCCAAGGTTGACCGCAGCGCAGCCTACGCCACCCGGCATATCGCCAAGAACCTTGTGGCGGCAGGCGTGGCAAGTGAAGTACTGGTGCAGGTTTCCTATGCCATCGGGGTGGCCCGGCCAACTTCCATATACGTAAATACTTATGGGACCGCAGCGGTAGACATGACCGATGGTGAAATCGGAAAGATCGTGGAACAGGTCTTTGATATGCGTCCCTATTTTATTGAGCACCGTTTGAAACTTCGTAACCCGATTTACAGTGAAACAGCTGCATACGGCCATATGGGACGTAAACCGCAAACGGTGGTGAAAACATTCGTTTCGCCTGACGGCAAAACAATTAAGAAAAAAGTGGATCTGTTTACCTGGGAGAAACTGGATTATGTGAAAAAAGTAAAACGGGCATTTAAAATTAAATAAAAACGGAACTCTGAATTTGTTCGGGTCAGCTTTAGTGCTGGCCCTTTTTATTTAGTAGCCGACGGATGATTTATTTTTGATATACAATTTAAAAAAAGCCCTGAGCTTTAAGCTTACATTCGGGTCATGAAAAAGTACGAAAATCCATGGACCATCCTGGACCTGCATGAGGTTTATGAAAACCCCTGGATACGCGTCACAGAATTCCAGGTGATCAATCCATCGGGAGGAAAGGGCATCTATGGTAAAGTTCATTTTAAACATCTTGCCGTTGGCGTCATTCCCCTGGATGCGGAATGGAACACCTGGCTGGTCGGCCAATACCGTTTCCCGCTTGATGCGTATAGCTGGGAAATTCCTGAAGGGGGCGGCAGGATGGATGAAGACCCGGTAGAATCGGCAAAAAGGGAGCTGCTGGAAGAGACCGGACTGGTGGCAAAGGAATGGACAAAAATCTGCACGATGCACTTATCCAATTCGGTAAGCGATGAACAGGCGGTCCTTTACCTGGCCCGGGACCTGGAACAAAAAACGGCAGAACCGGATGAAACCGAACAACTGGATATAAGGAAATTACCTTTTGATGAAGCCGTCAGGATGATGGAAGCCGGGTTCATTACCGATGCCATGTCCGTCGCGGCGATCCAGCAGATCCGGCTCATGGTTTACCAGAACAAACTAAAAAAATAAAGATTGAAATCTTCTGACATCATTATCGGGAGGCAGCCCCTGGTTGAAGCCATACAGGCCGGGCGGGCCATCGATAAGATCTTATTTCAGCGAAACGTAAGCGGGGAATCTATTGGTGAGATCCGTAAGCTGGCTGAAAAACGCGGCATACCCATCCAACAGGTTCCTGTGGAAAAATTAATGTCCATTACCCGGGCCAACCACCAGGGTGTTATTGCCCTGGCAGCCCTGTTTGTTTATATGGACCTACAGGCGGTGATCGACGAGGTGGTTTCTGCAGGCCAGTCGCCCTTATTCATCCTGCTGGATGGCATTACAGATGTACGGAATATCGGCGCCATTGCCCGCAGTGCCGTCTGCTGCGGCGCCCAGGCCCTGATCATTCCTGATAAGGGCATCGCAGCCTTGAACGAAGAGGCCCTGAAATCCTCTGCAGGCGCTTTGGGAAAAATTCATATATGCCGGGTGAGCAGTCTGCTGAAAGCGGTTGACAGCCTGCATTTGAATGGTATTCTCGTTTTCGCCAGTTCCATGCGCAGCGATAAAAAGATTTTTGAACTGCCCCTGGATCTGCCCTGTTGCGTCATGATGGGGAGCGAAGACAAGGGCCTGCAGCCCTATTTAAATAAAGCAGCAGATGAACTCTTTACCATCCCGATGGCGGGTGATTTCGATTCTTTCAACGTCTCCGTTGCCGCCGGGATCATTTTATATGAAGCCATGAAAAAAAGAATGCATGTTTAATCCGCCCGAAACGGGTAACTGACCACCGGTCTGTTATGCAATGAAACCGGGGATGGCCGCCAAGCAGGATTCTTTACCCGAAGCAGGTTCATTTGATAACGGAGCAAATATACCTTCAGTGTCACGGGACAAATTTTATCAAGCATTAAAAAAAACCTGTTCAGGGAACCGGGCACAATAACTTTGTCCCGGTTCAGCAATCCCCGGATTGCAATGGGTGCCACTTCCTCGGGATTCAGTACCGACATGCGCGACAACCAGGTACCCGTCCGGTTCAGCAAGGCCAGCGAAGGGTTTGAATTCATGCCACCGGGGCAAACCACCGTTACCGAAACGCCATCGGTTCTTAATTCAGACTGCAGGCATTTCGAGAAAAAATAGATAAATGATTTTGTACCACCGTATACCTGTTTTTTCGGAAGGTGGAAAAAACAACCGAGACTGCTCACGTTGAGCAGGTAGGATGGTTTGTTTTCCCTGAGGTCATGTATGAAAAGCCGGGACAGCAGTGTGGTAGCCAGTACGTTCACTTTGATCTGTGTTTCCAACAGGTTAATATCGGCTTCCATAAAATATCCGGTGCCACCCACTCCGGCGTTGTTGATTAGCATATTCACAGCCAGGCCGGCCTGTTTGATTTCTTCATATAATTCCCTGCATTGAATCGGGTCGGAGAGATCCTTCTCAAAAAGGCTAACTTCCACAAAAAAATTCTTTTTAATGAAGTTGGCCAGGTCCGCCAGACGGGTTCCGGGAAGGGACACCAGGATCAGATGCATTTGGCTACGGGCGCATTCAAAAGCCATCGCTTTGCCCAGTCCCTCACTGGCGCCGGTAATCAGGGTGTATTTTTTCTTAATCATGGCGGGTATCATTTTGCAATTTTAAAATGGTATTTCGTATGCCATCCCGGAAAGGAGTGATCCGGTAGTCGAGCTGATGAATTGCTTTCGATGAACTGACAGCCATATTATTCAGGTACCGGCATATGATCGAAGAAGTGAAAACGGGTTCCCGGCCGGTCAGTCTATTGATCAGAGACTGGATCCGCCCCATCGCTTTTAAAATACCGGGTGATAACGGGATCATTCTAGGGTTTCTTATAAACTGGTGTATCAAACAGAACAGTTCAGCATAGGAAATATTTTCACCGCCCAGGATATATTGTTCGCCGCTGATACCTTTTTGCATTGCCAGTATGTGACCCCTTACCACATCGTCTATATAAGCATAGTTGCCAATCACCTGGGGGCAGGCAGGCGTGAAAATCATATGGCCATGGAGGCATTTAAGCAACATCGATGATAATGCATTGCTGGCAGTGGGCAGGCCGGCACCATATACGCGTGACGGATTCACGATGATGGCAAAAAGTCCCTGGTGTGCATATTCTTTCACCTTGGATTCAGCCAGGCATTTGGACAGGTCATAGTCATTCCCATATCCGATGGTCCGGGGATCATTTTCATTGATGGGTGACAGATAAGAAGGTCCGAATACAGCACAGCTCGATGTATATACAAGTTTTTTTACGCCAAGCTCCAGGGACTGTTCCAGGATATTTTCAGTTCCCCGTACATTGGTATCATAAAAACAATTTCTTTCCCGGGCCCATAACTTGGAGTATCCGGCCACATGGTAAACCTGTTCACAGGAGGCAACTGCCTGGCGGATACTCTGGGGATTGAGGAGATCGCCATAAAAGATAATAATATTGGGATGTTGTAAAATACGGGCACTTGCTTGATTGCGGACAAGTGCATGAATGGTATGCCCCTGTGCTGCCAGCTCAAAAGCCAGCCTGTTGCCGATATAACCACTTGCGCCGGTTAGAAAGATTTTCATTTTAGTTGATTTAAAGGTTTTGTTTAGGGGAATAGAATAAATAAAATTCGTGTATGCCGGAAAGGGAGAGATGCAGGATCATGGCGGGCCATAGGGAATGCAGCCAGATCGTTAGCAGGCAGATCGCCAGTCCAAATGGCAGGCAGGCGACCAATTCCTTTAGGTCACCGGAAGCATGCACACCCATGTAAAGCACGATATTGATCATTAACGCGGAGGGGAATCCGTACAACTGAACACACAGGAACAAAATAAGCCCCCTGAAAAAACATTCATATATAACCAGGAATGCCGATCGGATGCCAAAATAGGTGATGATTATGTTGTTGGGGATTTTGCAAATCGGTATCGAAGCCGGCATTTTCGTTAATTTGACCATGGCCGACCGGATCGAAATCAGGCAGGTCAGAAGGAGTAACAGGTAAAAAATAAACAGGCTGAAATTGTCAAACCGGGGAAGTTTTAGCAGGGCTATCCAGTTTGACCGGAATAGTAAGAGTGGTATTCCGAATAGCAGGATGCCCATCCCGTGTTTACTATTGAGTCTGCTCAGATTGGTTGGGAAATTTTGCCTGTACAAGGTTTCAGTGATTTAAAATGAATTGAACGGCATAAAAGGGCTGCTCTACTTCCACGCGCACCAGGGTGCCTTTCTGATAGTAATAGTAATTTTTGTTTCCATTGGGCAGGGTGAGTTTATACTTGCCGGGCGCGACCGGGATGACGGGTATATCCTGTTGAAAATTGTCAGAATAGACTTCCCGGAAATTCAACGGCTCCTGGAGGTATAGGGAAAGAACCGTATGGAGGATACGCGTTTGCGGTGCTGTCTTATCTTCCTTCCTGCCGCTCAACCGGTAGTATCCGCCTTCCCAGTTTAATTGCCGGTCATGTTTTTCTTCGTTGTTTATTTTCTGGTAATACCTGGAAAAAATGAGCAGTCCTTCCCTGAAAACGGCTTCTTCAATGGTTTGTACTGTGATCTTAAACAGGAACCGGTTCTGAACCAGCGACTCAATTTTAATCTGAACGGTATTTCCTTCTGTATGCTGTTTAATCTGAACGGTTCCCTTTACCTCACCATGGTGCATTACCTGGTACTCCAGCCTCCGGTCCTGGGCAAACAGGCTGGCCGGCATCAGCAGCAATAAACAACCTGCAGTAAAAACCGGGAAATTCCGGATCAGGTATATCATTCCAAACAGTATCATAATTGTAGATTTTGGAGGGCGATAAATCACGATATGAAAGTATCACGGGTCCGGGGCCATTTCTAATTGGGATTTGTTTTACCCTTCTTTTTTGTGGGAACAAAAGGCTTTTTATTGATTGAATTCTGGGGCGGGCCGGTATTTTTTGCAGAAAATTGGTCTAATTTTATTAGGCACCGCAGTTATTGCCAAAGAAGGGGAGGCAAGGACATAATTTTTACTAAACAAACAACCAACAACAAATGGAACAGCCCGGTGTTCAGCAGGTTTTTTTTCAGCATATCAAATCCGGCCTGGCTACCCATCTTTCGCTGGTGGATGAAGTAGCTGACCTTTTAGACATCAGCAACGACAGCGCCTACCGGAGGATACGGGGCGAGAAACCATTGTCTTTTGATGAACTTAAAACCCTGTGTGCACACTATAAGGTGTCCCTGGATCAGTTATTTCACCTAAATAACGATTCCCTGTTATTTAGTGGTCCACTTATCAATAAGGAAAATTTTGGGTTTGAAAAGTACCTGGAGTATCTCCTCACCCAGCTCAATTATTTTAATTCATTTGAACACCGGGAACTGTATTATCTGAGTAAAGACATTTTTATTTTTCATTCTTTTGGTTTTCACGAGTTGACTGTGTTTAAGATTTTTTTCTGGATGAAATCGATTCTTCAGTATCCATTTAATGGTAAGGATATTTTTGTGCTGGAGTCTCTAAGTGAAAGTGTTTTTAAAATGGCATCCAAACTAAGTGAGGCATATAATAAAATCCCATCAGTTGAAGTATGGAACGATGACAGCATTAATGCGACGATCCGACAAATCGATTATTACAGACAAAGTAAGCTGTTCCCTTCAGATGCCTATGCACTGGGTGTTTATAAAAGCCTGCTGGATATGATAAATCATATTGAAAAACAGGCAGAAGCGGGATGTAAATTCCCGATAAACGGAAAGCCTGACACTGCCAGCGCGCCTTATAAATTCTATGTAAACGAATTCATTTTGGGAGATAATTGCAGTCTGGTTGTATTAAATGATTTGAAAGTGGTTTATATCAATCATTCAGTGTTAAATGTCATTATGACAAAAGATCCCGTTTTTACAGAGTATACTTACCAATATGCACAGAATATCATGAGGAAGTCTACATTGATGAGCAATGCGGGCGAAAAAGAAAGGACAAGGTTTTTCAATACTATGCGGGAGAAGGTCGAAAATAAGATTAAATGGATATAACCTCCCAGTTTAAACCGGGATTTGAATTAGTTTCGTGGCATGAATGGCGAGGAAAAAACGAAAAAGGTGAAACTGGTGGAATGTCCCCGGGATGCCATGCAGGGATGGCCACATTTTATTCCGACAGAAAAAAAAATTGAATACCTGAATGCACTGTTAGAGGTTGGGTTTAACAGCCTGGATTTCGGTAGTTTTGTTTCTCTCAAAGCCATTCCCCAGATGGCGGATACCAAACAGGTGATCAGCGAAATCAATCCGGGCTATTCCAAAACCAGGCTGCTGGCCATCGTCGCCAATACGCGGGGCGCATCAGATGCCGCTTCTTATTCATTGATTCAGGATATCGGGTTTCCCTTTTCTATCTCTGAAACATTTCAGCAACGCAATACAAATGCTTCCATAGCTGATTCGGTAAAAACCGTATCTGCTATTCAGGAAATCTGTCATAAAAATAATAAACGGTTGGTGGTTTATATTTCCATGGCCTTCGGAAATCCTTATGGGGATATATGGTCGGAAGAGACCGCCCTTCTTTGGATCCGACGACTGGTGGATATGAGGGTCGAAGTTATTTCACTGGCGGATACCGTCGGTCTTGCCAGTGCTGAACAGGTGTATACCCTCACGGAATCATTGATCAGAGAATTTCCTTCCATAGAATCCGGGGTTCACCTGCATTCCCGCCCGGAAAACAGCATTGGAAAACTGGAAGCAGCCTTCAGCGCAGGCTGCCGGCGTTTTGACGGGGCCCTGAATGGGATTGGCGGCTGCCCGATGGCGGGGGATGACCTGGTGGGAAATATGGACACCCTGCTCATGGTTAGTTATTTTCAGAAAAAAAATGTGTTACCTGTTCTCAATGAAACAGCCCTGGCGAAAAGCAGGCTGCTTTCCGGCGAAATATTTTTAAATCATTAAAGTGGACCCTTTTTTCCTTCCCATACAGATCACTGCGCCTGCCGGCCGGATCCGGTATCCACAGAAAATACTACTGACGGGGTCCTGTTTTACTGAACATATCGGTCATCACCTGGAAGAGATGAAGTTCGATGTGCTGCAAAATCCAAACGGAATATTATTCGATCCCCTGAGTGTGGCTTCCAGCCTGATTTCCTACCTGGAACCGGTTTCCTACGGTCCGGAGGATCTTTTCTTTCATAATGAACTCTGGCAAAGCTGGAAACACCATGGTGTGTTTTCAGATACCAGCCGGCAGGTAGCGCTCAGCCGGATCAACCAATCGCAGCAGGCAGCGCATGTTTACCTGCAGCAGGCGGACTGGCTGATCATTACACTTGGGTCCGCATTTGCTTATATTTTAAAAGACCAAAACAAAAGGGTTGCAAATTGTCACCGGGCGCCGGCAGGCTGGTTTATAAAAAAACTGCTGCCCATTGAAGACATGCTGGCTGTTTTGGATGAGGCCCTGCACCGGCTCTTCGATTTTAACCCCCGCCTGCAGGTGGTTTTTACCATCAGCCCGGTCCGTCATATACGCGACGGGGTGATCGAAAATAACCGCAGCAAGGCCAGATTAATTGAAGTGGCGCACCAGCTGGTTAATAAATTCAACCGGACCTATTATTTCCCGGCATATGAACTGGTGATCGATGTATTAAGGGACTATCGTTTTTATGATAAGGATCTGGTGCATCCGAATTATATGGCCACGAATTATGTGGTGGAACATTTTATGGAATATTACATGCATCCGGAATCCAGGTTACTGGCAGAAGAGATCCGGAAATTGCAGGTATCCCGCAAACACCGGTCCCTTCATCCTGATACTGAGGCACACAAGCATTTTCTGCAGGAACAATATGCAAAAACGCTTGAACTGGCCGGGAGATATCCTTTTATAGATTTCAGCCCGGAACTGGCACATTTTTCGGGCAAAGGGTTGTAAGGAGCTGAGTGTGGTTCTGAACCGGTAATCAATGGATCCTGTCTCCGCGCACTTCCATTTGTTTCATCAGGCCGGCTTCGTAGTGGATCCATTCTGCCCAGCGCTTTTTCACTTTTTCCTTACCCAGGTAAGTTTCTGCCAGGCCGATGAAAAGATGGTAATGGCCCGCTTCACTTTCCATAAAGCGTCTGTAAAAATTGCGCAGATATTCATCGGGCAGGCCCTCACTCAACCGTTTGAACCGTTCGCAGCTGCGTGCTTCGATCATGGCCATCGTGAGTAACTGGTCGAGAAACCGTTCTTCGAAGTCACCTCCTTTACGCTGAAAAGCGATCAGGTGGTTTACATAATCATCTTTTCTTTGTTTGCCGATCCTGAGGCCCCGTTTTTCCAGTTCGGCAAGTACCATACGGAAATGCCCCCATTCTTCCGTAACGATGGGTGCCAGATCCGATACCAGCCGGGGCCGGTCTGTATATTTCTGTATCAGGCTGATGCAGGTAGTGGCTGCCTTCTGTTCGCAAAATGCATGGTCCGTCAGGATTTCCTCGATGGAAAGATTCGCGAGGTCAACCCAGCGGGGATCAGTGGCCAATTGCAGCCCCAGGATGTTTTTGTTTTCTTTCATGTGTTTTGCAAATGTCTGAATTAAAGGGATATTTGGTCAATTAAATTATGAATGAGGATTTTTTGAATCGGAAACTGCAGGAAAGAGCGGCCATGTTTGCTTTGCGCAGCCTCCGCCTGCCCGGGAGCCAGGCCGATTATTTCTCAAATGATTATCTCGGGATCGTAAAAAACGGCCTGATAGAAGCGATGCTTTCCGGAAGCCGTTATCCCCATGGATCTACCGGATCCCGGCTGTTGGCCGGAAATTATCGCTTGATAGAAGAAACGGAAAAACAGATTGCCCGTTTTCATGATGCACCCGCAGCGCTGATTTTCAATTCCGGATATGACGCGAATTTTGGACTGTTTTCCTGCATTGCCCGGAGAGGGGACCTGATAATATATGATAAACTCAGCCATGCTTCTATAAGGGATGGTATCCGTCAGTCTTTTGCGGATGCCCTGTCTTTTGCGCATAATGATCTGCGTGAGCTTGAAATGAAACTGCAAAAACGCAAGGGAAATTGTTTCGTCGTCACGGAATCCGTTTTTTCCATGGATGGCGACAGGGCCCCGTTGGTCGGGATGGTCCTGCTTTGTGAAAAATATGAAGCGCACCTGATCGTGGATGAAGCCCACGCGACGGGCGTGATCGGCGACCGGGGAGAAGGAGCCGTTCAGGCACTCGGATTACAGGATCGCTGTTTTGCCCGCGTACATACATTTGGAAAAGCCCTGGGATGCCATGGTGCAGTGATTTTAGGCTCGGAAACCCTGCGGGATTATCTGATCAATTTCTGCCGCCCTTTTATTTACAGTACGGCCATGCCACCGGCTTCTGCAGCGGCCATTCAGGCTGCTTATAAAATATTCCCCGGAATGAATCAGGAAAGGGAGTCGCTCAAAAACCTGGCTGCTGCCTTTGATCATCCGGATTTCAAAAAATCGGATACGCCGATTCAATGTTTCATTATGCCGGGAAATGAGAGGGTGCGTGAAATCGCCCGTGAATTGCTGGAAAACAACCTGGATGCCCGGCCCATATTATATCCGTCCGTTCCCCGGGGTGAAGAAAGACTTCGGATAACCCTGCATAGTTTTAACCGGATGGAAGAAACAAAAAAATTGATTTCCATACTTACAGCCCGGTCTGGCTAGTTTTGCCGGGGAGGGGGTCTGCTGCCCGGATTTTTCAACGCATTGCCGATGGCCGTTCCGAATAAACCGTCAAAACCTACGCGAACGCCCACCTGTCCCGGCCGGCCATTGAGATAAGAACCAATCACGTCTACCCGCAGGAGTTTGAAGATATTTTCAAGTCCCGCGAATATTTCCACATAATTATTCGACTGGTTTACATAGAATGCATTTGAACCCACCACAAGATTCCATTGCAGATTCCTCAGCAGGGGCAGTTTATTGGTGAGCATACCATTGAAGTGATGTTCAATATGGCCTATACCGTACAGGGAAGCCGTGGTACTGTTCTGGTAATAGGGGGCCAGCTGGAAACTGTTTAAATAGGAGCTGGCATAGAAAGTCTGGTTCCCGTTGAAGTTTTGGTAGTCCATTACATATACGGACCGGGTATTTAAAAATCCCCCGATACCCAGGCGGTATTTGAAAACACCTTTTAGTTTAAAATTGATATTATCCCAGATGGAAAACTGCCATTTTTCATAATTCACATCAGATCCCAACAGGTCCGGAATACCCATTCGGAATGAGAGGGCCAGGGTCGGGTATTTTGATCCGAGCGCCATCCGGTTATCCGGGAATTCAATATAACGCTGTCCCGGCTTGAATTGCAGGTCAACCCCTGCAATGAGCGCCTGGTTGGGTTCAAATTCTGTGGGATCAGTTCATATGGATAATTGGGTGTGAATTGTTTGTCCTTGTTTCCAAAGAAAGAAAAATCGGTCGTGTTATTTAGTGGCATCCGGTCTTCGTAAAGCAGGGTGCCGGTTATCCGGAACCCGTTATCAAATCGTTTTCTGTACTGGGCGCTTCCAAAATAATTTTCGTAGATTTTCATGTAGTTATCGCGGAAGAACAGGGTGTAGAACTCATTCAATACAGGACCGATCGGGTTGTCCGAATTAAACTGACTGATTTTTTACCTCCGCTAAAGATCCAGGAAGACCGGCTGTAGGTATCCCCTTCCATATCCTGCAGGAATTTTCTTTCACTCAAGGTAAGGGTTGCCCAGGCATTAAGATGGGCGTTGCTGAATCCATAACGGATATGTGGTGTGAATTCGATGCTGTTCCCCGTCTTTTTATATTCTTTCAGAAAACTGGCTTCCCCGTTTATAACCAGACCCTCCACCGTATTATATTCCAGGCCGGGAACCAGGGGATGAACATGTACGCTCGCAGGATGATCGGGATCAAAATCCGATCTTTTAATTCCATTAAAGAAGATATTCATCAACTGTGATGCGCCCCTGTTTTTTTCGCAGGGAATCAGCGGTTCTGCGCAGGCTGGCGGAATCGTTTCGGCTTTTAAATGTACTGTCCTTGACCCGGAAATCTTCCAGTTCTTCCGGCTCCAGTGGAACCGGACGGAGCGAGTCCCAGTAGGCAAAACTTTTTTTATTTACACCGGTATCATATTTGACCACCACATTATTGAAATATTTTTTTCTGAACCGGGGTTCGGGATCATAGTTGCTGTATACATTCAGGAAATTCCCAAAGACATCAATGCCGAATTTTTTAAAAGAAAAATTTACCACCTGGTTTTGTGTCCGCCACACCCTGGGCGTTATGGGTACATGGATCTGTTTGATCGTGAGGGTGTCCACGATTTCGAGCTGGTAGTCTTTTGTTAGCATCAGGTCCAGGCTGTGAATCCGCCAGTCCCCGTCTGTAATGTTGATCGTACCGGAAAAGAGGGGCTCGAATCTTCTTTTGGGGATTACCCGGATCTGGTTGATTTCCTTTCCGTCTTCAAAAAAGGAACCGAGGAATTTATATCTGTAATAATTCAACGCCCCGTCCGCAATCGGGGAAACATAACCACGGGGGCTAAGCTGGGTAATAAATATATTTACGTTGTTGCTATAAAAATTGATAAAGGTTGGGAAATTAAATCCATAACCATTGGATCCGCTTTCCCGGCCGGAGATGACTTCCAGTTTTATTTTATCAGGTTTTTTAAAAGCAATCCGGGTTAAGGATTCAGAGAAGTAGATGATGCCCTTGCCTTCGGAGTCCACTCCCAGGTCTTTTCTGTCTTCATCCGAAAAATTTTTGCCCAGGATCCTCGAAGGAAGGCTCCGGCTGCGGATCAGGGTTTTGATATAGGCTTCGCAGGTAAAGGAATCCAGCGGGTTTTCGTAGGATTTTCTTTTTTTGATTGCGTGGCGGATAATTTCATATGCCGGATCTTCACCACCCGGTTTTACATCGACTTCTTTCAGGTTTGTTTGGTGTATCGACATTTGGAAATCCAGGGTGATGGGTTCACCAGCCGAGCGCCATTTTTTTTTCCTGTCGCGTATAACCTACGTATTGGCAAACGATGGTATAATTGCCGGAAGGAAGATCAAGGAAATATCTGCCGAGGTTGTTGCTGGTTGTTCCCAGTGAACTGCCTTTAATGAAAATAGAAGCATATGGAAGGATATTGCCCTTATCATCCGTTATCGTCCCGCTGATCTTTACGGCATGGGCACTCTGGCAAAGGATCGACATGCTGAAATAAATAAAACGAATGTCCTCATATTCAGATAAAGTATTGGACTTTCTGCCAGGCCGGTCAAACTGTTTCCGGTGGCGGAACCGGATAGATCAGTCTTCTCAGGTAGGAACCTGCCAGGGCCGCAAAACCTGCCACCAGCGCGCCGATGATGGAAGTTATCACGATCAGTAAAACAGAAGATCCACCCAACGGCAAAATATTCGCTATTTTTTGGGAAAGGATTCCATTGTTTTTATTGTCAATCCACCAGGCCAGCCCTTCCCATAAGAGAAATACGCCCAGAAAACCGGAAAGAAAAGAGTACACCGGTTTCTGCGGGATGGCGGCACTTACCAGGAATGCAGCAAAAGCAATGCCCCACCAGGGAAATAAAGCCCTGAAACAAAAGCCAGCAGGGCAGTAACCAGGATGGACAGAATATATTTTAACATAATCTGGTTTTATAATTTAGTCACGCGGATGATGGCTATCACCCGTTTATCTGTTTCTTCCTCTTTGGACATCATCCACAAAGGATAATATTTTCCATTTGCCCAGTTGTCAATAAAATTATCATAATACGGACTCCCGGGGTTGCCGCTTTGACCCGCCGGGATAAATGCCATAAGCTTCCGTGTTTTTTGTGAGCTGCACAATCATACGCCAGCTTGGGCCATGATCTTTCTTAACCGCGTTAATCGCAAATTCCCCGCCGCCATTGTCCATATCCAGCCGGCTAAACGGAGCCAGCCTGGCCAGATGATCAATACGCGTGGCTTTCAATTTGCCCCAGTAATCCTCCCGTCCCGGTCCAGGTTCTTGCAGGTCGAGATGCCTTTTTAAACGGCTGTTAATGTCCTGTTTCAGGGTTTCTTTTTCAGGAGTATTGATATCATCCAGAAATTCGTATGCGCTGTCCCGGAGTATGCCTTCGAGCAATGTGCTTTGCAAGCGGGTAAAAACCAGGCATACCTGCTTTTTCGAGTTCGTCATGCCATACAATTGTTTCAGGCTGTCCCAGGTAATTTTAAAAATAGAAGCGCCTTCCGTCTGCCTCATACTGCAGGTCCCATTCTTTTAGCAGCCCGTAATATTTAATTCGTCGGGACTCAGGCCGGTGAGAATCCATGTTCTTCAGTAATACCGGCCTGGCCATACCGGCAAAGGGATTATACGTGTCCAGCTTGCAGTTTCATCATGTCCTCAATGCCGATTTCATTCATCTGGCCCAGGTATCGGTTGATTATCAGTCCGCGGTAATTGGGATATTCCCCGCCGAGGTAATAGGGATAACCCGTGGGATTCACCGGCAGCTGATTGGCGCTGCTCACGAATCCTCTTTCGGGATTGTACATGAGGGGTTCTCACTTTGCGGAATCATGCCCTGCCAGCATATAGCTGCTGTCTGTCCCAGGCATAACAAAGTCGCCCTGTCTGATCCATTTGGCAGGAAATTCACCCTGGTCACAGATGGCGATGTCGCCGTTCTTGCAGGCAAAAACCACGTTTTGACCGGGGGTGTGAACCACTGTATGGCCTCGCCGGTAATCAGCATAATTTTTCGCATGATCAAGACCGTTAAAAAGCATCAGTTCGTCCCTGGCATCATGTGCCTTCCACCTGACGGCATAATATTTGTTATTTGTTTTTCGGTTTCTGGAAAAACTTTTGTCGTACATAACGGGGCCAAATACTGTATAGGCGACAGTATCGGTATACTCTCTGTTCCTTTTTGGATGATATGTTCAAACCGGAAATCGGTGGGTAACCCATTGGCCGTTATACCAGTATTCCTTTCGGCTGTCATCTTTAAAACGGATTTCATAATAATCCCGCACGTCGCGCATGGCATTGGTGAATCCAAAGGCGCAACTGTCGTTAAAGCCGATGATCACGCCGGGGGAGCCGGGAAAGTAGCTCCGTAAGCATTAATTGAAGGACAGGTGATCTGCATTTCGATACCATAGGGCAGGCAGGTTCAAACCCAGGTGGGGATCATTGCAAAGAATAGGGGAACCGCTTTTTGTTTTTGTTCCACTCACGGCCCAATTATTACTGCCGTTGTCTTTATCGGGTTTGGATGATTGCGCGGTAACTGAATCGTTTTCTTGTAAATAAACTGAATCATACCCGCCGGGTTGTTTCAAGGCGATTCCGGGAATCCGGCTCAAAGTATCGATCCGGAACTATCGGATCCAGGGAATCCTGGGAAAGGGGAAACATTTTATTAAATGTAACGTAGCCGAGTTTGGAACGCAGGTTAGTATATTCGAAATCGGTTTCGAAACCGGCCAGGTCCAGCGACATGATATTTCAGAAAAAGGCCGTTTTCAGATTCGTCCATAATTCGGGTTTATAACCCAGTAATTTATATTCCACCGGCAACTCACTTTCCTTAAGTGCACTGATATAGGCGTTAACGCCGGCCGTATAGGCATCGGCTTCAACTTTTGAAACCGGATCTTTTTCCGCTTCAGTCACTGTTTTTTCGGCGGCGATATACCATTCCCAGCCTTCTTTTCTCCCGGTCAAAGCCAGCGCTTTTGGTCCGATCAGTTCACTGATCCGGCCGGCAGCGGCATAAGTCTGGAATTCCATCTGCCATAAGACGGAATTTGGCGTGCATATATCCCTGGAGATAATAGGCGTCCGCTTCATTGCCGGCGAAAATATGGGGTACCAGCCGGTCGTCCAGGTAGATTTCTGCCGGGTCTTTAAACCGGGAAGCTGAAGGTCCTGGCCAAAATCCCGGTCAATGGGTTCGGCATTTTGCCAGAAACCATGCTGTGGGCTCAGGAATTCACCCATAGGCGGCGCCGGACCCCAGCGTGTATTGAATGCGATGACTAAAAGGACGGTTATGGCGGAAGAAAGGAGAAAGGGAACAAATTTCATGGAGCGGGTTTCTGCGTTGAAAATCATTTAAAAGTAAAAAATTTTTAACCAATTCGAGCCGGTTTCATGAAATAGATCCGGGTTTCCTAAAACACAAATCCTTTCGTAAATTTGCAGCGTGGCAATTTTGCATAACCGGATATCACAAAAGAGCTTAAGCAAAAGCTTCTGGAAGAAACCGATTCCGCGCAGAACGATTTCTTTTTACCGGTATTTTCCCATCAACGATCCCTGGGCTTTCCGCGATGAGTTGTATCTGCAGCTGGCGGAACTCCAGGTGTTTGGCAGGATCTACCTGGCCCATGAGGGTATTAATGCGCAGATCAGTGTCCCAGTTTCACGGGAAGGATGAATTCAGAGCTTATCTGGAAACGTATCGAACCTTTGGGTGATCTTCGTCTGAATACCGCTATTTGCAGACGGGAATTCCTTTTGGGTTTTAAAAATCAAAGTCCGCCAGAAAATTGTAGCCGACGGAATCCGTGACCCGGAATTCAGTATGGAAAATAAAGGTCAGTATGTTGATGCGGAAACTTTTAACCGGCTTACTGCAGATCCGGATACCCTGGTTGTGGATATGCGCAACCATTATGAATTTGAAGTGGGTCATTTTGAAAGGGCCATTGAAATTCCCAGCGATACATTCCGGGAACAACTTCCGCATGGCCGTGGATTTGCTTAAGGTTCAGAAAGGACAAACCGGTGATTATGTATTGTACAGGAGGCATCCGATGTGAAAAGGCAAGTGCCTACCTGCTGCATCGCGGATTTAAAAAAGTTTTCCACCTGGAAGGCGGCATCATCCATTATGCCAATACCGTTATGGAAAAAGGTTTGGAAATAAATTTCGCGGAAAAAATTTTGTGTTCGATGAAAGGCTCGGCGAACCGATTTCCGGGGAGATCATCGCCCATTGCCACCAATGCGGAAAACCCGCCGATACGCATACCAATTGTAAAAACAGTGGATGCCACCTTTCTTTATCCAGTGTGCGACTGTGCTTGAAAATACGATGGCTGCTGCAGTTCCGCCTGCCAGGATATTTATCACCTGCCGGAAGAAGAGCAAAAACAATTACGTAAAGGCCGGATGAACGATCAGAAAATTTTTAATTGAATGTGACCCGGAAAATGGAAATTCGGGGTTATGATGGTTGTACATGACTGTACCTTCACGCGTTCAGCTTTCCTAAGGCTTTCCACAATCAGCTGGTAGGTTTTTTCCTCGCTGTAAGAAACCGGAATAAATCTTTCACCGATCACTTTTTCATATAATTCTGTATAACTGTTGGAGATGGTTTGCACCCATTCGTCCGACATCGCCGGAACCTGCTGCCCGGATTTGCCCATAAACCCGTTTGCAATCAGCCATTCCCTGCACGAATTCCTTGCTGAGTTGTTTTTGCTTTTCTCCCTTTTTCTGTCTTTCTTCAAATCCATCTGAATAAAAATATCCGGAAGAATCCGGAGTATGGATCTCATCCATCAGGTAAATGGTATTACCGATTTTTCCAAACTCGTATTTGGTGTCTACCAGGATAATCCTCTTTTCGCAGCCAGTTCTTTTCCCCGCTGGAAAAGTTGTCAAGGTGTATTCTTCCATTAGCTGTGCATAATCTTTTTCATTCACCAGCCCGCTGGCGATAATTTCTTCTTTCGATATGTCTTCGTCATGCCCGGTTTCTGCTTTTGTGGACGGCGTGATGACGGGATGCGGGAAATAATCATTTTCCTTTGAGTCCTTCCGGCAGGGGACACACCGCAAATATTCTCTGTCCTGAGGAATAGGTTCTCCAGGCATGGCCGGTTAGATTTCCTCGTAACAACCATTTCAACGCGGAAAGGATCACAACGTTTGCCGATACTCACATTGGGAGCGGGAGTATCCAGCAGCCAGTTGGGGCAGATATCCGACGTTGCCTTCAGCATATATGCAGCGATCTGGGTTAAAACCTGTCCTTTATATGGGATGGGTCTGGGAAGTATGACGTCAAATGCCGAATATGCGGTCGGAGGCCACCATCGACCAGCCATTGATCTTCCGATACTATACACATCGCGTACTTTTCCTTTGTAATAAGCCGTCTGATCCGGGAAATGATATGGAGGTCATTTTGATAATTTTGTTTGCAAAGGTTATGGGAAAAATTAAAAATTAAAAAGTAAAATGATGAAAACTCCTGATAAGGTAAAACTCTAAATTTATATGAGCAAAATCATGTTCCTGTTCGATTTATCTTTTTACGATAAATAAATTTTTATTAAACGGTTACAAGACAGTACTTTTCCTTCAGAAGAAATTTAATGATCTAAATCGCTTGCCATGAAAACCTTAAAACCCATCTCTTATTGTCTATGCCTTTTTATTTTTTCTTTCTTGGTACCGGTCGTCCGCGCAGTCCGTCACGATCTCAGGAAAAATAAACAATGGGGACAACCAGGAAGCGGTTCCTGCAGCCTCTGTCACACTCAAAGGGAGAACAGGTGGAACCTATTCTGACAACCATGGAAATTTCAAACTGACTGTTAATCATGCGTTCCCTTTCACCCTGGTTATTTCTTCGTCGGATTTGAAACGAAAGAAGTCGTCGTTGAATCGCCTTCTGCTTCATTAGAAGTTGACGCTAAAACCCGCATCCGTTATGGGAACTGAAGTCGTCGTTTCTGCTACGCGTTCCCAGATCAGAAGTCTGGAATCGCCGGTCTCCATTGAAAGGATGGAGCAGCCCGTCATCCGGGAAGTTCCCGCACCATCATTTTATGATGCCATTGCCAATTTAAAAGGGGTAGATGTCGTTACTTCTTCCATCTTGTTTAAAACCATGGGCACGAGGGGATTTAATGGAAGCGGCAACCTGCGCATGAACCAGCTGGTTGATGGGATGGATAACCAGGCGCCGGGATTGAATTTTTCTGTGGGAAATATTGTGGGCCTGAATGAACTGGACGTTGATAATGTGGAATTATTACCCGGCGCGTCATCGGCCCTTTACGGCTCCGGCGGAATGACAGGAACCATTCTGATGACCAGCAAAGACCCTTATAAATACCAGGGACTGAGCGCCCAGATCAAACATGGGTGTTAATCATCTCAGCGATCCGAATACAGCTGCTGCACCTTACTATGATTGGATGGCGCGGTACGCACAGGCATTTAACAAATTTGCGTTTCGTGTTTCAGCCGAATATATACAGGCGAAAGACTGGTCATGCTACTAATTACAGTAATTATAGTCCGTTAAAAGGCACACCCATTTCAGGCAACAGAAGCCAGCCGGATTATAATGGTGTAAATTCGTTATGGCGATGAAAACGCTTCATTTTTAATGTTTACAAAGGGTTAAACCATGCAGCGGATCACATATGCTACTGCAACCGATCTTACAAGGCAGCCCAATTGACCGGCATGCTGCGCCTGACACCCCAGCAATTCCGGCGTTTCCAGCACAGGGTATAATGAAAATACATTGACTGATTACAATGCGTATAATTTCAAAGCATCCGCCGGTCTGTATTATAAAATTATCAGACAATACAACTGCCAGCCTGACGGGTAATTTCGGGAAGACCAATACCATTTATACAGGAACGGACCGGTATAATCTTCAGGATGTAACGATTGGCCAATATAAAGCTGAAGTAACCGGAAAGAATTTTTATGTAAGGGCTTATACGACTCAGGAAAATGCCGGGAACTCATCCGATATGGTAGTGACTGCCGACTTTATATAAATGAATCGTATGCACCGACCGCAACAGTTTGGGCACCCAATTACTTAGGCGCCTATACTCTGGCATTCGTCACGGCGCTTGGAGTCTCGGACAATCTCCTGCGGATCAGGCTTATGTTACGGCCAGTACCGCTGCCAGAAATTATGCAGATCAAAACAGGTACAGCCTGGCACTGCCAATTTCAATAATGCCCTGAATTCAATTGAAAAATACTGCCCATTCCCTATGGAGGAAAATTCGTTGACCAGACCGATCTGTATGTTGGGGAAGGCATGTATAATTTTTCAGATATGATTAAATGGGCCGATATTACCGTCGGCGCTTCAACGCAGGGAATATGTTCTGAATTCACATGGAACAATTTTTGCAGATACGGCCGGGACGAATAAAATTAATGAAACCGGCGCTTTTGCTCAGATTCAAAAAGGATTTTTCGAGAACATCTTAAAAATTACCGCGGCCGGACGATATGATAAAAATTCAAATTTCCTCGGAAGGTTTACTCCCCGTTTCACGGCTGTTTACCAGGTTGCAAAAGACAATTTTATCCGGGCTTCCTATCAGACTGCCTATCGTTTTCCATCAACCCAAAATCAATACATCAATCTGCAGACTGGTTCAGCCAAGCTGATCGGCGGCCTTCCGCAGTTTATCCAGGCTTATCAGTTTAACTGATCGGAAATACCTATGATACCGCTTCCCTTGGATTATGCAAGGACGGGCTTCCACCTACCCAATATCAGTTCAAGGAATTTAAACCGGAAACCGTGGCTTCCTGGGAACTTGGGTATAAAGGCATCATCGCCAATAAATTGTTTATAGATGTTTATGGGTTTTATGCACAGTATACCAATTTTATCGGACTGACTATTTTAGTAAAGATCCTGCGGACAGTAATGTTCATCCTACCAATACATTTGGTATTTACACAAACAGCAGCAATAAGGTGAATACGGTAGGTGCCGGGCTCAGCCTCCAGTATACCCTGCCCAAAGGATTTTTTGCGGGAGGGAATTTTGCTTACAATGATTTGTCAAACGCCGACGTCAATGTGCTTACCCAGTTCAATACCCCAAAAATCAAATACAATATTTCTGTCGGAAATTATACGATTAAAAAAGTATTTGGATTTAACCTGACCTACCGCTGGCAGGATAGCTATACTATGAATCCTCCTTTATTTCAGGAACCACACCGGCTTTCGGAACGCTGGACGCGCAGATCAGTATGAAACTTCCAAAGATGCAGAACAGTATGATTAAGATTGGCGCAACCAACCTGTTGAATAAATATTATGTGGATGCCATCGGGAATGCACAAATCGGCGGGCTGTATTATGTGAGTCTTGGGTATAATATATATTATATGGAAGTAACTACCGATCTCCCGTGCTTTCCTTATACATTAAAGCGGAAATGCATGACGTCTCCGTCTTTCACTATATAGTCTTTTCCTTCAATCCGGAGTTTTCCTGCTTCGCGGCATGCAGCTTCGGATTGATATTTTATAAAATCTTCGTAGCGATCACTTCCGCTTTAATAAATCCCTTTTCAAAATCCGTATGGATCACTGAGGCAGCCTGCGGCGCTTTCCATCCGGTGTGGATCGTCCAGGCCCTGACTTCCTGGACACCCGCTGTGAAATAAGTTTGCAGGCTGAGCAGGGCATAAGTGCTCCGGATCAGCTTATTCAGGGCAGGTTCGTTCATTTTATATTCTTCCATGAACATGGCTTTGTCCTCCGCCGATTTCCAGTTCGGCAATCTGCTGTTCTATGGAATTGTTCATCACGATCATCTGGGCATTTTCTGCTGCGGCAGCTTTTTTCAGCGCTTCAGAAAAACTGTTTCCGGTATGCATTGACGCCTCATCCACGTTGGCAACATATAAAACCGGCTTATCGGTGAGCAAAAAAAGATCTGCTATCGCCGCTTTCTCATTTTTATCCAGGTTCATCTCCCGGATATTTTTTCCTTTCTCCAGGTGTTCCCTGCATCGTTTCAACACTTCAAATTCCGCCTTTTGTTTGGAGTCGGCTGTTCTGTAGTAATTTCTCCGCTTTCTGGAATTTTCTTTCTACCCCGTCCAGGTCTTTCAGCTGGAGTTCTGTATCAATGATTTCTTTGTCACTCACCGGATTGATGGCGCCTTCTTCGCGCAGGATATTTTCATCTTCGAAACAACGGATGACGTGTACGATGGCATCCACTTCCCGGATATTGGCCAGGAATTTATTACCCAGTCCTTCACCCTTGCTGGCTCCTTTAACGAGACCCGCGATGTCCACGATTTCAATCTGGGTCGGTACGATCCGGTTCGGGGTGAACGAGTTCCGCGAGTTTGCTCAGGCGTTCGTCGGGAACATCCACGAGCCCGATATTGGGTTCTATGGTACAAAAACGATAATTGCTGGCCTGGGCCTTTGCACTGGTACTGACTGCATTAAACAAAGTGGATTTTCCTACATTCGGTAATCCGACGATGCCTGCCTTTAAAGCCATGGTATAATTTATTTTAGTAATCCTGGTTTGTTTTTGCGCCCGCAAAGATAGAAGTATTTGAGGGATCGTTATTTATTTACTTATATTCAACCCATAATTCCGGATATGGCCCTCAACCTGCTTTGGATCATTTTTTTTCTGCTGGCCTTCATTACGGCACTGATCCGCCTGATCTTTTTTGGTGATACCGAAATATTCAAGACGATCGTGGACGGTGTTTTTGATTCTGCCGGAAACAGCGTCCAGATCGCCCTGGGACTGATCGGTGTGATGGCCCTGTTCCTGGGTTTCATGAATGTGGGCGAAAAAGCAGGCGCCGTTAATTTTCTTTCCCGCATCATCGGACCGTTTTTTAACCGGCTGTTTCCCGAGGTTCCGAAAAACCATCCCTCCATGGGACATATGGTAATGAATTTTTCTGCAAACCTCCTGGGTCTCGACAACGCAGCCACGCCCTTTGGTTTGAAAGCCATGCAAAGTCTCCAGGAACTTAATCCCAGAAAAGACACAGCATCCGATGCACAGGTCATGTTCATGGTGCTGCATGCTTCAGGACTGACGATCATCCCCGTGAGTATTATTGCCCAGCGGGCCATTCTCAAATCAAATGACCCGACCAGTATTTTTATCCCCTGTATGATTACCACCTTTGCCGCTACGGTTGTGGCCCTCACCGTGGTGGCCATCCGGCAGAAAATCAACCTGTTTCAGCCGGTGATCCTTTTATGGGTGGGGGGCATTTCGGCACTGATCGCGGCGCTGGTATTCTTTCTCCGGGTGCACAGTAATTATATTGTGCCCTTTTCCAATGTTTTCAGTAATGGCCTGATCCTTTTATTGTTCGTGGTATTTATTATCGGGGGCATGGTCCGTCGCGTGAATGTATATGAAACTTTTATTGAAGGAGCGAAGCAGGGTTTCCAGGTAGCTGTGACCATCATTCCCTATCTCGTGGGGATGCTGGTGGCCATCAGTGTGCTACGAAGCTGCGGTGTGCTGGATCTCATGATCCAGGGTATTGGTTCTTTTTTTCATTTCCTTGGAATGAATACAGATTTTGTGCCGGCCCTCCCGACCGCTTTGATGCGGCCGTTGAGCGGAGCCGCCGGGAGGGGCATGATGATTTCCACAATGACGCAATACGGGCCGGATTCATTTGTAGGCAGGCTTGCCTGTGTTTTCCAGGGAACCGCGGATTCCACTTTTTATATTGCGGCTTTATATTTCGGATCAGTAGGCATCAATAAGATCCGATATGCCATCCCCGCAGCGCTGATGGCCGACCTGGCAGCCATCATTACCGCAATCCTTGTATCGTATCTTTTCTTTCCTCATTGACAGGACCTGTTTTTTCCTCTGGCACTGCTTTTGGTTCGGGTGCTTCTCTTAAGAGTTCATATTTCGTTTTGGGCCTGCGGTAATCCAGCCATTTGAAATTCGCGGAGTTTCATTTCATCGATTTTGGCTTTTCTGATCGGGTACATGACGCCGTCCGCATCCTGGCGCAGCACAACTTTGTTTAATTGCTTGTTCAGGAAGATCATGTCAATCACATCCGCTTTATTCACGCGGTTTACGCCCACCAGGGCCATACTGTCGTCTTTAATATAATATACAGCTTCCGCGCTTCCCTTGGCCCGCATATAGTCAATTACACCGTCTTTAAAATAGCCGTTCAGGGTATTCCCTTTTATCTGGTTATACATATTGGTATAACTTTTTCCGACAACCAGGCTGTTTTCAAATGCAAACAGGCGGTCGGGTTTTTTATTTTTTGTATACAAAAACATCGTGTCGCCGGTAACCTGGTATCCGCCGGCCCAGGCCACGGGGTTTATATATAAGCGGAAAATGGAATCCAGTCCGGAATAATAAACGCTGTCGGCCACTGCCTGCAGGGAATCTGAAAATATTCTTACATGATGATAAATCTGCAGATAACGCAGACTGCTGTCGTTCGGGTTTGCTGCTTTGCGGACGATGGCCATTCCCTGTACGGAATCCGGTGTTCTCAAAACGGAGTCCGGAATGTTAGCCGAATAAGACCGTATCGCCAGTTATATAGATGGAGTCCTTATCCTGTTTTAAATATGATCAGCGGTTGCTGCGTGGCCAGGAAGGTATTTGTTTTTTTATTCGCAAGCATCAGGTTGGAAATCAGTGTCAGGTCTGCACCGTATCCCGGAAAACCGCGTTACCCGTGCCAGTACTGATGCCGGTACTGTCTTCAAAATCAATATTATCTGCTGTAATGGTTTCTCCCTTGTCAGTTATGGTCGGCCTTTTGCCGAACTGGGCCCTGTGATTCTTCAGATCATAAAATCCATCCCGGGTACTGATGGTACGCCCGCTGCTGTCGCGTATAAATGTAGTGGTGATAAAAGTTGCCAGCTGCTGTTCGGAATTGTATAATCAGGGAATCGGCTTTAATTCATAGGCCGGATCTTTCAGTATAACATTTTTCTTAAAATAAACATCCTTGGTATCAGCATAATAAGTCCCTTCCTGGCTGGTAACGGTGGTGTTTTTATTGACCACTTTACCTCCATTGAAATAATCCCCGATATGCATATTCATATCATAATGCAATTCGTCCGTAGACAGGGTGCCCTTTCCATCTTTTAGTTCAACATGTTTCTGGAAAATAATTTTTTTTGTATCAACAAAATATTTCATGTAATCCGAATAAATATCTGTCGAATCCTTATCGTTGATATGTACATGACCAAAGGCTTCTATGAAATTGTCTTTGTGGTTCATCGCGAGGCTGTCTGTATAAAAAAAAGTCTGTTCGCTTTGCAATTTTACATTGCCGAAAAGCGACTGGATGGCAATGGAATCTTTGCGCAATTCGCGCAGGGTATCGGAATGCCAGATAAACACGTATGTGGATACTGTCGTCTGGTTTCGACTTAAAAGGAACAGCGATCTGTGCCAAGGATTGAAATCCCGATAAACAAAATATCCCGATGGCCAGGAATAAGGCCGGCTTTTTCATCAATTTTTATTTGGCGGTTGGCGGTGGTATCATTCAAAGGAGCCATCAGGGGTTGTTTTTTATCCTTACTTACCGAAGACGGAAATGTTTACATATCTCTTTGGATGCATACGGAAATCGTCAAGTAAAATATTGAGACTCCGGGTGGTATTTTCAAGATTCTGATACAGTTTTTTATCATTCAACAATAATCCCATCGTGCCATTCGTGCTGTTGATTTTATTGATCGCCTCTTTTAATGAATTCATGGCCTCCTGGGCACTTTGCAGGGTTTCGTCTATTTTGGCATTCGCCAGTTTGCCAGTTGTTTTTTCCAGGTTGTCCAATGTTCCGGTGATCCGCTGGTTGTTGCTTGCCAGGTTATTCGTGAAACTATCCAAATGAACCATGGACGGGCAAGCGAGCTGTTCTGTCGTTGAGCATAATCTGCAGCGAAGCGGATGAACGGGCCAGGTTTGCAGAAAATGGAAGTGAAATTATTTTTTACCCCCGGGATTGAACATGCTGCCTACAGCCTGTATCAGGGAATCCAGGGACCCGCGTGTACTGCTCAGGCTTTTCATGACCGGATTCAGGCTGCCCTGCATTCGGAAAGAATATTTCCTTTTGTCATGGTCTCAGCGTATCTTCATCCTGATAAATATTCCGTATGCATCTCCTTTCTGGATCATGATATTGGATGAATTGATGAGCCCGGCACTGATATAGGCTACGGAATTTTTTGGGATGTTTACGTCTTGTTTCATGCTGATGGTAACCAGGATGCCATCTATGTTTTTATTGGTTGCTCTGATGGCATAAACGGTTCCTACATTAATCCCTTTATACTGACGGAATTTGAAAGTTCCAGCCCGTCCACGCTTTTGAAACACCGCATAAATTTTCTTGCTGTGGGAAAACAGGTCTTTCCCTTTGAGGAAATTGAATCCCGAGGATGAGCAGCACAATGGAGACCGATGTCAGCGCACCTATTTTTGTTTCGTTTGTAATTTTCATTCGCAATTTTGTTTTGAATATCTTGCTGACAACATCTTTTATGAATTACAAACCTAAGGAAAAAGATCATTCGCTGTTATGTTCCGTCGTCCCTTTATTTGCGAATGGAATCCTCCGGTAGATGCCGGTGTCCAGGATGACGCCGCCTTCCATCTGGTTTTTATAGCGCTCAAGTGCATCGATAATATTCTGCACCACTTCATCCTGGCCCTTGTTGCTGTTCAGGTATTCTTCTTCTTCCTTATTACTTAAAAAGCCTACTTCAATCAATACGCTGGGCATACCGGTTGCCTGGAGTACCTGTATTCCCATATCCCGCTGTTTCACGCCATAACTTTGTCTGCCTGCAGCGGCAAATGACTCTTCCACCATGGTGGCAAAGAGGGCGCTGTTGTCAAAATATTTTTTCTCATATAATTGTGCGCGCATGCGGGCTTCGGGAGAACTCAGGTCAAAAGCTTCTTGAGCGCCCGAGCTGTCGGTAATATCTTCGCCACTTTCCTCTCTTTCGTTGATGGCATCGCTCTTATTTTCCTGTTCTGCTCGGCCTTCCAGATATAGGTTTCTGTTCCGACACGTGTATTCTTCACCCAATAAGATTCATATATTGGCGCATTGATCCATTTTTTACGTTTTTTGGATCCCTTGCCCACGTACATCAGCTTTTTTTTATGCCCGATCACTCTTTTTTCATAATAACCCCCGGCTGGCTGCCTGGTGGAATTACAATGGATGCTGATGAATAAATCACCTTTAGCCTGGTTGGCAATCTGGGCACGTCCATGCAGATCATCATGCAGATTGGTCGGCATTGTTTACACAGGCATCTGTTGTCCTGGTAAAAACAACTTTGGTATCGGGAAAATTCGTTTTGATAGCTTCCCCGAGTTTAAGGGAAATTTCAAGGGTTACCTCTTTTTCAGAGGATATCAATCCCCGGGTTCCGGGATATAATGCCGCCGTGACCGGGATCGATCACGATGGTGCGGATTTTCAATGGGTCGCCGGGCTACCGCCGGTTATAAAGGACGAAAAAGTAAAAAAAATAAAAGTGGAAATGATCCCGCCGGATAATGCTCTCAGCATAGTTTTCTTTTGACTGTCAAGATGTTAATCTTCTACAATTTCTTAGATAGATACCCCTATTTTTGTACCATTGTAATGTATGAATAACGGGTGCAAAATTAGTTTAAAATACGTTTCCGCGCTGATTTTGACCTTCCTATTCTTTTGTATAACTATTAACAGTTCAGCCCGTTATTACAGAATTCCTGACCGGTTAACATCTTTTGACCCTGGATACCATTCCGAAAAAAATCACTGTCGCCGGCAAAAGATACAGTCATCCTGGACTCAGCCGCGCTGGATACCCTTCCTTTTCATTCAGACAGCGTCCAGGCAGCAGGTTGACACGATACATATTCCCGTATCCAAAGATTCGCTGGATGCACCCATTGCCTATAGTGCGCAGGATTCCGTAGTGCTGGATGTGCCGACTAAAAATATCACCCTTTATAATAAAGCGAATACGAAATATAAGGATATTGAACTGAATGCATATAATATCCGGATGGATCAGCCCAATAATCTGCTCATTGCCACATTATGTCAGGGATACGGCCGGAGCCATGATCGGGCGACCTAAAATGACCCAGGCCGAAACAAAAATGGAATCGGATTCCATCGTCTTTAATATGAAAACCCAGAAGGGCATTACGGTGAATACGTTCACCCAGAGCGGAGAAATGTATGTGATGGGAGAGAAAATGAAAAAAATATCCAAAGATGATTATTATGCTTTCCACGGACGCTTTACTACCTGTAACCTGGATACACCGCATTTTGCTTTCCGTACCAATAAAATGAAACTGATCAATAAAAAGATGGCCATCACGGGCCCCGTGCATCCGGAATTTGAAGGCGTCCCGATTCCTATTTATGTTCCATTTGGTTATTTCCCGATCTCCCAGGGCAGGCATTCCGGATTTCTGCCACCTACTTTTGACGTAAGTTCCCAGTATGGATTGGGCCTGCAGGGACTCGGATATTATAAAGTACTGAATGATAATTTTGATGTGGCCTTCAAGTCCGACCTATATTCCTATGGAGGGTATAACCTTATATTTTACACCCGAATACCGGGTCCGTTACCGGTATAGCGGCCGTTTGAATTTCGTGTACCAATATACCAAAACCCTGGATAATTCCGGGAAATCAGCCTATATAGAAAACAAAACCTATAATTTTCAGTGGGCACATAATGTGGACAGCAAGGCCCATCCCGGGCAGAATTTTTCTGCCAATGTCAACCTGATGTCAGCAAAATTCAATAATTACATTCTCACCAACCCGACGGCCGTTTATAATAATTCGATCAATTCATCCATCGCCTATTCAAAAACGTTTGGTGATGGTAAATACAATCTGACCATCAATGCGAACCATAACCAGAATAATTTAACCGGACTGGTCAATATCAATGCACCGTCCATAGGGTTCACAGCAATCACGATTTACCCGTTTGCGCCAAAGGATCTTGTCGGAACACCCAAATGGTACCAGAAACTGGGTATTGGACTGAATTCCAATATTACCGGGTTTACCAGCTTCTATGATTCCATGTTCAGTTTCAAACACCTGCTGGATACATTTAAATATGGGGCACAAAATAATATTCCGATCACCCTGGCCCTTCCCCAGCTTGGTTTTTTGCAAATTTCGCCCGGAGTCAGTTATCAAAACAGGGTATTCAATACCAAGTATGATTATAACTGGGACGACTATCACAATAAGGTCGACACCATCCTCCCAGAAAGGGATCTATCTCGCCAATTCCGTAGCATTTTCTCTGGGTTTGAGTACAGCGATTTACGGAACCTTCCAGCATTTCGGAAAAAACAGCCGGATCCTCGGCATTCGGCATACGGTGCGGCCGACCATCAGTTTTTCCTATTCTCCCGACCTGTCAACCAGTTACTATAAAAATGTACAGATATACCCAATCAGGCCGCTATGAAAACAAGAACCTGCTATGCGGGTAATGTATACAATGCTTTTACCCCGGGGACCTTTGGCGGGATTAGTTTTGGCGTGGACAACAATATTGAAATGAAGGTCAAATCAAAACTGACACGAGTGCCGGGGCCAATGAAAAAGTAAAACTGATTGACGGATTTGGTTTTAATGGCAGTTATAATTATCTGGCAGATTCTTTCAAGCTGAGTCCCATTTATTTCTACCTGAGAAGTACACTTTTTAAACAGGTGAATATATCGGCAACAACATCCCTGAATCCTTATCAGCATGATGCACTGGGCATACCTATTAATAAATATGCCTGGGAGGGGAAGTGGTTTTAATCTGGGTCGGATTGTTGGCGGAAATATTTCCATATCCACTTCTTTTAAGAGTAAACCCAAGGATCCAAAGAAGGCTGAGGATCAGAAAAAATACCTGGCAGATAACCAGTTGCCGATGACCATGGATGAACAACAGGCGAATTGGATTATATCCGGCAAAATCCGGGTGAATTTGTGGATTTCAATATTTCCTGGTCGGTCAATATTTCCTATGCGCTTCAGTTTTCAACAATTCGTTCGTGGTTAACAAATATGTGACCCAACTCAATTCCTCCCTGATCTTGAATGGTGATTTTAACCTGACTGAAAAATGGAAAATGGGATTCAATTGCTTACTACGATGTGGAAAACCTGATGCTGAAAACCTGACTACCTTTCTTTCACGGGATATGCACTGCTGGCAGCTTGCGATTAATGTTACGCCTGTCGGGGTATGACGTTCCTTCAATATCACCATCAATCCAAAAGTCAAGTATTTTGCGGGACCTGCATATCAACCGTTCACCGGACTTTCTATTGATGTGCTACTATATAATTTTTCATCTGTTCAAATACCCTGCCTTTCAAATGTTCCACGGTTTCTTCGGTACATGAACTTCCACAACAGGTAAAAAATGCATATGGAGTTTCACCGGAAGAAGAAAAAAGCCTTTATCGGGCGGATTGGCTTTCCGGCTGTTGAATATGATCATGGGGATGATGGGTTTTCCGCTGCTGACTGCAAGCCGGAAAGCCCCGTCGTGAAAGGGTTTGATGGGTTCAGATGAAGTGTTTCGTGTTCCTTCCGGGTAGATACACATGTGCAGGCCCATATCCAGCACCTCCCGCATTTTGATAAAACTTTCTCGCCTGCTTTTTTCATCCTTCCTGTCAACCAGAATACTGCCGGTTTTATAAATCAGCCCGAATAATGGAATTTTTGCCATCTCCGCCTTTGCAATGGTTTTATTTCCACCCGGGATCCCGGGAGAGGAAACTGGCACATCGATCAGGGCGTTGTGGTTGCAAACCACAATATAAGTTTCCCCTTTTTTAAAATATTCCTTTCCCTGAATCTTCAGCGGGCAGCCGATCAATGCCAGATAAATATCCATCCAGACCCTCGAATACCTGATAAACCTGTTCGTTTTTTTGGGCTCTTTCTGAAAATAAACGAACAGGAAAAAGGGGATCAGGAAAATCACCATGGTAACGATAAATACCAATGCACCCCAAACCGCCCAGATTCTCCCGAAAATATTTTTAAAGGTTTGCACGCTGATTTTTTTTTGGTTAGAGCTTCCAGTCCATCGGGTCAATCCCGTTTTTCACCAGGTATTCATTGGTTTTTGAAAAATGCCTGCATCCGAAAAACCCCTTATCTGCCGAAAAGGGTGAGGGGTGGGCTGCTTTCAGAACCAGGTGTTTGGTTTCATCTATCAAGACCTGTTTTTCCTGCGCAAATTTTCCCCAGAGTAAAAACACCAGGTTTTTTTTGAGATCAGAGAGTTTCCGGATCACCATATCTGTGAAAACGCCCCACCCGATCTGGGAATGGCTCATCGGCAATTTTGCTTCTACAGTCAGGTATGCGTTAAGGAGAAGAACACCCTGCCTGGCCCAGGGAGCCAGGTTACCGGTTGCCGGGACCGCCAGCCCGATATCGCTATGGAGTTCCTTAAAAATATTCTGGAGCGAGGGGGGCGGCCGCACGCCGTCGGGTACTGAAAAGCTCAGCCCGTGCGCCTGACCCGGACCATGATATGGGTCCTGCCCGAGCAAAACCAGTTTTGTTTTTTCAAAGGGGCTCATGTCAAAGGCATTAAAAATCAGACTGCCCGGCGGATAAATGATTTTTCCGATATTTTTTTCGGTCTTCAGAAAATGAACGATCTGTAAAAAATAGGGCTTGGTAAATTCGGGTTCCAAAACTTTTTTCCAGCCGGCTTCTATCTGAACGTTCATAAAGCGCAATTTAAGGTTTAATAGACGTAAGGCCTAAAGCCGAAAGCAAATGTGGAAATGTGAAAATTATAATTCAAAACCCATAACCCATGGTTCCTAAACGGCCAATGGTCGGCTTTCAATCAAAAGCACGGGCCTTCAGGCGTTAGACTTAAAATAAGTATATTTATTTCTCATCTTTAAATGCAGATCATGCCAAATAGCAACGCTGTATACATGTCTGACCTGCTATTCCCTGGAAATGGCACCCTCTTTAAATAAACAACATTATAAACCTTATTCACCCGTCTGATGAAAAAAAATAATTTCATGCTGTTTGCCTGTTTTATCCTGACTTCCGCTTGCCTTTATGGCCAGGAGGCAACGGTTGATCTTCATATAACCGATTCTAAAACCGTTATCAGTAAAAATATTTACGGACATTTTGCCGAGCATCTGGGCCATTGCATTTACGAAGGACTCTATGTAGGCGATACCAGTAAGGAGATCCCCAATACCGAGGGGGTGCGCAATGATATCCTGGCAGCCCTGAAAAAACTGAAAGTGCCCCTACTGCGCTGGCCCGGCGGATGTTTTGCAGATACCTATCACTGGAAAGACGGTGTCGGGCCAAAGATTAAACGGCCGGCTATGACTAATACCTGGTGGGGCGGCGTTACGGAGGATAACAGTTTCGGGACCCATGATTTTTTAAATATGTGTGAACGCATCGGAGCGGAACCTTACCTGGCCGGGAACGTGGGGAGCGGCACCGTTCAGGAACTTTCACAATGGGTGGAATACGTGAACGGGGAAGGAAGCAGTCCCATGCCAGCCTGGAGGAAAGCCAACGGACGCGATAAACCCTGGAATGTAAAATATTTTGGCGTGGGCAACGAAACCTGGGGTTGCGGAGGCCATATGACACCTGAATATTATAGTAATATTTATAAACAATATGCAACTTTCATGGCCGACTGGAGTAATAGCAGGCATTTGTTCCGCGTCGCGTCCGGAGCCAACGCGGATGATTATCATTGGACGGAAGTGATGATGCGCGATATTCCCAAAGATCTGATTGAAGGCGTTTCCCTGCATTACTATTCGGTTATTGACTGGAATGCAAAGGGCCCCGCTGCCACCTTCAGCGACCGGCAATATTTTGCCACTATGAAGCAGGCGCTGCGGATGGAGGAACTGGTTGTTAAACATGAAGCGGTTATGGACCGTTATGATCCGAAGAAAAAAATAGCCCTGGTGGTTGACGAATGGGGTGGCTGGTATGACGTGGAACCTGGCACCAACCCCTTTTTTTTGTATCAGCAGAACACGATGCGGGATGCGATGCTGGCTGGCGTGACGCTGAATATTTTTAATAACCACTGCGACCGCGTCAGAATGGCCAACCTCGCCCAGCTGGTGAATGTGCTGCAATCCGTTATTCTGACCAATAAACAGAAAATCATTCTTACCCCGACATACCATGTTATGGAAATGTATAATGTGCATCAGGATGCCAGGATGATCCCGGTCAGCCTGAAGAATATATTTTATACAGATGGCAGGGACAGCCTGCCTGCCATTTCCGTTTCAGCATCCAGGGATTCCCTGGGGAATACGCATATATCCCTGGTGAATATAGATCCGGGAAAGCCCAACCGGGTAAGGGTTCACTGGGAAGGGCCTGTTTTGAAACTGGAAAACGGCAGGATCCTGCGGTCAGCCAGGATCCAGGATCATAATAGTTTTGAGGAACCGGATAAAATAGAGCCGAAGGATTTTTCGGGGGCCGTTATGAAAGGGAATGAACTGGAGGTGGACATGCCGCCCGCATCGGTTATCGTATTAACACTTCGGGGATAAACCATACTATTTATCGTTGCTATCTAAAATACATGAAAGATAATTTTCTCTTTCATAGTTGCCGGATAAATAGATCGTTGCTGTAGGAAAATAGATACGGGGTAGAGATCTGACGGAAAAACTTCCAGAACCAGACAGATTCCATTATCTTTTCCGGGAAAGGGAAGAGTGAAAGCGGATTGATGGCAGTATGATCCAGGCATGTCTTTTATTCCGGGCGGAAATGTGATCAGATCCAAAAATATCCATATGCCGGTAAGGGTAGTTCTGAAAGGAGCAGATAATCCGGATGTTTTAAAAAATTAACAGGTCCGGGAGCGGCGGATTCCCCACGAGGATGGAAAAACAATAAATCAGGCAGATAATTTGTAGCATTTTTTATAGAAATCATTTAATGAAAGTCTTTATCAGCAGAAAAATTCCGGAAACCGGTTTGCAGTATTTGCGGGATGCAGGTGTCAGCATTACAGAATGGACAACAAAAAGAGATCTCACTCCCGAAGAGTTGATTGGCTATTGCAAAAATGCAGATGCCTTTCTTAGCGCCGGCAGTAACCGGATTGACCGGTCTTTCCTGGAGGCCGTTACACATCTGAAAGTGATCAGCCTGCACAGTGCCGGTTATGACAATGTGGATGTCGCCGCGGCGACTGCTTTAAAAATGCCGGTCGGAAACACGCCCGGGGTATTAAGTGATGCGACAGCCGACATTGCTTTTTTATTGATGCTGGCCACGTCGCGAAAGGCATTTTATATGAATAAAACCATCGAGCAGGGAAAATGGGGTTTTTTCGAACCAACAGCCAACCTGGGTATCGATATCCGGGGGAAGACCCTGGGCATATTCGGACTGGGTAATATCGGGTTTGAACTGGCCAGACGTTGTTCCGCAGCATTCGGAATGAAAATCATCTATCATAACCGGGGCCGGCATGAAAAGGCAGAAAAGGAATTACATGCGCATTGGGTAAGTTTCCATGAATTGCTGGAACAATCCGATGTATTGTCAGTCAATACCGCGCTTACACCTGAAACAAAAGGAACCTTCAACAGGGAAGCTTTTGCCCGCATGAAAAAGACCGCCATTTTTATCAATGCGGCCCGGGGATCGATCCATAATGAAGAGGATCTGACGGAAGCCCTGGAGCAGGGTATGATCTGGGGTGCCGGCCTGGATGTTACCAATCCCGAACCCATGCGCCGCGACCATCCCTTATTGAATATGCCCAATGTTTGTGTATTACCTCATATCGGATCTGCTACAGAAGAAACCCGGGCTGCTATGTCGCTGATCGCCGCCAAAAATGTCGTCGCTGGTTTGAACGGGGAACGGCTGCCCTTTGTAGTGAATCCGGAAGTGTATGCTTAACGCCTAAAGCTTATCGATCAAAGAAGGGCCATCTGTCATCCCCAAAAGCGTTAGGCTTTATGCATTCAGCGTTAAGCTTACTTATGCGCTTTCAAATTGAAATTGCGGGAAATATTGAATCCGAAATAAATATCCCCACGGCTCCAGGTACCAGGGGTCTGGGTGATATACTGGGTTTCGGTCATACTTTGGGAGTTGCTGAAAACGAGCTGGAATACATGCCCCCCCGTTTCGATATCCCAGCCAAGAGATAAGGAATTATTTACAGGGGTCGAAACCACCTGGTTTGGAAATAGATAATCGTATTCCACATTGATGCTCATCCGCCTGCTGATTTTCATGCGGGCTCCGCCGGCCAGGGCAAATACGTTATTCTGATCGGCACTGGTCGGAACCAGGTTGTAATGGATGAGGGTGGGCGTAAGTTCCATGGAAAACAAGCTGTTGAATTTCCTTGCCATCAGCACCTGGGTGGTATACGCCAGGCGGTATGTGGTGTTTAAGTATGTTTTATCGGGGTAATGCTGCGTATAATAACTCATGGAACTGAGCAGGCTAACGGTGAGAGGCATGCGCCCGGTATTGTCCGACTGACGCAGTAATTTATACTTCAGGTAACCATCGAATGTTTTCTGGAATGAACTTCTTCCGATACCCACAGACAGCCGGTCGCTGATTCCATAATCCAGTCCCAGGCGCAGGGTTGCGTTATCAAGCCCGAAGAGTTCATAACTGCCGCCGTTGAGGGCACCGAACCGGTGCTGGATCTCCACATTCAGCGCACCGGCTGCCGGCGCTTCAATGGTTTTCATATTAACGATATACAATGCCTTGAATGTGCCCGTCACATATTCTGTCCGGGGAGCAGCAGCCAGTGAATCTTTCAGCGATTGCAACAACTGATCCTGTGCTTCAGTTTGTAAACTGTATAACAGGCAGGTGAAAACGAAATATATCTTCCTTGTTTTCATATTTTTTATTTTGAACGCATCCAAACGGTCCTGACTTTCACCTCTATCTCTTTGGCAATTTTTTCCCTTACCACTTCCGGAATGCTGATTTCAAAATTTTCAGGTATTATTTTGAAGAAAGCCGTGCCCAGGATCCGGTCGTTTTTTACTTCAAGCTGGGCCGTGGTTTCAATGGGCCGGGTTACTCCATGAAGATTCAGTTCCCCTTTAATGACGACCTGGTAAATGCCTTCTTTGGATAAATCCATTTCTACCGAACAACTGCCGGAAAATGTCGCCTTCGGATATTTGTCACTCTCTGCATAGTTCTCATTAAAGTGTTCCTGCATCAGCTCCCTGGGGAAAATAAATCCCTTCAGTAAGAGGGCGAATGCCAGGTGGTGACTCGCCGGGTCCAGGATGGCATAGACCTGGTTGTTTTCAGCCTGGATATCTTCTAAAAGTGTCTTTGAATAAAACCCGATGAAACCTGTTTTGGTCAGGTAGACCTGGCAAAAAACATTACCGGAAAATAACAGGATCAGAAGGATACCCAAACAGCATCGCATACGCATATATCCGGATTTAATTATTTTGCGCCCCCTGGTTTATCCAGTCAACTATTTTATTGATGGTGCAATCATCCATTTTAGGCTGACCGTAAGGCATCCCTATATACCCGGTTGCATGTGTGATGTTGCCTTTCAGGTATCCGTTGCCGGCATAGGTTTTCAAATCGTTATAACTGTCCAGTATGATGCCCCCGCTGCCCGTATTACTGTTGCTCCCATGGCAGGCATAGCAATGGGACTGCAGGATGGGGACTACATCAGCGGCATATTTCATATCTGCCGTATCGCAGGAAGTTGTTCCGTTACCCGGAGGAGGCGGATTCATGGTTTGCTGGTCTGCGCTGGTTTTGGAGCAGGAGATAAAAAAAAGTGCTGGCAGGGCTGAAAACAAAATCGCGGTAAGGAACCGGAACTTCATAATTGTTTATTTAAGTGAATGAAAATTTATTTTTTAATGACGCAATCCACCAGGTTCACATCCATGAGGAAGCCGGTGCATTTCCCTTTGATGGTTACTGCATCACCTTTTTGGAACTTCTCATCCGGGTTCAGATCTTTTTTTAAACCACTGCAATTGATACCTCCGTCGTCCGTGGCCCGGAGGTTGATGGAAACATAATTTCCGTTTTCACTTACCGAAGAAATAATCCCTGCAATCTCAATCACCTGGCCCACCCATTTTTTGCCGGCCCCATTTTCGGATTTTAGAAACTCATTATAAAGATTCGTGGCAGACAGGGTGGCCACTGCCCGGTCTGCAGCCACATTCCGGTGCGGCTGATACACGGAATAAATTCCCCGGCCGGCCAGGCCAAGCAATAAAAGGCCTATTCCGAAAAAATAGATTTTTCGCATAACAACGATTTCCTGATTTTACGTTAACGGAAGGAATGGGTGATACCGAAGTATATACCCGTACTCGAAATCGGCATACTGCCGATACCAATGCCCTGAATAGGTGTTTTCAAATAGGGTTCGATCTGGATTTTTGTTTTACTGCCAATAGCGAATTCATAGCCCCCGCTTAACTGGAGGATGGAGAAAATATTATTGGTGGAATTATTATAAGTTGATTCATGTGTGTAGGTCTGCCCGCTGTAACCATACGCCAGGTAGTTGTAATTTTCTTTTTTCATCAGGTAGGAAGAAAAACCAGCTTTGGCAAAAAAGCTGTGTTTATTCGTGGTTGCAAAATCATACCGGAGGTTTAACGGAATTTCAAACATATTACAATTGCCATCCACATTTATGATCGTGACGCTGGCCGGAATATTTGCCTTGCTCTTGTCAAAATAATTACCGGTGGAATAATAGTATTTCTTATCCCACAGTAAACCGGTTTCAATGGTCAGCCGCTTATTGAAACGATAACCTGCCAAAACGCCCAGGCTGAACCCGGGATGTTTGATGGACTGGAAATCCACACTACTCAGGTCCGGTCCGGCCAGGAAACCGATGTAAATACCTTTTGAAGATTGGGTTTTATCTGCCTTTGATTTTGATGCTGTTCCTGTTGAAAAGTCCTTTAATGAAACGCCGGTTGCAGGTGTTGTAGAAAATGGTATTCCATGTACCAGCACGGTTTCATTTGGGCCGTAAACGGATAAGGATAAGGTTTTTGTCGACGGTTCATGGAATTATTCCGGGAAACGGGATGGCGATTCTGCAAGGGAGCCCTTTGTGTTGGCCTTCCTAATATATGCACCTGATACAGCAGTCATATAAATTATATGCGAATCATTTTTGCCGGAAACACCAGTATGCGCAGCATCATCTGATGGCCCCTGCGTTTTCTTACTGAATGATTCTTTATTCTTCAAAAAGGTATTGACAGACGGATTTGGGGAAGTATTGCCAGCGGCCTGTTCGCCCGGGATTGCCTGGTCTTTTTTTGTTTGACTGTCCTGACCGGAAGCAAGGGTATGATCTCCGGTGGAGGCATGACCGGGTTTCTGTTCTTTTTTATATCCCGAAAAATATACAAGAGAGAACAGGCCGAGGGGAATCAGGAGCAGCAGTAGAAACCATCTGCTTTTATTGCGGGCTCCACGGTCCTGCATTGCGGGCACTGCTTGCTGTTCGCCTGGAATTTCTCCCCTGAGTTTCCCCAGCACCTGGTCCCAATCCGACTCCGATGTTTTGAGTGGATAGAGATCGCCCGCTTTGCGGAACAGGTCGTCCATATCGTTATTTACATGCTCCATGATTTCGACTCCTCCTTTTCTTTAATGATCTTTTGCAGGATACCCCTTGCACGGGACAGGTTTGATTTGGATGTGCCGACTGAAATACCCAGGGTATCTGCAATTTCAAAATGGGTGCATCCATCTATTACAAACATGTTGAACACAACCCGGTACATGGGGGGAAGACTTTTTACATAGCTGATCAGCTCTTTATATAATAGCAACTGGTCCGCTTTCTGGCTGTTATCCGGTTCTTCCCATACATATTCCGGAATACCGCCAATTTCCGGTGTCATATTATTTTTACGCAATTCGTCGATGGACGTGTTGATAACAATCCGTTTCATCCAGGCCATCAGCAGCCTTTCCGGGAAATCCTCCTCTTCGTACCGGAAACGGTCTATATGCCGGAATACCTTAACGAATCCATCGTTGGTAATATTTACAGCCACATCATACCGGTATACGTAACGGAATGCAATTTTTAATGCATAGCCATAGAACCGCTCGTAAAGGATTCGCTGGCATCGTGGGTCCTGTTTTTTACATCCCTCTATGATATGTATGATGTTATCCAAGGTCTTCAGGCGTCTATACTGTTTTATAATTGTTATGGTGCAGCCGCAGTGAATTCATCCATGACCGGCCAGATGCCCGGGGTAGGTACACTGATTCCTTTGGAATTACCCCGTATCAGTGAGTCAGGTCCAAACCGGTAAACCGGCCAGCCTTTAAAGGTTAATTGTGGCTTGCCAAATTCATTGATGGTTGAAAACATAGTTTTATCCAGTGAAGACGGTGTATTCTGTATGGTACTTATCTGAAAAATGGGCCAGAACGCATCATTGCTGAAATCTGGTTTTGTATAATTATTCGTGTCTGATTTGTCGAACGAAAACGAATATAAAGTTACCCCGCGATCGTCTGTCATATAAAATGTTTTTCCGGTTCCGGGTTTATAGGTGCTGTCGTACCGGATCCCGTCATTCCCAACCAGCTGGCTGAATGCGAGCATCACCGTATAATCCGGCTTGGCCACATACCAGATACTTTCAAGCCCGTCACCTTTTATATCTGCAACCGTAATGTCCCCGGCATAGTAGTATAACGGCCAGCCTTTGTAAGTAGTCTGTTTGGCACCGTCTGAACGGGTTATGACACCAAAATCGGCCTGATTCAACCCGGTACCAAAGGTCGGACTGGCCATATAAAAGACCGGCCAGGTGGAAATGCAACCACCGGTGCAGGCCGAACTGCCACTTGCATCCGTCGAAAAGAAATAAAGTGTTTTGCCGTTGCCGTCGGCCAGAACAGACCCAAAATGGGAATCTGTCTTTAATTGAATGGACACACCGGGAGGATTGGAAGGAGGAGGTGTATTATTACCATATCCACCGGATGAACTTTTTTGACAGGAATCCAGGCTCCAAAGGAGCAGAAGGGGGACGACCGGCAATAGGTTATAATTTAAGCGCATAAAGATTGAATTTGAATCTGATAAAAGGTAATGGGCAATAGTGAAACACGTGTTTAGTATTGAGTACGGGCTTTTAACCGGCAGGTTGCGTGGATTACAAATAGATGAGGGCCGGCTATATTTAATGTTGTTAATTTATTATGTTTGATAAACCCAACCAACTGCTGTGCGCCGGATTATTATTCTGATTTTATTCCTGCAGATATATATACAGTCTCTTGCCAATAACGAGGTTCAGGTTGCAACTTCCCTTTCCGGTATATACTGGAATCATGTCTGGCTGAGCTTTTTCTTCGGAGTGCTTTTGACCATGTTGTTCCGGTACCTGAATCAGCGTTCCATGCCGGCGGATCAGCGATGTGATGCAGGCCTGCCTTTAAGAGGCTGGATTATTTTACTGGGGATCACCCTGGTAATACAGTTTGCCATCCAGGGATATGCTTTCTGGAATGCAAATTTCTATCTGAAGTCAGCATGGTATCCATGGGAGGCGGCAGGGGGAATGAAATTGCATTTGCTTTTTATCCTGGAAATGCTGATGACCCTGTTTGCGATAGCAGGCACCGGGGCTTTGATATACTGGTTTTTCGGTAGAAGAGATATTTTCCCTTCCATGTTTATTTATTACGTCGGCTATTTACTCTTAGCCCAATTCATTTTACTGATCGTATATCACATCATGGACCTTCCGGCTGACCTGTTAAGCGTCCGTCACGTCATCTTAAAGCAGTTTTTCAGAATGATGGTTTATGCCATGATCTGGGTCAGTTTTGTTATGAAATCTGAAGATGTAAAACAAACCTTTGTTTATCCGCATGGATGAGTGTTTCATAACTCAGATAAATACTCCGCCAGTTTATTGATGGAAACAGCTGCCCGCCTGATTTCTGTTTCGGCCTGTTGAAAATTTCTTTGTTCAATGGATTCGCGTATACCGGGCAACGTTTTAACAGAATAGCCGGTATAGTATCCCGGTGCATATAAAACATGTTTGTACCAGGGCCTGAGCGGCAGGCCCTGATCCAGCAGGAGTTGCTGTTCCGCCCGGTACAGCTGCTGGTTCAGACTGTCCTTTTGTTTTGCATTCAAAGACTTATTCTTCAACTGGGCAAATGCATGATCGGATGCCCTGCCCAGGCTGGTTACCGCATTTTCCAGTGGAGAAAAATCGATATAGGGTACTTCCTGTTTTATGGCAGGCGGAAAAAATGTTATTGCCGTATCGGCTGCAAGAACCCCGTATTTTCTCCGTATGATTTCATTGTTAATGGAGGTGGTTTCCCTTAGGTTGGTTATCAAAGCCTGTAGTTCTGCCGTATACGTTTTTATCTGCCTGTAAAGCGATCGGTAATCAAAGGGCAGGAGGTCCGCATTGAGCATACGCAGTGTGGTATGACCCGCCATTTTTGAAAGGGCCGCTTCATAATAAAAGCCGGGGTCTATAAACCGGATAAAATTATCATAGGAGTCATAAATGGAATGGTAAACCCCACTGTTTTCTTCCCCGGAGAATCCGAAATCCAGGCAGGGAATACCCAGGTGTTGCAGGAAAGGAGAAAAATCAGAACCCGTGCCCAGGGCTTCCAGGCGGAGACTGGTTTTATTCATGATTTTCCTGGCCAGTAAAGGATTCCCCGCGTTTACTACTTCACGGGCCTTTAATCGTTCGTACAGGCTCACTCCCGTTTGCGGGTCCGGAATATCTTTGGCAACCGCATCCACCAGGCCTTCCAGGGCCTGGGAACCACCTGCATGCAGAAAACCTCTTCCGTTTTCATCAGAATTAATATAGACAACTGCGTTTTGTTGCAATAACCGGGCATGGTCTTCTGCCCATTCCGTGGAACCGACCAGGGCAGGTTCTTCCCCGTCCCAGGCACAAAAAACGATCGTTCTTCTGGGTTTCCATCCCGACTTTACCAGGGCACCCATGGCTTTCGCTTCTTCCAGCATCGCAGCCTGTCCGCTGATGGGATCCTGGGCACCATTCACCCAGGCATCATGATGGTTGCCACGGATCACCCATTCATCGGGAAATTCAGATCCCCTGATCATCGCAACAACGTCATAGCAGGGAACCAGTTTCCAGTCAGACTCCATTTTCAGATGAACATTGGATTTTCCGGGGCCGATATGGTAAGTAATCGGCAGTGCGCCCCGCCAGCTTTCCGGGGCTACCGGTCCGGTAAGGGCCTCCAGCAGGGGTTCGGCGTCATGATAGCTGACCGGCAATACCGGTATCTTAATCAGGTTGGGTGCATCCAGGTGGGACGGATATCTTTTTGCATCCCGGGTGGCGCCGATACCCGGTGTGAGCGGATCCCCGGGGTACACCACCATATCCATCACACTGCCCCGCTGCACGCCATACTCGTTTTTGAATGGCCCTTTCGGGTACACTTCTCCCTGGAAGTAACCATCATCCCTGGGATCGGAATAAATGATGCAGCCGATGGCTCCGTGTTCCTGTGCAATTTTTGGCTTGATACCGCGCCAGCTCTGCCCGTAACGAGCAATCACGATTTTCCCTTTTACGTCGATGCCATACCGGGCGAGCACTTCATAGTCTTCATTCAGACCATAATTTACATAAACCAGTTCCGCGTTTACATCTCCGTCGGCACTCCAGGCATTATATGTGGGAAGCTGGCCCGGTTGCCCGCTGGTAGCGTCCTCTTTCAAAGCCGGCTCTTTTAATAAAGCATGATAGACCCGTGGAGCCGTCATATCCAGTATCCTGATTCTGGGCTGAGGGAATAAAACCTGGTAAACATCCATATGCACATCGTAATCCATATTCCCGGAATTTCTGCTGAATTTTTTCCGCAACTTCCCTGCTGCCTGCGTGAACCCAGGTTATGCGGACCGGACGACAAATCCCGGAGGGTCAGGCCGATATTTTCAGGGCTGATCAGACTGTCAAATGTTTTTTCCTTTTTCAGTTCTTCCAATGCACTGGTTTCATTGAATCCGGTGAGGGAGCCGTCTGGGCCACGAATCAGGGAATTCACGAAAACGAATAAACATAAATAAAGACCTTTTCGCATAATTTTCAGATATACTTAAAAGTACTTATAAAATTGAAATCCTGGGCGACGAATAACAGCCGGTCGGTAGGATAGATATTTAATCAATGCAGGCACTCAAAGGATAGTCTTTGTAACTTGCCTTAAACCAGGTGATGAAAACTTTTGAACCCGAAAAAATCAGGCAGTTTTTCTTTATTGCCCTGCTGACTGTTCTGGGGGCTGTCCTGTTTATCTATCTGAGATCCTTCCTGCCTTCCCTGCTGGGTGCCATTACATTTTATGTACTGATGCGGAAATTTATGAAACGGATGCTGGCAAAAAACTGGAAGCCGGACTGGCTGCACTGCTGCTTATGCTGATTTCCTTTTTAATGATTCTGATTCCGGTTATTTTGCTGATCAATTCCGTGAGTTCGAAAATTGGTTATGTGATCAGCCATGCCACCGAACTCACGGGTTCGTTTATTGTATTTCTGAGAAATATCGAAACCCGTTTCGGGTATCATTTTTAAATGAAGAAACCATTCGGAATCTGAGCGGATTGTCGCTGCAGAAACTACCTCTGATTCTGGGGGCTACATTTAATTCCCTCGTGGCTCTTACGTCATGTATTTTATTTTGTATTTCATGCTGATCCAGGGCAATAAAATGGAAGACTGGATGGATGATGTGTTGCCGCTTCGTAAAGATAATATCATACATGTTCAGCGTCAGATGAACAGACTCGTAATTTCCAATGCAGTGGGTATTCCGCTGATTGCTGTGTTGCAGGGGATTGTCCGGGTTAATTCTGTACCTGATTTTAGGAATCCAGGAACCTATTTTATGGTTTGCACTCACCGCTTTCACTTCCATTCTTCCGCATTATCGGATCGCCCTTGGCCTATGTGCCGCTGGCCATTATCCAGTTGGCCCATGGAGAAACCGGTAAGGGAATTATTATCTTGTATACGGACTGGGTGTAATTGGAACCATGGATAATGTGCTTCGCATCTGGCTGCAAAAACTGATCGGCGATGTGCATCCGTTGATCACTATATTCGGGGTATTTGTGGGGGTTCCGCTGTTTGGTTTTATCGGGCTGATCTTCGGTCCCCTGCTCATTTCATTATTTTTTCTCCTGATGCGGATATACCGGGTGGAATTTATTGCACCTGAAGAAAACCTGGGAGACGATTGATTATCAGCCCGAGTTTAAAACCTGGCGCCTAACGCTTATAGTATAACGTTTACCATTAAGCGCTATTAGCGGATGGTTTAACGATTCCTATTTAAAGATCAACGGCCAATAGGTATTTTGGGCAAAAAAAGGGCCGGAAAAACCGGCCCGATATAACGTTATTCAAATCATTCTACACACGGCCCGCAAGTTCTTTACCTGCTTTGAATTTGGCGACTTTTTTTGCTTTAATCTTGATGGTCGCACCGGTTTGAGGATTGCGGCCATTACGCGCTGCGCGTTTTGATACTGAAAAAGTTCCGAAACCGACAAGAGTTACCTTGTCTCCTTTCTTAAGCGTTTTAGCCAATTGCCTCAGTAAAGGAATCGAGGGCAGCGCCTGCCTGGGTTTTCGTGATGCCTGCGTCATCGGCTAATTTTGCAATCAGTTCTGCTTTGTTCATGGAAAATGTTTTTATTGATTTCGATAAAAAGCAAATATAAGGCTATGACTCAAGAAGCCTGATTCCGGAAAAAATATATTACATTCGGATGTGCAAACAGCAGTATTTATTGCCGAAATACACGTGTTTTATTGAAATACCGGGATATCAGTCGTTTACCAGGACATGTGCCCCCAGTACTCTCATATAACGTTAATAGCGATCTCTCAATTCCTGAATTCCTTCAGTCGCCGGTTTTTGAATACTGTAAAGATTTTGTATACCCCGCGTAAAGGGAATATTCTTATCCAGGATGAATTTTGGAATCCGCGAAGGTCAGCATAATCAATCAGACCGGCAGCCGGATACACAGCCAGGGATGTCCCTATAATCAAAAAAATGTCCGCTCCGTGAACCAGCCTTCCGGCATCAGCAATAAGTGGAACAGGTTCTTCAAACCAAACGATATGAGGCCGCAATTGCCCGCCGTCAGCAGCTTTGTCGCCTAAGCGGATATCGTCACGAATAGGATAAACAAGGGATTCATTCAGTTCACTGCGCATTTTAAAGATTTCGCCGTGAAGATGTAATACCTGTGTGGAACCTGCCCTTTCATGAAGATCATCTATATTTTGTGTGATGATCTGAACATCAAAAAATTCCTCCAAAAGAGCCAATTCCCGATGTGCTGCATTGGGAAGGGCATCCCGCACATTCCGTCTGCGCATATTGTAAAAGTCGAGCACCATTGCCGGGTTCTTCCTCCATCCGCCCGGGGTAGCTACTTCGTTTACATCATAACCTTCCCATAGCCCGTCACTATCCCGGAATGTTTTCAATCCGCTTTCTGCGCTGATTCCTGCTCCCGAAAGAACAACCAGTTTTTTCTTCATGAACCTGACTATGGTTGACGGTTGACGGTTGACAGTTGGCCGTGGCCGTTGGCCGTTGGCCGTTGGCCGTTGGCCGTTAATTCATTTTAACACAATTTTTCAAAAAGCATTCACGTTCACATAAGGCCTTAACCTTTCATGCTTTATGCTTCACCCCTTACCCAGAACCGGCTTGAAGATATCTCCTTCATTTAAAATTCTCTCGATCGAATTGAAGATAGTAAAATCCTGCATGCGCAATCCTTTCTTTAATTCTTCCCAATGCAGTGGCATGGATACCGTTGCCCCGGGTTTTGGTCTGAGAGAGTAGGGTGCGGCGAGTGTTGCCTGTGGTCTGTTTTGCAGGAAATCGAGATAGATTTTTCCTTTTCTCTTTTCAGTGGGTCTTTCGATGCTCGTATATCCGGGAATTTCCTTGTTTACGCGGGTTACGACTAAACGCGCAAATTCTTTTGACTCCTCATAAGTGTATTTTGCGCCCGAGGGGATATAAATATGGATGCCCGTTGCGCCGGATGTTTTACAATAGGAATCAATCCCGGCATCTTCCAGCAACTGGTGAGTGACCCGGGCTGCCTCAATCACCTGGTTAAATGTATTTTTATCCGGATCAAAATCTATAATGCACCAGTCAGGGTAATCCGGTTTGTCCACCGTACTCGACCAGGGATTCATCTCAATGCATCCCAGTGAAGCCATATAAAGAAGGCTGGCTTCATCGGCACAGACCAGGAACTCCTTGTCCCGGTTATCCCCTTCACTGCGGTAAGCGAATTTTTCAGTCCATTCGGGAGCTTTTCCTTTTATGTCTTTCTGGTAAAAATCTTCCACCAGCAATTCCATCCGGGTAACGGTTGAGGGATTGTGGACGGCTTTTAAGGTAGGGAAGGATAAAAGAGGCTACCTGATAATAATAATTCAACAAATCCCTTTTGGTTAGGTTTTCCTTTGGCCAGTAGATCTTACTCAAGTGGGAAAATTTCAATTCATGTCCGCTGATCTTTGTAACTGGATCTCCTCACTAGGATTCAACAGATTTTTTCTGGTTTGTACGTTGGAAGGCATCGTAATGTAGGTATGGTCTGGCTGTTCACCTGGGCCTGCTTTGAGCTCCGTATTTTCCGGGTCCGGGGGAAGACGGTTTTATTATTCGGGCTTTAAAAAACGGAACCCTTTTGATTCAGTAAAAATCATTCCATGGAGTACCTGGAAAACCCGAAACAGGGAATACAATTTCGGCAACGAATTCAGCCTGGGATTCAGGCTTTTATTCCCATTTTTGTGAGCACATAGTTATACAGATCCTGGAATGAATGGATATCGGCCAGATCAGCCGGATCCACCTTGATATGCAGATTTTTTTCCATCACCACCACGAGATCTATATAATCCAGGCTATCCAGTTCCAGGGTTGTTTTGAGATCAGCTGACGGAACGATTCTGGATGGTCCACTTCAAACTCTTCCTCCAGGAATTTATTGATTATTTGAATAATCCGTTCCTCTTTAAGCTGTCTGATCTTTCTCCTGCTGCATGGGTTAAAATTACCATTTTCTGCCTGAATGGTTTTTTTATTCATACGAAGGATTTTGGTAAATTAGGGACATGAGTCAAACGGTATTTAAGGACTATTACGACGTGATTGTGATCGGTGCGGGGATAGGTGGCTTAACCGCGGCAGCCCTGCTGAGTAAGGCGGGTTTGTCGGTCTGCGTCCTTGAAAAAGAACCACATGTGGGTGGTTACCTGGCCGGATTCAGAAGAAAACATTTCATTTTCGACACGGCTATTCACTGGCTTAACCAGTATGGTCCGGGGGGCATATTAGATAAGCTGTTCAACGTCATTGGAAGAGATCATCCAAAAGCCATCGAGCAGCAAAGTATCCGCCGGTATAAAGGAGACAATTTTGACTATCTTCTCACCAATAATCCTGATGAATTGCGCGATCAGCTGGTCAGAGATTTTCCCGACGGAACGGAAGGGCATTGAAAGGCTTTTCCAGAAAGCAAGACGGATCGGATCGTCTTTTAAAAATTATAACCGGATTTTTCGTTCTGAAGAAACCATGTCTTTTTTTGAAAAGCTGAAAAATAAAATCAGAATACTCGAGTTTGCCATACCCTTTATACCGTGGCTTTCTTTTTCCGGAGAAAAAGGACTGAAAAAAGGGCTAAACCGGTTTTTTAAGGATCCTCGTCTGCATCAAATATTTTCCGGGGAACAGGAATTGCTGGGCTGCCTGATTCCTATCGGCTGGTCCTATTTTCATGATTTCCAAAGCCCGCCAAAAGGCGGAAGTCAGGTTATTCCCCAATGGCTCCAATATGTGATCCGTTATTATGAGAACCCGGTTGGCCTCCAGTGCCAGGTGAAGGAAATTTTTGTGGAAAAGGGTCGCGCCACCGGCCTGGTTTTCGAACAAAGGGGTAAGGCGCAGCCGTTGAAAATGCAAATATATTATCGCAGCCTGCGATATTGAAACCCTTTATGAAAAAATGCTGCCTGTGGATGCTGTTCCGGCCGTACTGAAGAAAAAATTGAGAAATGCCGACCTCTACAGTTCATCCATTACTGTTTCACTTGCATTGGATTGTACAGCAGAATCCCTGGGTTTTCAATGAAGAATTGATTCATCTGGTGGATGAAAACCAACCTTTTGATTGTCAGAGCGGAGGCGACCCAAACCGTTCTGAAATCAGTATCATCGCGCCTTCGATGCGTGACAAATCTCTGGCACCGGAAAACCAGGGAACGTTAACTCTGTATATGCCTGCCTTTATGGATTATAGGAACGAATGGGAAACCAGGCTCGATGCCTCCGGGAAAAGGGTCAGGGGAGAAGCCTACCAGAATTGAAAAAGCAAGTTGCCGAAATTCTGATTGCCAGGGTGGAGAAAAACTGGCCCCCGGTCTTCGCAGTCACATATCCTTTTTTATGAGGTTGCAACTCCGGTTACACATTGGCGTTATACCGGAAATAAAAACGGAACCATGATGGGTGCAAGCCCCGGAAGGAAGAATATGAAAAATAAAATCTCCCATTACCGGACCCCAGTGAAAAACCTGATAATCGGCGGACATTGGGCTGAACTCGGCGGAGGTGTTCCCATCGCAGCAAAAGCAGGCGCCAACGCCAGTCTGCTGGTTTTGAAAAAGGAAAATCATCGGGCGTACCGGTTGCTTTCAGGTTATATGGACGATGCCGTTTCCCTCGAAACCCTGAACGGAAGTGCCAGCTTTTATCCTTACAACAATTCCTGGGTGCAGCCGAAGACCCCGGCTGAGTTATTGGCCCATCAGTCACCGGAAATCATTCTCTAAAAACCAACCTGGCGGGAAATGAAAACCACGATAAAACCCATATTGTCAGTACGAAATGGCGCTGCGGCCATCGCATTCTATAACAAAGCTTTCGGAGCAGTGGAAATCATGCGCGTAGAAAGCCCTGACGGAACGCTGGTTGCTGAGTTATCAGTAGACGGGGCACCTTTTTTCCTGTCTGATGAATCCCCTGAACACGGGAATTTCAGCCCGGAAACCATCGGGGGCAATTCGGTCCGCATGGAATTATCTGTTGTGGATCCGGATACGCTCTTCGTAAATGCACTGGCTGCCGGCGCCATTGAAATATACCCTGTGGCCGACCAGGATTATGGTTACCGCCTGGGACGCCTGGCAGATCCCTTTGGACATCACTGGGAAATCGGGCGGCCGTTATAATATTTTAAATCTAAATATTTCAGTTTGCCCATTTTCCGGTCGTAGTAAGCGCCGGTAATTTTTATTTCATCCTTGTCAGACATTTCCTTAATGTTGGCAGGATTTGTTAAATTTAGATTAACAAAAACGATTGCTATGAACTCTCAATCAATTTACCGGATTGGCGTTGTTCTGTATGCCTTCGTGATTGGCTTTTTCGGAGTCAATCATTTCTTAAATGGTACCGGTTTCCAGAACACGGTTCCTTCCTTTATTCCCGGAGGAATATTCTGGGTTTATTTATCCGGGGTCGCGCTGATCGCTGCAGCCATTTCTTTTTTAACCGGCAGGCAAACCAGGGCAGCCGGATTATTCTTAGCCGCTTTCCTGGTTATTGTGGTGCTTACGGTACATTTACCTGCCCTGATGCGTTCGACCGGAAATCCCATCATCAGTATCGCCCTCACTAATTTAATTAAGGATACGGGCCTGGCAGGTGCAGCCCTGATGATTGCGGGGAAAGGAAGTTAGCCACTGTCAGAGACGTTAGCAGTTGCGCTTAACCTGGTTTCCGGCGATTAGGAGAAAACAAATAACATGAATCTGTTGAATGAAAGAAGCCGCTTCAACTTATTTTATGAAGCGGCTTCTTACTATTTAAAATCCGGATGATTTGTTTACTGGTGTAATGTTATAGTCGGCAATTGGGTTTCCATCCCGTTTTGCACCTGTACATTCAGAAGGGTCGTGTCTTTATATGGCGCTAACGCTTTAAATAAAACTGAATAGCTTCCTTCCGTTAATCCACGCAGTTTGAATTCCCCTTCATCTTCCGGAATGGCAAATGCAGTATCGGTATTATTAAATACCATGACGTTCGCATGTGCATCCTTCGGAATCACTTTACCTTCGATGCCTCCGGATGTTTTTTCGCAATAAGGCTTCAGCTGGGGCCGCAGGCAGTACTGACCATTTTCAAATTCTATGGACCGGGCAACGTTAAAATCAAGGCGGATCATATACTGGCCTCCGCCTAAACTGTCAATGGAATTAGACCGGATATTCGCATAAACATAAGGACTGGCATCACAAATCGGCAGGGGGAAACTGTGTGTGCTGTCAGTTGTTATACTGTTATTCGTTCCCAGCGTTATCCTGATTTTTGTGATTTTCCCAATATGGGAAAATCCGTTTGCAATTAATGTGTCGGTTCCATTCCTCAGTTTTAATAAATCGTACAAACCCGGCGTAATACTCAATGTATCCCATTTGCCGAAACGGTCGCCATGGTGGTGGCCGTCTTCTCCAGGCTGGTTATTTTCCCCTTCATGGTCATCATTATAATAAGCATCATCATGATGTTCTCTGCCCGTATCCACCTTCACTTCCACGTAACGGAGGTCCACCACGACGCTGGTTAAATTGGGTATCGGGTCATCATTGAGGGAAACGAGGACTTTCTGTTGTCCTGCAGGGATGGTACCGGATGCGGATGTATTTTGCTTGTTGCAGGCAGTAATCAGATATGCCGGGAGAAATACAATAGAAAATAATCCCAACCAGGTGCTTCTTTTCAGATTCATAGAGTTTTTATTTAATTAAAAAAAGTAAACGATAAGTGAAAAAATCAGGGTCCGACAGGTATATACGTGATTTAAAGGGAAAGAGTTGTCCGGGTATCTGGGACGCAATAAATGTACCACTCCTTCATTGCCTCGAATGTAGAAGTGGTTTTAACATTTAAACAACCAGTTGCCTGCTCACTTTCTAACTAGCTAATTCTTTTTAGTTTCAAGCAACTTAAAGAACTGGTCGAGTTCGGGTAATATAACAATCCGGGTGCGGCGGTTGATTGCGCGGCTCTGCGGGGTATCATTCGTGGTAACCGGTGCATATTCGCTGCGACCTGCAGCGGTAATTTGCGCCGGGTTCAGCCCATAGGTATTCTGAAGAATCCGTACAACAGCTGTTGCTCGTTTTACACTCAGATCCCAGTTGTCGAGCAGGGGGGGCCGGTTATAAGGTACATTATCTGTATGCCCTTCTACCATAAATTGCAGATCTGGCTGACTTTTCAAAACCTGGGCTACTTTGCCGAGCACTTCCTTTGCTCTTGAGGTGATAACATAACTTCCGCTTTTAAATAACAGTTTGTCGGATATATCAATGAACACAAAACCTTTGTCTATCTTGATATTGATATCCTCGTCTGAAATGTTCCCGATGGCGCCCTTCAGATTCATGACAAGGGCCATGTTTAATGAATCCTTTCTCGCCATCTCTTTTTGCAGGTCCATGATGTAGACATCCTTTGCTCCGATATTATCGAGTGATTTTCTGATACTTTCCGCCTGGGTGCCGGTAATGACCGACATGTCCTCCAGCTGTTTCAGCGCCTGCGTATTATTTTCTTTCAGAAAGCTGTTCTGTTTGGCGAGTTCTCCATTTTGCACCTGTAAAACAGAAAGCCTTTTCGACATTTCATTGGTCGTGTCATAACAGGTTTTCAATGAGGATTCCGTATTTAGATGGACCCGGTTCAATGAGTCGTATTTTGCCTGTGCTTCCGCCTGGGAACGTTTGAATTTGCTGTTACTTACGCAGGAAATCAGAGTTACTGAAAAAAAGATCATTACAATCGTATATGTGCGTTTCATACAATTCATTTATAAGTTGAAAATATCAACGTACAAAACTATTCCCATCCATAATTGGAATGAATGATTTCAGTCATTGAAGAAAATGAGAGTGATCATTTTCGGATGCTTATGCGCATCGTGAGCATGAAATAACTATTTCATGTTATTGAGTCAGTATTTCAGGGGTCTTTTTTTAATCATGCCGCCCTTGGTATCTTTAATACTGCTCATGATTACAAATGCGTTAGGGTCCAGTTTTTCTATTTCTGCATTTAATTTGCTTACTTCCAGCCGGGTAATTACAGTGTAAATGATTTTTATTTCCCCTTCGGTGTGTCCCCTTTTCCCATAGCCCTTTTCGCCTTTGAAAGTAGTGACTCCCCGGCCCATATAGTCAATGATCATTTTCCTTATGGCTTCCGCTTTTACGGAGATGATGGTTACACCGGTATATTCTTCAATTCCTTCAATTACAAAATCAACCGTTTTGGAAGCAGATAAATAAGTAAGCATAGAGTAAAGGGCGGTTTCCACAGACAGGACATAGGCGGCAGCAGAAAAAATAATGATGTTGATGACCAGTATAATATCACCAACGGTAAGGCCCAGCCGCCGGGTGAGGCTGATGGCCAATACTTCAGTTCCGTCAATTACGCCGCCACCCCTTACCGCAAGGCCAATGCCAAGTCCCAGGAAGAAGCCCCCGAAAATGGCAATTAAAAGTTTATCCTGGGTTATCTGCGGATAGGGAATTACAGCCACGACCACGGCCAGGGTCGCTATAGCGATGGCTGTCTTAATGGCAAACAATTTGCCGATGAACCTGTATCCAAGTATAATAAATGGCGTATTGACAATGATTAAAAGGACAGGCAATGAAAGAGCTGTTAAGGCTGAGATCAGCAGGGAAATGCCAACCGCTCCGCCATCTATAAATTTATTGGGCAGCAAAAATCCCCTTAATCCAAAACCGGCTGAAAAAACTCCAAGGGTAATGAGGAAGATATCAATCGAAAACCTTTTAATCGAAATATTTATCTTACGCAGATCCTTTGCTTTTGCATACCCGGAAGCATTTTCGGTTTCGCCGGCTGTTTTAAATCTTGGGCTGAAAAAAGTATGAAGGAATTTTTGTTTCCGGTTTGGATTCACCATGTTTTATATCACTCCTTTTATTTTCCGGAGAAACCTCCTTACTAAAGATATAAAGTAGATGTTATATTACCTGACCCGAATATTCACCTGAGATGGGTAACTGCTTTCCCGGGTAAAAATCTGTTACGGAATAATAACAGCGCCAGGGTAAGCAGCCCGGAAATCAATAACCCCGTATCCTCTGTTATGCCAAATCGAAATGCGGCTGTAAAGCCAATGATTGACCATAGAAGGGGAACGAAAGGAATTAAAACTGGTATTTTCCTGTTTGTTTGAAGCAGTAAGCCGAAGGTGAAAATGGTGGTGGGACAGGGAAGACCGAATGTCGGTGAAGCCGGATAGGTATGACCCAGAAAATACCCTATAAGCGGATACCCGATCAGTGAGAATAAAACCAGGCTGATTCCAGCAACTCCATATTTGTCTTGATGAAACTGGTAACGGATTTTGTTTTTGAAAACCCCCAGATAAAGAAATAATAAACCCTGGAATATAAACAGACCTCCAAATAAATAAGCGGCTTTATTGATAACCGTGAAATAGGTCAGGTGGTAAACGATTCCCATCCAAAACCAGAAGAATGAAAGAACCGAGTTGATTATTTTATTTGACCCGGGCATGGGATTTATTACCAGGTAAATGGCAATGACGCTGAGCATATATAAAATGAACTGCATGGGGAAGGCTGCTTCATTGTAATTCTTTAATACTTCAAAAAATTGTTCCGGGGTAAAGGGAGTTTTCATCTTATTTCAGCGATTGCATTTTGATCCCTGCAAAATTAAGTTGGGCGGGTCCCCTGTGGATTGATGACAGTCAACCGGATAACTGATTCCTGTCAGAGGTTTTTGATCTGCGGTCCCCGGAACGGGTGCCTGTGTGTGAACGGACATCCGCTGTATCGAAACCGGACAACCCATTGGTTAGATGCATTTTAATTAATTGATTTTTAGATTATTGGATTTTGGTATTTTTTTGGTTACCTGTAGGATACGGCACTTCTATTTAAACCGTAAGGTTAAAGTCAAAGTAATTGGCATGCTCAGAAACTATCTCAAAATCGCCTGGCGCAACCTGATGAAGTATAAGTCCATTTCATTCATTAACCTGTTTGGACTAACAGTTGGCTTCACCTGTTGCCTGTTCATCACGACCTACCTTATCAATGAGCTGAGTTATGACCGGTACAATAAAAATGCAGATAATATATACAGGGTTACCCGGAGTTTCAATAACGCTGAAGGTGTTGTTTCGCTAAACCTGAGTACGATATCACCCCCTTTCGGGTATTACTTTCCCACTGATTTTCCGGAGATCAGAAAAATGACCAGGCTTCTGAATAACGGCACGACTCCGCTGAAGTATAAGGATAAACTGATCAATGAACCCGATGTGTATTTTGCCGACGAAAATTTATTTGATGTTTTTACATTGGAAGTTTTGGAAGGAAACCCGGAGACAGCCTTGAAAGAACCGTTTTCTGTAATGCTCAGTGAGGAAGCGGCAAAGAGATATTTTGGAAATGAAGATCCATTAAATAAAGTGTTGAGGGCCAACAACCAGTTCGATATTAAAGTAACAGGGATTTACAAAGGATTTCCGTCAAATTCCCACCTGCATCCTGGTATGCTGGTTTCATTCAATACATTGAAAGATTCCGCAGTGTATGGAGCAGAAAACCTGCGTACCAATTGGGGTAATAATTCGTTTTTTACCTTTTTACTGCTTCCTGATCATTATGATGTGAAAAGAATGATCGCCTTATTCCCCGCATTTATTGACCGCCGGATGGATCATAAGGATTATAACGGGGACCGCCCTTCGAAGTATACCAGACTGGGTTTGCAGAAATTAACGGAAATCCATCTGCATTCCCATACGGACTATGAAGCCGAGCCCAATGGAGACATCATGCGGGTGTATATTTTTTCAATCATTGGTTTATTCATATTGTTAATTGCCTGCATCAACTACATGAACCTCTCTACGGCCCGTTCGGCATTAAGGGCAAGGGAAATAGGAATACGAAAAGTGATCGGTGCCGGGAAAAAAGAGTTGATTTTTCAATTTCTCAGTGAGTCCGTATTGATGTCATGGGTAGCCATCTTCATTTCTTTTATCTTATTATACTTTTCGCTGCCCTGGCTGAACCGAATTTCGGCCCAGCAGTTATCTATATCTCTTTTGATGAAGGGGACGGTATTAATCCCGGTTTTTTCAGCTCCCTTTGTGGTGGGTATTTTATCCGGAATATATCCCGCATTGTTCATGTCCTCTTTCCGGCCGGTGAAAACATTAAAAGGATTATTCAAATCAGGTGGCGGCAGTATCTCGTTCAGAAAGGTCCTGGTGATTGCACAGTTTGCCATATCCATCGTACTGATTATTACTACTGTCATTGTATTCCAGCAGTTACGTTATATGCAGGAAACTTCCCTGGGTTATGATAAGGAACACCTCATAACCCTCCCTTATTATAATTCAATCAATGATTCCTATGAATCATTCAGGAGTGAACTGCTGCAGAACCCGGATATAAAAGCGGTTGCCCGTTCTTCCCGTATTCCGACTGGCCGCCTGTTGGATGCGATGGGCGCTTCAGCCTGGGTGGGAGATTCCCTGCGCCCCGTAACGGCTGATATCAAGTATGTGGCCGCTGATTATGATTTTATACCTGCATACGGAATACAGGTGGTGGAAGGCAGGAATTTCTCGCGTGCGTATGGTACGGATACGGCGAATTTTATTTTGAATGAAGCCGCAGTCAGGGCCATCGGCTGGAAATCCCCGCGGGAAGCCGTGGGAAAGAATTTCAGGTATGGGCCGTTAAAAGGAACGGTAATAGGAGTTATCGGTGATTTTCATTTTGAGTCCCTCCGGCAGAAAATCGTTCCCCTCGTTTTATTAAATCCTGAAACGACACCGAATCAGTCCTTTTTTAATAGTCTCTCCGTAAAAGTCGGCGGTAAGAATTTAAACGGCAGTCTGGCAACCATTGAAAAGACCTGGAAAAAGTATCTGCCCGAATTGCCTTACCAGTATACATTTCTGGATGAGCGTTTTGCAGGTCTTTATGAGTCAGAGCAGCGGCAGGGTACGCTCTTTTTCGTATTTGCCTGCATTGCAATATTTATTGCCTGCCTGGGTTTGTTTGGCCTGTCAGCATTTGCCATAACCCTGCGTGTAAAGGAAATAGGCGTACGTAAGGTGCTGGGTGCAAAAGTCAATACCATTGTTGCACTCCTGTCAAAAGATTTTTTGAAACTGGTGTTGATCGCAGCCATCATCGCGTTTCCTGTAGCCTGGTATGCGATGATCTACTGGCTGCAGGATTTTGCTTACCGCGTCAGTATGCATTGGTGGGTTTTTGGATTATCCGCAATCCTGGCGCTGATCGTGGCCCTGGCTACCGTCAGTTTCCATGCAATCCGGGCGGCAATCGCCAATCCGGTTAACAGTCTTCGCTCTGAATGAACCGGGGCCTTTCAGACCTTAATTCATTAAAATCAGTTTGTACCTGAAACCAGGCCGTTCCGTAATTCTATACGGCCCGCGGTTCGGTGCCTGTTTGTACCTCCTGTCTTTTTCCTGCAACCTTTTTGTCGTAAATTACGTAGTACGAAATAGTTTTACTGCGCCAGTTGTTCTTTCCTCTGAAAGCCGGATCTTTTGTTTTTAACCGTAACAATACATTGTCTGATGAAGTGCAGGTGGAGTGTTTTGTTTCTGTTTATCTGTTTCCGGTCATTTACCCAAACGCAAACCTGTCCGGTCAATATCAATTTTGCCAGCGGCGACCTCACGCACTGGTATGCCTATACCGGCAATAACGAGAATGGGAATGGCCCCATTGCCATCAGGCAAATCTATGATTCCAATAACCTGCCGCCGGCAGGAACAAAGGGCGCCGCCTTTATTCAGGAATATAACCTCCCCTCTGTCCTGGGCATACAGGTGATCACATACAAGAGCAGCGATCCCTTTGGAGGCTTTTCAACCCTTCCCACGATCAACGGGTATAATTACAATTATTCCATTAAACTGGGATCTACAGCGATTACACGTGGAAACCCCCAGACCGGTACTGATGGAGGAGGATATATCCGGGGCATCAGTTACCGGATCAATGTGCCGCCGGGACCAGCTACCGAGCCCTATACCATGACCTATGCCTACGCCATGGTGCTTCAAAACGGAACACATATTTCCAGCCAGCAGCCTGTTATCTCGGCCACTCTGGAAACCCCGGCCGGTGTGATCACCTGCGCTTCACCCAGTTATCTGTTGCCCACTTTCAATAATGTAAACAATGGGGGACGGGGTGCCTCACTGGACAGTGCGACGGCCAAAAAAAATGGATTCAAAGTGAGCGGTATGCGTTCACCGCATCGTAACCCGGATTTCAATATTACCGGAGTTGAATACCTGCAGGACGTTTGGACGAAGGACTGGACCGAAGTCACTTTCGATCTGTCGCCCTACCGGGGGCAGCAGGTGAGTCTTCGTTTTGAAGCAGACAATTGTATTCCGGGCGGTCATTTTGCTTATGGGTATATCGCCATCCGGAATTCCTGCGCCGGACTGATGATCAGCGGAGATACCCTCGTTTGCAATAATTCGGTGATCACCTATTCCGTGCCCACGCTGGCCGGCGCCACGTATAACTGGATCGTTCCGGACAGCTGGGCCATTCTTTCCGGTGATACGAGTAATATGCTCCGGGTCAGATCCTCCGCTGCCGGGGGCACAGTGAAAATCCGGGAAAAAAATAGTTGCGCCGATCTGTCCGATACGATCCTGGTTAAAACACTTCCTTCTCCGGTCGGCGGTTCCGTGGACGGGTCAGCAACGGTTTGTGCAGGAGTAAACAGCAGCACGATGAACCTGCTGAATTATTCAGGAGGTATCGTAAACTGGCTGGTATCTACCGACAGCATCAACTGGTCGGCCATTCCCGAAAATACTTCACAGCATATTGCTGAAAACCTCGATACTACCACTTTATATAAAGTGATTGTCGGAAAGGGAAATGTATGTCCGCCGGATACAAGCAGCGCTGCAACCATAACCGTAGATCAGAAAACGGTCGGCGGACAAATGGATCCGGCCGATGCAACACTCTGCGACGGACAAACCGCCGGCATAACCCTCACCCTTACCCGAAATACAGGGTCTGTGCAGAACTGGCAATATACTACAGACGGAATGACCTGGTCTGATTTTATACCTGCCCATACTAATCAGGATTATACGGTGAAGGGAATAACGGCATCTACCCAATACCGTATCATTGATAAAAATGGGGTTTGCCCGGCTGATACGAGTTCCATTGCCCGTATTGTATTTGACCCCGTCGCATTCCCGGAGGCAGTTACCACACCGGCAGATACTACCATTTGTTTTGGAACCGGTGCAACGCTGACTGCCCGTATTGAAACAGGAACCAGTTATACCTGGATTCCTGCCTCTGCCGGCAATGGAAATATTCCCGGCACACCTTACAGTTTTGTAAACTCCGTATCGCCTGCCGTCACGACGGACTATGTTCTGAGGTTATTGAACAACGGCTGCCCGAATCCTTTACTGGATACTTTTCATGTGGAAGTGCTGGCGCCCGTGGTTGTGAATGCAGGCAGGGATACTTCCGTTGTTGTAGGAGAACCTGTTCAGTTTCATGCAGTTTCCAGTGATCCGGGTCCTGATGCCTTTTCCTGGTCACCCACCACAGAACTAAGCGACCCCACTGTTGCCGATCCGGTGGCTACCTACACCCTGGACGATAATGTGATCAGGTATACAGTGAAAGCCACGACCCCGTTCGGATGTTCGGGAGAAGGGTTTATTACCGTGAAGGTATTTAAAACGAAACCTGATATTTTTGTGCCGAATGCATTTACCCCCGGCCAGGCCACCAATTCCATATTCCGGCCGATACCTGTTGGCATTTCTTCATTAGATTATTTCAGGATTTATAACAGGCTGGGTCAGCTGGTTTACAGTACCTCATCTATTGGAAACGGATGGGACGGTACGCTGAATGGCCGGCCCCAAAGTTCCGGTGGGTATGTGTGGATGGTAAAAGGAATCGATTATACCGGAAACATCATTACCAAAAAAGGTACGATGGTGCTGATCAGGTAGCACATGGGAATTCCTGTTTATATTATCCTGCATGTTCAGATAGTTTTTCTCTTCTTTGGGGATTGACCGGTTTTCCAAAGTCCGGTCATCCCAGACCGATGTTGATCAGTTTGCCAATCTCGCAGGCGGTGCGCCGAAGATTCACAGCCGTATGCTGTATCGCGCTTTTTTTATCTTCCGGCTGGTTACCGATTGCCATCAGTATATCGAAATAGGAATTCAATGGAGTGTTTGCATGCAGCGGCACTTCTCCGGCAAGGCCGATTACCGGGATGTTGTTTTTTTTTGCCCTCCTGGCTACACCGAACGGGCCTTTGCCTCCCAAAGTTTGCAGGTCTATGTTTCCTTCGCCGGTTATTAACAGATCCGTTTTCTTCAAAGCTTCATCAAAACCGGTAATGTCCAGGAAATATTCTATTCCCTGAACGAGTTTCGCGTCTAAGAAAATATGCAGACCGGCAGCGGCCCCTCCGGCTGCACCGCCGTGACGGAGCGCGTTCATATCTTTACCCGTTTGGAGAAGCGAAACCTTTTTTAATTGCTGAAGCCCTTTTTCCAATACCTGTACCTGTTCTTTTGAAGCGCCTTTCTGGGGACCGAACACGGCGGCAGCTCCTTTTTCTCCCAACAGCGGATTGTCTACATCACAAAGCACAATCAATTCCGTATCCCATATTCTTTTATCAATCCCGGCAATATCTATTGCATCCAGTTGAACCAGTTTTTCAGGCAATGTGGCCAGTTCTTTTTTTGCCTGATCCAGGAAAACCGCGCCTAAGGCCTGAAGGATGCCGCAGCCGCCATCGACGGTTGCACTGCCTCCGATTCCCAGGATGATTTTGCGGACTCCCCTGTCCAGGGCAATCCGGATCAATTCGCCGGTTCCAAAGGATGATGCATGCAACGGATCTTTTTCCTCTTCTTTCAAAAGCTTCAATCCGGATATATCGGCCATTTCGATAACAGCCGTTTGCCCGTCGTCAATGAAACCAATGGATGTTCTGATCTTTCTTCCCAGGGGATCTTTCGCCTGTGTTTCATGAAACATGCCGCCGCTATGATTTACGATCAGCGATCCCGTCCCGTCTCCCCCGTCACCAATTGGAAAACTCCGGATGCTGCACCGGAGGCCGCTCTGCAGGAGCCCCAGACGGATGGCTTCTGCCGCATCGGGGGCCGTAAGGCTGTTTTTAAAAGCATTGGGTGCAATGAGTAGACGCATTGTTATTCAGGGAATAAAGATAAAGATACCAATGAGGAAGTATTGTAAAAGACATCCGCCGGAATAAGATAAGAGTTGTGAATTTTTTGTAACTTTTATTCCCTAAAAAACAGAAACATGAAAAAACCAATCATTGCCTCCCTGGTAGGCGGTATTATCATTTTTATCTGGCAGACATTATCCTGGGCTGTTTTGAATCTGCATCAGGCCAGCCAGGAATATACCCCTAAACAGGATAGTATTATGGCTTTTCTGAATACGCAGTTTTCAGAAGACGGATCTTACCTGTTGCCAGGTTATCCGAAGGGAACCACCAACGAAGAAATGGAGAAAACCATGAGTAGCAGGGAGGGGAAACCCTGGATGCAGATTCAATATCATAAGGAATTGAAGGTGAATATGGGTGCCAATATCCTAAGGGGCCTGTTAACGGATATCGTTATGGTCGCCCTGCTCTGCTGGATCCTGATGAAAATGAAAGACTCGGGGTTTGGAACGATTTTCATGGCATGCCTGATCACCGGGATCATCGTATTTTTAAATTCTCCCTATACCATTCATATCTGGTATCCCAGGGCGGATTTAAATGCACACCTAATGGATGCCGTGGTAAGCTGGGGTTTTTGTGGCCTATGGCTTGGGTGGTACCTGCAAAATAGAAATGAAAAGGAGAAATAATAAAATCGGTTAAAACAACTTTTTATATAAAACTTTCTGTTCAGAAAATGCCTTTAAACGGATTGGATTTGCACAGATGCAAGATGTGGAGATTTAGGATGACAAAACAAAGGTTGTACCCATGCCGGGTTTCGATTCAATGTAGATGCGGTATTGAATGGCTTTTGCAAGATCTCTGATCAGGTGAAAGCCAAATCCGGTTTTTGCATTTACTCCGCTTTCTTCGTGATATAAAACTTTTATCTGGTCCGCATGAAGGCCCGGGCCGTTGTCTGTAATGGATAAAACAGTTTTTAATCCGACTTTGCGGGCTTTCCATATGATGGTTCCGTCTGGAGCATTCATGAGTGCCTTGATGGCGTTGGATGTCAGGTTCTGCATGATCACATTCAGATAATTTTCATCTGAAGAAACTTCCAGTGATTCGGGGTCGCTGAAACTGATTTGCACCTGCGTAGTACGGGCGAAGAATTTTTGCAGATAGTCGAATAAGTCAGATACCTGTACGATCCTGATCTCGGGTTTGAAATGGTCCATCTGTTCCTTGCTCCAAATCAGCATCGTTTCCATAGTTTGCAGCAATTCTTCAGTGGACTCGCCGATTTGCTGCTGGTAGGAAGCGCGTTCATCGGCGCTGAGTAGTTCCGGCTCATTTTTCAACAGGTTCAGGAAATTGATCAGGCTGGAAATCGGACTTCGCAGATCATGGCTGAGAATCCCAAAAAATTTTGCCTTTACTTTATTAGCTTCATCCAGTTGATTATTCAATACCATCAATGTGGTATTCGATTTTTTGCGCATCCGGTTTTGCCATAATAATAATCCTCCGATGATTCCGAGCAAAACCAGTCCGACAATTAACCCGATCTGTGTTTTACGCTGACCGGCTAATTCCAGCTGGTTAATGGCAATTTCTTTATTTTTCAAATCAATATTGTGTTTATTCTCCATGCCGGCCAGTTCATTTTTTTTATCCTGCGAGAATAGGGAGTCATTGATGAATAAATTCTTTTTTAAATTAGCCAGGGCACTTTTATAATTTTCTTTTTCCTCATCCAGGGCGGAAAGATTTGAATATAGTGTTGCCATGTATTCCGTATTGTTCATTTCTTTACAGATATCCAGGGCATGCATCAGATAATATTCAGATTTTTTAAACAGTTTTTTTCTCTCTGCTGCCAGATTATGTTTGGCAAGATAAAAATAAGTGGTACCCAGATTGCCGAGGTTGCCAATAGAAGTATAAGATTTCGGGCTGATAGTATCCAGAATTTTTTGAGCCTTTAACATGGTCTCAATCGCTTTTTTATAATCAGGATATTCCAGCGGTGCCATCGCGGTCAGAATTTGTGCAACGCCGGCGGGATTATCAATCCCTTCATATACTTTTAAAGCTCTTGCCATGTAAGACTTTGCCGCAACCGTGTCTTTTTCATCCATTTTGATGGTCCCGAGAAACTCAAGAGCTTTTGCAATATTGTTAGGGGTATGGGATAGTTCAGCATATTTAAGAGTCATTTGAGCGTACTCAAGACTTTTTGTGAAATTTCTCTGGGTTATATAACTGGCAGTTAAATTGGTTCCCACCAAGGCGATTTGCCCATAATCTTTAAATTCTTCGGCAATGGTAAGGGCCTTAAAATAGTAATCAAGCGCCTTGCTGAAATTTGATTCCCGCTGATAACTCCTGCCGATATTATTCAGGCTGGTAATCATGCCGGATAAATTATTTATTTCTCTTTGTATGGTATAACTGTTTTCGAAATAGACACGTGCCTGTACACTGTTGCCGGTATCCCCGACCATTAAACCTTTTAGATTCAATAATCTGGCTATGCCTTTTTTCCAGTGCATTTTTTCAGCGATAAACAAGGCGGAGTCGGTATATTTCAAACCACTCGCCGGATTGAATTGTAAATAGATTTCCCCGACTTTATTATAGGACTTTACAATCATAGAGTCCTGCTTTACAGCAGGAAGAGCCTGTAGAATGGAATCTATTAAAACCTGGCCGGTTTTTTGTGCAACAACGCCGTTTTGTAACAGAAACAGTAAAATAAACGTGATCAGTTTCATGCCTTATTGGGTTAAAAGCGAATCCAGTGCTTCTTTAAAACTTCGGCCGACAGGTAATAACACATGATTTACCATCACAGCTTTGGGGGTCACCTTACGGATAAAATGCTTCTGCACCGCGTAACTGCGGTGAATCCGGATAAAAGATTGAAATGCCTTTTCTTTCAGCAGGTTTCCCAAGGGTGTCAGCACGCAATATTTCCTGTCTTTTGTGATAATCCCGGTATAATCTTTCAAGGCTTCCAGATAAATGATATCGTAAAACTGAATTTTAACATGCTCATGACCATCTTTAATAAACAGGCTTTCTTCGTTTAATGAATGATCCATCAATTCTGCTTTATAATGGATGTCCAGGTAATACTGGAGCCTGTCCATTGAAATATTAAAGCGTTCTTCGCTGACGGGCTTCACTAAAAAGTCAAGCGCATTTACATCAAATCCCTGTACTGCGTATTCAGGATAGGCGGTGATAAAAATGCATGCAGGCACCTTACCCAACTGTACCCTGAGTTCCAGGCCACTGGATTCCGGCATATCAATATCCAGAAAAAGTACGTCAGGCAGGTTTTTTTCTGCAGCTTCCAATGCTTCCTTTGCGTTATCAAATAATCCGGCAATCTTAAGGAATGAACATTTTCGGATAAATGAGGCAGTGGTGAGCCGGTCCAGCTGGTTATCATCCACTATGAAGCATCTGTATTCATTTTTGCCGGTTTTCATCCCCGATCAGTTTAATCCTTTTCAATATACTATTTTTGGCGGTTATCCGGTCATATGTCTGCATACCCGGGGTAAAACGGCCGGCAAGTGGATCGATGGGAAGAAATTATAGTTCAGCCGCCTATTAAAACTGTCGGAAATCCAGCCATAATGGTTCCTCCATGCGCTGTCTGATCGCCCATTCGCGCGCTGGGTTTATTTCCGATCAGGACGGTGGCTGATCCTTTTACGATCACATCCGGAGGACCCGTGCAAACAGCCATGTCGCCGACGACGGCAGCGGGTACACCACCGATCAAAACAGTCGGGCACCCGGGGCCTGATACAGGCCCGCCGACATGCGGAATGGGCGGAAGCCCTGGTGTCAGCATAGGGCAAATATGCATATCTCCGATTCGTGCTGCAGGGCTGCTCACAATATAAAACGTTTTTTAACTTATGTCAATGGACTCCACCGGCTGTTGGGTTTCGGAACCTGGGTAACCGGGGTAGGTTTGTTTTCTTTGACTTCCTGCTCAATTACAAAAATACCCTGGCCTTTTTTCTTGCCAATAAATTCCAATTGGGCAAGCTTTTGAAACAGCTGAACATAAAACAGATAAGACCGGTAAATGTCATTTAACAGGGATGCGGTATCATAGTGATTATAATTTAGTTGTAAAATACGGAGGGTTTGGTTTTCCAGCATTCCGGCGGGAGTTTCTGTCCACTCGGCAAAATAATTCAACATTTCTTCACGGTCTTTTTCCGTATAACATTGCATCACGGTATATATATATTGAATATTTTCGAGTAAAGAGACGCATAAATAAACAGGTGCCGATTTTCCCAGCGTCCACTGATATCCGATTTTCTGCTTCACGAGTTGTTCCAGCATTTTTTCACTGATCTTTTGAATATTGTTCGCCAGTACATTTGGCTGCTGGGTTTGTGTTTTTGAATTTATTTTCTGAACCAGTTTTAAACAGGATATTTCCCAGTTATCTAATGACAGCCGGAATTTAGCGTACCAGTCAGTTAAAACAGGTAAACTGCTCATTGAAGTACAGGGCGGTATAAAATCTGCGTCAAACTGTAATTCACCATTTTGATAGGTCACCTTACCGATTAACAGGCTGCCGGATAATTGGGCGGTATTTAATTGTTCGCCTGGCAACCAGTCGATGGTGATTTCAGGTTTTGTAAATGGGTGCCTGGGCGGGTTTTCATCCATTATGGGTTTTCCGACAGGCAGGCGCTTAAAGGGATTAATGGTTAGCAGCAGGTATAGCTGCTGGATTTGCGAAAGCTGAAGATTGTATTTTGTTGTAATTTCTTTAAAATTTATACTGTGTTTCAGGTTATCTTCTAATTCAATTTGTATCCTGCTTCCATCCGGAGTAACTGCATTACATGATTTCATTTCAGTATGAATCATCTGATTGGAATCGCAAAAAACAGATAGCTTCAGGGAGCCTTCCGTGGGTAAAATGCCAAAATTATAATCATTCAGATGCAAAGCTGCAACATCCCTGGCTAATGCTTCCGTATAATAACCGGTTTGCTCAAAATGCTTCCTGGTGATTTTCATTCCATCAATCCAGTTTACAGGCAGGGGTTTAATATCTTCAGGCATATATGCGTGCTTTAAATAATGGTTGTATAATTTAGTCTGCCAGGAAAAGACGTATCGTTCTCAATTAGAAACGAAGCGAACTTTTCCGGGAATTCAGTTTCAATAACTATTTCCGAATCCAAAGGCATAAATAAACCACAAAGGAATTCGTGTATAATGATTTTTTTTCCGCCTGGCATATAATCAGGCAGTTTTCCGGTATCGGATAGGAAAATTATTATTGTATAAGCAGCTTGCAAACCTGTTACAATACCTCCTAATGTACTGTCCAGGCTCAATTGCATATTACCCAGTACGGGCATTTCAACGATGCTAAATTTTCCGGGAACGGTTTCCCGGATCTCTACCGGATCTCGCGTAATACTTTCAAAAATAAATGGCAGGATTTCTTTTTTTCCAATTAATTTATTAATAACCGGCATCAGTAAACCCAGTTTGCTTTTCTGCAGGTCATCCAGGAATTCCGGCAGCTCCCATAGATAATCAAAAATATCTCCGGGTAAAACATGATTGGTTTCAAAAAGGAATTTCCGTTCTTCTAACTCCAGCTTTATGCGCTGGTTGTAAAATTCCTGTTCAATCGGCTGGAAAAAAAGGCGGCTGTTTTTCTCAAGTTCCTGCTGTTCTTTTATTTCCTGTATGGCTTCATACTTGTCTGCTACATATTTTGTATCCGAAACCTGGTGAAACAAATCTTCGGGAAGCTGGTCATAAATTCCTTCCCTGTTAACAACAATACGAAGTTTTTTCTTCTTACCGGTGCCCTGTTCTGTTTCTCCGACGCTTTCTATATCGTAATGATAATTTCTTTTGAAAAGGCTGTCGCTTTCAATGATCACATCGTCCATATTCAGGTTTTCCGATAGCAGATCTGCCAGGATCACTTCAAGACGAATATCTGATTGAAGGGCCTGAAAAAAGTGGTTGGATGTTGCCTGTGGGATCATGAGACTGCCAGATTTAACCGGTACGGAATATTATTAACCGACTGTTTTTCCAGTTTCAGTGTAAGACTCCGTAATCGTTCATCCCATTCTGCCGGTTCCAGACTTCCGGGTTCCGGTGTGATTTCAATTTGCATGCAACGAATAAAACCTTCCATGGGCCGGTCGCCCATAACATATATTTTTTTGTAACTTATGGAGCGAGCCATACTTCCCAAATCAGTGCGTATAAACAGTTTGAGGTCTTCCAAAGTCACTACGCGGTTATGGGACAACAGTGATTTCCTGTACTGGTCAATCTTTTCCGCATCATTAAATTTATCCCTCCCGCCATAAGTGGAAGTAATAAAAAAAATTTCATTTGTTTTTACATTGCTGCTTTTATAGGAAATCAGTTTCGATCCCAGCGGGATTCTGTTTGCGAGTTCCCCGTTGCAGCTCCAGAATTCAACCATAATATTGCCATTCAGCTGCTTGGGTTTGACCGCCAGGTAAGGGAATGGGGACTGGTTTTTATTCATCATTTTTACTTTGTCTTCAATTCGCGCAAGTACCTGATTTAATTCGCGGATATGATGTATCAGGAAGTCTTCACCCATTGATGAAAAAAAGGAACTTTCTTCCCGGATGAGTTCAGTGAGATTAACGAGCGTTTCATAGGAATTGCGTTCATCAAAGCGATTGATACCAAAACGCAGGGTATAGGTTTCGGGCATAAGCCCTGCCGGTTTGGCGAACGGTACTAATTTAATAGATTGCCCATGACTGTTGGTTATTTCTCTGATTGATAAAAAACTGCCCTCCATTTCCAGGGGGACAATATTTAAATTCTGAACCAGCTTATATGTCAGTTTATTGAGCTTTCGGTTAATTACCGGAAAAGCATTCATGCTGATAATAAGAGTATCCAGTGCTTCCGCTGTAAACACCGACGGGAAACGGACTTCTATCCAGAGCAAAGGTTCTTTTAATTCCTGCAGATCTTTTTCGTCAAAAATCTGTTCAAAAGCCCTGGGATAAAGCCGGCGTTTGATTTTAAGGTCGTCAAAACTTTCCTTAACGGATAAGCGGATAAAATGCCGGTCGAATAGCTCGTTCACATGTGATTCAATATTTTGCATCGGATCAAATGCTCCCTCGAGATAAGTGACGGGCTCAGCATCGGGGTCAGCCATTTGCAGGCCTGCCTGTTTGGAAACTACATGGGATTCCAATAGCCACTCCGTATATTGGAGATGAGGATACCAGTTATTACTTTCGGGCTGGTTCGCCCAGTTGAAAAAGAAGGAAATTTCATTCGCGGAATATATTTCCTCATTCAGATCCAGTCCGATCCAGACTGCATGCTGCAGGCTAACCGGTTTTCCTGATGAAGACGATATATGCATTTTCTGAAATCCATCCGTTATGCTGAATAATTCACGCGCCGTTGCGAGGTATGATATATTCCCGTCAAAAATTTTTGTTTGATTTACCGGGGAGAAAAATAGTTCTGTTTTAAGTTGATCCCTTTTCCGGTCGTTGCCTGAAGGTTTATAAATAAACTGTTCATCCCGGTTTAATACAGTAATTGGTTCTGATGACCTTGCCCGGATGATACCATATGCCGGATTTACATCGATCATGCCGGGATATAATAGCCGGGCCAGGCGTTCCAGCATACGGTTCTGCGTTTTACCGATTTCACAGGCAATCTTTTCAAATTCAACAGAACAGGCTTCCAGTAATAAATTCACCAGCGGATCAAAATCGTCCATTTCGGATTCCGGGAATCCCCAGATTTCTGAGGCTCTCTTAAGCATTCGGTTTCGCACCCGTTCCCGGGTAAAATATTTCTGTGTAAGTTCATCGTTTGCCATACGGGTACGTTTTAGGGCCTTAATGAAGCCTCTTTCAGAAAAGTCCAGGCTCCTTTAAGAACCTCACCACTCGCGCCGATCTCACTGCCAGGGGCTCCATAACTGAGCCCCCCGACGCTCTGGGAAAAAAAATAATTATCATTCGGGTTTGAAAAGGGACTGGCTGATATATAGGTTATACTATAGCCTACAATAAAAGCACCTCCGCCCAGGGTAGATATTCTGCCTGTGGCTCCATTTAAATCATAGGTGTTAAAGGGGTTGACACCGCATACCCAGGGTATATTGGACATGCCTGACCAGGGTGCTGATAAAGTGCCATAATCCTCCGGGTTAAGGAAACCTGACATATTTCCCCCGACACCCATGCCTACGCCAGAAAAACTATAATAAGCTGAACCTCCGGCATCCGCGCTATAAAAACAAAACAGGAAGTAACCGCCAGCCACACCTGTGCCCCCGGCAATCTGACCCAGGCAACAGACCTGCCAGTCCGTTGTTTTTTTCTGCCAATCCATATTGATTATTTTTAGTAATTTGAAAATTCATCATATAATAATGATTTTTATTTCCACTGTTTTTCATGCGAGGCATCGCCGACGGAAACTTTCTTAGCGGAGATATTCAGCGTAATGGTCATGGGCATGGTGGAATTCGCGTTAAAGGATTCTGAATATCCTACACAATATCCTTCTTCAAATTTCACTTCTTTCAGTGTGCCGTCTCCATCGGCTTTTTTAAATACAATACTCCCGTTTTTCTTTCCGCCCGGATCAATCATCCAGCCAATGATACTGCTGTCGTCCGAGGCAGCGATCTGCAGTGAAATAGTGCCTCCTACGACATCCGTGGAAGGCTGGCCTTTGGAATCCAGTCCCTGGCCAAATGAATAGGTGCAACTGAGAACGGAAAATTCATTTCCATCCAGATTGAATTTAGCAGCAAAAGAAGCCATAGTTGTAAGATTTATTGTTTAATGATGTGGCCGTTTTTAAATTTATAGTATGCCGGCTTAACTAACCCGGCCATGTTCAGTTTATTCTCCTACTTTAATCGTTGCCTGCCCGATGGTGATACTGGGTGAAACAAGCTGTACTTCGAGTATGGAACTTTCTTCGGGAGAATTAAGGTCTGTGATTAATTTGTGTGACAGTGCATATACTGTGCACTGGGCGTCCGTTATCTGCACGGTCAGAAATTTATCTGATGTGCCGGCCAGGTGCAGAACATCGATATCTATAGAATGTTTTTTGCCCGACTCCTGAAACCAGGAAGCAAAAAATGTATCACTGTCCGTTTCAGCTTCGAAGATCATGGTCATATCCACGGTTCCACCCAATATATTGGATGTGGGAAGCGCCGTATCATCGGAAGCCTTCCGGAAAAAACTTATATTCATGGTGTTGACAACAAAATCCTTTCCATCTGCTTTCATGTTCATGACTGTTGACATAATGTATTATTTTAAGGTTAAACTATTTAATTGATTTTGACCAGTCCGCCTTTGATTGTCGTCATGGCATCCCCGCTGACTTCCGTATTGGCACTGCTTATTTTTACGCCCGCATTAGCCTTAATCTCTGCCGTGGTCTCCGCTTCAATTGAAATGGAGGCGGCTCTTATCGTTGTTTTATTTTCCGACTTTAATTCTATCTCCTGCGCTTCGAATGTCAGCTTCTGTTTTGCACTCACCGAGATATTTTCCCCGGCTTCGATGCGTATCTTCCCATTTGTTTTTAAAGTGATGGCCCCGTTATCTTGAAATTCAATGGCGAGCGAAGTATCTGCATTGTTTACATTGGTTATTTGTATTTTATTTTCACCTTGTTTGTCAATCAGTTCGATCAGGTTACCGGACTTCGTATAAAATAGTTTTTCATCATTATTCCCTTTCCGCGAACGCATGCCGTCTTTTTTGGGGTAAAGGCTCGTTATAATAAAAGGTAATTCGGGCTTATCCAATTCATATCCCACCATAACCTGTGCTTCTTTTTCGGGAATGAACTGCATGCCCTTCCGGTCTTCGCCCCCGGTATAGAAACTTCCCACGCGAATCCAGTCTGAATCGTGGTCGCTTCCCGGCCATTTAAAAGCAACTTTTACACGACTAAGCTTGTCGGGATCGTTATTGTCTGTAACCATAGCCAGTTCGGGTTGTCCCGTTGGATGCCTTGTCCATGGATTTACCGGGGGAAATTTCGCAGTTTCAGGAAGCGCTTTAAAAATATTCGAATAATTTCCATTGTTATCGACGGTATGCTTAATCTCCATGACCCTGTATTTACCGACCGACTCCTGGTTTCCCCGACCGCCCTTTTCCGGACGGGTTGCGCTTACATGGATCACGCTGCCTACAGTCAGGTCGGGATTTTCACCGCGGCCATGAAATACAACCAGGTTGCTGGCAATTCCACTGCGCCTGAATTTGAGCAGATCATCCAGCTCGTTCTGATGATATACCGGCTTATTTGCGATCACCAGTGCCTCCTGACTGAATAAATTTTCGGATTCGTCAAGCGCGAATTTGCTGAATTGCCCAAGGCCATCAACAGTCTGTCCCGATGATTTGCTGTTATAAGACTGATCTTTCGTATAATCATAGGCTGTGATATTGAACTTTGCAGGCAACAGGCCGATAGACATATCAAAGGACTGGTTACCATCTATGATAAAATCAACCTCCTTACTGTTACCGGCGCTGCCCAATACGATTTCCTGTCCGTTATAATACAGCCACTCGCCATATTCGGCCGCCAGGCGGCTGATAAATTCAAAATTTGTTTCATCATATTGTACCAGGTAGGGGATGGGATTTATATTTTTTGGGTTCAGCTTTTTTTTGATCACGTTTCCCGGATAGTCATTCAGCACCGTGTCAAATACCTGTTGAACGGTTTTTTTTATGAATGTCCTTCTCAGAGAACAATCTTCCAGTAACATGGTGGAACCATAACCTTTGATGATAAATACACTGGAAAAATCAGATAAATTCGAAAGTTTAATTTCTGTTATGATTCCCTTAAACCGGAAATCAAACTGGGTTTTTTTAGCACCTGATTCAAAGGAGATGGATATGGTTTTCCCGCAGACATCCTTATGCGAGTTCCGGAAAAAGATCTCATCTTTATTTTCCAGTTCATTAAATGGTACAGTTAATTCGAAGCGGTGGTGACGGAACAAATCCTGTATCAGTACAAGGTCTTTGAAACGGGCTATTTTTTTTCCACTTTCCAATTCTAATTTTGTCCTGACCTGCTGAGCCATAATATTAAAAGCTGATTTTACCAGTGATTATCATGATCCACCCCGTCTATCGTAACTTTTTCTGCGGATATGGAACATTGTACCATATAACTGATTCCTGAACGTTGCTGATAATCCAGCACTTCTTCGTATATATAATTTTCAGCTACATCATCAAATTCCGTAAACCGGTCCCACCGGTTGAGTTTGACTACATTCTCGCTATGAAAACTTTCGTGCATTTTTACCAGGAAGCCATTTTTGAATTCAATTTTCTTGAATGAAGAGTCATCTATGGAAAAAGTAATCGTGCCGTCCTTAGGTTGTTGGTCGCACATCCAGGAGGCAAAGTCATCTTCAGCGCTTCCTTCCAGCAGCAGGCTGATTTTTCCCCCGGCCACACCGGATGCCGGGTTTCCGTTCTGATCGAATTGCTGATCGCATTTGCAGAGGCACTTGAGCACCTGGAATGTATTGCCATCCAAATCCAAACTCACTGTTGAGGCCATAAATTTATTTTTTTCAGTAGTTATGAACAGTTATTCATCTGTTGCCAGTTTAACGTTTCCGACATGGATTTCCGGTCCGGAGATCCTCATGAAACAACTGGTTTCAGAAAATTCCGGAATAAACTGATCGACCATCCCAAAACAGTTGCTGCTTTTGAATTCAATTGTCTTCATTTTCCCCTCTCCGTCTGATTGGTAAATGGTCAGGTTTCCATCTACCTGTTTGCTTGGATCGATCATCCACGCCGTTATTGTGGTGTCATTCACAGCGTCAATGGTCACATCCAGGGTCCAAGATGGATTGGAGCTTGGCTGTCCTTTTGGGGTGGTTTCCCTTAAAACCGATAGATAGAAATCTTTGACCGGGAATACCGTGTTATCGACTGTCAGTTCAACCTTGAATGCCATAAAAATTTAAATTATTTGTTCTGTTCGTATTCTGCCTGCCATTCTGCGGAATCCGGATCGTCGCCTTTATGGCCATCCAGTTTAATCATAAAGTTTTTGGCAGGGAAATAAGGTGTCATGTGAATATCCAGGAAGATCCTGTCTTTCTGTTTCGGATCCTGTTCAAACCGGATCACTTTGAACTTTTCTATCAGTTTGCCAGGCCCTGTGATGCTGTCCAGGAATTTGACGATCTGTTTCTGAAGATCCATCCGGGTATTTACGTTGAAATTTTCAAAAGCCCGACGGTTGAGGAAGTCAATCAATACCTTGATCACGTAGTCAAATACTCGCACAACTGAATAGGTTTGCAGTCCGATATTATCACCGTTAAATAATGTTTTGGCAGAAAATGGCATCACTTTTCCATATTCATTGACCATGGGGACCAGCCCCAGTTTTTCCAGTTGGGCTATTTCGCTTTTTTTCAGTGGGAATTTTACCCCGTCAATTTCATTCAGTGCGCCGTGTTTTCTGCCGGCAGCAACCTGCGACATCAGGGTACTGTATACTTTTCCGGCCAGCGCTGTGGACGGTGGAACAAACAGATCTTCTTCTTCGCCGATATCCTGTTGTTTTCCTCTTCCGACCAGCCAGTTACAGGTCATCATCACATTGGATAAATAAGCGTCTCCGCCGGTCAGATTGGCAGATTCGAACAGGTCCAGCACATCATCCGCCCCGTCCAGGTGTTCAAAGTCAGTTACCAGCATCACTTTATTCTTGTGTGCTATGCGCGCCCATTTGTCCACCGCTTTTTTGGAGCCCAGGTAACCGGGCAGGGCCAGGATAGAATAGTTATCTCGCAAATCAAGGCGGTCATAATTCTGAGTAAGTTCTTCCGAAACTGCATCAATGAATACGGTGTTGTCCAAATCGGACAGTTGTTCCATACTGGCGTTCATCACATATACGCCTTTGGCTTTATCCTGGTCGGTATTTTTGTAGAAATTATTTACTGAGCGGTAGGTGCGTTCCAGGTCCCTGGTCGCATCCAGGGCATTTTTAAGATTTTTGTTTAGCAGGGTTTGGGCATTGTCTGCTTTAGTCTGTGCATTTTCAACGAGCTCAGCAACTGAATCCGAAGTGGAAAGCAGATCGATGATATTTTCCAGTCTTTTCTTCAATGCAGTCCGCTCTTCTTTTTTCGAGTCTTCAGTTAGAAAGATTTTTTTCCTGGCCTTTTTTTCTGGGTTCAGATTTTGTGCTCCGTCAATCGTGGTTTCAACGATTCCAAATCCGCCGTATTTTACCAGCGATGCGGTTGTTTGTTCAACCGGTAGGGCCTTAATCGTTTCCCTTGCTGCAGGTCTGGTTTCCTGTATTTGTTTTTCTTCGTTTGCCATGTGGAAATATTAAAAGGTTTAAGCTGATTGTGCCATTTCATTAATAAGCGACTGAATACAGGACAAATAAGCTGATTTTGCTTCTTTGTTTTCAAGCATGGTTCTCAATATTTTATTGGTCTTTAGTTGTTTTACGAATTTCTGCAGGTCTTCACACTGGTGGCTCAACTCATTCAGGTACGTGCTTTGTCGGGTAATACCTTGTTTGCCAAAATTGCCCAGGGATTCAAAGTGTAGATGTTCTGTTCTGCCGGCGCCGTCAGCTGTTTCAAATTCAACTTCTTTGACTGGTTTGAAAAAACCGAAAACATCATTAATACTTTTCAGATCCGGAATAATCCGGGGAGACAGAGGGGCTTCATCGGTCAGCTTTTCTATTAACAGGGTCCTGTTTTGCGGTATGTCGGAAATACCTTCGTTTACTTCGATTTTTCTTTCCTGGCCACCGATATCATAATTGAACATATGGGAAGGGTTTAAGAATGATGAATGTGTTTGTCTTAAAAGCAGATTGAATTGAATCCGTTATTGATTAAATGAATTGCCGGCAGTAAACATAAATCTTATCTGAACCGGCAAATAATTATATCGCTTAACAACCATTTAAATAGATGAATGTGATCATTCAACATCCCATGCCAGCTCGCTGATGGCTGACTCTTTCAGGGTGATTTTCAGATTATTTCCCCTGGTCAGGCTTCCTCCTACGATCATACGCGAAATAGGCCGGCGTAGCTGATTCCGGATAACTCCTTTTATTTGCCGGGCCCCGTATTTTGGAGTAAAACCAGACAGGGCAAGGAATTTTTTAGCCTCCGGGCTGATCGACAGGGATACCCCCTGTTTATGCAACGGATCTGTTAGACTTCTCAAATGAATATCAAAGATGCGAACGACATTTTCTTCTGATATGGGGGCAAACGGGACAATTTCAGTTAACCGGGCAAGAAATTCAGGCCTGAAATATTTTGTCATAATTTCCATCATTTCGTTTGTTGAGGGAATCTGTTTTTTATTAAATCTTTCGGCTATGATTTCACTGCCAATATTTGAAGTGAACAGAATGATGGCATTTGAAAAATCACCTTCTTTGCCCAGGCGGTCGTGCAGTTTCCCTTCATCCAGGATCTGAAGGAAGATATCGAACACGGAGGGATGCGCTTTTTCAATCTCGTCGAACAAAACCACGGAATAAGGTTTCTGCCGGATCTTGTTTACCAGTACACCGCCTTCTTCATAACCCACATAACCAGGGGGAGCACCATATAACAGGGCCGCGGAATGTTCTTCTTTGAATTCAGACATGTCGAACCGGATCAGATAGGATTCGTCGTTGAAAAGATAATCTGCGAGGGACTTGGCAAGTTCCGTTTTCCCGGTTCCGGTTGGGCCCAGCAGAAAAAATGAGGCGATGGGCTGGCCTGCTTTGATCAATCCGGACCTGGACTCTAAAATGGCTTCCGATACAGCCTTGATCGCATGGTCCTGACCGACGACCCTCTTTTTCAATACATCTTCAACACCCAATAATTTGTCTCTTTCCCTGCTTTGAATTTTTCCCAGCGGTATTCCGGTTTTAAAAGAGATGATAGCAGCAATATCCTGTTTGGTGACCGTCTCTTTTTTTTCACCTGCAAAACGGGATAATTTGCTGAGTAGTAATTGCAAATGTTCTGAATAGGCTTCAGGAATTTCGAGATCCGGATCCTGCTGCTGATCGCCTTCATCCAGTTTATTCAGCAGAATCGGGCTCAGCTTATCTTTTAGTTCATTGTGACAGGATTTCAGCTCAGTCATCAAACTATCCTTGTTATGCCCGTGTGTATTTAAAATGATATCCAGCCGGCTTTTGATGGAGCTTATTTCCCTGACAGAAGTGTCCCCCATCATTTTAATCGCAGCCATGGTCCTGTCCATCAGGTCAACCGCGGAATCCGGCAGTCTTCGTTCTTTGGAATATCTTTTGGCCATGACGGCTGATTCCATAAGTGCGTCCGGCTCCACTTTGAGCGCGTGATGTGTTTCATACAGACCCACAATTTGTTTTAGCATATTTACGGCGGCGGGTATATCCGGTTCTTCCACAAGGACCAATTCAAACCGTCTGCTGAAAGCTTCGTCAGACTCAATATATTTCCTGTACTCTTCATGGGTGGTAGCGCCGATGAGTGTTAATTCGCCCCTGGCCAGTTCTGGTTTCAGGAGGTTAACCACGCCCGTTCCGATAGCCCCCTTGCTATCCAGTAAGGAATGAATTTCATCTATGAAGAGAATGGCTTTTTCGTATTGCTTAATTTCACGGATGATATTTTTTATGCGTTCCTCCACTTCGCCCTTATAGGAAGCGCCAGCCACCAGCGCACCGGTGTCCAGTTCAAAGAGACGTGCATTTTGCAGGAGGGTAGGAACTTTCCCCTGAACAATCAGCTGGGCGAAACCATCTATCAGGGCCGTTTTGCCGACACCGGGTTCCCCGACAATAATTACATTGGGTTTGGTTCTTCTTCCAAGCACTTCCAGCAGCATACGCAGTTCTTTGTCGCGGCCAGTAATGGGATCCAGGTTATCGTCTTCCGCCAGAGCGGTTTTATCCAGACAGTATTTATAAAGAGCATTCGCAGTCGCATTTACTGCTTTTTTATCGTTGTCCGAATAGGTATTTAATTCCGGTTTGATGATTTTTTGAAATGCGTTGTCATCCACCGCGGCGGTCATAATTTCTTTCTGTGTTGCAGGAAATGTTTTCAGCTGATCAGTCGTAAAGGCAACACCGGGTTTTAAGAGGGCTATAAAAATGCTTGCCGCATCAGTAAAGTCATGGTTTAATTGAAGTGCAATCAGGTCGGCCAGTTCAAGGGTGGTGGCAACTGCCGCATCCGCGGAAGGGTTTTCCGGGCTCTTGTTTGTTTTCGGATAATTTTCCATTCGGATTTCTGCCCATTCGCGCATAAAATGGATATCTTTTTGAATAGAGGCAAGCCAGGAAGCAAGGCCGATTTCATTGTGCAGGATGGCCATCAGTAAATGGGATGAGCCAAAGGTTTCATTGCGGTATTCTTTAGCCAGGGACCCCGCGATGGCTATCGCTTTTTTAACTTCTTCTGGAAATGGCATGGTTTCATTCTTGGTTAAGAGCGTTAATAAAAATCAAAACCTGAAGGCGGGAATTACCCCATATTGGATAATTTCTTTAATTCAGTATCAATCTGGTTGATTGATTTATTGATCTTATCCTTATCCGGATAAGAAGGAACGGCTTTTTGCAAAAGTTGTCTGGCAGCTGAAAGAATACCTCTTCTTTCAATCAGGTTTTTTGTTTTTTCAGCCAGGGTATATAAGTTCTGGCCTTCTTCAAATAATACCAGCGACTTTTTATTTTCGTTAAAAACGTTTGCTGGTTCTGCTGGAGCCGGGACGACCGTTCCGGATTTTGCTTTTTGGCAGGCAGCCAGGTCTGACTGGCATTTCTCAAGCGTTTTTTGCAACTCGGCTTCCTTTGCATTACTGCCACCGCCGCCACCGGGTGCAGCCGGGGTCGCTGCTGCCGGCTTTGAAGCCAGCATTTTACATATTTCAAGTTGCTGGGTACAGAGGTCCAGTTGGGACCTGACTTTCAGTAATTCTGAGGCATCCCCGCCTTTTCCTTCCAGCGATTTTTGAAGAGCTGTTATCGTATTCCTGTAAGCCACCACTGCATTGAAAGCGCTAATATAATTGTAGGATTCTTTTTTTGAAACGGGGGATGTAAACAGTGCGCTGTCGTTTTTTAGATTGACCAGGTCATCATTGATATTTTTCTGGTATTCCTGCAGATTACCCAGTAAAGTTCCTTTTTCATATTCGTTATTACTGCTCAGGTATTGTTCATCTGTACGTATGATATTTTTCAGATTCGTATTCATTCCCTCAATCCTGGTTAAAAGCTGAAGTTGTTCAGTTTCGGTGCTTTTATAAAGGAGGATCTTATTTTTAAAAATACCAGCAGGGGTATTAAACAGGAAATAAACCGATAATATCACCGCGAGCAGTGAAAAAGAGTAAAATCCGATGAATTTATTGATGGCTGTTCTTCTTTCAGTTTTATTTTCTGGTCCCATAGACTGCAGGTTTACCGGCCGGTTTTATTCAGTTTATTTTTAATAATTATTTCTGGGCCAGGGGAGAAATAAATACGTTGTCCCTGAAATGGAAGGGCTCATTCGTTTTTCTTATAAGTCCTTTGATCTCGATATGTAAACATTTTCTTACCCTGAGATTTCCTTCTTTAAGTAATTCATTCTGTTCCTGCATCAAAACTTTTATATCCTGCAGTTGTAATCTTTTTTCAAATTTGCTGATCGCCTGCTTCAGGGAGTCGGTTAGTGTTTCCTTCCAATTGAAATTCAGTTGGATATTAAATTCCTCATCCCATAAACTGCAGCCAAATTCATCTGAATAAGCCGCTTCTCCGCGGTAAGTAGATATGAGGAGGTGGAGATTTTGTGCAATAGAATGTGTTAGCGAACAGTTGGCCTGTTTCTTTTTCTGGATAATCTGATCCAGCCGAAGCGGTAATTTGTAAAAGCTATGCTGCATGGTTAAAATCTGTATGCGATACCGATATTGATTCCGATGGAATTCATGTTAAAAGTATTCCCGGCTACAGAAGTGGTATAGGTTAATGTATTGCCGTTCGTGGTGGATGATGTCTGCCCGCTCTTTATATAGGTGGCATGTGTATCATAGGTGGCAGCTGTTCCATTATTTACTACTGCGTTTGTCTCATCATAATTTGTAGGCGAAAGGACCAGGTAGTTTCCAAATATTTCTCCATATCCTCTTAACTGGTCTGTTAGCCTGAACTGAACTCCCAGGGCCACATTCAAACCCATGGTAAGTCCTATTTTATAGGTCCCGCTTATATTGGAAATATACGTGGATCCTACCATCGTATTGAATGAGGAATCATATTGGGTTTTCTTCAGGTCCATCGGTAAATTCAGGAGGATACCCAGCTTATTATATATGAGATAATCAGGTTTTGAAAGGGCTTTAAAAATCACGTGCGGGGTGATGGAAAGGGAAGTGTAACTGATCGAAGTATTTATAAAGGAATTATACCCGGTCGTGGATACATAATTAGACTGGCTGTTCAGGGTGGTACCTGAAAGGTATTCCACATCCGCACCGATGTTCAGAAAATCACTGGCGATGACGCCGACTCCGCCACCGAAGCGTATGCCGCTTCCAAGACCCTGTTTGCTCAGCGATGTATTTCCGGTAATATTGCCTTGTGTGCTGTTATCAGTGGAAACCAGTTTGTAGGAGCCGGGTTGTATCAGTCCATATCCACTATATGCTTTAATGTAAAATTTTGAATCGCTTGTTTCTGTTTGTGCCTGATTTACAAGTGCTGACAATAGCAGGATACACAGGAAACTCGGGGTTTTAATGTTCATTTTAGGTTGTTTATGTGATTTATGATTTGTTATCCGGATCAGAATATATTTGTTTGTGACGATTAAGAGGTTTTTTATAAATTACATCCTACTCAATTCAATTTCAAGCATATATGGCTGATAAAGGGTTAGTTAAAAAATATGGCAGGAAGCCTTTTTTATATGCTTTCATTTTCGTGATGTTTTTGGGTCTCACCGGTTTGCTTCAATGGGTGGATCCTGGCGGGGCCGACACCTATTTTTATTTTGCGCAGGCATTGGTTTTGATTTTAGGTATTGTATACGTTTTTTTATTATACCGATTCATTCCACAAATTTCCCGGGACGATTTCGGGAAGGGTTTGGGGATTACGATTTTAATCATGCTGGCCGGAACGATAGCAGCTGCGGTTGCCTATCATTTCATGAGCCTGGATTACCGTTTCCTGACCTATATCCTGCCTTTTATGGTTCCCTACCTTTGCTGGCAGGTCTTCCGGGTCTTTTTTCAGATTCCTTCACCCACTTTCAAAACCTGGTATTACCCGCTGAACGAGGAAATGCCCGACCTGGACATGATTGATCTCTCACAGATAGAAGTGGTCCAGTTTGTATTCAGTAAAAATCCGCAGGATACAACACAAACCAATTTCACCGCAAAAGCACCGTTGAATATGACTCTGGGACAGTTGTTTTTTATTTTTATCAATGATTACAATGATAAAAATGTGCAACATCCCATTCATTATTTAGAATCTGCTGATCAGCCCTACGGATGGTTATTTTACCGTAAAAAAAAGTGGTTCAATCAGAAAGAATTCCTGGATTCGGATTTGTCTTTTCGTAACAATGCCATTCAGCCAAATGAATTCATTTATGCGGTCAGGGTTAGCTGATCCTATGCTCACTTATCGTGTTATTGCCTTTTTGCCCATGGAAACCTCAGTACACCTTCCGTCACTTCATATTTTTTTGCCGAGGAGGAAGTGGATGCGGTGAAATTAAATGTGCCCTCAAATCCCTGATCATCCAGTTTGGTTACCACGAATTTTCCTGTTCTGCCGCCATAAAAACTATTTTCATCATCTGTTATGAAATCCGCTGCATTGTTTTCACCGAATTTTGCAATATCTCCTACTTTAATATGCGGAATATAAACGTTGAAACCAATGGTGGTGCCATTGGCGGACCCCGTAACACGATAATCATTGCTGCCCCTGCTGTTATCCGGGAGCAGTTTGTCGGCCGTCCATTGCTTTCCGTCAATCATGGCTTTCATATAGAGGTTGGCACCGGGAGCTTCTCCCGGAACATCTGTTTTTTCCCTGATCTGGTTGGCTAATTTCTGGGCTTCGACTGCATTGTTTGTTTGTCCGGAGCATTTTGTGAACAAAACCAGGATGCTGAAAAGTAAAAAAGGATGTAGGGATCGCATATGGTTATTTTTATCAGTTGAAAGGATCTAAAAGCCCGCAATGACCGTTTGTTTATTGCTCTTTCAAAACTAAATGATAGAAATACCCGGAAAGAATTCAATCGCTGAACAACCATTTAAATAGATGAATGGAAATGATGGATTTTATGCCAACGGCTCATTTATCGGAACGAAGAATGGTTCAGACAACCGGAGCGGTATTATTATGTCTGAAACTAAAATGAATGGAACGGTGAAAAAGGCTGACAATTTATGAGAGGCAAACAAACAATTGAAGCGGTTTCCTTTAAATATTAAAGCAAACTAAATGACTGTCTGGGTTTTATCTTATCAGCATATGGTTTTTGGAAATCAGGTACTCGCTAATGTGGTGTAACTGGTAGCATGCAGTAAGAAATCTGCCTTGCCGTTGATGACTGGTATGGGTTTTCCTGCCTCCATTGCATGCGTTTTGTCTGTAAAGATTACCCGCAGGGACTTCAGTTTTTTGGGCAGCCCCGACAGATACACCTGCCGGGCGGCCCCGTTGTTCACCAGCTGGATGGAATAAACCCCTTTATCATGATCGCCCAGCGCTGCACAGGTCACATCAGCCGTACCCGACCGGATGGGCATGGCTTGTAAACCTTTCGGCACCGAAGCCAGTTGTTTGAGATTCCAGAACCGTTGTGTAGGACGAAGCGGACTGCGATCCCCATAAATACCACCGCCCGCAAGGAGCGAATAATCGGAGGTGAGCTGCCATTGGAGAATGGATTCCGGCTGACAAATAGCCAATAGCCGGATATAAAGATTGATTTCCTTTAAAGCATACGCCGGCTCTTCGAAAATGGCGGGATACTCCCAGGCAGCCGCATCAATGCTTCCTTCTGCAACCAACAGGGGAAGACGCAATGCAGTAGCGGCATCCGCCCATTGCTGCAGGGTCAGGGAATCCCAGCCACGCCAGGAGTGAAAGGAAACAGCTCCGATAAATGGGTGCGTGGCTGTATCCCTCATGGCGGGTTCGATAAATGAGTAAGTGGTTGCATCCGAATTATCACCCAGTAAAATTTTCGTCCGTAAACCCCTGGAGACAAAATAGGCGCCCAGTCCTTTAATGAGTTCAGCATGTTCTTCTCCTGTTTGACGGATATTGATGCCGAGATCCGATTCATTGAATGAAAAATCAGCAATCTCCACTCCGTATGCATCTTTCAGATATGCTATATAGTCTGCAATGGATTTATATATTTCGTTTGTTTTTGAATGATCTAACGGATTACCCCACACGCCGTCCGGCCCGGGTTTGAATTTTGGAGTACCGGTGATTGCCCATGCCGGGGGCGCCCATGCGGTAAGTATTACAGGCATACCCATTTTATATAACTTTTGTGCCATTTCCATTGACTGCTGCACATGGGAATTCAGTCTGCCGGCTTTTGCTTCTGCTATGGGATTGCTGTTGATAACCGGCTGCCAGAGGCGCCAGGGCATTTCCACACGTCCCCAGGCCACACGTAAATTTTTGAGGCAATAATCAATGACCTCCGGGTCAACTTCAGTGTTTTGCAATCGGAAATTTCCACCGAGTCCTTCAAAAGGCCGCCCTGTAATGGCCGAATTTAATGTAAGCCTAACCGGTTTTCTATCAATAAGCCCGGATGTATGTATGGTGAAGCTTTTAACTAAGGTTTGTTTGTTTTTCAAATCTCCTGTATGCAAAGGGACCCATACCCGGATGAATGTATCATTTTTGCCAGAAGTATTTTTTATGACTATGTGAGTTGCTTCCCGGAAATTTAATTTTAGCTGACGGTTTTTGCAGATAAACTGAATGGATTTAGCCGGATTTTCAAGGTATGTAAGCAATACAGCCGGGGGCGCTGAAAAATGAACCGCTTTTAAATGATCAAGCTGAATGCTTCCATTCGAATAATCTTCCATAGGAAGCAGGAAACTGTAGTAAATGCCTTCCGCAGATATATCCGCGCGGGCCGCCAGTGCTATATTTACTTCAGCTCCTCCGTTCCCCTTGTCTGATACTGTCTGTGTAAAATAAAGGCTGTCAAGATTTGATGATATGATTTGTGTATTCCCCTTTCTTGAATACTTAGGCCGCTGTCTTTCTTTGCCGGTAGTAAGAATCCGGGACCCGTCTTTTTGTACCAGGTTGATTTGGGTTTCGAACTTCAATAATTGTCCGTCGATCCGGATCCCGGTAATATTGCCCCAGGGCTCGACTTCTGTCTGACTGAATAATGGGAAAAATGCAAATAAAGCCAGCGTTAACGGCAGACTGATACGCAAAAGGTATTTTTTCATATGGGGCAGTTAAATTACGAAAAATAGTATCTCTTCCGTTTACAGCGGAATCTTAAACAGTGCGCAATATAGTGTGGTGGTTATGTTTTGGAACTTGCATGGAACGGGATATTCCATGTATATCATAATCAATATAGAGACGATGGTGCTGTTCAGTTGGTAAGGAACAGCAACCTTTTCTTACTGTGGATCAGGTCCCGATACCGGCGTGGGAGCGGGTACTGGATCCGGTTGACTGGCGTGTTCTTTTTCCCATGCCCTCACTTTGAGCCGTGCAGCATCAAATAGCTTTTCGTAATTGCCTTTCAGCAGTTTCTGCTTTGCCTCCGGCGTTAACTGGGCAAAGAGGGGTGCATACTGGTAATAAATTTTAAGATATTTTTCCTGGTTTTCGGGCGCTACTTCGTCAGTTCCGAATAAAAAGCGGTCTGGAAATTTGTTGATCAATGCAGCTGTGGCTTTGACGGATTGAGGTGTAGCCACTATATATTTGGCCACTTCATTCCAGGAAATATCGATGCTGACATGATTGAGTGTTGAATCGGAAAGGGCCCTGTCAATAATCCGAAGCTGATCCTGTACGGGCTGTACCACGCGGCCCAGTCCGATATGCGCCCAGATGATCGTTGTTTTGGGATGACGTCTGAAAAGTGCCCCCAGCTGTTTTAATATATAGGGTTCCTGTCCGTCTTTCGGATAGGGCATATTGACATCATTATGTATGAGCACCACAAGACCTGTTTCTCCTGCGAAATCCAGGATCCGGTCCAGCGCCGGGTTGGTCAGCGATGCCGTTTGACCGGAAATCTTAGACGAAACAAATTCCTTGTGTATGGAAAACTCGCCGATGCCGCTGAATACACCCGGAAATGTTTTCAGCACCCTTTTGATATGATCCGCCGCATACATATCCGTGGGATTGAATCCGGTAATCATAGGATCAAAGCGTTGCTGTTCCGTTTTCGTCAGGGATTTATATGCCATCGCGATATAGGCGTCCGTAAATGAATAATAATACAGGGGTGCATCGCTGGCCAGGTAATAGGTGGGTGCAAAATCACCGCTGTTTCCATAGTCCCATTGCTGTTGCAGGGGAATGCCGAATAAAGTGGAACGACCTACTTTAGTGCCCATGGTGTGCAGGAAGCTTTGGATCGTCACACCTTCCTGGATATAGTTGGTCAGGTGAAAATGCGAGTCATAAAACAGGGAGGTATCTGATGCGATTGCGCGCTGCCCATCCGCTTTGACCAGGGAGAATAGAAAGAAGAGTAACAGGCAGCATAAATCAGACCGTATTCCTGGAGAACTTTTCTTTGTTCCGGTTGGATTTTTCATGTCATTTATTTTGAATCTTACATGTACCAGTCCTTTATAAAAAAGGTAACCATTGAAAGATTCGTGTTTATTTAGCGAATCTCCCAGGTCAAAGCAGAATATCCGCCCCTAAGGTGAGGGTCGTTCCTGTCTGACCTGCTGTATACAATCCAAATGTTCCTCCCGCAGAACATTTGTAGATATAATCTACCTGCAGATTAAGACGCCAGCTCCTGCTTTTCATCGGATATACATTTACACCGCCGCCTGCTTCCCAGGGGCGTCTTCCCCACTGGTCCCAGAAATAGCTGTTGATTCCGTAAACCATCAGAACCCGGGGAATCACCATCTTGGATAACTGCAAAGCATATCCGTAATCGTTGATTACGCTGATGGGCACGGGCCCGGTCACATCAAACCTGGATAACTTTCTGCCAAATAATTCCACATCAATGCCAAAGCCCATGTATTTCATCCCCAGGTCTATAGAACCCATATCGTAATTAGCTTCTATGACAGTCACTCCGGGAGCCAGAGCGCCGGTCTGGAAGAAGAGAATCCCATCGGTATTCCTGACCTGTGTTTCATCAGGCCCGCTGACGGCTGAATCGGTGAACCGGTTTTCACGGGCATGGGTAAAACTAATCCCGAAACGGGTGGCGGTTTTAGTATGATACTCAAAATCGCCCTGGCCTCCACGGGGACCGAATTCCCCGGTCGTTGGCATCATCATCAGCGTAAAGCTTTTCGTCAGGTCCCGGGTATCCTTCGCAGATTTAATGCCCAGTGTACTGAGGTTGTTACCGAGCATGATATTATAATAGAGGCGGGGGATAATCTCACCCGTCAGAAATGCCCCGTTGGTGAAACCGGGACGCAGAGATTCCTCACCCATGGTCCGGTCGGTCGACAAATAAAAGGGGAATGGCCCCTGCATGGACCGGATCGCAAGATTCGGAGCCACACCTACGCCCAGCCTGAAATGTTCATCGAATTTATATTGCAGGTTTCCATACACCAGGGTCTGCTGGGTTGAAAATATGGTCCAGACTGTAGCTGTATAGGTCAGTTTCGGTGTCAGGGCAAATCCTGAAAACCAAAGCATGGTCCGATGCCAGGCGATATCATTTCTTCCGGTGAAGGATTGTGTATTTCCGAGATGATCCTGCCAGGTTTGATTGCCCGGTGTCTGGTCAAGGTACCGGACCATCGCATAAACGCTCAGGTTCAGGCTGGCCAGCTTGGTTTTGACAAGATCGAAGCCTTTAGCAGGTGTAAACTCGCCGGAAATAGTGTTTGTATAACGACTGGTATCCGGATACATCCAATCTGCATTTTGTACTTGTGCAGATGATTTCACGCTAAACAACAATAACACTGAAGAACATATTATTGCTGTCAGATTGCGCATTTTCAGATTCCTCATGCGATTTGTTCTTTTGATGTTTTTGTCTTTTCAAGACAGCCGGATTATTTTGGCTGAATGAAGTAAGGATTCACCTGGAGCTTTTCAACGATATAGCGGATGGATTTTTGCGCTTTCACGCTGTTGCCTGCTGCGTCAAGGGGCGGGGATACCACGGCAATGCCGAATTTACCCGGACAGACAGCCAGCAACCCACCGCCGACACCACTTTTGGCGGGAAGACCGGAATTATAAAACCAGATGCCGGAGTCATCGTACAAACCGGCAGTGGCCATCACCGGCAGGGTGTACATGACGGTTACCGGAGATACCACTTTCATTTTGGTAACCGGGTTCACACCTCCGTTCGCAAGCGTTGCTGCCATGGTGGCCAGGTCTTTGGCATTGACATTGATCGCGCATTGCTTGGTATAGAGATCGGTGGATTGGACCGGATCGAAATACATCCGGTTATAGGCGAATAATAAATGTGCGATGGCCTGGTTGCGTAAATTATCGCCGGCTTCACTCACATAGACGGGCCAGTTAACAGTCAGCGGACGCCCGGCAAATGCGCTTTGTATGTCCAGGATGTTTTTCCATTTGGCAACCGAGTCCTGCCCGCTGATCAGGCTGCTGGAGGCAATGGCGCCCGGGTTGACCAGGGGATTGATTTCTTTTCCTTTCTGAAGTTCGACCGCGACGATGGAATTAAACCGCATGCCCGTGGCATCCACACCGATTTTATCCTGCACGGCCTGGTGTCCCTGTTCTTCTATCACTTTTGCCATGGTAAATACTTTCGATACACTCTGGATGGAAACCATGGAACTGACATCTCCCATAGTATATACTTTTCCGTCGGCGGTGATGAGTGCGATACCGAAAATATCGGGATCCACATTCGCTAGTTCTTTAATATAATCGGCATTTTTCCCTTCCTTATCATTTTTAAAAAGATTATATGCTTCTGAAAGGGCCGCTTCTATTTTTTCTTTGGACAAAGAATTATCGCCCGTTGTAGCTGATTTTTTCTGTGCATTCACCGGCTGGATGCAGCATACAGCCAGCACCAGCATTGGAATAGCCATACGGCATGACATAAAGTTGATTCGTGGTTTCATGATTTTTTATTTTGGGAGAATCATTTTCGAATTAATTAATTAAGATGCTACTGCCTGGTTATTAGTTTTTATCCCGGTAAAAAACCTGGGAGAAATTATATTTGAAGGAGAAATGCAGATTGATATCATTCGCGGTATAACTGCCGTCAAAATTTTTGCGGCTGCCATATTCCAGTTCGGCGCCGGCCAAAAAATTTTTGAAGGGAGTGGCGAGCAGGTTGATGATCGCATATTGTCCGTCTTTGTAGGCCGTACCTTTTGCTAAATCGGTATTGCTGATATGGGTACTTGAATAACCAATGGAGGTGCTTAGGCTGGGTGTCCAGTTATGATCCAGGAAAGCAACAATACCGGTAACGGGTAGTGCCTTACCCTTAATGGGTGTACGTGCATTTCCGGGATTGCTCTCAACGCCCACGTCAACGGGTGCATCGTTCATATAGTTTTCCACGCCCTCGCCGTAAACAACAGAACCCCTGAAAACATCCGACTTGGTAAGATTCAGTACGGTACTCAGGTGAAGGCCCCAGCCCACCACACTGCCGCTGATATCATAGATCCCGGAGGTATTGAGGTCTTTCCATTTGATGGAACGCAGCATACCGGCCAGTTGTACATGTCCCCAGTTGCCTGACTTTTTAAAATGTGCGGATAAATCGGGCAGGGGAAACTGGGAGGCTACACTGTCCAGTTCGATCCTTCCGGCATAGGGTCCCGCATCGGCACTGGCGCCGGGGCGTTCCAGCGCAATGAACAATTCATTTTTACCCCGCATGGCTGCATACCGGACCTGCATATTACGGAAGAAGACCATGCCCGTCGGTCCCCAGTATTCAAGTGTATTTGGAAATACATCCCCATCCATGAACGGCGTGTTAGCCTGTCCGACAAGCACCCGGCCGATTTCTCCGTACGCATTCCGCAGGCGCATCGTGGTTTGTCCTTCATCCACGCCCACACCAAAGAGGTCAAAATCAAAAACGGTTGTCATTTCCCCTGCGGGTGTGGGTAGATAACCCTTTACACCGAATTTGGTCTGACGTACGCTGAAATATACATTCCCGTCTGTGCCGTACTGATTTTTTGAAACCGGCAGTTTGGTTACCCGCATGGCATCGAACCAGGCCGGATTGATCTGATTGAAATTGTAACCGAAATCGGTCATCACAAATCCATAGACTTCCAGGCTTCTGACTTTTATGGAATCCTGCGCTTTCGACGTAATCATACTGACTAACGCAGCCATGATGAACAGCAGTCTGATTTTCATACAAAAAGGTTTAATGATAAATGGCACAAGGTTAACCGGTCGTTAAAATTATCCGGTATCGAAAAGGAAGGGCATGACAACAGTCAGCCTTTCATGTGATTCTGATCAACCGGCTGTTTCATCCCCCTCGTGCGTGAATACCCGTGTAAAACCGGGAAATATTATTTCTGTCCTGTCATGGTTGCCGGATCCAGTAGTTTCTTAATCTGGTCTTCGGTAAGCAGATGCTGTTCGCGGATCAGTTCAAGGATTCCTTTTCCGGTTTGAAGTGCTTCCTTGGCCAGTTCAGTGGTTTTTTCATAACCAAGCACTGGGTTCAATGCCGTAACAATTCCCACACTACGGTCTATATAATGTTTAAGTACATCCTCGTTGGCTGTAATCCCATCAATACATTGCCTGCGGAAAAGAGGCAGGGATTTATAAAGCAAGTCCCTGTGATTCCATCATCGCGATGGCTTCCACAGGTTCATAGGCATTCAGCTGCAGCAGGCCGGAGTGGGCAGCCAATGTGACCGTCAGATCATTTCCGATTACTTTGAAACATATTTCATTCATCAGTTCAGGCATGACCGGATTAACCTTTCCCGGGCATGATGGAAGAGCCTGGCTGCAAGGCGGGAAGATTGATTTCAAAAATACCGGTGCGCGGACCGGAGGCTAAAAAGATCAGGTCGCTGCTGATTTTGGATAAGGCGATCGCAAAACTTTTCAATGCGGATGAATAGATTACAAACCCCTGCTGGCTGCTGGTCGCAGCAATCAGGTCCTTACTCATGACGATTGGAAACCCGGTGATCTTCGCCAGCTGAACCGCACATTTTTCCGCATAACCCGGGGTAGCGGTTATGCCGGTTCCGATGGCCGTTGCACCCATATTTTGTTCACACAAGAAATGATTCAGATTTTCGCGAAGCGCATGCTATCTCGGCATCGAGCTGGTTGCCAAATGCATGAAACTCCTGCCCGAGGGTCATGGGTACGGCATCCTGTCCTTCCGTGCGACCCATTTTCAACAGGTTATTAAACTCATCGCCTTTTTTATGGAAGGATGCTGAAAGCACTTCAGCTTCTTTGACCAGTTTATTATTATGCAGCAAGAAGGCAACCTTAATGGCTGTCGGATACACATCATTGGTAGACTGGCCCATATTCAGATCATCGTGCGGTTCGATGTATTGATATTCGCCTTTTTTATGACCGCTCATTTCCAGGGCAATATTGGCCAACACTTCATTGGCATTCATATTGGCTGAAGTTCCCGCGCCGCCCTGGTACAGATCAACCAGAAACTGGTCATGGTATTTTCCATCAATCACCGCATTACAGGCTTTTTCAATGGCATCCAGTTTTTCCTTACTCAGACGGCCTGTTTCCGCATTGGCCCGGGCGGCTGCCAGTTTTACCATGGCATAAGCCCGCACATAATCAGGAAAAAAATTTGTTTTCATGCCGCTCACCTGGAAGTTCTCCAGTGCCCTGGCTGTCTGCACACCATAATAGGCATTGGCGGGTATCTGTTTTTCACCCAGTAAGTCTTTTTCGGTCCTGGTCTGTGCAATACCGCCCCATCCGGAAAGCAGGGCAATAGCTGTTATGAATACTGTTCTGATTTTTTTCATATACTTATAGTTTATAATAAAACTGACTTTAAAATCAAGCCGGCAATAACAGCAGAGGCTGCTGTAATAATGCCGGGTAACATGAAGCTATGATTCAGTACGTACTTGCCGATACGTGTGGTGCCTGTTCGGTCAAATTGAATGGCCGTAAGCAATGTGGGATATCCCGGTATAAAAAAATGACCATTCGTAGCCGGGAAAATTCCGATCAGGTAGGCCGGTGATAATCCAAGGGATAAGCCAAGGGGCATCAGGGCCTTGGTTGTTGCAGCCTGGCTGAATAAGTAAAATACTCAGCGCAAACAGGGCAACGGCAAACAACCAGGGATAGGCGGTAACCAGTTTGCCCAGCGTGTTTTCAATCAGCACGGCATTATGATTCATAAAGGTGCTGCTCATCCAGACAACGCCGAACACCGCAATGGTGGCCTGTCCGGCTGATGCAAACAGGCTTGCCTTGGTTACCTGGGCGGCTGTTGTCTTTGCCAGGAGTATGATCAATCCGGCAGCAGCAAGCATAATCATCATGATCATGGAGGGCACCTGCAACTGGCCGGCAGCATTGACCGCGAAACCGGGCATGAATCCTTCCTTTCCTGAGAATTCAGGAAGTAAGGAAGGGAAAGAACCCACCAGTACAACGCCTAATACGGCCAGTGCGAAAATGACGACCGACTTAGTGGCTCCGGGATTAAGTGCGGTTGATGTATTCTGATTTTCTCCCTGGTCCAGATTTTTCGCAAAAGCAGGATCCTTCATGCGTTCCAGGAACTCCGGGTCCTCGCTGAGTTCTTTTCCTCTTTTTAATACGAACAAAATGCCAATCAGCACACCGATCAGCGTGGAGGGAATACATACCATGAGTATGTAGCCAGCTTTACGCCACCTGGCGCCAAAACGGTCAGTAAAGCGGCTGTCGCGGCCGAAACCGGGCTGGCCGTAATACCCATGTGCGCAGCTGTTACACTCATGCTCAGCGCTCGTTCGGGCCGGATCCGTTTTTTGATGGCCACTTCGGCGATGATGGGCATGATAGAATAGGAGATATGTGCCGTTCCGGCAAACAACGTAAAGAAATAAGTCACCAACGGACCCAGGATGGTGATTTTTCCAGGCTGGCTGCGAAGCAACCTGCCCGCGATATTCACCAGGTAATCCATGCCACCGGCGGCCTGAAGCGCCGCAGCGGCTGTGACTACGCTTAAAATGATCAGCATCACTTCAAGCGGAGGATCTGCCGGCTGCATTTTGAATATAAAAATCAATAGCAGCAGACCCGATCATACCCATAACGCCGAGGCCAATACCGGACATCCGGGCCCCGATGAATATGCAGATCAGTACGATGGCAAGTTGTACCAGTATCATCCGATAAATATAACAGGTGCAGGCAGGGTTCTTATTGATGGAAGTCATAATGGGAACTGATTGTAATTAACCTGAAATGCACAACCCTCCCTGTACTGCCTTTGGTGGTCCCGGGACAGGGCCCTATTTAACTGTCAAATGGGGAGAGCCGGCGAAGGATCTCCCTTAAATGAATTAAATTGTGATTCTCTGGCAACCTAAAATTATTTACTTGTAAAAAGTAAATGCGGATGTTGCTTGCTCTTAACATAAAGCCGTTTATCACTAAACATCACAGGATTCTATTCTTTGGCGGCTGGTTTCTATTAAATTTTTTTCAGGCAGGTCTCACGCAGCTTTTTGATGATGAAGCCTATTACTGGGTTTATTCCAGGTACCCGGCCTGGGGTTATTTTGATCATCCCCCCATGATCGCTTTTTTTATCCGGGCCGGTTATTTCTTATTCAGGAGTGAGTTGGGCGTGCGCCTGCTCGTTGTGATGGCCAGTACGCTGACATTATATATCATACAGCAGCTGCTCGTTCGTAAAAACGACCGGTTGTTTTATGGGATCTGTGCTTCCATGGCCCTGCTCCAGATAGGCGGTTTTATTTCCTCACCGGATGTTCCCCTGCTATTTTTTACTTCCCTGTTTTTTTTGCTGTACAGGAACTTCCTCCGGAAAATGAACCTGGTTCATTCCGTTTTACTGGGGCTGGTTATAGCCGGCATGCTCTACAGCAAATATCATGGTGTGCTGGTTGTTTTATTTACACTCGCATCCAATCCGAAACTGTTAAAAAAATATCAGACCTATATAACCGCGGGAATTGCCTGGCTGGCTTTTGCACCCCAGCTGATCTGGCAGTACCGTCACGGATTTGTGTCCGTACAGTACCAATTGCTGGAACGGTTTAATGCCAGTCACTATCAACTCAACTATACCACGGATTATTTACTGGGGCAGCTCTTGCTGGCAGGTCCTTTTGCAGGAATCATTTTGATATGGGCCGCCTTTAAACAACGCACGGAAGATTATTTTGAAAGAGCCCTTAAATTAAATATGACCGGGTTTTATGTTTTTTTTCTGCTGAGTTCCTTCAGGAGCCGGGTGGAAATCAACTGGACGGTAGCCGCCCTGATACCTATCATCATCCTCAGTCATCATTATCTGACTGAAAAGCAGAAGGCCAGGCAATGGCTGTACCGCCTGGTTCCAGCTACCCTGGCCGTGGTTTTTTTACTTCGGGTGTATCTGATCCTGGATGTTCCGGTTTTTCGCGGACTGGTATTGGAAGAAGTCCACGGTAATCACCGCTGGGTATCAGCCATAGAGAAAAAGGCGGATGGTATGCCGGTGATTTTTATTAACTCGTATCAATATGCTTCCAAATACTGGTTTTATTCAGGCCATCCTTCTTTTTCATTGAACAACCCGAGGTACCGCCGGAATAATTACAACTTATGGCCCAATGAGGATTCTTTACGAAACCGGAAGATTTATGTATTGGGCGGCTATGATCCTGTTTATTTTAAGGACAGTGTATCCACGGTAAAAGGTTTATTGGGCGGCATGGTGGTGCCAGGCTATGCATCCTTTTCAGGAATTAATATAAGATCCCCCGAAAAATTAACATGCGTGAATGGCCAGTTGAACCCGGTTGAATTATCCCTGTCAGTATATGGGCCTGCCTATTACCCCTGGATTGTTGCTGGTACGGGGAAAATTCCGCTCCAGCTGTGGGTTTCAGATGGCCGCTCTCATGAAAGAATATTTGAAACCGGAATTCAGTTGAACCGGTCCGATATAGCCGGGTCCAGATACAGTGTTTCCTTTCCGCTTGATCTGCCGGCAGGTAATTATAAGACCCGTTTTTGTATTCCCACTGCCGTACCCGGAAATCCGACGGTCAACAGTGTTTTTTTTAACCTGGAAGTCATCCGTTCGCCGGCTACCAGCGTGGGTAGCCCTTTGGTGGCCAAAGAGGATGATTGAAATGCGGAAAATTTCCGTCCCATGACCAGGTTGCCCATTCTTTCCTTTCTGAAAATCAGGTAACCGTAAAATGACGTGGGTTTAACAGTAAAGGTATTGGTTGCAGGGAGGACCTTAATCCGTGGAACTAACTTACAAAGGGCATCCTTTGGGCTTCAATGGGAATTTTCCGCCTGGATGCAGGTGATCATCAGAATCCATTTATTTTTTCAGACAATGATATTATGAACGCGATACAAACTGAAACAGGGAAAAAATCCGGAACGGGTAAGCCAAGGATCGAACATGATTTTCTCGGAGAAAAAGAAATTCCGGATGAACTGCTGTACGGGGTGCAAACCATGAGGGCAAAAGAAAATTTCAACATCACCGGCATCCCGATTTCCAGCGAACCGTTGCTTATTAAAGCTTTTGGATATGTAAAGAAAGCCGCCGCGATGGCAAATTATGAACTGGGCGTGCTGGAACAAAATAAAATGGAGGCAATTATCTATGCATGTAATCAGCTGATAGAAGGAAAATACCTGGACCAGTTTGTAAGCGATGTGATACAGGGCGGTGCCGGTACCAGCACCAATATGAATGCCAATGAAGTGATCGCCAACCTGGGTCTCCAGCACATGGGTTATGCCAGGGGCGCTTACGGGCATTTACATCCGAATAATGATGTCAACTGTTCCCAGTCCACCAATGATGCCTATCCGACCGCATTCAGGATCGCACTGTATCTCAAGATTGAAAATTTTATAAAAGCGCTTCAAACGGTACAACAGGCATTTTCTGCCAAGTCCGCCTCGTTTAAGCGTGTGCTGAAAATGGGGCGTACCCAGTTGCAGGATGCCGTGCCCATGACGCTGGGTGAAGAATTCAATGCATTTGCCATCACCATCGGCGAAGACGTACTGCGCATGCGGGAAGCGCAGAAACTGGTGCTGGAAATCAATATGGGAGCCACCGCGATCGGCACAGGTGTTAATGCTCCTGAAAAATACCCGGAATTGTGTACCCGTTACCTGGCCACCGTTTCCGGTTTGCCGGTAACCCTGGCCGCAGACCTGATTGAAGCGACTCCCGATACAGGAGCCTATGTCCAGATTTCCGGTACGCTGAAACGTTCGGCAGTGAAGCTTTCAAAGATCTGTAATGATCTCCGGCTGCTTTCCTCCGGTCCGAGGGCGGGTTTCAATGAAATCAACCTGCCTGCCATGCAGCCCGGATCCTCTATTATGCCGGGCAAGGTAAACCCGGTCATTCCGGAAGCGGTTAACCAAACCTGTTACTATGTAATCGGAATGGATCTTACCATTACCATGGCTGCAGAAGCAGGACAATTGCAACTCAACGTCATGGAGCCCGTTATCGGGTTTGCCATTTTTACTTCGCTTGATTATCTGACAAAAGCATTGTATATGCTGCAGAGCAAATGCATTGACGGCATCACGGCCAACGAAGAAGTCTGCAAAAATCAGGTGATGAACAGCATCGGCATTGTAACCATGCTCAACCCCATCATTGGATATGAAGCTTCTGCAGGAATTGCGCGGGAAGCCCTTAAAACAGGCAAGTCTGTGCATACCATCGCAGTCACAGAAAAAAAACTGATTACCCGGGAAAAATGGGATGAAATCTTTTCCATCGAAAACCTGGTCAATCCGAAATTCATCAATAAGTAAACAGGAAAATATTTTTTAGGAGCCGTCTAAATTAAAATTTTAAATATGAAACAGTTTATATTAGTCATCCTGCTGGGAGTATTCTCTTTAAACGGGATTGCACAGGATGCCAGTCTGCCAAGGGTAAAAATACTCGCTACCGGCGGTACCATCGCGGGTGCCGGAAATGCGGCGGATCGTGCAGGATATAAAGCCGGCGCATTGCCGATAGATGAACTGCTGAGTGCAGTTCCCCAGATTCATAAAATTGCGCGGGTTACCGGGGAACAGATTGCGTCAGTGGGGAGCCAGGACATATCCATTGCAATCTGGCAAAAACTGGCCGTCCGCATCAACGAGATTTTTGCAAAAGATGAAGCGGATGCCGTTGTCATTACCCACGGGACAGATACCCAGGAAGAAACCTCGTATTTTCTCGACCTCACCGTTCATTATAAAAATGCGGTTGTCATTACAGGCTCCATGAGGCCGGCGACCGGCATCAGCGCCGACGGACCGAAGAATTTATATGATGCGGTGACCGTGGCCGCCAATGCTTCCAGCAAAGGGAGGGGCGTGCTGGTCTGTTTTAACGAAGGGATTTTTGACGGCCGGGATGTGGTAAAAATCAGTACCACCAAGCTGAATGCATTTGCTTCACCGAATACAGGTGCCCTCGGACAGGTCTATGATGGCAAGGTAGAATATTATTCAACTTCCATGCGGGAAGTAAATGTCGGTTCCCCTTTTTCCGTCAAATCAGATAGTAAGATCCCCAGGGTAGATATCGTTTATATGTATGCAGATGCTCCCGGCAGTCTCATCGATTGTGCGGTAAGCGATGGCGCCAAAGGCCTCGTGATTGCTGGCGTGGGGAATGGTAATTTCGACAAAGCCTATACCGAAGCGATTAAAGCGGCCGTGAAGAAAGGGGTGATTGTTTGCCGCGCTTCCCGCTGTGTCAGCGGAAGAGTCGTGCTGGAAGATGAAATCAATGATAAGGAACTGGGTACCATTGTCAGTGACGACCTCAATCCCCAGAAAGCCCGGGTATTGCTGATGCTCGGTCTTATGAATACCAGCGATAAGGCAAAACTCCAGGAATATTATTTCAAATATTAGTACCACGCACGGGATTAAGAACCGGCGATGACCGCGCATCAGCCAGTTTTAACTCGGGTTATCAATGATTGCGTTCAGCGTCAGTCCGGCCGGAAGAGGTAGAATAAACGATAACACCCGGGAGTAACGAGCAAATTAATTCGATCTAAATAATTCAGCATGACCGGCATCGTGCACGTTTTTCGTCAGCATCCTGAGCTTGCGATTTTTCTGACCCTGGCTCTGGGATTTTTGATCGGGCGGTTCAGGATCGGCAGCTTTAAGCTCGGAAGTATGCTGGGAACCCTGCTGGCCGGTATGCTCATTGGGCAAATGGTCATTACCATTCCCCCGGTTGCAAAAATTATCTTCTTTGATCTGTTCCTTTTTGCCACCGGGTATAAGGTGGGGCCGCAATTCTTCTACGGACTGAAAAAAGACGTGCTGCCACAGATCATCATCACCCTGGTGATTTGCGTAAGCTGCCTGGTCCTGGCCCTGCTTGCATCAAAAATACTGAACTATGATGTGGGAACCGCTGCCGGTATGCTGGCTGGTGCATTTACCGAATCTACAGTAATCGGTACGGCCGGTGACGCCATTCAGCGGCTTGACATAAACGATGCGGAAAAACAAAGGCTGCTGAATAATATACCGGTTGCTTATGCAGTAACCTACCTGATAGGTACCACCACCGTGGTCTGGTTTCTGTCGTCCCTGGCGCCCAGGATGATTGGCGTAAATCTCCGTGAAGAAGCCGGCCGGATGCCGGAATTTTCCGGAGAAAATAAGGGCAATCATGCGGGGATCAATTCAGCTTATACAGACTGGTTGCTGCGTGCATTCCGTGTAACTTCAAAAGACTGGATCGGGGCCACGGTATCCGCTATTGAAAAAAGAGAACCTGGAGCAAGAATGCTGATTGAACGTCTGCGAAAAAACGGAACGATTAAAGACCCTGAACCGGGTATGATCATTCAGGAAGGAGATATTGTAGTCGTCGCAGCAAAACAGACTGTCATGCTCGGGAAGCAGCAGGATATCGGTCAGGAAGTGCAGGACAGGGAGTTGCTGGATTTCCCGCTGGAAACGCTGGACGTGATCATCACCCATAAAGATATTGCCGGTAAATCGCTTCAGGACCTGGCCGGATTATATGGCCAGGGGATCATGTTGAAAACACTGATACGTGGGCGGCAGGAAATGCCATTCCAGCCTGGAACCATCATCCAGCGGGGTGATACTCTCCGGATCTTCGGACGTGATACGGATGTGGAAAGGACGGCTGTACAACTGGGATTTAAGGAAAAAAGTAATGCGGATACTGACATTTTCGCTGTTGCCATTGGTATTGTACTGGGCGGACTGATAGGCATTTTATCCATGAAGGTCGGCGGCGTGGTCATTACCCTCAGCGCCAGCGGGGGTGCATTACTGTTAGGTTTGATTTTTGGCTGGTGGCATTCAAAAACGCCGGCTTTTGGAAGGATTCCGGATGCGGCCTTGTGGATTTTTGATACCCTGGGCCTTGCCACTTTTCTGGGTATTGTGGGTATTACCGCCGGCCCGACATTTATTTCCGGTCTGAAACATACCGGGGTGAGCCTTGTATTTGCCGGCGCAGGGGTATCGGTTTTGCCGCATGTCATCGGGTTGCTCGTAGGCCGGTTCATGCTAAAAATGAATCCGCTTGTTTTGCTTGGCGCCCAGTCGGGCGCCGGTACAACCACCATTGCATTGAAGGCTTTGCAGGATGTATCCGGAAGTAAGGTCCCCGTGCTGGGATATACCATTCCGTATGCCCTGGGTAATATTTTATTGACGGCCTGGGGGCCGCTGCTGGTTTCTTTAATGACATGAGGAACGATTAAAAAATAAAAAATGGAATTGACCGGAACTAAAATAACGGGATTTCTGAAATCATTTTTTCCGATTGCAGACTGGCTCCCGAAATACCAGAAGTCCTTTATCAGGTGGGACCTCATCGCAGGTATCACACTGGCCTCCTTTGTTTTACCCGAATCCATGGCCTATGCAACGCTCGCGGGCGTTCCCACTTATTTCGGAATCTATTGCTGTCTGGCCGGGGGACTTTTATTCGCCTTGTTCACCACTTCCAGGCAGGTGGCGGTTGGGCCGACTTCATCCATATCCCTGATGATCGGCTCTACGGTCGCTGTGTTGTCGGGGGGAGATCCGCAGAGATGGGCTGAAATTGCCGGCTTAACGGCCCTGGTGGTTGCAGTCATCTGCTTCATCGCTTATTTTTTTAAACTGAGTTCCATCGTCAATTTTATCAGTGACAGTATCCTGCTGGGTTTTAAAGCAGGTGCGGCGCTATCCATTATGGCCACCCAGTTGCCTAAATTGTTTGGTGTGGAAGGAGGTGGCAGTAATTTCTTTACAAGGATCCGGACACTTTTACAACATATGCCCGATACCAATTGGACCGTGCTGGCTTTTGGTGTTACAGGCATGGCCATTCTCATTGCGGGGGACGCGCTGTTAAAGGGCAAACCCGTTTCCCTGGTGGTCGTCATTGCAGCCATCCTGGTGATGTCTTTTACCAATCTGGCAACAGCTGGTGTGCACATCACCGGAAAAATTCCTGAAGGCCTTCCTGCTCTCAGCAGGCCTTCCATGCGTTTCCGCGATGTGGATGGTGTGCTGGAACTGGCCTTCGCCTGTTTCCTGATGGGATATATTGAAACCATTTCTGCCGCCAGAACCTTTGCCATGAAAAATAATTACAGTATCAATCCAAGACAGGAGTTGTTATCGCTGGGAGCAGCCAATATAGCTGCGGCTTTTTCAAGCGCGTACGTGGTATCGGGTGGTTTATCACAGTCAACAGTAAACGAAAAGTCAGGCGCAAAAACACCCATGTCGCTGATCATTTGTTCGGTGACGCTGGGGTTGATCCTGATGTATTTTACTTCCCTTTTAAAAAACCTGCCTGAGGTTATTCTGGCAGTTATTGTTTTACATGCTGTTGCAGGTCTGATCAAGATCAAGGAACTAAAGAGGATCCGGCAGCTGAACCACATGGAGTTTAATATTGCGCTGATTGCCATAGCCGGTGTGTTGGTGTTTGGCATATTGAAGGGCGTCATGATCTCGGTGATCATGTCGCTGATCCTGTTGATCAGGCGCGTCGCCCATCCCGAAGTGGCCGTTCTCGGAAGAATTGGCGATACCCGTCATTACTCAGACACGGTACGCCACCCCGATAATGTCCTTCTTCCGGGAATTGTGGTTTTAAGGATAGAATCTTCCATTCTCTATTTTAATGCAGAAAATATCCTGGACAAAATAAATCATCACCTGGCTTCACGGGGTCCCGGCACCAAACTGCTGATCCTCGACCTTACGGCTGCATCCTATGTGGATGTAGCCGGTTCAAAAATGCTGTTGAACCTGGTGCGGGCACGGAATCAGGAGAACATACGGGTCCGGATCGTGGGAGCGCTTTCCAATGTGCGGGAGATACTCAGGAAACAGGGACTGGAAGAAATCACCGGGCATATCAGCCGGACGGATAATATTGCAGATGCTGTGTCGGAATTTAAAAAGTAACAATTTGAATGTGTGTATTCAGGTAGTTTTTAATTTTTGGATCGAATGAAAAGCAATGATCAGCAATATCTAAGTGCAGGCCGTTCAATGGCCGATGAGATCCGGGATTCGCATAAGACGCTGTCAGGCCTCTGGCAGGGCATTTCCCTGTTTTCAAATAGTAAGGCGTGGAGTATAACAGGAAAAATATCTCAAACCAGGGAGCTCCCCTTGACGAGGTTCCGGATTTCAGCTAAGCAGGGGATTATTCCTGACATAAAGAATAAACAGATGGATCAAATCATAAACTCAAGATCATGAAATCAAACATTAGCGAAAGATTATCGGATATACACGAACTATCCAGGAAAGAACTGATTCAGCGCGCAAAAGAATTCTCGAAGCAGTTCCGTATTAAGGACGGGAAAGATTTCAGGCTGAAAGATTTTGACCCCGCAGAAGATGCAGGACTGGGCCCGGAAGACAAACCGTTGGCTAAAAAGGCACTGCAGCTGGGCGTGGATGCATTGGCAACCATGCAGGAGGTTTTATATGCCCAGGACAAATGGGCTGTACTGCTCATCTTCCAGGCCATGGACGCAGCCGGCAAGGATGGAGCGATCAGACATGTTATGTCCGGCGTGAATCCCCAGGGTTGCCAGGTAACTTCCTTTAAATCCCCCTCTGCCGAAGAACTGGATCATGATTACCTGTGGAGGTGCATGAAAAACCTGCCCGAAAGGGGAAGAATAGGCATTTTTAACCGTTCCTATTATGAAGAAGTGCTGGCCGTTCGTGTGCATGAGCAATTCTTACAAAACCAGAAAATCCCCAAGGAACTGATCACAGAAGATATCTGGGACGACCGGTTCAAGGACATCCGGAATTTTGAAGCCTATCTGAACCGCAATGGAATTGTGGTATGCAAATTCTTCCTCAACGTTTCCGCAAAAGAACAAAAAAAACGTTTCCTGGACCGGATCAATGATCCAGACAAGCATTGGAAATTCTCTGCTGCTGATGCTAAGGAAAGAAAGTACTGGGATGATTATATGAATGCCTATGAAGACCTGATTCGTCACACGGCTACCCGGGAATCTCCCTGGTATGTGGTGCCGGCCGACAACAAAGCATTCAGCAGGGTCGTGGTAGCGTCCGCCGTCATTCATTCTCTTGATTCCCTCGGATTGGAATATCCGAAAGTAAGCAAGGAGAAACTCGCAGAACTGAATGCTATAAAAGAGGATCTGCTGGCAGAGAAATAGAAAGGGCGCATTGAGCCGTTTGGAACAGGAAACTTAAAATCATCAGCGCAATGAATTCAAAAGGGAAAAAGTCTGGCGGTCAGCTGATAAAAGATTTCAAGCCGGGGAGAAATACGGTGTTTTTCATTGTATCCTTCCTGGCTGCTCTTTTATTGACCCGTTTGTCAGGGACTCCGGTTTCACACAGTCCCAGGACTATGTATTGTTTCTCCTGTTTTTTTCCATCGGGTTATGGGTCACCGAAGCCATTCCGCCTTTTGCCACCGGGCTGTTCATTATGGCTTACCTGGTTTTTGCGCTCGGGAATGCCCGGTTCAACAACACCCACAGGATGTGGCCAAGTATGTACAGACTTTTTCCAATAGCATTATCTGGCTTTTGGTGGGGGGATTCTTTCTTGCGGAAGCGATGGCGAAGACCGGGATCGATGTATATTTTTTCAGATTTTCCATCGGTTGTCCGGCAAGGTTCCTAAAAATTTCCTGCTTGGAATCATGCTGACTACCATGGTCGCATCTATGATCCTATCCAATTCGGCGACTACTTCGATGGTGATCGCTGCGGTGATGCCCTTATTGAAAAAGCTGGGGAAGGACCCGTTCTCCAAGGCATTACTCGTCGGGATTCCCCTGGCAGCTTCAGTGGGAGGAATGGGTACCATTATCGGAAGTCCGACTAATGCCATCGCGGCAGGCAATCTGGAAAATATCGGCTCATCCATCGACATTTTATAAAATGGATGTATTTTGGAGTTCCGCTTGCCCTGCTGCTTACGGTAACCGGGTGGTGGCTGCTTAAAAGAAAATATATCAGTAGTGACACACCCATTGATTTTGATTTGTCGTCAACCAACCTGGCTTCAGACGGAGAACTTAAAAAAGAGCGCCGGGTCGTACTGGTCATTTTACTCGTTACCATGGGTCTCTGGATGACCAGTTCGATTCATCATCTCGGCGTTTCAGCCGTGGCGGCCATCCCCATCGTGTTCCTGACCATGACAGGTATTCTAAAACCGGAGGATGTGCGCAGGATTCCCTGGGATACCCTGTTGCTGGTTGCCGGTGGCCTTTCCCTGGGGCTGGCTCTTCAGGAGACTAAACTCCTGGAACATTTCGCCAATCACATTTTGGGATCACAGTTTGCTTCATTCATCATGTTCCTGGTATTTGCATACGTCACGATGTTGTTCAGCAATATCATGAGCAATACGGCAACTGCTACCATTCTCATTCCCCTCGGCATTTACCTGATGCCCGATCATGCGAAACAGATCGCCGTTATCATAGGCCTGGCTGCATCCACTGCCTTGCTCTTGCCAGTATCCACGCCACCCAATGCCATAGCCTACAGTACCGGCCTGATCAAACAAAAGGAATTCTTTCCCGGCGGGCTGATCGTCGGTTTGCTGGGTCCTTTGCTGATTGTATTACTGGTGGTGATGATATTATAACTTCATTACATACTTCAGGGCTTTGGCAACCCCGTCCTGATTATTGGTGTCGGTTATATAGTCCGCTGCGGCCTTCACTTCATCCGGTGCATTGCCCATAGCGACCCCCATGCCTGCATAAACGATCATTTCCCTGTCATTGAAATGATCGCCAATGGCAATAGCTTCCTCCCGTTTTAATTTAAACTGTTCCAGTAAATATTTAACAGCAGATAATTTGGATGCCTCCCTGCTCATGATTTCCAGGTAGGTAGGTTTGGATGTATGGATATTTAACCGGTTGTTGAATTGACTGGTTAAATTATTTTTTATTTCATCTATTTCTAATTCTTCCCCGATGACCAGAATTTTATTTGGGCCGCTGCTTTGTTTTTGCCAATATTGAATGGTATTGTTAAATGGCTCAATGGTAATCGGTATATCTGTAATTTTCTGTTCATATCTGGTATGATGATCCGGCATTTCAGAAAACCATACCTGCTGATTGTAAAATATCGTTGTGGCATGATATGGTTTTAAATAATCGTATATGTGCCTGGCAATATCTATTTCGATTGCCGATTCAAAAACCACTTTGTCATTCATAAAGATGAAAGCACCATTCAGACTCACTGCCGGGAAGCCCTGCAGTCCGGTATCTTCAGCAATCTTAATCATACCATGAATGGGCCTGGCAGAAACCAGAACCACCCGTATTTTGTTTTCTTTTAGCTTTTGAATGATGTCAATGGTAGCTTCACTGATCGTATGATCACTTTTAATCAGCGTCCCGTCAATGTCTAAAAATATAATTTTATACAATCTCTCAGGCTTACATTTCAATTTTGAAGGCCAGGTTTTAAGAAAATCAACCGGTCATTATTCCTGGCTATGACCAGTATTTGTTTGCCACCTGCATAATTTATCCATTTTGCATCCCTGCATTCGCCTTGAATAGCCGGAAGTTCAGACGATACATTAAATTGTTTTGATTTGTTATCATAATGGAAAAATGAAGGATTGAACGCATCATAACGTCCTTCAAATGGCATTACGCCGTAGAAATTGCCAGCAGCGAAAAATGTGTCCGGGTTTCCGGATTTGGAAGCGGTAAATGAAAAAATCGGGGACAATTGCATCTCTTCCGGCAGATCCTTCCTCGTAAAATTTCCATGACCGTCGTTGATAAAACAGGCGGAGCCCAGTGTTTCAGCTTTAAGTTCAACGCAGTCTGCCAGTAAATCTCCAAACATGTATTGTACCGTTCTGCCGGCAACTTCGTCATAACTCAGGTGTTTTTGTTTTAAAGAAGGCAGGGCAAGCTCCAGCTGATCTTTCCCGAGAAACGGGTATTCCCGGCCGTTTATCGAATAAGTCATAATCTGTTCGGTCTGACCATTTAAATCGAAGTCTTTGACATATAATTTTAACGGCCCCTCCTTGCCGGCTGATAGTTTTGAATTGCGCCCCCAGTTTCCGGCTAAAATGTCCGGATATCCGTCGCCGTTAATATCTGCCGTGAAAACGGTCTGCCAGAGACCCGTTGACTGTCCGATTTCACTTTCTTTGAATAACCCGTTATGGTTGATAAATAATTTTACTCCCATCCATTCGCCCACGACTATAAGGTCGGTCCATCCATCCTGGTTTACGTCTGCAAATGCAGCAGAAGTGACTATTCCGGTTTCATTTAACGAAATAACCGAATCATCGGCGCGCAGAAAATGTCCTTTTCCGTCATTTAATAACAGGTAAGAGGGTTCTTGGGAGATTCCGTATTTACCGGCAATGGCAAGTCCTCCCACAAAGAGATCATTAAATCCATCTTTGTTTATATCGGCAACGGCTACGCAGGATTTATTTTTCAGAATGGATGGTAAGGAATGAACGGATTCCTCCAGATGCCCTTTACCATCGTTCATATAGAGATGATCTGTAAGATTCGGATTGCCATCGTCATATTCATTTCCGCCGCTTACTACATACAAATCGGGAAATCCATCATTATTGGCGTCAAAAAATATTGCGGCAACCCCTTCGCTGTTTTTGTTTTTATTAAAAACAGCTGTATCGGATTTTATGAACTTTCCTGTTTTTGTCTGTAACATCAGGCAGCCCGGCTGTCCTTTGGCGCCGCAAATGAATAGATCATCCAGACCATCCTTATTTACGTCACCAACAGCCAGTTTCGGACCTCTGGTGGATTCCATATGCGGAATAAGATACTGGGTGTTGAAGTCGTTGAATGGGTTTTCTTCATGTTTCCAGCCTGGGTCAGCCTGGCTGCTGATATCCACCATGACCGCTTCTTTTTTGTGAAAGAACGTGGCTGAATTGAAATTGATAGTAGCATCCTGTTGTTTTACTATGAGATGTTCGTTGACAGGAACATTTTTCAATAGTTGGTATTTCTGGTCCGGCCACACAACTAAAATGCTGTCAATGGTGGAAATGCTATCCAATCCGTAATGCAGGCGGGAATCAGACGATGACATAAAACCTCTTGTCAGCATCAACTGCTGGTATTGCATTTTGGATCCGGTAAAGACATAGGTCTTGACTCCGATTCCTGATGTATTCATTCCATCTCCTTTAAAAGATAGAGAAAGATAGTTGTTAGCAGGCGTATTATTTTTTAGTATGATAGCCGGTCCATTTAAGCAATTCATCACGAGATCCAGTTTCCCGTCATTATCCAGGTCGGCATAAGCAGCACCATTAAAGAAGCCCTGCATGTCGCCGGTTCCCCATGCTCCGCTTAGGTCCTTAAAGTCCCAACGACCGTTTCCCTTAAACAAATAGGGATGAGAGGAGCCATCCGGCATCTTATCCAGCATAGCTTTTTGAAAATTTTCGGCACTCCCGTAAGATTCCGGGTCCTTCATATTTGAGAAAAACATGATAAAATCCAGGTCAAGCGGTCGTTTTACAATTCCACTTGAGATAAACAGATCCTTATAACCGTCATTGTCAAAATCCGCAAAAAGCGGGCTCCAGCTCCAGTCGGTTGCAGATATGCCGCTTATAAGTCCGACATCGCTGAAACTGATTCCATTGCCGTTATTTCTCTGCAGGCAGTTTTTTGAATATTGGTTTTGATAACCATTCCTGGTGATTTTCTGATTATAGGTATCCAGGTGCTCACCGTTCCCATAAGTTTTCAATGTTTTTTCATCGCCCGGTAACATATCTGTGGTAATAATATCCGGTTGTCCGTCATTGTTAACATCTGCAATATCATTGCCCATACTGTACCGGCTGTAATGCCTGAAATGATCCGCACCACTTTCCGTAAACGTTCCGTTGCCGTTATTGATATAGTAGTAATCGTTTTCATGAAAATCGTTTCCCACATAAATATCCTCCCAGCCATCGTTGTTGAGGTCAGCCACTCCAACGCCCAGTCCATAACATAAACTGCTTTGATAAAGGCCGGACTTTGCAGAGACATCTGTAAATTTCCGCTGACCGTTAACCAGGTCGTTCCTGTACATTCTTTCTCCGGAGTTGGGATCAAATTTCCGCCTGTTGCTGGTATCCACAATATGCTGGTTCGGGTGTTCTGACTGGTTCAGTATAAAGCAATCCAGGTCCCCGTCGTGGTCATAATCAAAAAAAACGGCCTGCGTGGAGAGCCCTGAAAAATTTAAACCATATTCTGCTGAACTTTCGGTAAAACCGCCATGACCATTGTTAATAAATAATTCATTATGCCCCTTCAGGCCATGTATATTGGCAACGGCGCACACATAAATATCCAGGAATCCATCCCCGTTTACATCTGCCATAGTTACACCCGTACACCAGTCTGAAGTTCCCGCCACACCGGCTTTTTCAGTGATATCTTCAAATTCGAAGTTGCCCTTATTCAGGTATAATTTATTATGATGCCTGCTGTTTGCCGTAAAATAAATATCGGGCAGCCCGTCATTATTTATATCCCCGATGGCAACGCCTCCGCCGTTGTAATAATATATATAACTCAGTATACTCAGGTTTGGATTATCCGGAAGATTATTTTCAAATTCTATATGTGTTTTGGAAGAAGGTAAACTGGTGAAATATTTCTCTGGTCGGTTACAGGAAAAGAGCAAGAATACAGCAGGCAAAAAGAACCGGTATTTAACAGGGTAAGCCATAAAATTATGCCAGATTAAAAATAGAGAATATTTCATTGGCTTTCCGGTCCTTTCTTTTTACATATCTTTTATTACGAATGGGTATTGTCAATAAAATGCGCAATCCGGAATACCGATTCGGCATTGTCTTCGTAATCAATCAGCTTTTTATCAGCCGAATAGAGGAACATGCCCGGATAACGATAAGGTTTGAATCGTGAAATGAACTGATTCCGGGTATCCCTCAGCAGGACCACATTCTTTTGAAATTTCAGGTGTTTTGTAAAGTTATTTAAAAAATCCTTCATCTTCTCATTGTCGTCCAGTGAAACCAGGTACATTATTGTTTTTGCGAAGGATTTGTATTGCTCATCTATATTTTTTATAGCCCGTTGGCAGTGATCGCAATCGGAATCAAAAAACATAAAGAACATATTGCTTCCGATAACCAGGTTCTTATTGGTAAATGAACTTTTATCCGGCCTAAAAAATTCAAAATCCGGCAGTGTTTTCGCCGGAACCTGACTATAACCAAATGCAGTTATGAGTATTGATAAAATCAATGTGTGTAGCAGATATTTAAAATTCATTTTCGTCAGCATACGATTCATGGTTTTATTTAAAAAAGGGGAGGGTAGAAACGCTCCCCCGGGCAGTTGCAGGTTAAAAAAGCTGAACAACCACCTGCTTATGCTTATACCAAAAGTTTCATTTATAAAAATTTTCCGCTCTTGTTTCAATCGGATTTGATTCCTGACAAATTCCAGATTTTCATAGACTTTAATGTAACACTTCCTCCATTCGAAAAAATGGATATATTATCCGCATCTTCATCCGGATAGATATAAGTGGTCAGAACCTGTTCTCCATTATTGAAAAATACTTCAAGGGATGATTTGTCGAACAGGATTTTAATTGGAATATGACCCGGGTTTCCCTGCACATCAATAGTCTGCAGTAAATTTTCTTTTTTTATCTTCCCGGCTCCACTACCACTATAGGTTCTGTCAACAAAAAGCTGGTGTTTGGTTGAATTATATCCGATTTCAGTTGCTGATATGGGTTTATGATTTTTGTCATTTTCCTGTGCAATTTTGAAACCAGCCGTCGAGCCCGGCTCAACAACGAGATCGGCATCCAGCCAATATGAATTGCCTTGAAGGATATTCTTTCTGTCAATAGATGTATCCTGGTTTTTGATTGTAAGGTTTTTCAATTCCATTACCCGGTTACCTGATAAATTTGTCAGATTATTTTGAATCAGGGCAGCGGGTTGTTGTACGAGACGAATGCCTTCCTTCGTTTCAATTAATCCAAGATCCCTGGGTATTGACATTTGCCCTCTCCATGGATAAGTTTGCTGTGCAGGCGGCACCATCCAGCCTATGAATGTTTTTTTGTTGTCAGGCATATTATTCCAGGGGATAGCCGCATAAAAGCAGTCTCCGTAATCCACCAGCAAAACCTGGTCAGGAGGATTGTCATTGATAAATGTTTTACCGTTAAAGTCGCCTGTAAAGTACTGCATGATTGCCTTCCGGGATCCGCCAAAAGAGACCATCAATACCCATTTCTTTTTACCCGGAGATCCGGTAACAGGTAATTGCATGAAAGAAGGACATTCCCAAATCCCGTCTTTCAAACCAGCCGGGCCAAATTCACCCAGTAAGTCCCAATTTTTCAGGTTGCCGGAGGCATAAAAACGCACTTTATTATCCCGGGGAAGGGCCACGACCATCAGCCATTTCTTCAATTCTTCATTCCAGGATACATTCGGATCGCGGAAATCCCTTCTATTCAGGTCAATTACCGGATTATTTTCATAATTCGTATACGTCATTCCTCCATCATTGCTGTAGGCAACAAATTGAGATTCCTTTTTCAGATTCGGCTGGTCTGCGGTATATATGGCAACCAGGCAGCTTCCGCTTTTACAAAACCCGCTGGAATTATTTTTGTCCAACACAACGCATCCTGAAAATCTCCAGGTCGTATCCTTGTCAATTTTTTCAGGCATGGCAATGGGCAGGTGTTTCCAATGAACCAGGTCTTTACTGGTGGCATGTCCCCAGCTCATATGCCCCCATTTATTTTCAAAAGGATTTTGCTGGTTATACATTTGAAAAGTGCCTTCCAGGTAAATAAGACCGTTCGGGTCGTTGGTCCAGTTTTTTTCGGGAGTGAAATGATAAACAGGCCTCCACTGAGGTGTGGGTGTCTCGCCGGCCTGTGCAAATACCCGGGATGTAAGGTAGAAAAGTATAAAAAATACCTTTAAAAGATGTTTCATAATCGATGAATTTTCAAGCCCGTTGGTAAATCAAGGTTACGATGGGAAACAACTTCGCGTTTTCCATCGTAACCTTATTTAAATCCAGGTCAATACAAATGATGTCAATATCCCGGGTTTTGTTTATAAAGACCGTTTGTAAATACAATTTGTTCCTGGGGAATCGGGAAATACTCATCCCTTCCGTGGGTAAAATGTGCATTGGCCAGGAAGGGATGCCTGCAGTTTTTCCGTCGCAAAAAAGGTATTGAGTGTGGGTTCGGCAATACCCCAGCGAACCAGGTCGAAGAATCTCGGACTCTCCATGGCGAATTCCATCCTCCGTTCCCATTGCAAAGCTTTAAATGCTGTTGGCTGGTCCCACGTGATATTTACCCCGGGTTTATATTGATCTATTTTGTAATTGGAAGGATACGTGCCATCGGTTTTTTTAACCAGCGGACTGATACTGGCTGCCCGGGCCCTGACCTGGTTAATCAGCGTCAATCCTGCCGTCAGGTTACCCAGTTGTATCTGGGCTTCGGCCTGCATTAATAAAACATCATCGTACCGGATTACGTCCATATTCACCGAAGTTCCATAAAATGGTCCCAGTTTTTTAAAGCAGGCACAGGTGGCCAGTTGCAGTTCCTTCATCGTGCCAAATCCTCCGTAATCACCATTATCCCTTTCCCAGCTGTGGTCGTATGGAATGGCAGCATCGTATTTAAAAGGATGTCCCTGTATCCCGATTGTATGGTCGATCCTGGGATCGACGGTAACCCCGGTTGTTGTCAGATCAGCATCTGTCAATGCTACATTATTGTAGGTGTTAAAATTGGGAAGGCCGTTTGCATCGGTACTGAAAGCATTCACCAGTTCCTGGCTTGGGATATGGAAGGCGCAACAACCGTACTGCGGCGCACCGCCGAAATAATTCAGACTGGTTGACATGCTGAGCCTGCCTCCGATCTGGGTTCCATCGTTTATGGAATATTGTATGGCAAATACCGATTCGGGTCCGTTGTCATGTCCGTCCAGGAAATTATAAGCATAATCAGACTGAAGACTGTAAAGTCCGGAATTGATGACATCGTTGGTCAGGCTGACTACCTGGTTCAGTTTGGTTACGTCAACGCCCGTTACCGTGTATTGCGCATCCTGCGTATAGGCATGATAAAGCAATGCCTTGGCTAAATAAGCTTTAGCTGCAAGCTGGTTGGCTCTTCCCGGTTCGCCGGTTTGTACCGGCGGCAGGTCGTCGATCGCTGTCTGGAAATCTCCTTCAATTTTATACCAGAGGGAATCGCTGGTCATCGTGTTGGACACCAGTTTTATCTGATCGTCCGTATAGGTTTCATCAAACCAGGGTATCCTGTTAAACAGCACTTTCAGAAAGAAGAACATGTGTCCTCTCAGGAAATGCATTTCACCGATACGCGTTTTTCGCTGGGGATACTCTGCATCGGTAATATTATTCAGGGCCCTTAAAGCCACATTGCATCTGGAGATGGCCCCATAAGCCCGTATCCATGCGCCGGGGAATCCAAAATCGCCGGCACCGTTGTTTTGCGCATCCACGAGATAGAATTGTTCATACCGGTCCATCTGAAACTGGTCGTTTAATCCGCCGCCACCCTTATAGGCATCCCCCCCGCGAATACTTCCCCATTCCCAGTTGCTGGTGATCGGCGCATCCCACCAGTCATTTGCAATACCGGCATAAGCGGCTGTGGCCAGTCCTTCAACTGCCGTGGCCGTTGTCAGCCCGCCGGCAGATACTGCACCCTGCGGCTGGTAGTCCAGATATTTTTTGCAACCCCCGAAAAGCAGGCCTGCAATAAATAACCACGAAATAATCCTGTTATGTTTCATAATTATATTTTTTGCATTTTAGAAATTAGCATTGATGCCAAAGCTGTATGAAGTGGGGACCGGCCAGAGGGCAAATGAATTGGCTCTTTCCGGATCCTTGCTTAAGAAATCCTTATTCTTGAATGCGAACAGATTTTCACCTAAAGCATATATTCTTAATCCTTCCATTTTAACAGCTTTTGCTATTTTCCCCGGTAGATTATAGCCGATCTGAATATTCCTGACTTTGAAATAAGAAGCATTTACATAGAAGAAATTGGATGTTCTGTTCTCCTGATTGAGATCCAGAATGGACAATGCAGGTGTGGAGGTCGGATGCTGGGCTGTCCAGCCATTCAGCACGCCAGGGCCATAGTTATTCCGGGTATCTATAAATGAGTTAAAGAACTTGGCAGGATCAAATCCTGTTTTACCTGCTACACCGGAGCCGAATACTGAGAGATCGAAGTTTTTGTAACTTACGTCAATCCGGATCCCGTATTCCAGTGTGGGTAACGTGGTGCCCAGCCAGGTTTGGTCATTTACATCCACCTTTCCGTCGCCGTTCAGGTCTGCATACTGTATCCTGCCGGGGCCTGCTCCCGGTTGTGATGGAGCTGCATTGACTTCCTGCTGGTTCTGGAAAATGCCAAGGGCTTTATATCCGAAAATGGAAAATTGCGAGTGCCCGATAATGGAATGGTTCACGTCTCCCGGATAAGCAGCCCGCACATCTTCAGGCAACTGGGTTATTTTATCCACCCAGTGGCTGGCATTTCCGGTGATGCTGTAACTGAAACCACTGGCCGTTTTGTTCCGGTATCCCAGCACCATTTCCCATCCTTTCGTATTCTTGGCGGCGCCATTTACATATTGCAGCTGGCCTTCACCTACAGCACCGGGTACGGGAGGTTGTATCAATATATTACTTGTATTTCGGTTGTAATAATCAAAGGATCCGAATATTTTTTCGTTCAGAAATCCGAAGTCCAGTCCGATGTTCGATTCCGTGGTTGACTCCCATTGCAGGTTGGGATTGCCCAGCTGGGTTTGCACAAAACCGGAGGGCAGCGTACCCGTATTTACCCCGTTAATATCATAAGCCGTTCCGGTATTCAGCCATAAGGGAAAGGCAGCGCTGCTGGTACCGTAATTCGCATAATACAGGTTGTACGCTGCCAGATTTCCGATTTGCTGGTTACCAACAGTTCCCACACCTGCTCTTAACTTCAGGTTTGACACATAGGTGATGTTCTTAAAAAAGTCTTCGTTATTGATTCTCCATCCAAGCGTAAATGCGGGGAACACACCGTAGGGATTATTCGTTCCGAACCGGGATGAGCCATCCCGTCTGACGGTAACGGATGCCAGATATTTGTCTGCATAACTATAAAAAGCCTTACCGAACTGGGATAACAAACGGTAGCCGGTTGCAGATCCGTTAACAGTCTGAGAGCCCGAACCGGAACTCAGTTGAAAATAGTTTACATCCTGAATGGCAAAATTCGTATTGGCAGCGCCGAATGTGGTATAGTCATCCCTGACTTCTTCCACACCTGCCAGCAGATTCAGACGGCTCTTCCCAAATACCATGTTATAGGTCAGGGTATTGGTCCAGGTGAAAGTAAATTCCTTGCTTTCCTGCTGCGCCATGCTGTTGAATGAGTTCACCGGTCCTTCATTCCCGACTTGTTTTATCAAAGTTCCAAGGCCGTCAGAATAATCAAACCCGAGGCTTGTTCGGAACACCAGGTTTTTTACCGGTTCTATTTCTGCAAACACATTGCCATAAGCCTGGAACAGATTATTTGTATTCCACCGGTTGAGGTATTGCATATCCACCGGGTTGTTCCGGTCAGAGTAACCTGCTCCTATAGGACCTCCGTAAGTGCCGTCCGTTTTATACAACGGGATCGTGGGTGCCAGCGTCAGTGCAAGATCCCCGACTGGATCACCACCTACATCGGAAGTGGAGTTTACCTGCGAAGTCCTGGAAAGCTGCATGTTTTCACCTACCCTGAATTTCCCGTCGAATGCACTGGTATGGGAGTTGATCCTGGCATTGAACCGCTGGAAGCTGGTGAATTCCATTAACCCGTTATTATTATAATAGCCCAAATCAATCAATAATCCGCTTTTGGCATTTCCGGCAGATATCGCCAGGTCATTGGAAGTGATCATTGCGGTTTTAAATAACGCATTTTGCCAGTTCGTGTTTCCCGCCGGCTCCAGACTGTCTCCGCCGACAAAGGGCGCAATGATTACGTTATTGAGAACGGGATTGGTAAAATCATTATTCCATTTATACTGGTAGATATTGCTGGTTGAAATGGTGTTGGGATCTGATCCGTCATTGACGGCGGCCCGCCACAGGGCTTCCCCGCGTTGTGTAGAAGACAGCACCGGTTCCTGCCAGGGTTTTTCGTTTTGCCAGGTCAGGCTGGAACTGAACTGGATACGCACTTTGTCAGCTCCGCTTGTACTCCCGTCTTTTGTGGTTACGATGATGACTCCGTTTGCAGCTCTTGAACCATAGATAGACGAAGCCGATGCATCTTTCAGAACCTGCATGGATGCAATGGAATTGGTATTCAGGTTGGCGAAGTCTTCATAGCGTGTTGTGGGAACACCATCTATTACATACAGCGGCGGGTTCGTGTTTCCCAATCCATTCAGGTTATTGACTCCACGAATAATGATGGTGGGCGCCCCGCCATTGGCGCCGGTAGGAGATCCATCCGTCTGGATATATAAACCCGGCACCTGACCCTGCAGCGCCAGCATCGGACTGGCCACGGGATTGTTCTTAATGGCATTGAGATTAACTACAGAAACGGCCCCGGTCAAATCAACCTTTTTTTCCGTTTTATAACCGGTTACCACTACCTGGTTAAGGTCCAGATTACTTTCTTCCAGTGCAAGACTCAGGGCCGAAGTGGTATTGGTCACTTTCACTTTCATCGGAGTCATGCCGACAAAAGAAAAATTGATGATTTCACCTACCGTGGCCGGAATGGAAAATTTCCCGTCAGCATCTGTTATCACGGTATTTCCTTTAACCTGAACAGATACGCCCTGTAAGGGCTCTCCGGTTGTTTTGCCCGTTACCCTGCCTGTAATAATTTTCTGCTGGGCTAAAGAGAATAAAGCCAGCAGCAACATGGGCAGTAAGATCTGTAATTTTCTCATCTTTGAAGTTTTAGTTGAATAAATATTTGTTTGGGTCAATGAAGTACCAGGTTGTGTTCTATTTGTTCCAGTGATTTCCCTTTTGTTTCCGGCATCACCTTCCACACAAAAATTAACTGGAGACACATCATGATGGTGAAAAACAAAAACGTATTGCCGCCACCCGCCTTTTCGGAAAGGAATGGAAACGAATAGGCGATGACCGCAGCCATAATCCAGTGTGTGGTGCTTCCCAGGGTCTGCCCCTTTGCCCTGACGGGGTTTGGAAATATTTCTGAAATAAATACCCAGATTACGGCACCCTGGGAAAAAGCAAAAAAGGCTATATAAATAAAAAGGAATACAGGTACTGACCATCTGTTCACATTGCCGGAGTAAAAAGAATAGGAAACCATGGCCAGGGTGCTGATCAGGCCCAGGGATCCGATCAGCATTAAAGTCCTTCTTCCGATTCTGTCAATAAAATTCATCGCCAGCAGGGTGAAAGTGAAATTGATGGCACCCAGCCCGGCCGTGGATAACAAAGAGGAACTTTTACCCAGGCCGGTCGATTCAAATATCCTGGGTGAATAATAAATGATCGCATTTATGCCGGATACCTGGTTGAAAACCGCAAAAAGCACGGCCAGCATGACGGGCGTTCTGTATTTGACTGAAAACAGTGGTTCCGTCTCTAAGGCGGCTTTTTCTTCCTTATCAGTCAGCTGGATTTCATGTACAATTCTATCGGCTGTTGCAGGATCTATAATTTTAAAAATTTCCCTCGCTTCCTCAGCCTTTCCCTTTTTCGTAATCAGCCAACGGGGACTTTCCGGAACATATCGTAAAAGAAAAAGAAAAAGGGCCGAGGGAACTGCCTGTATTCCCAGCATGAACCTCCAGGAATGTTCCCCCGCCTGGCCGATCAGGTAATTTGAAAGGTAGGAAACCACGATACCTAATACCACATTAAACTGGAAAAGACCCACTAACTTACCTCTTCTGCCGGCCGGGGAAATTTCAGATATATAAATAGGTGCCGTTACCGAAGAAGCGCCTACACCCATTCCTCCTAAAAAACGGAATATGAGGAAAATACCCCATCCGGAAGATAAGGCAGTTCCTAAAGAGGAAACCAGGTAGAGAATGGCAATCAGGTATAAGGTTTTTTTTCTGCCCAGCCGGTCCGAAGGAATGGCTCCCAGCAGCGCTCCGATTACGGTGCCAATCAGGGCAATGGATACGGTAAAGCCATGCTGGATCGAATTTAACTGCCAGTATTTTTGAATGGATTGTTCTGCGCCTGAAATGACTGCTGTGTCGAATCCGAAGAGAAAGCCTCCTAATGCAATAACAAGCGACCAGAGAAAGACATTTTTCCGATTCATATAGCAGTTCGTTCTGTTTCAAATATATCCGGGAACCCATCACCGGTCCTTCTGCTATTGTTTCAAAATGTTTTGAAATTGTACTTTTTTATTTTTATATTTAATTAATTGTGGTTCAGTAGTTTACTTAGAATTGAATTTGAATATATATTTGATCATTTCTAAAATCCATACAAACATTTATAAAATAGTTCCATTTGATCCCTTCAAAAAAGGCATCAATTTGGAGAAACATACAATTTTTGAAATAAAAGAATCAGGATTGAAAACATCGTTTTAATAAAATAGTACATCTTGCCGGTATGCTTGCTGAAAGATCTGTTTACAGGAGCCGTATGAAAAATCTGGGCTTAAAGAGGGAATCCTGTTTGCTTTTGATTTTCATATTGCCATACCTGCTTATTTCCTGCTCCGGAAATAAACGGGAAATAAAATACAGAATAGGATTTGCCCAATGCGCCAATGATGTATGGAGACAAAACATGCAGCGGGAGATGGAAAGAGAACTTTTGTTCCATCCCGAGATCGAATTAATCGCCAAACAGGCTTTTTTAAGTCCGGAGCAGCAGATTAAACAAATAAAAGAACTTGTTGACGAAAAGGTTGACCTGATCATTGCTTCACCTACCGAAGCAAAACCCATCACGCCGATTATTGATCAGGTCTATTCAAAAGGCATACCGGTCATCCTGGTGGACAGAAACATTTTATCTAAAAATTATTCCGCATTTATTGGCGCCAGCAACTACCAGGTGGGGCTGGATGCCGCTACATATGCCAATAACATTTTAAAGGGCAGGGGCAATGTGCTGGAAATTGGAGGTCCCGATGTCGGTTCCTCTGCTGATATCGGTCGCCACACGGGCTTTAGGGATTTTTTAAAGAAATACCCGGGAATCAATTTTGTGGAAAGACTATCCCAGAATTGGGACAGTAAGCCATTGGAAGCGGAAAGGGAACTTTCAGACGAATTGTTAAAGCAACAGGACATCAACCTGATTTTTTGTCAAAACGACCGGATCGCCTTAGGGGCCTATCGTGTTTGCAGGGAAATGGGGATTGATAAAAGAATATTTATAATCGGAGTAGACGGATTATCCGGACCGAATGGCGGTATTGACCTGGTGGGTAGAGGCATCCTGAAAGCCACCATTTTGTACCCGACCGGCGGTAAAGAAGCCATTCAGACAGCAGTTGATATTCTGGAACACAAGCCCTACAATAAGGAAACCAGCCTGTCAACCACAGTCATTGATTCCACGAATGTCCGGATCATGAGGCTGCAAAATGATAAAGTACTTGCCCAGCAGGAGGAAATAGATAAGGGCCAGAAAATGATTGAAGAACAGATTGCCACTACCAGAAATCAGGCCAAGATTATTTTCACGATCTCAGTCACGCTGGCTCTGGCGTTAATATTCGGAGGTATCCTCCTGTATTACCTGCAGGAAAACAGGAAAATTAACAGAAAACTCGAATCCAAGAAAGATAAAATTGCCAGCCAGCGTAACCAGCTGATTGAAATGGTTGCCAAAGTAAAAGAAGCAACCAATGCCAAATTCAATTTCTTTACGAACATTTCACATGAGCTGAGAACCCCGCTTACCCTGATTATGGGCCCTTTAGAGGATGCCATGTCATCTCCCAAATTACATTTCACCATTAAAAATAACCTGGATTTAATTCATAAGAATACGGTGCGGCTTTTAAGACTGATCAACCAGCTGATGGATTTCAGGAAAATTGAAGAAGGGAAAATGAGCTTCAAAGCCTCTGAAAATAATTTATCCGAATTCGTATTAGATATAGCCAATGCATTCGGTGAACTGGCCCGGAAAAAATCAATTTCCTTCAATGTGGTAAGCAAAGTGAACAATTTAAAATTATGGTTTGACGTAACCATGCTGGATAAGGTTTTATTTAATATACTGTCCAATGCTTTTAAGTATACGGCTGAAAACGGGGTCATCAATCTGCTCATCGACCAATCAGGCGATGGGCAAATGGTGCGAATTAAAATCGAAGATTCAGGAGTTGGCATGTCGGCTGAAGATGCAAATCACGCGTTCGACCTGTTTTACCAGGGGCATAACGGAACATTCAAAGGAACAGGGCTGGGATTATCCTTATCAAAGGAACTGATTACCCTGCATCAGGGAACCATTCTGCTTCAGAGTGAAAAAGGGAGAGGCACCTGCTTTGAAATCAGGCTGCCGGTTGGAAACGCGCATCTCAGGCCAGAGGAGATACTTACAGTTAAACCTTCCATAACCAATACATATGAAGATGTCAAAATCTATACAACGGATATTGAGCCATTGAATTTGCATAAAGACATAACGCTTTTTCCCAGCAGGGAAAATTCCATACTGATCATTGAGGACAGTAAGGACCTGAGAACCTTCCTGAATAACAGGTTAAGTGCGCATTATGAAATTCATCTTGCTGAAAATGGGGAAAAAGGAATAGAATTGGCTTATGATATCGTTCCGGATCTGATCATCGCTGATATTATATTACCCGGGCTGAACGGACTCAGGGTGACGGAATTGCTGAAACAGGATATCCGTACCTCACATATTCCGATCCTGTTGCTGACTGCCAAGGCAAGCCTGGAAGAACAAATTGAAGGAATCCGGTCGAAGGCGGATGCTTTTATTGTGAAACCTTTCAACCTGGAATATCTGGATGAAACCATAAAGAACCTGTTGAGGAACCGGTCCGTTTTGCGTGAGCATTATACCAGTGAACTTCCAACAGAAACCAGGTCGAATTTATCCTCAAAAATTGACCGGAAATTTATTAATCATTTCACTTCCCTGGTGGAAAACAATTTGTCCAATGAGGATTTTTCTGTGGATACTATTTGTAAAGAAATAGGAATTTCAAGAGTACAGCTGTACAGGAAAGTGAAAGCCCTGGTTGGTTATAATGTAAATGATTATATTTTGAATGTCAGGTTACAGAAATCGAAATATTTACTGACGGATAAGCAGCTCTCCATCTCAGAAGTCGCGTATAAAGTGGGTTTCTCCACCCAGGCTTATTTCTCGACGGTTTTCAAATCCAAATTCTCCATCACGCCTTCCGAATACAGGGAAAAGAAAAGGGTTTGAAATCATTTTGATATTCTTTTTAGGAACTGATACACGCTCAGCTCTTTTGCTCTTCCAGTATGGCTAAAGTTTTGTCGTCCTTCATTCCATTAAAAAACCTATCCAGTACCGATTGAAAAACAGGACTGGCATTCGGAATGGCAGAAAATAAAGTCATGGAGGATTTCAGTTTCTGGTCATCCGGACTTCCGAAAATATTATGGGCACTGTGATCCTGCTGGTCCAGGAGCGCCCTGCATATGTGTATCAACCGACTGCCCAGAACGGGGTGGTGCAGAAATGCATCCGCTTCCTGCAAATTTCTTAACGCATAATGTATGGACATCTCACTGAATCCTAAGCCCTGAATCTGGGGAAAGATAAACCACATCCAATGGGTGCTCTTTTTGCCGCTCCGGATTTCTGACAGCGCCTGGTCAAAGCTGTTTTGCTGGGCATCAATAAATCTTTGCAGATTTGTACCGGCATCCATATGATTTATAGTACTCCCGTAATTCATGTCCGCTGCGTGGGTTACAATTTTTCGTAATTTACCTATCTCAAATGAAAAAAGCCGGGAACGTTGTAATATTACCTTGGGTCTTTTTTTTACTTGTGGGTTGCCTGGCTCATCGTCAGGGCATGTATTTAAGCCCTACGGATTCCCAGAACATACCTTATCATACCATTCCCTTCAAATCTGATTCTCTCAAATCTGCGGTATTTGGGAGTCTGCTCTATTCTACCGGCACCGCAAACGATAAAGGACAGGACTGGGTTCATGCCGGCCAGGCCAGCATGTACCGCAGCCACAATCTGGGTAATGTCCAGGCTTACTACGGAGCTGATATAACGCTTGGCACCTATGGCATGTCGGATTTCTATAATTCGCATTATACACCGGGACCGGCAGGCTTTATAGGAGGAGGAGACAAGCCCATTGATACATTTTATCATATTCCGGCCAACAGGTATTCCTTTGGAAGTTTTGGTTTATCTGCCGGTATTAACGGGGTAAAGACCCTTCGCCGGATGGAATGGCGGTATCTGGGTTTCGAAGTGGCGCTGCAAAAAGAATTTGGTGATTATTACAGATTCAGGAGGCTTCTGACGGATACTGCTGCCAATATCATCTTTAAAAACAACCTGACCGGGGTTATAGGAATCTATACGGAATCGCTTTGGAGTAATCAATATAAAACGCAATATGGGTTAAAATTCTCTCTGAATATGCTCGTAAATCCGGAAAGTAATTATACTATGCAAAATACTTATAGCATCTTTCCTATATCTTATTTTTCTATCACTTTTCATATGACCGTAAAACATTTCACCGGGTTTATGCAGGGGAATTTTGGTACAAAAGCAGCCAGCTTTCAAATCGGCACCAGTTACAGGATTGGCAAATAGCGTTCAAACGTAATGATATTTTAATTTACCTGCCGCATCAAATGGTTAATTTTTTTTTAATACAATGCTATACACATTATTGCTGCCGGTAAACAGGTAGATGGGATTACCAGACTGCTGGTAAATCACCTGCTCCGTATTATTTCCCCTCGCCGTAATGGTAATGCCCTGAAAACTCCAGTTGTCACAGGAACCTTCCTGGCAGTTTTTGGTGCGTAATTCCAGGCGCATGATATCAGACCGGTGAACCGTTTTATTCAGGTTAATGGTAGCCGTATTCGATGAGTTCACGGGCCAGTTAATCCCTGCATTGATATTGGCGAAGGTCTGACTGGTTCCGTCGCGGTAGCTGATCGAGATACTCAGGTTATCATCGCCGCCCTGCAAGTCGTCATTCCCCGTTCTGATATTCAGGAGCAGCTGGTTCGTAGTTGCGCCGCCGGTTTCCGGTTCTTGCGGATTTACATTCCCGTCTCCGGATACACAGGCTGGCAGGTTTGTAAACGGATAGATAGCGCTGAAATCCTTTCCTGAAAATCGTTTAAGCAAAGGATTGCCTATCTGGGTTAATACGGTCGCATCAGGAAATCCCCCCCTGGCCACGATGGTCACCTGGTTCAGGTTCCAGTTGTTGCAGGGGAGACCGTTCGAACCATCGCAGGGTCTTGTATAAAAAATAATATTTTTGAATGCATTCAGCGGCAGTGGATCCATTAACCATATTTCCGCGGTATGGGTTGTGTTAGCCGGCCAGGGCTGACGCCGGTTCACATTTAGAAACTGCTGTACGGTGCCGTCGTTAAACTGGAGCATGACATTGCAGTTGTCATCGCCACCCCGCAGGCCGTAGTCCCCGCTTTTAAACGCTACGACCAGCTCCCGGGCATTGCAGTCGGGCAGGCTGGCTGCAGAAGAGGCGTCGGGAGGTGGCGTGGCGGCAACATAACGGGTATCCACAAAATAACCCGCATAATGGTCGCCGTTCATTTCATGATCCTTCCAGTAATAATAATGCTGCATCTTATTTACCTGCAGGGTTGAAATCATATCCGGGTAGGCAGGATTATAACAGTAGATTTTCACATCTTCCATGAAATCGCCTAAAATACCCTGGTAGCGGCCGCAATCATATCCGATGGCAATTACCTGGTTATTCGGAAGGGAACGACCGTCTGCGATTTGAAATAATCCGAGGGGAACCGGTATCCCTTTGTCAATATAACTCTTTAGTTCCTGCAGTCTTCCGCCGTAAGTACCCTGCAGTCCCCAGTTAAAAAGTTCATGATTCTGCCATCCGAAAGGATTCGCCGTCAGCTCCTGCCATTTGTCCGTATTTTCGAAAAGCGAACTCATCTGCCTGTTATAGAAATAGTCGTAGAGCAGACTGTTATCCGGTGGCTGATAACTTTGTTTGGGAGCCATCATGTTCCGGTTATAATAATCCAGCGCCGCATAACACATACCGCCGCTGCATCCGGATACGGATATCCTGAGTCCCTGCTGATCGAATAAAGTATTGGCAAATGCATTTACAAAATGAAAACCATACTGCTCCGGTTTGAAACCGGTGGAATGCGCTCCCTGCGAGTATGCAGTTGGTCCGGCGGTGGATATGAATAACCATAGGAGCAATATCCGGATAGGCCTCGTTTTTTTTGTATTCATTGCATAATTTCAATTCAAAGGCAGGTATCAAAGGTATTAGAAAAGTCTAACAGACACTCTCTGCCAAATACTGTAAACGATTCACTGACGGAAACTGCTTAAAATAGTCAGGACAGAATAAAACGCATCACTTAATTCCGTATCTTTTCAAAGAGGGAGTTTTATTTTTAGCTCGGTTTATAACAAAACATTTTTATTTTTCATTTTACCGTTAAATGAGGATTAACCGGTTTAATCAGTATATCTGCAGGCTTTTGACGGCTGTCGCCATATTGTTGATTTTTAATTTACGGGGGTATGCGCAGGATCCCCTGGTAGTCAATCAGAATCTCCAGAATACCGTCAACCCGGTCGATCTGATAGACGTCATCCGGAAGTTATTTAATAAACCGGGACCGGCCCGGAGCGATTCCCTGGTACGCGGGGTCAGGAATGTATCATTACTCCCGATTATCGGATACGGTCCGGCGAACGGATTTGTGATTGGTGCGGCGGTCAGCATGACGAGCCTGTTGGGAGATCCGGAAAACACGCAGTTGTCTTCCGCCCTGATGTCCGTTTCACTTACCACCAAAGAACAGGTATTGTTATGTCTCCGGTCCAATATCTACCTGCCGGGAAATAAATGGTTTATTCAGGGAGACATCCGGTTTCTCCTTTTTGCACAGCCGACCTACGGCCTGGGTATTTACGATCTGAATGCTGACGTCGGCTTTAACATTAATGGAACGGACGTCAGCAGGTCGGTGCTCGCCCAGCAGATGCGGTTTAATTATATCCGTGTATATGAAACTTTCGTGAAACAGGTTTTTCCTCACTGGTATGCAGGAGTGGGCATAAATATTGACGCCCACAGCAGCATTTCAGATGAATCCTTAAAGCTCGACACTCCCAATGCATTTATTACTTCAAATTATTTCTATTCTAAAAAGAACGGATTTGACCCGACGCATTATTCCACGAATGGCCTGTCCATAAATATCATCGAAGACAGCCGGGATAACCCGATCAATGCGTATAAGGGAACGTATGCCTTTCTGAGTTTCAGGTTGAACCAGCAAATCTTCGGCGGAACCAGGAACAGTACCATGCTGTATTATGAATGGCGCAATTATATTCCGATTCAAAAAAGCAAACCCGGCAATGTCCTGGCATTCTGGACCTGGGGGCAGTTTGTAACCAGCGGAAAAGTTCCTTACCTGGCCCTGCCGGCGATTGGCTGGGACACTTATGGCCGGTCGGGGAGGGGATACGTGCAGGGTCGTTTGAGAGGAGAAAATATGATGTATGGCGAATCAGAGTACCGCCTGCCGATTTCACGGAACGGATTGTTCGGCGCCGTGGCTTTCCTCAATGTGACGACCGCCAGCAATCCAACCACCGGTCAGGGATTGTTTTCCTCAGTGGCCCCCGGATATGGATTCGGTCTGAGAATTAATATGAACAAGAAAGACAGAACCAATATTTGTGTTGACTATGGCAGGGGCGTATCCTCCAGTGGTATTTACTTCAACATCCAGGAAACTTTTTAATCAGGAATCGCTTCCGACCAGATATTGACGGTATCCCAGATTTTATATTTCCCGCTGCCATAACCATTCACCACGGTAACAGTGGTATTGCAATCACTATAATGGCATTCCTTCCGGAACTGCGGGGATAAATCCCTTTATTTGCAGTAAATAATGGATCATGGTTTCTGGCCTTTCAGATTTCAAGTCAGTTTTTTTTATCGGGATCGCAGGAACGGGTATGAGCGCCATTGCGCAATGGCTTGCCGGTACCGGCAAAGAGGTATCCGGATCCGACCGGTATTTCTTACCCGATGCGTTTAATGATACCCGTGAAAAATTAGAGGCTTTGGGCATCCGGTGTTTTCTCCAGGATGGCGAAGGAATCAGTTCTGCGACCGACCTGGTCGTTGTTTCCACTGCGGTGGAGGATACCGTTGCGGAAGTGCAAAAAGCAAGGCAATTGAACATCCCGATTATCAAACGATCCGAATTGCTGGCGCTGATTGCTGCCAGCAAAAAGACAATTGCGATCGGAGGCACCAGCGGGAAAAGCACTACCTGCGCCATGCTCTTCGATATCCTGCAATATGCCGGTATGGAACCCGGCATCATCAGCGGGGCCGGACTGGTCAGCATTATGAAAGAAGGCCGCATCGGTAACGCCAAAGCGGGCAGCGGCGAATGGCTGGTCATCGAAGCCGACGAAAGTGACGGATCCATCGTACAGTACAAACCGGAGGTGGGCGTATTGCTGAATGTGGATAAAGACCATAAGGAAATGGACGCGCTGATGGACATATTCGGGGAATTCAAAAAAAATACACAGCGGCTGTTTATAGTTAACCAGGCGCAAACGGGAGCCCGGCAATTATCCCGGAATACCGCGCAGGATTTTTCCACAGACCCATCCTTTCCTGCGGGCTACCAGGCCGGCGGCTTCAGTCAGCAGGGACTGGCAATTTCTTTCAATATTAACGGCATTGGATTTACACTGAATACGGTCGGCAAACACAATATGGAAAATGCGCTGGCTGCAACGGCCGTAGCCAGCCAGCTGGGCGTTGATCTGACTGTTTGTGCCGAAGCGTTGAAATCTTATGAAGGCATTTACCGGCGGCACCAGGTACTGGGGAATAAAAACGGGGTCTGGCTGATTGATGACTATGCCCACAACCCGGTCAAATGCGCCGTATCCATCGAAGCCTGCCAGGATATCGCTCCGAAAGTCATTGCCTGGTTTCAGCCTCACGGATATGGACCCACGCGTTTTCTGCGGCATGATTTTGTAACGGAGATCGGCCGTGTATTGCGGCCCGAGGATGAAATTTGGATGAGTGAAATTTTCTACGCGGGGGGCACGGCTGTAAAAGATATTTCTGCCGTCGACCTGATCCGGGACCTGAAAGCGATGGACAAACCGGCATTCTTTGTGGAAGACCGGAATGATTTCCTGGAAACGGTTCGCCCCCATTTTACCAATGACTGCGTATTGCTGTTGATGGGCGCCCGGGACCCTTCGCTGGAAGATTTCGCAAAACAGGTTTGGGAACAATTGTAAAACAGGGTTGCCAGATTATTTTATGTGGTCCAGCAAAGGCAATGGCCCGGTCCTGCCTGGAGTCATCCGCCTGTCTCTTCTGCTTCGATCAGCCGTCCCTGAATATACTCCCGTGGGTTACTGTCAATATTCCCCATATAGATTCTCGTCCAGTTACCCAGCTCCTTAAATAATTGCTGGTTTTTCTCAGAATCTTTCAGCCATTCACTCAGTATGGCAATTTCATCGGTACTCAGTACGAGACCTGCCTGGTAATTACATAAAACATTTAATATCGGTTCCAGATCTTTCATGATCATGATTCAGGATTCATTTACCCGGGTTTTTATTTACTGGTTACAAATTACCGAATATTATTTTCACTGTGAAATAACGGGATCCCGCAGAACAGGTGTGGATTCCGGGTGGCCCGGGAACAGGGATTGAACCGGATGGGAGGTATAGCTGATACTTTAATTTACCGAAGGCTGCACATGCACGCGGGTTACATAAATTGCCCTCCGGAAAATACAAAATTCCGTTTTTGCAGCAGACACGAAAAGTTTTACATGATTTCAGGGCTCTTATCGTCAGAATCCGCCTGTTCGTCGAAGAGTTTTCATGAAACCTGATCTTTTTTCGAATTTTATGATGTCTTAAATCATGACTATGAAAACGATGCACCGGTGCCTGGAATGCGGACAACCCATATCCCGGGGCGTACATGAATTCTCAAAGCGTTTGTATGGTTATTCCCTCTGTATGAAGGATCAGTATCTTATCGGGGAATCCGGTGCCTCTGCCCGGGTCGTAGATTTATACCTCGCATTGAAGTCGGTAAATTTTCCGCTTGTCCTGGAATATTTTGACGGGCATAAACATATCAATATCGCGCTGCCCGGGAAACTGTATATTGAAATATACGGCCCTGATCAACATGAGCAGGGACAGGTGATGAAAAACCTGATGGGGTCTGTTGATATACTGGAAAAGAAAATTCCGACGATTTTGATTTCAAATGTTATGCTTGAAAATCCGGTAACATTTGCCCGTCTCGTTACCGAGCTTTCGAAAGCCTGCAGGGCCGTGCTGAAGAAGTCCCGTGAGTTCTCTGTTTCCTGCGCGCCTCCTTTTACTGCAGCGCAGTTGCAATAAATTCTTTCAATCCGCTCAGTAGGTACCATCCGCATTGATTGATGTTTATTATTTTAAACTTCCCGGTTAACAATCGGTTATCATTTTTTAACCTGCCATATACGCTGCTCACCGATTGATAACATAAGTTTACCGATTCCTGATTTAAATTTATATACGACAAACTTATTTTTGATTTCAAAAATTAGTCATGGAATATGTACTTGCCTATCCGGCATACAAAGTAAGCTGGTTTCGCGCATTCATCGAATCCATAAAATCCTGGTCGCTAAAAGAGCAGCTTAAAGATTTCAGGGAAAATGACCTGCTGATCAACTGATTCCATGATATTCCGCGTAATATTTACCTGATAGCTAACGAAAGTTGCAGGAGAGAAAGAAACCGATACAGCCATACAATCTGAATCAGAGACCGGAGAAGAACGCATCCCCCTTCGACATGCAAAGTTGTAAAGTGACCCGGTTATTTTGAAATGAAATAAAAATTGGGAATATCTTTGACTTTATGTCCCTTTAATGAAATACAACAATCAGATAAATAATCAGATTCACATGATGCCTGCTTCAAAAAAATTTCCAAAATACCTGGTCAGTTTATTTTTGATTTTGCTTGCCATCCATTCACCCGGGTATGGCCAGTCAGCGAATCTTCAGAATATCTATGGCCGCAACCATATCAGCCTGGACGGCCGGTGGAATTATATTATTGATCCCTATGAAACGGGTTATTATGATTACAGGCATATTCCTTTCGATCAGTCCGAATCAGGCAGGGGCGGCTTTTATGATGACAGAAAACCAAAAGATAAGGGCGACTGGGTGGAATATGATTTTGATCTGGAGCCCGCATTAAGCATTCCGGGCGACTGGAATTCCCAGGCTGAAAAATTATCATTTTATGAAGGTACGGTCTGGCTGCGCCGGAAATTCAATGCAGATCCTGCCGGCGATAAGAGATATTTTCTTTATTTCGGAGCTGTTAATTATGAGGCACATGTTTATCTGAATGGTAAAAAACTGGGCGTTCACAAAGGCGGATTTACCCCCTTTCAGTTCGATGTAACCGGCAGGCTGCATAAGGGTGAAAACGTGGTAGTGGTAAAGGCAGATAATACCCGTCACCCGGATGAAATTCCTACCGTAAATACCGACTGGTGGAACTATGGCGGCATCACAAGGGATGTATTACTGGCGGAAGTGCCGGCCACTTATATTGAAGATTATAAAATTCAACTGGCTAAAGGGAACCTGAACAGGATGGAAGGATTTGTTCAATTGGCCGGAGCAGAAAAAGTACAAACCATTACAGTCAGTATCCCCGAAGCGAATGTTAAACAGACGGTAACCACAGATTCTGCCGGGAAAGCCCTGCTCGGTTTTCCTGTTAAAAATTTAAATTACTGGACACCCGATCATCCCAAATTATATACCGTGGAAATTAACGCCGGTCCGGATAAAGTGACTGATAAAATCGGCTTTCGCACCATTGAAACCCGGGGTCAGGATATTTTACTGAATGGAAAATCCATTTTTCTGAGGGGCATCGCCATGCATGATGAAAACCCGCTGATACCCGGCAGGTTAAGGGGGCAGGCCGATATACGGATGATGCTCCAATGGGTAAAGGAGTTGAATTGTAATTACGTCCGGCTGGCACATTATCCGCACAACGAGCAGATGTTAAGACTGGCTGACGAAATGGGCATTCTGGTATGGGCCGAAGTGCCCGTGTACTGGACCATCTCCTGGTTAAACGCGGATACTTACCTTAATGCAGAAAAGCAGTTAACCGATTTGATAAACAGGGATCAAAACCGCGCCAGTGTGATCGTATGGTCTGTTGGCAACGAAACACCCATCAGCGATCCCAGAAATATTTTTATGGGTAAACTGGCTGCCAGGGCGCATTCGCTGGATCATACCCGGCTGGTATCTGCGGCGTTGGAAATACACCGTACGGGAAACCATGTGGTGGTGGATGATCCGCTGGGTGATCAGCTGGACCTGGTAAGTTTTAATGAATACGCCGGGTGGTACTGGAGCAGCACAAAAGATATGCTCAATTACCGGTTTGATATAAAATACAATAAGCCGGTGGTAATAACGGAGTTTGGTGCATCTGCGCTGGGGGGTTATCATGCAGACAGTGAAACCAGATGGAGTGAAGAATACCAGGAACTCCTTTACAAAAATCAAATTACCATGTTAACGGCCATCAGCGGCCTGCGGGGCATGACGCCCTGGATTCTGGTGGACTTCCGCTCTCCCCGCCGCCAGCATCCCTATTTCCAGGATTTCTGGAATCGTAAAGGGTTGATTTCTGAAAAAGGGGAAAAGAAAAAAGCCTTTTATATTCTCAGGAGTTTTTACGATGATATGCAAAAGAAATATAACTAAGTATTTTCTGTTGGCCGGACCGGATGGTTCATTAATAAGAATCATCAACGTATCAGGGTAACGGTCCCTTTGAACAACTGCTCGGTGCCGTCAGTAAACGCGATCCTAACAAAATATACATAGGTGCCTGTATCAGCCGGTTTTCCGTTCAGATACCCGCTCCAGCCGAATTTGGGATCATTGGCCTCTGCATTCTGAACCTGAAATACTTTCTGTCCCCACCTGTTAAATATGGAGAAATCTTTCAGCATTTTAACTTCCTCGCCGCCAAGAATATAGAATACATCATTGCGACCATCGTTGTTGGGTGAAAACCCGTTGGGAATATTTACCCTGCCTCCGGAAAATATTTTTATGTACGTTGTTCCGGTCGCCGTGCATGCATAGGCATTTTGTACGGTTACCTGGTATGTTGTTCTTTTATCCGGCGTGGCTACCGGATTGGGACAATTCGAACACGACAGAAATTGAACCGGCTCCCATTTATAGGTAAGGGGCTGTCCTCCGCTGATTTGCGTAAATAGATTTACGCTGGTTAAACGGGATATGGTGGTGTCTGCCGGAGTGATGTTTACCAAAAAAGGAGTTACCGGAATGGTATCCTGATTGTTATCGAACCTGACTTCATCATAAAAGATTCCGGGATAACCTGTATTGTTCAGCCCGTTTTGATTAACGACTGCGAAAATGTGACCTGTTGTTGAACGTTTTATAAAAAATTCGTAAGGAGCGCACCTGCCTGGATTCGTTTCAGCTGTAGAAAAGACCGGTTCCAGAAGATGTGCATCCGCTTCAGCCGGATCTGCGTCATAAAAAAATACTCTTAATCCCTTTGGAATACTGCCCCTTTTAAATTGATTGCAAATGGTAAATGCCGCATGCAGACTGTCAGTACCTGCACAATCCAGGCGATCCAGCGTAATCCGGTAGTCGTCTGCAAGTGGTATATGCAATACGGTAAACGAACTGTCAGCACAGCCATACGAGCTGGTTGCCATTATTTCTTTTGTAACACTGTAAACCTTATACTCAGCAATAAAAAAAGTACTGTCGCAGGCTGTGCAACTTAAATCCTTTGCGTCACTCCAGTTATACGAAGACACGATACCAGGTCCCGCTTTTGCGCTTAACAGCAGGGTGTCGCCGGGAAGCAGGGTAGCACTGTCGGGAACAGCGGCAACACGGAATTGAAAATTACTCCGGGAACCAATATTATTGGTATAGTTTAATTCCGGCAGGTTCGTGTTCGGAAGTCTAATGGGAACGGCATTTCCATTATCGTTAAAAACCGCAAATAATTGATTCAGGCCGGGCTTGTTGACGTTGAGAATGGTTGTAAATGAACCGCAGCAGCTACCCGCAACAGCGGCTGTTGTATAGAAAACGGGCGAAAGTTTATGTGCATCGCTGTTTCGCGGATCTGCGTCGTAAAATGTAACCGGCGTGCCTGCGGGTATGGGTGCATAGCCGCCATCGCATACGTTAAAGGTTGCGATGATCTTTGTCTCCTGGTAACACTGGACATCATTTAAACTGACCGTTCCATCTACCGTAGGATCATATACCGGGAAATTGAATTTTTCCGTCGTATCACTGCAGGAACCATTCGTCGCGACCAGCCATATGGAATAGGATCCGGGTATTTTATAGGATTGATCATAATTGTATTCGGTGCTGACCACCTGAGGGGCCATTCCTTTGTCATTGCTCATCCACCATTGATAAGCCGTGGCATTGACCGATCTGTTGCTGAACAAAATGCTGTCCAGCAAAACGGAGTCTTTGGATGCAATCTTTCGGACACCCGGAGTAAACCGGGCCATGACCCCGCAGTTTACGATGATATCATCAGAATAGCTGGCAAAACAACCTGGGCTGGCATTATAGACTTTTAAAGAAACCGTGAATTTCCCCGCTGACGGGAATACCATGGAAAAGTTCGGGCTGTTGGTGCCGGTTATGACGCCATTTAAAGACCATTGATAGTTTGAACCGCCGGCAGATACACTGGTAAAATTAATCCGGTCACCTGTTTTGGGAGACCCGTTATCCCGGGTAAACCGGGCGACGATATTTTCAGCACAGGGTGGATCGCATCTATTCCCGGATAGTAATGTGTTTCTGACGGTGTTGAGATTATTGCGCATTTTAGCCGCCTGTCCGGCAGTGAATGCATTGGTGCAGGGTCCGCTTAAACTCATGAAATTCGAAGTCAGGTCCGGCATATCCCGGGTAAATCCGCTCAGGGTATCGGAGCTGCAGGAATTCTGAACAGCGGTGCAGGAGGAACCCGGAACGGAAGCAGGCGGCGTATCGCAGACGCCGTCTCCATCGGTATTGCAATTATTATTGGTGCAGTTTCCCCGTACAAAAGTGTATTGAAGTCCCAGCCAGGAACCCATCAGGGAAGCCAGTGAAGAACCAAAATCTTTGGTGACGATCCCATCGCGGTAATCCCCGGTGGAATCAAAAGTTCCATAACCGATATCGTGACGCCTTGACCAGCTGCCACAGGAAAACTGGGTCATATATTCATTTTTGATTCCGGACACATACCAGATATTGCAATATTCGCGTGTGTTCCAGGACACTAAATTTTTCAAACGGTCATTTTCCAGATCGCTGTCGAAATTGCTTAAGACCGAACGGGTTCTTGTAATGCCGGTTGTATTCCCACCGTCAGGGCCCATTTTAGCCAGGCAAAAACGAATACCGGTATTGACTCCGTCCGGACCCGCTGCATAGGGCCCGGTATGGGCAAATGCTGCGTTGAGATCTGCTATGGCATCCATCATCTGCTGGTCAGGGATGCTATCCGGATTCTCGCTGATGATGTGAATGACCACGGGGACCACCAGATTGCCGGAACTGTTTTGGGCATAGGAAGGTGCACTGAAAAAAAGCAGTAACAAACAAGGAAATAACTTCCCGTGAACGAATTGTTCCGCGAGGGTCAACTGCTTCATGATCGGTTATCTAACTGAAGTGGACACAAAATCCCGCTTGATTTGATTCAGGGGCTGGCAATAACATTCAGTCAAAATACGTACCAGTAAACCGGATTCTTCCAGGCAACGGTCAGGGTTTTAACCTGACAGTAAGTTTATCGATCTTTCCGGTGAATGCATAGGGAAGTTGATAGTCTTTGTCATCGACACCCGAACGTGTATCAATACCTACATCGAAGGTTTCATCCAGGGTCATGATGAACGGGATGGTATGGGGTATCTGCTGCCGGGCAACCTCTTTACCATCTACGGTCATTACACCGGTTCCCCCTTTGCCGAAGCCAGGGCCATCGTAGGCAAAATCAAAGACCAGCGTATGTTTGCCCGGTGAGAGGGTGCTGTTGGCCTGCCACCTGAATTTTTCCAAAGCGAGCAGGTTGTAGGTGAATACGGGCTTGCCTTTAACGATATAGAAGCCGTATCCCCCGAAATGGCCACCTTCCGTAACGAGCATACCTTCGCACACTTCCTTCGGCACTTCAATTTCAGCTGTGATGGTGAAGGATTTTCCAAGAATATCAGGTGCGTTGCTGGGAGCGATACCAGAGATCCCGCCTGTGTAAACAAAGAGGTTCCTTCCGGCAGTATAGCTGGGTTTGGGTGTCAGTACCCGTGGCAGAATACTATTATCAAGCGGCAGTACATTATTCCGGGCAGCTTCCGCCATGAATAATTCCTGCATCTCTTTGAGTTTGTCGGGCATTTTTTTAGCCAGGTCATTGCTTTCGGAATAATCTTCCGCGATATTATATAATTCCCAGTTATAGCCGTTCACCACTTCAGGCATCTCTTTAGTACCCATCAGCCAGGGTCCGGCAGGAGGTGTGGTGCAGGCGATCCATCCATCGTGGTAAATCGCCCGGTTACCAAAAATTTCGAAATACTGGGTGGTTCGGGTTGATGGCGCATTCGCATTTGCTTTATCCCAGGTATAATCCATACTCACTCCTTCAATAGGTTTTTGCGCTATGCCGTTTACCATAACGGGAGCCGGAATTCCGGCAGCTTCCAGTATCGTGGGAACGATATCAATCATATGATGAAATTGGGTCCGGATACCGCCGGCATCTTTGATCTTCCTGGGCCAGGCAATGCACATACCCTGACGGGTACCGCCAAAGTGTGAAGCCACCTGCTTCACCCACTGGAAAGGCGCATCGAAGGTAAAGGCCCAGGGCACGGCCATATGCGGCTGGGTGGCTGCGGATCCCCCAGGCATCATAATATTTTAATTGGGCAGCAACCGGCACATCAATACCCTGGAGCGGAGCCAGGTCGAATGGCGTTCCGTTCATGGATCCTTCGGAACTGGTACCGTTATCCCCTTCGATATATATGATCAGGGTATTGTCCAGTTTGCCCATATCATCCACAGCCTGGATCACACGTCCGATTTCATAATCGGTGTATGCCACATAGGCAGCAAACACTTCTGCCTGCCGTGCATATAGTTTCTTTTGATCCGCACTCAGGTATTCCAGTCGGGAAGGAAGGAGGGCCAGTCAGTTAATTTTGTACTGGCAGGGATCACACCCAGGCGTTTCTGGTTTGCAAAAATCGAATCCCTGATAACGTTCCAGCCTTTGTCGAATTTGCCTTTGAATTTATCGATCCATTCCTGTGTAGGCTGGTGCGGGGCATGCGTGGCTCCGGGGGCGTAGTAACAAAAGAAAGGTTTATCAGGGGCGGCGGCATTCAGCTGATTCAGGTACCCTATGGCATCATCGGCCATGCCGGTGACCAGGTTATAATGGGGGTCTTCATTCCAGGGGAAGATCTGTGAGGTGTTGCGGAACAGGAAGGGATGATGCTGGTCTGCTTCACCTCCCATGAATCCGTAAAAATATTCAAAGCCCATTCCGATGGGCCATTGGTTGAATGGGCCGGCCATACTGTACTGATAGCTGGGCGTGTTGTGGTTCTTTCCAAACCAGGATGTGGCATAGCCGTTGTCTTTCAGGATCTCCCCGATGGTAGCATTGTCCACGCCCATTTCTGCATCATACCCGGGGTATCCGGTTGCCTGTTCAGCCACTACGCCGAAGCCGACAGCATGATGGTTCCGCCCGGTGATTAATGCGGCCCGCGTGGGTGAACAGAGCGCGGTGGAATGGAACTGCGTATAACGCAGACCCATACGCGCAATACGGTCGAGATTGGGCGTGGGAATCACACCGCCAAACGTACTGGCCACACCGTATCCGGCGTCATCGGTCAATATCAGCAGCACGTTCGGAGCATCTTTCGGAGGCACTACCTGGGCAGGCCAGTAGGGTTTTGAATCTGCAGCACTGAGACCGATCTGCCCGCCGAATGAGGCAGGCGGATTGGGCAGGTAACGCCCGTCAACCGTGGTTGTGGAACTCGGTGAGCCCGGTGTTCCGGTCTTCTGAATCTGGGCCGATGCCGGGAAAGCCACACCCAGTATCAGCATAATGGTGATTGAGGACAGATAAGCCCGCAGGTTTCCTGTTGCGAATTTTTTTTTCATAAAAACGATTTAATAATTCTGTTTATTCCTGATTTCAACGTGTTGTGTGAATGAATGCTCCGGAAGGATTACTGGATCAAAAAGCAATGCCAGGAGGCGACTATATCCAACCCCCTGGCTGTTCAGCGCACCAAATTATCACAATGCATTTTTGAAAACGCTGATCCTGATCATCCTGGGTGATGATTCCGCTGTATAACTGTAGGAACCATTCAGTTAATGCAGGCCCCGATGCTCATGTTCTAAAGGTCCTGGCTTTGAATCAGCTTTCCGCCAATTGCCGAAAAGTCCTGCATGTGTTTTCTGAAATGCTCCCGGTTGAGCGGCCGGGTGGCATCCTGAATAATGAAAGTGAAAAAGTTTTCTTTGAGGCTGTCCATACCTGTAGAGTACACACAAATATCACCTGCCAGGCCTGCCAGGTATACACCGGTCACATTTTTATCGCGGAGATAACCTGCCAGTCCTGTGGATTTGAGATGGCCGTTATCATAAAAACCACTGTAGCTGTCTATTTCGGGATTCATGCCTTTCCGGAAAATGGCTTCCGGTTTATTCATGTTAAGCAGGGTGGAAAAGCTGGCGCCATCAGTGCCTTGTACGCAGTGATCGGGCCAGAGGGTCTGTTGCATACCCTGCAGGATGATCGTATCAAATGCTTTTTTACCTGCATGAGCGGAGGCGAAGCTTTGGTGACCGGCGGGGTGCCAGTCCTGCGTGGCGACGACCAGGTCAAAGCAATCCTGCAGGTGGTTCACCAGGGGAATGATGGCATCGCCTTCCGGTACGGGCAAGGGACCGCCTGGCAAAAAATCATTTTGTATATCCACCAGTATCAGGGCTTTCATTTTTTGCTGTTTTATGCTGGTCTCTCAGGTTGTTCCTCATCTCCATCAGATTTTTACTGACACCCGTTTTGTAAATATGCGGGTTTTCAAATCGTTTATATTCTTCCGGCAATAGTGCCAGACGCCCGGCGGCATACGCGGCAATCTCATGCAGGGCGGGGGGCTGCGACAAACGTTTCCCATGCTCCATCACCGGTTGCAGCAAAGGGGTCAGGCTGTATTGCCCGATCTCCAGCGACTTGCCAATTTCGAAGGGATCGTATATCCTGTCCGGGTATACTTCACCGGATAATCCGATCGCATCTGCCCCGAAAAATTGACCGTTCTGATTCATGACCCGCCATACCTGCTTGATGCCGGGCAATGTTACTTTTTGTATGCTTTCCGATAATTTCAGCCGCGGCCTGCCTGCCGCCATGGATAACTTGTATACGCCGTCCAGGGATGCATCAGGCTGACCCGTTACCAGCCGGGTGCCTACCCCGAAAACATCAATAGGCGCCCCCTGTTCCAGCAGACTCCTGATCACGTATTCATCCAGCTGGTTGGAAGCTACGATCTTCATGTAGGATAGTCCTTCCTTGTCCAGCAGGATGCGGGTTTTTTTTGAAAGCCAGGCCAGGTCGCCGCTGTCCAGCCGTATGCCCGCCGCCCGGCGTCCCTGCTTTTCCATTTCCTTCGCTACTGTAATGGCGTTCGGCAATCCGCTTAGCAGGGTGCTATAAGTATCCGTCAGGAATATGCACTGGTCAGGGCGTGATCTTGCAAAGGCGCGGAAAGCTTCCAGCTCTGAGTCATAACTTTCTACATAAGAATGGGCCATGGTTCCCGCGGCCTCTATATCATACAAACCCGCAGCATATACATTACTGGTGCTGTCAAAACCTCCTATTATGGCGGCCCGGGCAGCAAGCACCCCGCCGGGTCCATGTGCCCTGCGCAGGCCAAAATCACTTAACAGACGCCTGCCGGCAACATGCCGCATACGGGAGGCTTTGGTGGCTATCAGGGATTCGAAATTCAACAGATTCAGCAGCAGGGTTTCCACCAGCTGTGTTTCGAAAAGGGTACCCTCCACACGGAGTAGGGGGCAGTTGGGAAATACGACTTCGCCCTCCATAACGGAATATACCGATCCGCGAAATTGAAAATCCCGGAGGAAATCGATATAGGCCGGCTGGAAATGCAGTTTCCTGAGGAATGCGATATCCGCATCAGTGAAATGCAGGGTTTCCAGTACCTCCAGGAGATCCTGCAGCCCTGCAAACAGCACATATCCGCCCGCATTGGGAATCTTCCGGAAAAAATAGTCAAAACAGGCGGTATCATCTTTCCTGCCTTCCAGGAAATACGCTTCCCCCATCGTCAGTTCGTAGAGATCTGTGTAGGTTCCGCTGATGGAAAAGCTTACCATGCCATTTGTATTTTGAAAACAGTTCCTTCTTCCGTTACCTTACCAGCCTTTATCCCGGTGAGGATCCTGACGGATAAATTTCCGGAAAGCTATTTTTATCAGGCCATTTAAATGATGACGGGTATCAACCTGGTCCATGAGATTAATAGTTATATTATTAAAATGGCATCGTTATATTCCTTAGTAAAACCCCCTATGACTTTACGGAAATGATTATTATCTTTACAATGCAACAGTTACAGCCTCCCGTAAAAATTGAAAAACCCAGCGCCTGTATCCCGGGAATCATACTGTATACATCCTCCAATTTTTCTGACTCCGATTTTCATTGATAATCCTGACCGTATTTTCGGCATTGGGTTAATCAAAAGTTAAGACGATGTGAAAACCCCGGTTTTTTAAGGCGTTTTATCTTCTGATTGATTTTCAGAACGTATATTAAGATCCATACCTGTGAGAAAAACCAATGAAAAATGATTTTTTAAGAAACAAATTAAAGAAACGGGTATGAAAACTAAAATCGGTTTACAGAATACCACTTTTATAAAGGTGGCATGTACATTATTAAGTATTTTTCTTATTGGTATTTCATGTAAGAAAGAAGGAAGTGCAGTGGCCACGCCGCATACAGGATCACTCAGTATATTTACCAAGCAGGTCCCTGGCAGCCAGACTTTTAATGATAATACAGACGGCATTGAACTGGGTGTCAAATTCCAGACAACAGTTGATGGAAATGCTACGGGAATCAGATTCTATAAAACTTCCGGTAATATCGGAACGCATACAGCACAGCTTTATGCCACTGATGGAACCTTGCTGGCTTCAAATACATTTATAAACGAAACAGATAGTGGATGGCAGAGTGTACTTTTTGATACTGCTGTAACCCTTGCCGCAAATACAACTTATGTTGCGGCTTATCATAGTAGTTTGGGAAATTATTCAGTAACCCCTTTAGGATTAAGATCACCCATAACAAATCTTCCATTATCCGCTTTGGCCGATGGTTCAGATGGTATAAACGGTTTGTTTAAATTTACCAAAACGCCTGTTTTACCTGATAGCAGTTATCTGTCCAGTAACTATTGGGTAGATATTATATTCGTACCCGCCGACCGGAAACTCTATTAACACGGACACCGGGAATTCATCTGACTGGATGGATGCTTCATAACTGGTCATACAGCAGGTTCTATAATGAAAGGGGAGAAAGCCCGTGATATCAGCAAACCGGGTATTGCCTCACTATACATGTACGGGCCTTTACTGATAACGGCGACCGCAAAGAAAAACGACCCGGCGAAAGGTCCACCGCGGCTGTGAACAGATCCATTAATGGCTTTCTGACAGCCCGTTTCGGGAAAAATAGCTTAAATTGCTGTATCTGTTCGTGTTTTTCCTTAAAACATCCCTGAAACTCCTTTCGCGTAAGGAAACAAGAAAAAAATCATTCACTTAGATCATTTATTTTATGAAGATGAAATCGTTTTTCATTGTATTGTTGTTTGCCGGTATGTTTAAAGGGAATGTGTCCGTTGCCCAAACGCCTGCTCCCTATCAGATACCGGACATGTACCGTTTTGATTATTCAGTAGAGCAGATGCTGACCAGTAAAAGACATGGGGCGGATACTTCCGTCATGCATTTTTTCTATACCAAAAACGGAGACTATGCCGCCGCACGGATCAGCGGGAAAGCGAACAGAAAAGGCAACCTGTTTATGGTGCTCACCCGCGACGGCATGGGTATCATTTTTGATGAGCACGATAAAAGTATTACCATAGTCAGTTTACGAAAACTGGCGGCTGACCTCACCGGACTGACAAAATGGATCCGGATGGACAGTCTGATGGCCCATATGCGGAAGCAGGGGGATGAGAACCGGTTTCAATCCGTGAAAACCGGTAATACCAGGCCAATCGGTCATTATACAGCTGAAGAATATAGCGTAACCGGTAAAAAAGAACATAAGGGATCTGTCTGGGTCACACCGGTTGATTTTAATACGATGGGGGATTATATGCTGGACGCCGTGGGTGCCGGCTGGTTAAAAATGATGATGATGAACCAGCAGACTGCCCATCCGCTGTTCCAGGCGATGACCCGGCCAAAAACCCTGGTCACCGGCATAGACCTGAGTGATTCAACGGGAGAGAGGGTCATGGAAATGCATACCGTAAGCATCGATCCCGTCACCACAACCATCCCGACCACCGGATACACCATCAACGATTACAGCAATATGACCCTTCCCGAAATCTTTCAGGCCGAGATGAAAAAAAGGAATTGATTTGAAATTCCAACGATACTTTCTCTCAGATTCTCTTTTACCCTGACCGGTAATCAAAATGATGGTCAGGAGGCAATTCCTCTTAAAATTATTGATGATTATTTTACTGCTTTAAATAAATTACACCTTCAAACCGGAAAGCAGAAATGGCAGGGAGAAACCCACCCGATAGTAAAAATGTGACCTGGATTCGAAATACACTACGAATGATAAAATGCTGCAGTTCCAGGATTTTTCTAATAGTCCTGGTTATCCTGTCTTTTCATGTAAAACTTAATGCCGCCTTTGTTGATACGGTTTCAACGTACAGCGCGTCCATGAAGAAGGAAATAAAAGCGGTAATTATCAGGCCTTCTGATTATGGATCGAAAGCCTTTTTCCCGGTGGTTTATTTATTGCACGGACATGGAGGGGACTATACTGACTGGATTAAAAAAGTGCCTGAGATAACCGTCATGGCCGATCTGTATCATTTTATTATTGTATGTCCTGACGGCAGTCGCGCCGGATGGTATTTTGACAGCCCGGTTGATTCTTCGTACAGGTATGAAACGTATATTTCCAAAGAATTGATTACCTGGATTGACGGGCACTATAAAACCATCCGTAAACGGGAGGGCAGGGGAATTACCGGCCTCAGCATGGGCGGGCATGGGGCATTATACCTTGCTTTCAGGCACCAGGATGTATTTGGTGCAACGGGAAGTATGAGCGGAGGTGTTGATTTAAGGCCTTTTCCCGAAAGGTGGGAGATAGCTGAAAGACTGGGAGATTATTCCCGGTATCCGGAAAGATGGAGAGATAACAGTGTCGTCAATCTGATTCATTTGCTAAAGCCGGACTCCCTGGCCATACTGATTGATTGTGGCACTGCCGATTTTTTTTATCCGGTGAATCTGGAATTGCACGAAAAATTGTTGCTGATGAACATCCCCCATGATTTTATTTCCAGGCCTGGCGATCATTCTTGGCCTTACTGGGCAAATGCCATCCGGTATCAATTGCTTTTTATGCATATATTTTTCGAAAAGGGAGGTGGAAACAGGTGATTTCAATTTCAAAATTTCTGGTCACTTCAGCCAGTTGCTTCCGAAAACAATATAATAAGCCCAGGCCCCGGCACCATGTTTAGCATAAATGCCTGCTCTTAATTTGAATGTTCCCGACAGCATCCATGAGTCATTGATGGTATATGCTGCTATTGCCCCTGTAATATTGTCAATGCGAGTCCAGAAATAGTTCCCAAAAAGTTATCCGGCCGGATCGTGTAACAGGTTCCCGCAAAATCATGACCGGACAGCCGGCTCCGCCGGCCCGTTGATCAGACCGCCATTCCCTAATCCTTTAGAATATTTTTTTCGACCTGTTTAATCCGGTAGTGACTCAGGGTTTTCAGTACTTCATCAAACGTACCGGTTTTTGGTTTTCCCGTAACGACTACCCGGGCGTTTTTCAGGCTTTTGGCATTCTTCTGAACATAATCATTGAAGTCCGAAATGGTTTCGATGGAAAGGGGCTTGTCATTGAAATAGGCGTTGATCACCGGTCCTGCGGAAATGATGAAATAGGGATGCACCGTATAGTCTTTGGCAGGCCTGGCCGTATCGGCGGTCTGCGCATAACAGCCTTGTATTCCGCCAATGCAGATGGCTAAGAAAATGATGGAAATTTTCATGATAAGCGGATACAAATATCCGGAATTGCGGACAGGTATGAATAAAAGAAATTATTGCCCGGCCTGGAAAGTCCATGCGACAAAATCCGTTGAAGGGATTTTTTCGATGTGCAGTGCACGGAGCATCGTTACCAGCTGTCCGTTATGATAGGTGCTGTGGTTGAATATATGCTGAAGCAACAGATCGAATGACTGTTGAAAGGGTAACCCGGCCTTATTCTGATAGTGCAGTATTTCGGTCAGCATACGGTCGTCTTTCAAGGCAAACCAGTCTACCCATTGCTGATCCACTGATTCCAGTGCTTTAGATAAATCTTCCATCGACCCATTGAACGGATCACCTGAAATAGAAAGCGGCGCATGATTCAAACGCCCAAGCCAGAGACTTTCTGCTCCCCATACATGAAAGACTGTTTTATACAGACTGTCGAAGCTGCTGGGAAGGGTCTCGTGCTGCTGCTCCGGGCTAAGACCCGAAATGAGTTCCAGAAGCCTTTTATGCGCCCACTGATTATATTGTGCATACCGTAAGAGAAGGTCCCTGACAATCATAATATGCAGGTTTTGAATCGTTTATATAGTTTATGTGAATTTAACGATTCGTAAACTTACGATAAAATCGAGTGTTCACGCGCTTTACCGTTCGGCCCGGTTCGTATACTTTTGAACTATCCAATACGATAAAAGAAACCAGAAATCCAATCCTAACGAAACCGAAATCCAATCCTGACGAAACCGAAATCCAATCCTGACGAAACCAGAAGTCCAATCCGAAAGAAAGACATTTTAAGATCCTCATTTTTGAAAGACCGCTACTGAAAACTAGCGGTTTTTTCTTTTTATGTGCCTTCCTTCACCAATTCTTTTCATCCGGTTAACATAACGTTCATAGCTAATCGAATGATAACAATTTGTTAGACTTTTATTATAGGTATTTTCATGCTCAAAGGGTAGATTTGAAATCCACGAAAAACCAGGATTATGCAGATCATACTCAAATATATCCGGAGTTTGTTTTCCCGGAAGTCTGTTAAGGAAAAAGAGGAAAATTATTTTCTTATACATTGAACCCACGCAGCGAAAACCTCCCTGTTGTTTAATTCCTGAACCGTTTATTCGTCTGGCAAAAATTCAGCCACCGGAAAGAGGCCGGCTTACCGGTATGTAAACAATAACTGAACGCTGCCCCGGTGAATGCAGGTCCCTACATACCACCCGACGGGCCGGGCCTGTGAACTGTATCCGCACGCAGGATGGACATGGCAAGCACGATCACCCAGAGCAGATAGAGGATTTCGGTTACTGCGCCCAATGCGATATGCAGGGAATCGGACCATGTTGCGCCACCCGCTGCAAGTGTTTCACGAAAGTGCATCGGGGCAAACGGCCAAATGACTCCAAGGGCGCCGTAGATGATCATCAGGCCTCCGGCGATGCGTAGGGAACGGTTTCGACCGGTCGACTTCCATACACCCCATGCGAAAGCAGTCACCAGCAATGTATAAGGGACGCACAGCCATACCCAAAGCTGCCTCGTCGGAGCGCCGATGGCGGAAAGTTCGCTCACCGTTTGAGTGGTGCAACGATAACCAGCCCACTGCATCGGCACGAAAATGTTGATGCCAACATATAGCAGCGACGAGAGCATACCGCAGTAGAGCAGGACTTTTTTTAACCGGACCTTTCCTGAAAATCCGGTCGTACCTGAAATTGCCGGAGTCATGGTGTTTTTATTTAGTGTGAATAGCCTGTTTGACAGGCTTCGTACCGTTCAGCTACCACCTTCTTGTTTTCAACGGTTTTGGTTTGCAGTGCCAGAAAGCGTTCCACATCATAAAATGCCGTATGTGCTGTCGGAGATATTTTGGGAAGTACGAGATCAAAAGCATGATCCGTCTGTGGTAAGAAATGCGCTACTGCCGGAACTTTTTCCTCGAGCAGACGGGTATGCAGCATGCGGGTAGATGTTATCGGCGCCAAAAGGTCGTGCTCCCCATGTATCAGCAGGGTGGGCGGACAGTCGGGGTGGACATGCGTAGCGACTGAGAAAAGTGCATAGTTTTCAGGGCACTCATCAGGATGCCCGCCCAAAAGTGGAGCCAGGGCTCCCGCATTTTCAAAGCCTTTGTCCATTCCCAGGCGATGAAAGTCTTTGCCCATGCTTTTTTTTATCCATTCGGGCATTTTAGCAGGGACAGCTTTTTTTGGCCGTCCAGGAATTGAGCGGGTGGTCAGATGCTGGTTAGTATGGTAGTAAATGGCCTTTAAATCATTTGTGCCATACAGGGAAATCACGGCGCAGGAGCTGATATCCTTTCCTTCAAGTTCCTTTGGTGTAAACAGCGGGTTGTCGGCAGTATATGCTGTTAACAGGGCAAGGTGTCCGCCTGCAGAACCGCCACCCACAACAATCTGATTGGGATTGATTCCATAGACACCTGCATTTTCTTTCATCCAGACGATGGCCCGCTTAACGTCGTTTACCATGCCCATGATATCCGTTTCAGGAGAGAGCCGGTAAGCTACGTCCATAATCACATGTCCCTGCGCAGCCAGATGTCTGAAAAGCGGGCGCGTACCGCAATCTTTATCGAGCATATAAAATGCACTGCCATGCAGATAAATAAACGCCAGACGGGAGGGGGCAACATTTTCAGGCGGTTGCCAGATATCGCACAGGAGTTGCCGGTCAGTGCCGGGAATGGTTGCAAAAGAAATGTTCTGCTCCATGCGTGGATCCGGGACGGCAGGTAACATGAATACGGTGCGACTTGTAAGAAAATATTTCTTTTGCCTGGTTTTTATGCGTTCTTCCCAATGTAAACCAAAGGCTTTTTCGAAACTGCCTGAAAAATCAGGTGGACGTGTAACCCGGATTATGAACATAAAAAAAATCAACACATCATACATGCCTATCAGGCTGATGATAACCGAGCCTGTTGCGATTCCAACGATGGTACATAGCACGCCTGATAAAGTAAGCCACGGCGACAATGCAGAAACAAACAGCTTTAAGATCCACAAAACGGGTGCAGGCCAGCGTAACCGGACAAATAACAACAAACTCATGAAGGCAGCCAGAGAGCCTAAAACAGCAGCAGCGATTTGGGTGATTAATTTTATGGTATCCATGACCTTAAAATTAACCAGTCGGGCATTTATAGCTGCTGATGATCGTTCATGATATGATTGATTCCTGTCATTTCCTGCCGGCGGGTTTACCGTTTTTTTTATGGACCCTGCAATCCTCGGTTAATTTTTTCCTGTGCATTATCCCCCAGTTCTTCAAAGATTCTATGACCGATCTGAGTGTTTTACTATGCGGGGTGAGAGAATAGGTCACTTTAACCGGGTAGCTGTCTTCGATTTTTCTCATGACGAGTCCGTTCAGTTCCAGGTCGCGTAATTCTTTGGACAACATCCTGTCTGTGATACCATGAACCTCCTGGGCAATTTCCGTGAACCGCTTTTCTCCGAAAGTAAGGGCAACGATGATGGGGAGTTTCCACTTGCCGCTCAGCACGTCCAGGGAGTCCCTCACCGGCCGCAGCATTTCCGTACACTTACTTTGCCCGTTTTCAACTGTTTTTTTCATTATATCTGGTTTATTTGGCCGGGTGTTGACTATACTTTAGTATAGTGCTATACTTTGTATAGTAAATGTAATCTAATTTTGGGTTTCAAAATAAAAAATCATAAAATATGGCAAAGACAAAATGGCAACTGGATCCGAAGCACAGTGAATTGGGATTCAAAATAAAACACCTTATGATCACCCATGTAACCGGTTTTATTAACAGTTTCCAGGCAGATGGGGAGACTGACGACGATGATTTCAGCACGGCGAAAATCCGGTTGAAGGCGGATATGAATTCAATCCAAACCAATAATGAGCAGCGCGATGCGCACCTGCGGAATGCCGATTTTTTTGCTGCCGATAAATATCCTGAGTTGATTTTTGAATCAACCGGTGTGGAGAAAATTGACGACGAAAACTTCCATTTGTACGGAAACCTGACCTTGAAGGGCATCTCCAGGCCGGTACAGTTACATGTCGAGTATAACGGCATCACGAAAGATCCCTGGGGCAGTGAAAGGGCGGGCTTTACGGTGACCGGAAAAATCAAACGCAGCCAGTGGGGTATTAACTTCAACGGTGTTTTGGAAACCGGCGGCGCCCTGCTAGGGGAAGAGGTGAAAATACTCAGTGAAATTCAATGGGTCAGGCAGCCGGCTGCTGTAGAAAAAAAGGAGGCTTTACAAGAAATCCATTAAGAGGCATTTCTAATACCTGCTAAGAATAATTCAGATCGCTGTCCGGTTTATGGTGGGCGGGACAGGAGCGTTTCTCTTGTTTAGGTCAGTATACTATTTTTTGATCTTTCTAAAAACGATTGGTTCCGCCTGCTTTTTTAATATATAAGCATAGAAATCCCTGAGGTTGTTATAGTCCTGCGGATCGAATGTCGCTTTTTTGATATTCAGTACATTTTTGAACTGTATGGAATTTTCATTTTTCTGTATCAGGTATTCAAAAATTCCGTCATTGTCATTCAGCTTAATACGGACAGACTTGGGCAGTTCCTCCACTTCGTAGCCATCCGGGATTTCCATGTTAAGCACATAGCTGTCATCAAAAACATAGGGAAGTTCCACCGGATAATTTCTTTCCGCACTTTTGAACGGATTATTTTCCAGCCCGGTATTCAACATGGGATTGAAATAATAATGTTCCTCGCCGGAGGGATGTATTTGCATTTTAAAATTCAGGCTTACCGGGTGCTCCAGGTCTTTTTCATTTGATATCGAGAAACTGTCGATTGTTTCTTTAAATGATTTCTTTTTTTGGTACGATTTAAAATAGGCGTCCTGGCTATTGTTGTTGTCCCGGATATAATGCCTGATTTCTGAGGATTCATAATACCCCGGATGCTCGGTCCAGTCCACATTCAGGAATTTCTTTGTCGGGTCATTTTCTATGACGACATAAGTGCTGGAGGATTCACGGATGGAGTCGGGACTAAAATAAACTGCGGATGGGTTTTTGTCAATCACCCTTGCCTGCCCGTTATAACAGGCAACCGGCAGCTTGCCAAATCCCATAATGGGGTCTGAGGCGTCGAGGAAGTACACTTTGCTGTTTATTTCCAGCCTGCAAAGGGTATAGTTGAAATTCTCCATTACCGGATAGCTGATATTGGTGAGTCCGTTATCCCGGGTTGCGAGGATAACTCCTTCTGCGTTCAGTTTCTGGGTCCTTAACAAAGCGATCAGCAGGAGGTTAATTTCGGCTACATTTCCCTTGCCTGATTTGTACACGTCTGCCAAACTGGTACTTCCAGAAATTAGCCATCCTTTGGATGTGACTTTCAAATGATCCCTGACGAAGGCATATAATTTCCGGGCCTTGTCCAGATCGGGATCATCCGGCCGGACAATCGTTTTCGCCAGTTTGAATATCCAGGGGTTTGGATCTTCAATCACCTGTCCAAAGTCCGAAACCGACAACAGCCGGTTGCTGACCCATTGCCAGTCGTTGATCAGGCGTTCAGAATGACCCGGCTGGAGCGGCCGGACAGCCAGTTGGAATTTAATGCAGCCAATATAGTTATCCAGGGTGGACGTATAAGGTTCCTCTTTCATCGCCGGAATATTTTCGAAGATCCAGTTGACTGTATATACCGTGATATCCTCATATTCAAAAAGCCGTGAATAAATGTTTTTGACCAGGGAATCCTTTTTTATGGCCGTCAGATAATTTTTATTTTGAAGTGTAATGATAAAATTCCAGTTGTTGGGTATTCTTACAGAATAGGAACTAAGTAGCACCGGGTCTGCCTGCTGGAAAAACCAGTTGTTCAGAGCGGTTGATCCGCTCGTAATGGAATATTCGATTTCTAAAATGGATCCGGCTTTCGCATTGGGGTATGCGAATTTTACCTGGCGTATTTCTTTTTTCGGATCCTCAATGAACAGATCATTTTCAGGTAATTCTGTTTTCTCGATTTGCCCGTTTACCAGGTTATAGGTTGCGATATGAAGCGATTTTAATTTTTTACCGTCATTTTCTGCATTATAAGTCAGGGAATCCTTTGCCTGATCCAGGCCGTTTTTGTTTAGTATCAGGAACCTTTTGAAATAGTGAAATTTGGTGAAAAACCCGGTTTGTGGCGTAGCATCCAGAACGGTTTCCCCTTTTTCTTCCAGCACGACGGCTTCGGTTTCAGGAGTGATTAATGGGGAGACCGGAGAAAAATCGGATTTCTTTACCGGGTCAACGCGAAAGGGTATGATTTGCGCCCCGGTCTGTTCAGAAATGAAACCGGTCAACAGGCAGGCCAGCAGGAGGTATCGGTTTTTTATAAAAAAGGGTTATGTGCTAAGGATTAGGGAATACTCTAATATATAAATTAGTTTTCTGTTTTTAAAAAGAAGGGAAAGAGAATTTTTTATTTTATAGGACTAAGTATTAAACCTTAGTTTCCCAATTACTATGATATCGACAATCCCGGCGGTTATAGTGAATCCAATCCGAAAGAACGACATGTTAAGATCTTCATTTTTTGTTCGCGGGAATTATATGTATCCTTACTGGATCTCCTCAATGTGTTACACTCTTAATTCCAGTGACTACAGCGAACCTGTGTTGTCGATACGATATGCCGATTTATTACTAGTCCGGAGATGGCTGCAGATCATAGGCCAGGTCAATTAATAATTAAAAAGCAAGTATTTTCGACGAATGGACAGATTCATTCGATGTTCAGGCGCTTTTGCCCGTTGAATGGAAAAATATTTGTTCAAAAGCTTGCATTTTTAAAATCTGTTTTAAATCTTTGTTCCGTCAGTGCGATTGAATCCAACAACTGACCTCCTGAAATTATAACATCTCCGGTATCCTGCTTTCTTTCCTTTCTATCCTCTGAATTACGTAATCCTTCCAGGCCCCTGATCAACCTTCGTTCAACACGTAATTTATAACCCGGCATACCCTAATCGTACCTTTATGAAAGCAGTTTCTACCTTTGTTTCCCTGTCATTGATAGTTATTACCTGTGCGGCCAGCGCAGTTCTCTACCTGAATGAGAATTATAATCTTTCTGCAGCCCTGTGTATTGTCTGGATTGTAGCCCTGACGCTTTGGATTGCAAAATCCTCCGGCATGCTGGAAGGCCTGATGAATTCAAAACGTTTCCGGCAGAACGCTTAAAAAAGCAACCTGTTTGTCTTTTTCAAACAATGCCGGTATGACTCCGGTCATGCGCACATCTAAATAATAGTTAGTTTTGCACCCTGTTTATAACCTGTCATGACCAAACAAATCGAAACCGTAAAGAAAGTAAGGACCTTCCTGCTTGAAGGTATCAGGGATCTGACTGCCGGACAACTGAATAAAATACCTGCGGGCTTTAATAACAATATCATCTGGAACCTTGGGCACCTGATAGCCGCACAACAGGGAATATGTTATAAAAGGGCCGGCGCAACGCCTCTCATTAGTAATGACTTCTGGGAAAGGTTCAGAACGGGCAGCAAACCGGGAGAAACGATTGAGGCCGCTGAGATTGAAGACATCAAAAGTCTGTTCCTGAGCTCAATAGACCAGTTGGAGACAGACTTTCATACGCCCGTTTTCGTCAACTATACCGCCTGGACCACCCGCTATGGCGTGGAAATTGGCGGTATAAACGATGCCATCAGTTTTTTACCCTTTCATGAAGGATTACATTTGGGAACTATCCTGGCGCTGAAGAGGCTGGTGTGCGTGTGATCAACTCTCACGCATCAACAATCTTTTTCCCAAAGGGCATTAAGGATAATTCAATCATCTGGAAATGCTTCCTGCCAAAGGGTATTCCGATGATGGTAATGCAGAGTAACAGTCCGAAAATGAAATGGGAAACAGCAATCCAGATCCCGCCAAATATAATCCAGATCATATTGGCAAAAGTCTGTAAGCACCCGCCGCCGGAATTGCTGTACACCACTTTTCTTCCAAAAGGCCATAACATAAACGCTGCCAGTTTAAAACATTGCAGTCCAAAGGGAATGCCGATGATGGTGCAACATAAAATAATGCCGCCCACTACATAGCCAATGGCGGAAACCAATCCGCCAAATACGATCCAGATCAGGTTGCCGATGAGGTTCACAATGGGTTTATTTTAACTGATGAATTCACGATTACAATGAATTGCTAATTTAACACAAAGAAATGCAATGCCCGTTTCTTAGTTTATCCCGAATAACGCAGTGGCCCTCTGAATTTCTCCTCAGTTAATCAGGGTTTCATGCTTCAGCCCTGCTCATTGATGTGTAAGGTTAAAGTCATCTCTTTCGTTGACTATCGTCATTATAAATCAAATCCGGTGAGGTTAACTTTATGCCTAAAACAGCATTATGAATACGCAAGTAAAAGAACCCAATGTAAAAAAGGAACCCATCCTGGTTCCGGAATTAAAGAGTACCAAATTAAATACGGTTCCGCTGGACTGGAAAGAAGTGTACTATACCAATTGTCCGCTCGTTTCCGCCAGCAATGTTGACCAGGAGCTGGGCTGGACGAGGGAAGAATACAAAAAGATAGGTGTGAAATATGCATTTCTGCGTTCCACCCGCGGAAACGACTGGTATCCGCATTATATCCATAACCTCGATAACCTGATCCGCTTCGGTGGATTATTTCCACCCATACATGTTCAGGCTGATATCCGCAGAACCAGGCTTCTGGGCGTTACCCATGCACCACACGAAGGCGGCTGTATGATGGTGCGTTCCAGGGCTAATATCTACCGGATGGTTGAACTGAAAGGTAAAAAAATCGGACTCTCTAAGAGCCTGAACACCCTCAAGAACGACTGGTGGCGTATCCAGGAAGAACAGGGAATCGAACTGATGCTCCGGATGAATGGCATGACCCGCGCTGATGTGCAGATTGTGGAATTCCCCTACGCGGATGACTGGTACAATGATCCGAAGATGCTGGATCCGATGGAAAACCCATCAGAACTCTGGCTGAAAAGGGATCACAAACATGACCTGGCTTTCCGTCCGCTGGAAACCGCACTGGAAAAGGGTGTCGTGGATGCCATCTATACACAGAGCAAACCCTTTCAGCATCTCCAGGAAGCAACCGGTAAATTCAAGGCGATCGAAGACCTGTCCAGGTATCCGGACTGGACCCTGCAGGTAGCGAATATCCCGGCTGCCATCACCTGCACCGATGTAATGGCTGAAAAACATCCTGAACTCGTTGTGGCATTCATGAAAGGAATGATTAAGGTTGGGCGTTGGAGTAACGAGCACAAACATGCTGCGGCAGCCATACTCGATAAACAAACCTTCTACCTGGATGTGGAAGATACGTACAGAGGCATTAAGGATATCGACATGGTGCCCAACCTGTCTGCACAGAACCTGGTTTCAGTGGAAATAGGAAAGGATTTCATGCTGAGTCATGGTTATATCAAGAACGATTTTGATGTACAGAAATGGGCCGCACCCGAATTTTTGGAAAGGGCGGCAAAAGAACTTTTGGAAGAACGCTGGCTGAAAGTGACCGGAGACAAACTTCCCGATGCTACAGAACTCCTTGCGAATGCCAGGGTACTTGGGTAGTCTGTGGAAAACCCGGATGTCAATGCCAGGGGTAAGATTGCCATAGTAATCTTCCAAATAGATTTATTTGTGTCCCGGCTGCGGACCTGTAAAAAAACTTCAAGTCTGGTGGCATGTTATATGCAGAATTACCTAATGACCGTTTTGCATGTACGTCTGATTTAGTATATGCACATCTTTCCCAGGATCTGACCACCCGGGATATCGGGTTATTTCAATGGACTATAATAACCAAAAAACATCCAATGAATAACAAAAAGTATGGGTATGGAACATAAAATAATTTTTCCTAAGGGAAAACAAACCATTCCGGGTCTTTATTTAACTGCGAGGGAAGCGTATGACCGGTGGAAAGCCGACCCGGAAAAAGTGATCATCATTGATGTACGGACTACTGAAGAATATCTGTTCGTCGGCAATCCTGCCATGGCCTGGAAAATACCATTTGCCACCCAGTCGTATGACTGGGATAAGGTGAAAGGGAAATTTCCGATGCATATCCTTCCTGATTTTGTTTTCAGGGTAAACCAGGTTGCGAAGCCAGAAGATATCATTATGGTAATGTGCCGTTCCGGGGGACGAAGCGCCCTGGCGATCAACCTGCTCACCCAGGCAGGATTTAAAGAGCTGTATAATATTATTGATGGCATGGAGGGTGATACGGTCAAAGAAACCGGTAGTATATTTCATGGGCAGCGGCTGGTAAATGGATGGAAGAATTCAGGCTGTCCCTGGACTTACCGGCTGACGCCGGATCGTATGATTCTTCCCAGCCGGATTAAAGAAAAAATATGAGTACTGAAAATATTTTATTGTCAGATGTAATACCGGATAGCAATGAGTTGGCCATTGAGAGAACCATCATGGCTGCTGAAAGAACACTGATGTCCTGGACCAGGACTTCCATTTCATTAATCAGTTTTGGATTTACCATTTATAAATTCCTGCAGTATATGCAGGAGCAGGGTAAGGCGGTTATTGTAAGAGATCCTGCCGGTCCCAGGAATTTCGGGCTGGCCCTGATCTTCATCGGAATGATTGCTTTACTTGCAGCAAGCATACAGTACCGGCAACTACAAAGAAAACTCAAACCTCAAAAGAAATTGCCCTTAAGTTTGTCTGTTGCCGTGGCCTGGTCCATCATGCTGCTGGGGTTTTTTGCCCTGACGAATATTTTATTCCAGTTGGGGCCATTTTGAACCGCCGGGATCCGCAACATCCGGCTTCTCCGGAGCATTGTAAAAAAACCATGTCATGAATCGGGAGCCCTGTTGTAGAAGAGTGGTTCCTTTTAAAAATAAGATCATGTATACAGAAAACATTCCGCTGCCTTATATATTCACAGTACTTTTCCTGATGCTGGGACCTTTCAAGATTATTGGCCCTTTTGTTGAAATTACCAGTGGTGCAGATGCGAAACTATCCCGGAAAATCGCCATCCAGGCATCCATATATTCCTCCCTGGCGCTGTTGATTGCCGCTTTTATGGGCCAGTCATTCCTCAGGAAATATGACATTTCCATTCCCATTCTTTCCCTGGCCGGCGGAATCATTCTCTTTCTTGTTGCGCTGATCGCTATCATTCAGCAATTTCATCACTCAACCCCAACACCGGAAGATGAAAAGAAAACGGCACCTACTTTAAAAATGGCGTTGACGCCACTTGCCTTTCCCACTATTGTAACTCCCTATGGCATAGCAACACTTATTGTATTTCTGGCCCTGACTCCGGATGTAAACAGCCGGCTGATAATCGGTATCATGGTTTTTGGAATTATGGTACTGAATCTGATTTTTATGCTGGTTACCCGGTTTATCAGTCAGAAAATATTTCAGTTACTGGGGATCTTATTGCTTATACTGGCTTCTGTTCTGGGTGTGGTACAGGTTGCACTGGGACTGAAGATTATCAGTAAGTCGATCGGCATTCTGTTACATCAGTAGTCAATAGCCAGGCAAAAATCCGGATCCGTTTTTTTCTGTATTTTGAATAACATGGTTTAAAGAATTTATAATTGAATTTATATTTTTGATATATTCCCGGAAATATTTTGATATAGCCCGGTGCCAATAGGCCGGGTCATCGAACGCCCCCGGCAGTTTCCCTGGTTGTAAATTTCTTAAGGCAGGATCACCTGGCTGGATTCTTAGCGTGTTTTCTTTCAAAGAAAACATGAAGTATAATATTAAGCGCATAGAGATTGGCCGTATTATAAGTATCGTCATACTGGTAAGTTAGGTTGGCCTCACAGGCGAAGCCGGATCCCCTGTCTGCAGTTGCACCTCCGATCAGGCGGAACCGGCTAATGGTTGTGTAGCGTGAGTCCCAGAAAAACTCCGAATTTACATAAGGGACGAAGGAACCGCGACGGGCTTTATACTCTTTCTCAGCCATGATGCGGTAACGAAACCGGTAGGAGAATACCCCATCCTGACCAAGCCAGCGACAGTCAGTACGAAAACGTTGTGAAATCGTTATTCCTCCCTTGACCGGTATCCTTTTGTGGATTTCGGTAAATAGCATATGCTCTTTGTATTCGTCTGCATTTTCACCGAGGCTCCGGCCTTCCATAAGTCCACCACGGACCATCCAGGCTTTTAGCTGTTCTGCTCTATTGTCGTCTATCAGCCTCCTGATGACTGTGTGTTTTGTTTTACCCCAGACATAGTCTGCCTGCATGTAAATATTCAGATCACGGTTCTCGCTTTCTTTATATTTCGTGATAGAAATAAACGATGAAAGCCGCCATGAAGGATTTAGCCTATACCATATATCGGTTTCGGGCCAGAACTCTGCGGATGAATTTTGTGCCCTGCCGGAATGGATTATACTCAGGCAGATCAGTAGTGCCAGATAAAGGGATCTTATTTTGTATGGTTGATTCGTACGCTATTATTTTAAGTTCTCTGTTCCTTCTGATTTAGTTTTAACAAACCCCGGTATAGTGGATAATGTTTGTCGCGATCGGGGAGAGATCATGAAAATTGTATTTGGTGCGCATTTGGGTATTGAATTAATAGGATTTGTTTTCTCAACATTATTTTCCGGAACATAAAGTGGCGTCATCCGATTCATGCACTCCACGGATAGTATGGGATGAAATCAGGATGGCCGAAAATACCACCCCCTTTTTTTTCAACACGTTATATGGGAGAAAAGCCTGCAGTTTTGAATGCCTGATGTTTTCCCTGTTCTTATCATTGCTAAACGGGCAAACATGTTCAAATATAATGGCTGGCAGTGCACCTTGGTTAATGGCTTGTGTAAAAGAAAACATCAGGGTCACCAGTAATATTGTTTTTTGAGTGAATCGCATAATTACCGGTATCACTTCATGAATAATTTCACATTCTTTTCGATGCAAAATGGAAAGGTATTACGAATGGAAACAGATTCATCTGACCCCCATCAAATGCTTATATGATTGAGATCATCTGCAATCAGCCGGGACTGTTTTGCGCATTATCGTGCGTGCGGAAATTTATTATTTTGTTAGATTATCTTTTTCTGTTGAGCATAATCAGTCTTGCCCCTGATACAAATCATAGTGCTTTTTTTTGTTTCAGCATACATTTGGAAGGTCTGGTGAAACAGGTATATAATACCAATTGCAGATAACCTGTATGAATCGCTTACCTATACCCGTTACCAGAATAGGGCATTGACTGTATAGGAAGGCAGTGAAGCTGAAACGGGAGACCGGATTTCCAACCGGGCTTGCCTCACTACATGTTATAATGAGGCTGATGTGCTCCGGCAGCCGGGCTATAGTGCCACTAAAGAACAGGCGGTTTATTTTCGGCTTTTTTGTAAGAGATAAATAATAATTATGAAATGTATAAGGCATATTAAGGGCGGTGTGTTTCTCACTGCTCTTTTTGCATTAGGTTTTTCTTCCGGCCTCGCCCAGCAAAAGTCGCCTGTACCGGTTCCCGTTAAACCGTTTGATATGGACCGCAGCACGCTCCCGATCAAAGAACCACTTTATCCGCACAGTACAATCCTTGACGTGCGTAATGCAACAGCACCTCCCCGGTTTCAGGTGAAGGCGCCGGCAGCTGCGCCTAATGTGCTCATCATCCTCATCGATGATATGGGATTTGGGATGTCCAGTGCATTTGGTGGTCCTGTCAATATGCCGACGGCAGAACGCCTGGCTTCTGCCGGACTTCGTTATAACCAGTTTCATACCACTGCACTCTGTTCACCCAGCAGGGCCGCACTGCTTACCGGACGTAATCACCATATGGCCAATACGGGTTCTATTATGGAAACGTCAACCGCATTTCCGGGTAATACCGGCCAAAGACCGGAATCTGTTTCACCCCTGCCGATGATGCTCCGCTATAACGGATACAGCACAGCGCAGTTTGGAAAAAATCACGAGACCGCCGCCTGGGAAGTAAGTCCCTCCGGACCTACAGACCGCTGGCCAACCCGAAACGGTTTTGATAAATTTTACGGCTTCATGGGTGGGGAAACCAACCAGTGGTCGCCAGCCATTTATGACGGGATGAACAAGATTGAAGTGCCAAAGGATTCAAACTATCACTTCATGACGGATATGACAAACCAGGCAATACGCTGGATGCAGTCAGAAAAATCACTTACCCCTGATAAACCCTTCTTCATATACTTTGCACCCGGTGCAACCCATGCGCCCCACCAGGTTCCTAAGGAATGGATTGCAAAATACAAGGGCAAATTCGATGAGGGATGGGATAAAATGCGGGAGCAGACCCTTGCCCGGCAGATCAAATCAGGTGTTGTTCCTCCAGGTACGCAGCTTGCCCCGAAACCGGAAGCCATTAAAGATTGGGACAAGCTCTCAGCGGACGAAAAAAAATTATTTTCCCGTCAAATGGAAGTTTTCGCAGGTTTTGGTGAGTTCGCTGACACGGAAATCGGCCGGCTCATTGATGCCATAAATGATTTGGGGCAACTCGACAATACTCTCGTCTTTTATATCATCGGGGACAATGGAACCAGTGCAGAAGGGGGAATGAACGGTCTCTTCAATGAAATGACTTACTTCAATGGTGTGCAGGAAACCGTGCAGGACATCCTGAAACATTATGATGAACTCGGCGGACCGAATACTTATGGACATTTTGCTGCCGGCTGGGCTGTTGCCGGAGATTGCCCGTTTACCTGGACCAAGCAGGTGGCATCCAGTTATGGCGGCACACGCAACGGGATGGTTGTTTACTGGCCCAAAAAGATTAAATCAAAAGGAGAGATCCGCTCCCAATGGCACCATATCATTGATATCACGCCCACTATACTGGATGCCGCCGGATTGCCGCAACCCAAAGAGGTGAATGGTATTAAACAGACACCGATTGAAGGCGTCAGTATGCTCTATACATTTAATAATCCGAAAGCAACAGACCGGCACCTGACCCAATATTTTGAAATGTTTGGCAACCGGGCTGTTTACAGCAACGGCTGGCTGGCAGGGACCATTCACCGGGCGCCCTGGGAAATGAAAGTCCGCGCTACGCTTCAAAATGACACCTGGGAATTGTACAATACAAAAACTGATTTCAGCCTGAGTAATAATCTTGCGGCAAAGGATCCTGCAAAACTGAAGGAGATGCAGGAGCTTTTCCTGAAAGAAGCGATAAAATACAATGTACTTCCAATCGATGACCGCACATTGGAAAGAGTGAACCCGGCTTTGGCCGGAAGACCCGACCTGATGGCCGGGCGGACATCGCTTACGGTTTATGAAGGCATGCATGGCATGTCGGAAAATGTATTTATCAATATAAAGAATCGTTCGCACACCATTACGGCGGAAGTTGTGATTCCCAATGGAGGAGCTGACGGTGTGATCCTTTCACAGGCCGGCCGGTTTGGGGGCTGGAGTCTTTATCTGAAAAACGGAATACCGGTTTATACATATAATTTTCTGGGTTTGAATAGTTTTACCATCAAATCGTCAACACCTGTACCTGCAGGGAAAGCAACGATCCGGTTTGAATTTACCTACGATGGCGGTGGCCTTGGCAAAGGTGGCGTGGGTGCTATTTACGTCAATGGCGTTAAAGCGGCAGAAGGAAGGATCGGATTAACAGAAGCCATGATGTTTTCAGCAGATGAGGGAGCTGATGTCGGGGAAGACAGTGAAACTCCGGTCACGGAAGATTATGGTAAGCCGGCACCTTATACTTTCACCGGTAAAATAGAAAAAGTCACAATTGAGCTGAAAGAAATAACAGCGGCCGATAAAGCCATGATCGATAAAGCAGCCGGTGAAGGTGTTGTGAAAAAAGCAATTGCTGACTGATCTTCAGCTGTATATCAGGTTCAGGTTATATAAAGACTAAAAATGAAACAAAAGTCTAAACCAGCTGGTTCAGGGTTTCTTTTGATGATGGTGGTTTTGATGACGGCAGGAAATGTTTTGGCGTAGAAGTCTCTTTATCGCGATAAGGCCCGTGGTTACGGTCAATGCGAACTATTTTTATTAAAAACAAACTCCGCTTCTTCACTGATCATAATGTTTGCCGATAAATTTCACAATGAGTTTATTTTAACTGATGAATTCACGATTACAGGGAATTGCTAATTTTATACAAAGAAATTCAATGCCCGTTTCTTAGTTTATCCCGGACAACCCAATCCTAATCATATTCTTAAATTTGAAACTACCTGCGGTTTAGGGAGACGCGCAGGGGCAGGATAGTTGGTGAGGAAAAATCTAAATGGGTATGGTCCTGATATCGGGAAGGTTTCGCGGGGAGTATTCTTATCCTGTATAAGTCTAAAATGCTTACTCCCTGTAACATTTGTTTTGAAGACCGTTAAAACCAAATGTATTGATACACCAGGGTAAAGGCGGTATAGTTTTGCCCGACCCGGGTATCGACACCGGTATTAAACATGGCTTTCACAGATTGATGCTTATTTAATGGCAATGAAAAAGTCGTACCCAGCCTCCAGTTTTTCTCCTGATTATTGATTTCGGTACCATTGATCGTATTTTGTCCCCCGTCTGCGTAACCACCATTGACTGCAACCCAGATATTCGACTTAAAAACGTAATCCACATGTGCCTGGAAATTAAACAGCGGCTTTTGTTCAACCGGGTAATTTTTGTAAAAGTTGTTGTTTGTGGTAAAAAGCCAAACGCCCGTATAAAATTCATAAAACAATCTGCCTTCCCGGTGTGAGAATCCGATTTCTGGTTTAAATCCCCATCGGTTCGTGCCCAGGTTGATCACTTTATCAGGAAAATATTGTCCGGTTGGCAGGGAAAATGCAATACTTACACCCAGTACGCTGCTTTCCTGAAAACGTACAAAATCTTTTGGAGAAAGTAACGGAGAACCGATCAGGTTCAAACCGATTTTAATCCTGGTATCGAAAAAACCACTGCGCGACGTGTTTGTATCCACACCATATTCCCTGGCCGACCCCTTCAGAAAACCAACGGGCTGGGCTACCTGAATCCTTGCCAGCTTATTGAAAAGACCGAAAGTTTGAACATAGGCCATATTGATTATGGAAGTTGACAACCTGGGATCCTGAAACGGCAATACAACTCCGGATACTACATTGCCATTTGTGTAAGTATAGGACAAAGCAGCTGCGTGCATCCCTTTGGGAATAACCGAATAGCTCCTGGCTTCCAGATCCTGTGCACTGACCGGTACGGAAAATAACAAGGCCAGGATACCCGGGAGCCAGCCTGCCCTGCGTAATTTCTTTGTCCCCAAAACTAATTTTGCCTTATCCGGCAGCATGTCTCCAAAATTTAAAACTTTAACCGGCTCTTTTATTTTACGCGCAGGAGCCGGATGCCATTTTACACCAGAAGCTTTAGTATTTTTTGCACCAGTTCCATTACGGAAAAATGAATAAGCAACAAGGGGAGAAAGGGAGCCAGCAGCGGTATGGTCAAACCGATGACATCACGAAGCGTTATGGGAACCGGGCGAATCTGTTGCATGGACTCGAAAACACTGTCAAAGTCTGTTAACATGGACGGATCCACCTGTTTTTCAGTCAGCCTTTTTTCTATAGGCTTGTCGTTAATCCATTCTTTTTCGAATTCAGCACTTAAGTCTGCCCCGAGTTTGCTTAACTGCAAAAGCCCTTCCTGTTTCAGTCTGACCAGTTTACCGGTAAAGAAAATCAGGGGGAAGAGAATCAGGATCAGACACAAGACCACATATCCAATCAATTCGTTCCGGATGGTAGTGAATGTATCGGGATGTTTGATCAGATTCATAATCAACTCCCCGGATATTACCACACTGCCTGCAACAAATATCTGGAGGAAACTTTTCTGGACTAAGAGGAGAATACCCAAACCACCGGTTTTGTCGGAATGGGTGACCAGCAGGTTCAACCGGGCTCTTGAAAACCGGAACAGGAGCAGTACCCAGACAAAATATCTCCATATCCATCGGTACAGGAATAATTGAAACAGGGGCAGTGAAATAAAGACTACCCAGTGACCAGCGAGGGTCAGGTTTTGATTTCCTTCTCTGGAATATGCCATCCAGGATATTTGTCCATTATTTAATTCACTGTATGCACCACTTTTAACCAGGCTGATGGTGGTGGATATAACGATCAGCAACAAAACAATTTCTGTGAGGGAAGAACTGGTCAGTATTTTTGCCCTGTGCATGGCGGTTGTGAAGACAGGCTGTTTTTCCTGGTCAGTCATCAATACGGCAGAAAAATACCGGAGAACATCTGATACTTTGTTGTCGATGATCAGCCGGGCCATGATCAGTATGGGCATTGCTGCCAGCAGACGGAACTGTATGGCAGCATCTTTGAAGAATGTTACGCCTGCACCAGTATACAAAGAACCTTCGAAAGCAGAAAAGATAACCAGCGGTAACCAGGTGATACAAAGGCCAGCCAGCGCAAGTTTCCCCGGTTTGTTCAGCAGGTTCATTTTTAACAGTGCCTCGTAAACCGGGCCCCCCTCTGAAAGTGAAAAATTTTCCCGGGACCCCTGATCTGTATTCATTCGCTGGTCATATTAATATCTTGTAATAGGATAATGCTAATACTAGGACGCTTTGGCTGCGACATGGATCCTTTTTGATTTTGCAGCTGCGGTCAGCGCCTGAAAGTCTTTTTCATTTTGATCAGCATATGCAAAACCAAAGCGGACCATCGCTTGATCCAGTTCATCGCTATTGCCGACATAACCGGCAATCTTTGCAGGATCGCCGGATTTGGCATGTGCCAGCGCCAGCGTCCAGGCACAGGTTGCAGAATATAAGGGCAGATTTTCGATAATCTCTTTTTTACTGTCACTGCTGAAATCCCTGCCGCCCTTCATGTCGCGCAGCTGGCGGACATAAAAATGTATTCCATCCTGCTCTCCCCATCCCAGGAAAATATCCGGGGCCCCCTGGATAAGTCTTTGTCCTTCTACCACCCGCTGCCCCTGGTTGGCAAATTCCGATGGAGTAACATAGGGTTCAAGTACCGAAGGCTGGGCTTCTTTAATCTGAAGAAACAGCGGATCATCGGAATGATTTCCCATCATGAAGACGACCCAGCATCGGGTACCCACACTGCCCACACCTACAATTTTGCGAACCACGTCCGCTGATCCGGTAATTCGCCAGCAGTTTTTTCCGGTCATTGCCAATGGAATGGTAATAGGATTCCAGGAAGAGTTCCATGGCTTCATTGATGGTCCTGCCGCTTTGGGTATGTGTCTGCCGCACGATAAAAGGGGCATCCAGGCGAATCCGGTGTTTATCATCTACAATGTCAGTTAATTTTTCAAGGACCTGCATATGGGTATGCGAGCGCGCCTGATCCATTAATTTCTCAGCGCGTTTGCGTTGGGCAGGCGTCATGGTATCCAGCGTATCTTTTCCCTTGATGGTCGTATACCATAAATCGAGACTTCCTTTCAGCGCATACTCGTGCATGCGGTTGCGGTAAGATCTTACTGCTGCCATCACCGATTTATGGCAGATATCATCGTCCGCACCCATGAATCTGCCGGACGCCACAATGCTCGCCACTAAACGTTTCAGGTCCCATTCCCAGGGCCCGGGAATGGTCTCATCAAAATCATTGATTCCGCAAACCAGCCTGCGTTCTGCTGAAGCAAATAAACCAAAGTTCGCGACATGCATGTCGCCGCCCGCCTGTACCGTTAAGCCCGTGGTCTTCGGACCAGCGGCCAGGTCGGCCGCCATAATGGCTGCGCCGCCGCGGAGAAAAGCAAATGACGAAGTGAGCATCCTGGCATACCGGATGGGCACCAGTTCCTGTAAACGCGTTTTTGCCTGTTCTTCTAAAATCGAAACCGGGTCCGGCCGGTCCGGCGCCGCTTTGTATTCACCCTGACCGATCCGGGGAAACTGATCGCGTAACGCTTTGCCGGCTGCCATCCGTTCTGCTACACTGAGGTGTTTTGACTGAAATTGTTTTAATAATGAGGTGCTCATATTATTGATTATATTTTAATATTCCCGGATCCTTCGTTTTCCGGGTAATTAAAGGTTGATTTTTAGGGTATACATTTTTTAATGCCTGAAAAATATCCTGTCCCATAACCTGAGATTACATAAATATATCACCGGTATTCACCCGTGCTCAGAACCATTGTCAATCGCTGCCATGATTTTAGTCAGCTTTCAATGGATGGATTCAGAAAGCAGCAATGCGCTGAATCATCCAGAACATGGCCACGCTGCCGATTACATAGGGCAGCAACATGTGTAAATTTGCCGATCGCTATTGTTGACACATTTTTATTTTTGCAACGACACGCTTACCCAGGGCAAATACCATCAGCACAAAACCGATAAAAAGAAAATGGCCCAGTTCAACGCCGATACTGAAAAATAAAAGTGCAGTAGGAATATGGGCAACCGGTAATCCTGCATCCCTTAGGCCGCTTGCAAATCCGAGTCCGTGCATCAGTCCAAAGAGGAAGGCCACGATCCAGGGTGCGCTGGCTGTGAGACCGGGTTTACCATTTCTTCCCCGAATAATCTCTGCCGCAACAAATACAATGCTCAGTGCGATGATGGCTTCCACGGGCCGTTGGGGAATATGCACATAACCGAGTGTCGCCAGGGTAAGCGTTATGCTATGAGACACGGTGAATGCGGTGACGGTCTTCACCAGTTTCCACCCGCCACCCGTAATAATAATTAATGCAAGAACGAACAGCAGATGATCAATCCCGGTGAGGATATGTTCAATGCCCAGCGCCAGTATACGTGCGGGCAACACCCACGGATCCCACGGGCGTCGCAACGACGAATGAAGGGTTGGAGGCTCCGAGCCGTAACACTTGTTCAGATCCGTCAGCATTTTCCAATCTAACCAGCACATCGATCACCGTGGCGTTGAGACCATCGATATAAATAGTGCGGCCACCCAGTCCGCCCGCACATTTTATCGTCCACCGTTCGGAATAGGCATTGTTGAATCATCGTTGCTCTCGGAGGCGTTTGATTTATACATCCTGCCGGCAATTTCACATAAAGTCCGAGACGCAGGTTTCCGTTAGCAGGTAATTTCCAGAGCAGGTCATAGGTGTCAGGTCCTGTCTGATGCAATTCCAGATAAGCGGGCCTTACTTCATGGGCGAACAATCCGGAAAAAAATCCGCAAAGCAGGACGGTGATCATCAGGATCACTTTAATAAAATAAGATCGATAACTCATGGATTTGTTTTTGCCCATTCCGGTTTTTCAATCGTCACAGAATAATTTTTGAGCAATTCATGATAGAACTTTTCATTGGCCTCTTTCTGGCGCGCATTTTCATATTCACGTACCACAGCATCGTGCACGTCGGCCAGTGCAGGTGTTCCGCCCGCTGTCCTTTTTATAACCGATACGAGATGAACCCCATAAGCGGAGCTTACCGGACCGGTCCATTTTCCGGACGGCAAAACATTCAGTTGCTTCGTGAATTCTTTTCCAAACTGGCCATTGATTTCAATAACTCCGGCATTCAGCATTTCGGAGGGCAGGAGGGTAGCGTCGCCGTACACTTCACTATTTGTTTTTGATTCCGGATGATTCAATGCAGAAAGGAGGCCGGGGATTTCCTGTTTCAGCCTTACTCCTCTCCGGGCAGGATCCAGAAAAATCTGTCGGAAAGAATAATGCGCTTCTGTTTTAAAAAGTTCAGGATGTTTCACCATAAAGGCCGAGAGTTCCTCCGTCTGTGGGTTCATGCTGTTTCGCCGCATCGTGGGCGATGAATTCCATTTTTTGCTGAAGGCGGCGGCGGATAATGATATCGTCTTTATCCAGACCCAGGGCAAGCGCTTCCTGGTAATAGACTTCCTCCCTGATCCGTTCGCGGATCAGGCCATCCATTTCTTCGTTTGTGGGTGAACGTTGCCAGGTGCTGATATAACCCTCACGCATAGACGACAGTTCGCCAGCCGTGATCACAATCTTTCCCGGCTCACTCACACTGCGTCTCGCCACCAGCAGGTACAGCAGAAAAATACCTGCTCCCAGCAGGAGAAAATGAAACAGGGGCTCTTTCAATATTTTTTTTATCCCGTTGGGCATCGGAAATTAATTTACCGGTGAATACCAGATGGGTGATGTATAAGCCCGGTCAGTCACGATCATCGGAACATAGTCTGGCATCTTTACACCGAACCGTTTCTGATCGTAGGCTGTCCATCGGGGTGAAGGGATCTGGATCACGCGTATATAGTAGAATGCGCGTTCAGACGCATTGAAAGAAGGATCTTTCCAGTATGCCATCAGGGTTGCCGCGCCGATGCTGTTGGTATATGTTGCATTGGCCACATCCACTGTGCTGCCGACCGGTGTTTTACAGCGGCCATCGGCACCAATGTTACGTCCGCCTGAAACGGCGACGTCGAAAATACGTTCCTGGGTTTTTCCGTCCTTGCCCAGCCAGCCTTTGATCACCTGAATGCGGTCTAAATTAGGACCGTCCGGATCACGCAGATGCATAGATCAGGAAAACGGGTCTTTTACCTGCGGTGCCTTCCTGAGATTACCTCCCATGGGCACGCCATGTGCATAACCGTTCGCTGCAAAGTCGGGACGGTAGAGATCTGCTTTCGCAAAATCCCATCCGGCAAATACGCGAACCACCGGTCTGTCTCCTGTTGTTGCATACACTTCCCTGCGCTTGAGTGCATCCCAGATCGCTTCGCGGGTATTTTCACGCGCCCATACGCCGCCCAGACCGGCAGCCTGTTCATCCCATACCGACACCAGCGGCCCTTTCTTCGGATCATTTTCCACCATCGTCAGTGGGGTTTTCCAGCGATCGGGAGAAGGCAGTCCGTTGGCAAATTCACCAAAGAAATTATCTTCTCTCGTAGTCACCACGCCCACATGGGCATCGTTGCCACCGATCAGGCCGGCCTGGTAGGGATTTGCGCCCAGCTGTGCTTCAAGCGCCAGTCCAAGTCTGAATGCGGAACGGATATAATTACCCTGGAGCACGCTATTTTCCGCTTTCACCATTTTGTTGAAATTGACATCCCACCGTTCGAAATTGGCGAACTCGTCGTTGGGTGAAAGATAAGGAGTAGTTTCACCGTCTCCCTTGATCTGCGTGGCTTCCAGCAGTGGTTCGTGACTGGCACGCGCTTCCGCATAAGCACGGTCCATCGGTTTTCCGTCAAAAGTTTCTGCTGAATACATGATGCCATTGCTCAGGTTTCCGTTATGTGGGATGGCGAGCACTTCCCCGCCGGTTTTCTTTTCGTAGGCATCCATATATTTCCAGAGATCTGCCGGATCCTGGCTGTCAAAAGTAGAAAAGGGGAGAACCTGACCCACGCGGTCTGCACCGTCGCGGAAAATCACCGTGCGGTGAAATTATTTCCACCCGGTGCGCAGGTCCATTCGAAACCGTGCAGCGTAGTGAAAACGCCGGGCTGGTTCCATTTCTCCGCGGACTCGGTAGCATGTGTCCAGGCAGAAGCTGTGAGTTTGCTGGCATCGAAAACCGGTTTCCCGGTTTGCATGGAAACGACGGCTTCGATAGCCGCTTTTACACCTTCCTGGGGACTGGTCTTCGACATCTCATACCAGCGTTTGCCCTGCGGGTTGGCCAGCAGTTCCGGGACTACCGGCGCGAATCTGATCGGAGATACCCATATACTCGGCATGATCGGTGATGGAAACCCAGTCCAGCGGCCGGTCCTGTTTAAAACGCTGGCCATTATCCATCACCACTTCACCACCACGGGCCACTTTGAAGAGATCGTCGGGACTCAGGGTGATTCCGAACATTCCGGCGTCGAAAGAGTAACCCGGTATGCACATGCGCAACGCCCCAGTAAACCCGGTTGGGAAATTTTGATTCAGGTATGGGGAATATTCTGTTTTCTTTTGTGGTGCAGCCGCAGGGACGGGTTGTCCAATCACCGTCTGACTCACCAGGGCGTATGAGATCGCGATTAGCATCAAAACCCGGCCGGTGAAGACATGTTTTGTTGTTATATTAAATTTCATCGAAACATGATTTTTGGATTTAATTGGATCATTTTATCAGCCTGTTCCGTTCCGGTCAAACTGCCTTGTGGCCTCATGATGAAAACAGGTGACAAAGTTCATATCTACTTACCGGCAGCTTTTTTATATCCGCTGTTAACAATCACTATTTTAAGATTCTTTGCCTGGGCATCCAGCGTGGTTGAACCCTGGTATTGTGTGCCGTCCGGAAGATCGGTGTAGGTAACATTGAAGATCACTTTTTGGGCCGGCTCATTGATATAGGTACTGACATCCAGGGCCATTAATTTTTTGGTTGACTTATCAATACTTATCGAAAGCATGTCGCCGGGAACATTGTAATCCGGAAAACTGAGTTTAAATTTTTTTCCGGGTTCCAACACCTGGATGGCAACCTTACCTGCACCATAGATCTGCTGAAGTTTGGTGGCATCGGGTGGTAAATAGGTTTTTATTTTAGCCACTGCTGATTGAACATATTCAGCCATCTCTTCTTTTTTGTTGGCGATGGCTTTCCCCCGCAGGCCTCCCGGTGTTTTAGTGGCGGTTCCGCCACCGGTTTCCACTTTCGTAAGCTTTCCATCAACACTATAATAACACTGATATTGCTTAACCGATTTCTGTTCGCCTTTGATAAATGTAGTGGTGGTCTCCAGCCATTCGTAATTTTTGATGCTCGCTTTACTGTCGCCCAGATTCTTTTTTATCATGGCGATGAGGTCTTTCATATCTCCCTGGGCGAATAATCCGGAAGCCGATGTAACCAGCAGAGCAACGGTAAGAAGTAATTTGTTTTTCATGTGCGTTTATTTCAAGTGTTTATTTTGATTAGAAATTGAAACCCAGTCGAAGTACCGGTCCAAACGTATTCATATCATATAGAAAACGATCGTTTCCTGTACCCTTTTCATAATTAACACCGATCACCCGATATCCACCGGTCATCTGAAACAATTTAGAGAAACGATATCCTGCATATGCCTGTATTTGCCAGGTGAGCCCTGATCCAAGTCCCCCGATTTCTGCACGCAGGGAATAAATCAGCCGCCGGCCTGACTGACTGGCTACGCGTACAATCAGCATGGGAGCCACCCAGGTTTTTGAAATAGAGGCACTGCTGTCCCGGGTTGCTCCGCCGAAGGATTTTATTTGTACGTCCAGCCCGGAATTAACTGAGTTAACCAAACTGCCGGCTCCCACTTCAAGCCAGGAGTTTAGCCGGTAAAGACCCGCCAGTTCCCAGGCGAACTGTTTTGCAGTAGCCTGGCCGCCAACGATCAGTTTATTCGCCGGCACATCCTCCTTCAGGCTCATGTACAGGATATCAGAGGCGATCGTCCAATTTCCATGGGAGGATTCTGCATTCAGCATGGCGCCCATTTGCAGATGGCTGAAGATGTCACCGGGATTGGCATTTACGGAGGCATCGGGTAACTGTCCAATACCAATAGTGCCATTTAAATTGGCGGCCATTATGTAGGGTTCTATGAGCCAGTGCCATTTGTCCGACGGTTTAGCCGAATCCTGGGAAAAAGACAGGAAGAAACTTAAGGCAGGTAAGATGACGAGCAGCCATTTTTTCACGATGGGTTGGTTTTAATTCACAGAAAAAATATTTTCAAATAATCGCTTTCCTTTTTTACGGCATACTTTGCAAAGCCTTTCCTCATTCCCTGAAATACCCGGGTTTACCGGTATCAGCAGCCTGGATATTGATAAGCTGCCCCCTTAAACTTTTCCCGAGCATGCCCAGGGTTTTATAAGCACCGATCAACGTAATGAACTCCCTGGATTTGCAGAAGCTGGTAAGGGATTCTTCCGTCTCCCACAGGGAAAAAAAATGATACATGTCCGGCTTCTGGATATCCATGGAGAAGCTCACCTGCATGCAATCTGACGGAATCAGGCCGGACACCAGCCGGAAGGTTTGTTCAAATTCCCTTTGTTTTTCCATCGGCACCGTGCCTGAAAGTGCAAGACAATATGCTGTTAGATTTCCCATAAAAGGCATATTTAAATCCCATGAATATTGAAGGATTTTCCAGGGCGGAAACTATGGGTCAACAGGTGAATAAACACACATGACTTTCCAAATGGAATGCCAATAGAAAAAATAGCCGCAACGGGCATATATAATATGTTGATTGTGAATAGTGAAATAAATATTCAGGGAAGCGGCGATGCGTCGTATGCAGCTGGCGGTTAATACGATCCATCGTAACCATTCACGAAATATCGTGACCGGCACCGGTCAGGTTGTTGATCAGCAACTGAAAATCCGGGTTTCAGATACCGGATGAGCTGTTTTGGTCAGCGCGTGTAATGTGGAGTCTTTTCATCCGGGAGCGAAGGGTATTGGGATGCATATCGAGTTTATGGGCGGCGCCATTTTCCCCGCTTATTTGCCAATTGGTTTCAGCAAGTAATTTTAATATGTGCTCTTTTTCTATATGTTCCAGGGCAAGGGGATATTCCATTTGAGGTGAATCGCTGCCTTCGTTGTTAAAAGAATGATCAAACCAATCCAGTTTAAGTGTATCCGAGTTGGAAGAAATGACTGAACGTTCAATCACATTTTTCAATTCCCTGATATTTCCGGGCCAGGAATACCCGCAAAGCCTGTTCACATCCGCTTTTGAAATATCCTTAATCTTTTTGTGGTGTTTTTCATTCTCTTTTTCCAGAAAATAGGAGATCAGCAGGGAAATATCTTCCCTTCTGCTTCTTAATGGCGGAATGGTGATTGGAAATACAGCTAACCGGTAGTACAGATCTTCCCGGAATCTGCCCTGGCGGACTTCATTTTGCAGGTTCTTATTGGTTGCCGAGATAACCCGGACATTTACTTTAATGGTATGTTGTCCCCCGATCCTTTCAAATTCACCGCTTTGGAGCACCCGGAGTAATTTAGGCTGCAAAGGCAGCGGAAGCTCTCCGATTTCATCCAGGAAAATCGTTCCCCCATTGGCCTGTTCAAACCTTCCTTTCCTGGCTTGTATGGCATTGGTAAAAGCTCCTTTTTCATGACCAAATAATTCATCTTCTATGAGTTCCGCCGGTAATGCCCCGCAGTTTATTTTCACCAGGGGAAACTTGCTTCGTAAACTGATATCGTGAATCAGGTTGGCAAAAAGTTCTTTACCCACGCCGGTTTCGCCTTCCAGCAGAACAATAGCTGTTGATTCTGCCACCTGGCCCGCTCTTTGAATCGCATAATTAATCACCTCACTCTGACCGATGATCTCTCCTTTTGACAGACCCTCCGGGTTCCTGCCTTTCAAAATAAGATTTTCTTTCTCCAGTTCGGCTTTCAGTCCGGCTATTTCCCGGAAGGCAGTTTCTTCCTTACTGATATCAGATCCTATGCTCAACACACTTTTCACCGCTCCCTGTTCATTTTGAACGAAAATATTCGTCCAGCTCACCCTGACCCATTTGTTCGTCCTGGTTTTTATGTCATTTTTAAAATGGGGCAGTTCATCGAATGCTTTTAACGACTGCGTGAAAATGGATTTGGAAACCCCTGCTTCATGAGGCGGCAGATAATTACTGAACCATTCTTTTTCTAAAAGCTCTTTTGACGAAGTATAACCAAGAATTTTTACACCAAAGGGATTAATATACTTAATCCTTCCCTCCGTATCCAGTTCAAGGACGATTAACTGCATTTGTTCCAGCAGGGAATGCCATCGAAGGTCCCGTAAACGAAGCAGTTTTTCCAGGGTAAATTTTTCAAAACTGTCCGTGCTCAGTCGAACACCCATGATGAGGATAAATGCCAGTGGAAAAAGATTGATGGGGAAGAAGACTTTTGCATGAAAGAAATTTCCGAAAATATTACCGGCAAACTGATTAACAGCCGTAAGGATATAGAAAAAGGCAAAAACAATCATAGCGCCTAAAAACCAGTATCCTTTGGTTTTTTTTCCTGCCCTTAATAAGTAAGTGACCGCCTGAGAACCGAATAGCAAGGTGATGCCGATTGGGATCAGGGCAGCTGTGACCCATAATGGCTGACTGGAATCTTTCGGGGTATAGGCCATGATGAAAAATACGGCCACTGAAAGGGCATTTGACAATAAGGGAAGTATTTTTTTATGGTAGCCGGCATACAAAAAAATGAACCAGGGAAGCAAAACCTGGTATAAAGCATTAAAAATCCGTTTTGCTATAACAGCACCGGAATAGGGAGCCTGATCGACCAGTATAAAACCCGCCGGAGGCATCATAAAGAAGATAAACATGGAAATGCACATGATGCCAAAGACCAAATCGGTCTTATCCGCCTCTTTATGTAAACCCATGGCCAAAAATATAAGCCCCATGGATAAAGAAACACCCGCTGTGATAAGGGCTATAATCTGGTAAGAAGACCCCATGTTGTCAGATGAATAAATATAGATGAAGGTAAAGAATTAGTGGTTAATCTGTCAGGCACGGACCATCAGGGATGATCCTGTTCATATACTCATGACCTGTCAAACGGCACTTTATCAGGCGCAATGACGAAAGCGTGCAAGAACAATTGAATGAATTGAGAGCCTGGATAATTCATGAACAAAGCTTCAGCGTGGTAATAAAATCGGGACCTTATCAATTTGGGTTTTCGGAATTTTTTGGATTCCGGCAATTACATATTGTGGTCTCTCCGATCCTTCGAAAAGGGGGTTAGGCTGCTTTTACGCGAAAACACTGAAAAAACTCTTACAAAAATAATAGTTCATAATTAGTTAACGAACCGGTAATGATATGTTAATCGGTGGTTAATGGCTCGTTAAGGGTGTTCGCCTATTTTCGCGGTATCAAAAATTACCTGCGTGAAAGGAGCCATTCCGATTGGAATTTTTTGCTTAATGATCGGACTGACTGCCAGTGGACAGTCAAAATGGATGAAAATTTCCGGAAGGGTGCATGATGCTTCCAATGGGAGCCCGCTGCTGGGGGCTTCGATAGTGATTGAGAACTCCAAAATGGGTGTCAGGACCGACGTGGAAGGGAATTTCTTTATAAATCTTGAGGTCGGAAAAACTTACAACCTGCTGATTTCCAATGTTGGATACCAAACCAAATTAATCAGTGATGTCAAACCTGCTTATGGCGAAAGCCTGCCGCTGAGCGTATCACTGGAACGGGGTGTCGCAACCCTGGAAAATGTGATTGTGCGAACCAATAGCCGCAGGGAATCCATTGCTTCCATTTATTCTGTACAAAAAAACAGTTCAGCCATCTCCGATGGCATTTCAGCAGAATCCATCAAACAATCGCCGGATCGCAATACCGGCGAAGTGCTGAAAAGGGTGAGTGGAACATCGGTACAGGACAATAAGTTCGTGATTGTACGGGGCTTAAATGAAAGGTATAATACCTCATTATTGAATAATTCAGTATTACCCAGCACCGAGCCGGATAAAAAAGCATTTTCCTTTGATATCATTCCAGCTTCCCTGGTTGATAATGTGACGATTTATAAATCTCCCACACCCGATCTGCCCGGAGATTTTGCGGGTGGTGCGGTAAAAGTGACCACAAAGGATTATCCCACGAAAAGTTTGGGTGAACTGACTTTTGTAGTCGGGTACAATTCACTGACTACGTTCAAACCATTTTACAAACAAAACCCTCCGGGCAGGTTCGATGCCCTGGGATATTTCGATAATTCCCGATTAATGCCGGGCGGTTATTATAATAACCGGGGAGCGGAATTCATTAATCTGTCCGACGGGCAGAAGCTCGGGATTACCAAACAGTTTCCAAATAATTATGCCTACCAGGCTGCATGTCCCAGCCAGCCGAATTTCAGTTTGTCATACACAGGCGGTAACACGAAAATCCTGGGCAATGGAAATAAATTCGGTTTTATTTACACGCTCGGTTATACGGCGGGCCGCCGGGTTACAGACCGCACCAGACAGGAGTACGAAACCTATGGCATCCTCGACTACTATTATAATACGGCCGGGTATGATTCCAGGACGATCACGTCTGCACTGGTAAACCTCAGCTACTCTTACAGAAAGAGCAAGATCGCCCTGAAGACTTTGTTCAATAACGATTTTGCCAAGACCGTTGCCTTGCGTACCGGAAAAAACCAGGTGAATCCTTCGGCTCCTTTTTCTTACCAGAGTTCCAATACAGAGGGGAATGCGAATGGGATCGGCAGCGCGGTCCTTGAGGGCCTGCATGGCCTGAACCGAAGCTGGACCATTGACTGGAATGCTTCTTACAGTCTGGCCTGGCGCTGGCAACCGGATCAGACGATCCTGGCTTTTCATACAGATCCCAACAGTCCCGAGTATTACCTGAGTTTGTCCAACCAAAATTCTCCTGATATCATCAATGCGGGCAGGGTGTATTCCTACCTGACTGAAAATATATACGGAGCCAACCTGAATGCGGTAAAGTTATTTAACTGGCATGGACAACCGCAACGTTTGAAATTCGGTACCGCCAATTATTTCCGTAACCGTGATGTGGAAGTGGACGCGCTGGGTTATGCGTCCCTTCTGGCCGGTTTCGGTACCATTCGCATACCGGAAACCAAGGACGTCAACGTGAATACGATTTTTACGCCTGCTTACATCGATCAATATCAAATGGTGGTTGCCAATATCGGTACCAATTCGACGAGTTATACGGGCACAGCACTTCTCAACGCTGGTTACGTCATGCTTGACAGTAAGTTTTCAGACCAGGTCAAACTAACCTGGGGTGTCAGGCTGGAAAATTATGACCAGGAACTTAAGGCCGCTGGTAAACCGGATATCATTCTGAAAAACCTGGATCTGCTTCCCTCACTCCTGTTTACCTATTCACCAAACAACAAAACGAATTTCAGGATCGGTGCCTCCCAGAGTGTGAACCGTCCTGAATTCAGGGAACTGGCGACTTACCGGGTATATGATTATGAGAATAATTTTATCGTGCAGGGTAATAATAATCTCACAAGAAGTAAGAATACCAATGCCGATCTGCGATATGAGTATTTTCCTGCACCGGGAGAGATTATTTCTGCCAGCCTGTTTTATAAATATTTCGACCAGCCGATAGAGCAGACAAACCAGGGAAATGATGTGTTGAGTTATGCCAATGCAAAAAATGCAACTGTGTACGGTGTCGAAGCGGAGTTTCGTAAGAGCATGGGTTTTATTAAAGGAGCATTTTTCAACAACCTGGTTTTGTATGCCAATGGCGCGCTGATGCGGGGTTCTGTGGTATTTGATACGCTTTCTTATAATATTCCTATGCAGGGCCAGTCGCCCTACCTGTTCAATGGCGGGCTGAATTATAGTATGGACGACAACAGTCTGTCATTTAATATTTTATATAATATCATCGGGCCACGTCTGAAATTCAGGGCCATTGGCGGGGCCGGTAAAAATATATTCGAACAACCCAGAAACGTGCTGGATTTTCAGGTCAGCAAAAAACTGATGCACAATCACATGGAATTGAAGCTGACCATTAGTGATATTCTGGCGCAACCATATACCTGGTATTACAAATATCAGCCTGATCCCACCAAACTATCCTATGATGCGTCACAGGACCGGGTGGTAAATACATACAGATTCGGAACGACGGTTTATTTCGCAATACGATACAGCTTTTAAATTTTTTTACACAGAAAATAAAACAAATATGAACAAACTACTATCAGTGCTTATTTTGGGAGGATGTTTATTCGCTTCATCCTGCTCAAAAAGCGACAACAACCCGACGCCGGCTCCTTCACCCGTTCCGACACCGGTTGATTCAACCAGCCAGATAGAAATTCGTGGTGTGATCACGAGTAGTCAGACCTGGAAAAAAAGTCATACGTATATACTTCGGGGTTATATATATTTTACGGATGGTGCAGTACTAACCATCGAACCTGGAACGAAGATCATTTCAAAGAAAGATTCTGCAGGTGTTTTAGTCATTTATCGGGATGCCACCATCGTGGCCAATGGAACTGCGGCGGCGCCGATTGTATTTACATCGGGAGAAACTAACCCCAATCCGGGAGACCTCGGTGGCGTAGTCCTCGTGGGCCAGGCCAAAGTAAATGGCAATCATTCCGTGCTTGAAGGCGGTGTGGATCCCGCTTACAGTACGTTTGGCGGTACCAATGACGCCCATAGTTCCGGCAGCCTGAAATATGTTCGAATAGAATATGCCGGGAAAGCAGTTAATCCCGGTGATGAGGTAAATGGTCTTTCACTGTATGGTGTGGGTTCAGGCACGACGATTGACTATATTCAGGTGGTCAGGGGTTTGGACGATGCTTTTGAATTCTTCGGTGGAACCGTGAACTGTAAACACCTCATCGCATACAATTCCGCGGATGATGATTTTGATATGGACGATGGCTACCATGGCAATATTCAGTACGCCATTTCTGTAAAAGATCCCGCGTTCACAGACAATAAGGGTACGACGGGCGATCTTTCCAATAATTTTGAAGTGGATAATGTGAATCCTGCAAACGGATTTCTATGGACCAGAGCGCCACTTACTGCGCCTACCTTGTCCAATTTTACAGCGATCGGCCCCAACAACGCCACCGGAACCAGTGTGGACTATGGTTATGGCATGCGCTGGAGGAGAGGATGTAAATTTGTCCTCGCGAATTCCATTGTGATGGGTGGTCAGCGGGCCGGCCTTGATCTGGATGATGACTCAACAGCCGCTTACTATAAACAAACCGGCAGCAGTTTCTTTAACAGTATTCTGAATGCCAGCCCGGTCGCAAAACCTTATCAGGTAGCTAAACTGGTGGGTGTACCTGCCATACTGGACTCTGCCCAGCTTGCATCCATAACCCAAACAACTGATTCGAGTGTTTATTATGCAAATGCGGCCAATATCCAGCTGACCGATCCTTTCAATAACGCGCAACCCAATTTAAACCCCCTTACCGGATCTCCGGCTCTCATTACAGCAGGTGTCTTCACCAGGGGTAACCTCACGAATGCCTTTTTTGAACATACCAGCTATATCGGTGCGCTGGATGGTGCAAATGACTGGACAGCCGGATGGGCGGTTTGGAATAAATAGTAAACTTTGTTTTTTTGGAATTTGATTTAGCGGAGCCTTTCCAGGCTTCGCTTTTTTTTTAGATACATCATTGTCGCGACCTATAAAACCGGGAAGTTTTCTGATTATCGGGAGTGATAAATAGATGCCGATTCATCGTCAAATCCCCCGTAAACTCACTGGTACCGGCCCAAGCGAAACCGCTAAGGCGATCGCCCGCAACTTTTATTTTAATTGGGTTGAACCAATGAATTTCCGCATTTGGAAGCGCTTTATACCGCCATTTCCAATACTGTGATCTGTTTGTTCAGCTGAGACGGCTGCTTCTGTATTCATGAGGAGTATGCCCAACCCTTTGTTTGAACAGGCGGGTAAAATGTTGCGGGTATTTAAAGCCTAACTCATAGGCAATCTGGCTGACTGATTTGCTTTCGTCAAAAATCCTTTCTTTGGCCACATCAATCAGTTTTGAATGTATATAGTCCTGCGCCGTTTTGCCGGTTTCCTTTTTAATCAGGTCGCCGAAATAACCTGCGGATAAATTCAATTCCCCCGCAAAATAAGCAACAGAAGGTAATCCGAATGCGGGTGGTTTTTCGGCCTGAAAATACAGGTGCAACAAATGCCCGAATTTTTCCAGGATACCCTGGTGAATGTTTTCGCGGGTGATGAATTGCCGGTCATAAAAACGGGCGCAATAATTTAACAGGGTCTCCAGGTTGGAGACCATTAATCTTTTACTATGCTTGTCGATGGCATGTTCCAGTTCAAACCTGATTTTTGCAAAACTATCCAGCACAATTTTTCTTTCCCTTTCGGATACATGCAGTGCTTCATTCGACTGATAGCTGAAAAAAGTATAATCCTGCATATGCCTTCCCAGCGAAGTGCCGTTTATGAGATCCGCATGAAATACAAGACCGTGACCTTTCGGCTGGTAGGTTTCTCCATTACTATTCACGCCTGCCACCTGTCCCGGCGCCAGAAAAACAAGGGTTCCTTCCTGGTAATCATAAGTATGTCGTCCATAAACCATATCCCCGCATTTTACATCTTTTAAGAAAATAGCGTAAAAGCCGAAATACATCCGGGAACCCTGTCTGGGAGCTGCTTTGGTAAAATCCACCACGCTGATCAGCGGATGTAAGGTTTCATTATTGTTGAACACATTGTAGTCCCTTATTGTTTCAAACCGCCGAAGGTTATCCATATTCCTGTCGTTTTAATCATTTCAAAATTACTTCAATATTTATCCTTTCCCCGGGTTTGTGCCGATCATCAGCAATATGGGTAGAACTATCCGGAATCTGTATACCGTTCGGGCAGCATAATGCAGGGATCTTTAGGTGGTTCGAGAGACGGGGTCACTGTAAAATCAATTTTAAGAAAATGGCAAAGAGCATTATGAAAATGGCATTGCATGATGAACGGCTATTGGATAAACTTCGCAAAAACCGGCGATGCCAGGCATCCGGTCTCTGCCGGCAACCTCAGTTTAAAAATAAACCTGATCAATAAAATTAATGTCCAACATTTGTACAAAAAAACACCAATGAAGAAAATCATTATCCCATTTCTGTTCGGCCTTTTTGTACATACAGAAACCGGTTTCTGTCAAACCAACCCGATTATGGATATTTTCCCCCAGGGCACCATTCTGCACGGGAACGTTCCTTATAACAACGATACCCTTCAGAAACATTTACTGGATATTTATCTGCCGGCTAATGCAAAAGGGAAATTACCCTTAGTGATCCTCATACATGGTGGTGCCTGGTTAAGCAATGACAAATACGCTGATATCGGTTATATGAAAAAAACGGTGGCTGAAATAGTCAGCAGTGGATTTGCTCTGGCTTCTATCGATTACCGCTTCAGTACACAGGCTGTCTTTCCTGCACAAATACAGGACTGTAACCGCGCCGTATCATTCTTATATGACCATGCTGATCAATATGGCTTTGACAAAAAACGCTTTGCTCTTATCGGTTTTTCGGCAGGCGGCCATCTTGCTTCATTGCAGGGCCTGTCTAAAAATAATAATGTCGATAATTTTTTCATGCCCGGATCGAACAGATCATTCAGTTTTAGAGCCGTTGTTGATTTCTACGGTCCGGCCGAATTGATTCTGTTTCCGGGAAACGATGATGTGAAGTCGCCGGAGAGTCTCTTAATTGGTGCAGCCCCCCTCGAACGACCCGATTTGGCCCAGGCTGCCAGTCCGGTTACTTATGTTGATAAAAACGACCCCCCATTTTTAATCATTCAGGGCGAAAAAGATGAACAGGTTTCTCCAAAACAATCCAGGTTATTGAGTGCCTGGTTACATGTAGCGGGAGTACAGAACGAGCTCATCATTGTGAAAGGAGCGCCACATTTCGGGGAAATGTTCGATACGGATGATGTCAGAACCAAAGTCATAAGTTTTCTCAAAAAGCAGTTGAATTAAGAGATTAGTCAGGTCGCCCGGTAATTAATTCAAACCTGTTTTTTTATAATCCTTTTTATGGTGTGCCTCAATCAGCAATATTGGTAGATAAATCCGTAACCTGTATAATGTAAGGCGGGAGATTGATGCGAACTTTGCTCAACAAAAGGCGGAGGATATGCAGCATGTAAAATTGAATAACGGTGTTGAAATGCCGATGTTGGGATTTGGAGTTTTCCAGGTAAGGGATTTAGCAGAATGCGAAAGAAGTGTGATCGATGCCATTGAAACAGGCTACCGGTTGATTGATACCGCTGCTTCCTATGGAAACGAGGAGGCGGTAGGAAAAGCGCTCAAAAAAACCGGCCTGCGGAGAGAAGATTTCTTTATCACTACCAAGCTTTGGATACAGGCAGACGGATATGAAGGAACAAAAAAAGCTTTTGAAAGATCCTTAATGAGATTGCAATTGGATTACCTGGATTTATATCTTATCCACCAGCCCTTTGGTGATGTATATGGTGAATGGAGGGCAATGCAGGATTTGTACAAAGAAGGCAGGGTCAGGGCTATCGGCGTAAGTAACTTTCAGCCCGACAGACTGATGGACCTGATCATACACAATGAAATCGTTCCGGCAGTCAACCAGATTGAAACGCATCCGTTTCACCAGCAAATGGATACGCAGAAATTCCTGCAGGAAAATAATGTACAGATAGAATCCTGGGGTCCGTTTGCTGAAGGCAAAAACAATATATTTCAAAATGAACTGCTGGCTTCAATCGGAAAGAAATATAATAAAACCATTGCGCAGGTTATCCTTCGCTGGCTTATGCAAAGAGGTGTAATAGCCATTCCGAAATCAGTTCGTAAAGAAAGAATGGAGGAGAATTTCAGCGTCTTCGATTTTGCATTAGCTGCTGAAGACATGGAAGTCATCAAATCACTGGATACAAAAACGACTGCCTTCTTCGACCATCGTGACCCGGCCATGGTGAAATGGCTGGGAGAAAGAAAACTGGAAAGCAACGGGGTTACTAAGAGTAGCCGGTGAAGAATACCAGTCTTTACTATCAACGGTTTATTCAATTTTGTAAATGATCATGATATGAAAATACACCTCTTCGGACTGATTTTATTAATGACGGCGACGGTTTCGTCCTACGCACAGCCACACGATACAATTAAATCTTCCACGAGTAACACACCTGAACAACAGGAAATCATCAACCTTTCCAAACAGAAATGGAATTGGATGGCCGACAGGAATGTGGATTCGTTAAATCTGCTGTTTGATGACCAATGCATGTTTATACACATGGGAGGAACCTGGGGGAAAACCCAGGAACTTACGACCATCAAAGACGGCGGTATCTGGTATAAGAAAGCCGAGGTTTACGCAGTTGCAGTAAATATGTTTGGTAACACGGCTATTCTGCTGAATGACATCGACCTGGTGGCAGTGGTAGGCGGGAGGGAAGTCACCAATCCTTTTATGGTGACTGAGGTATATATCAAAGAAAACGGCAAATGGAAGATGGGCTCGCTCACGTTCTCCCATCTGATGAGGGCCGTTAAAATGAGTAACCAGCAGCCGCATTGACTGCACCGGGCGGGTATAAGTTGACCGGCTTTTAAAAATACGGCCTGACCCTGACTTAAGCAATGATTGCCTACCGCTTGACACCAACCCGGATTTGCCAATGACTTAACCGTAGATGGGTGGGACAGTCCCATTTGCCACTATCAGGCATTGAATTCCTTTCAAACTCTTTAAAAGATCTTCACAGAAAGAACCTCCAAAAGAACATGCCAGGTGACACAATATTCGTTTAATGTCTGCGTTGAGTAACCTATCACCTCTTTTTATTGTCTACTGTTTTGACTGTCTGCTTAGGGTATCATCAGGGTATCCGGGCTACCTGAGTATAGTCAAGTCCATGTCAAGTCCATCATTTCATGGACTTGACATGGACTTGACCCCCCACAGGTAAGGCAGATACAGGGCAGAAGGTATAAAGAGGGCATTTACTTTCTAATACTAAACCAATGGCAAGACAACGGGATTCCAAACTGGTCGGAACAATAGGTAATCTGATATTCTATAATCATTTAGGAGATTATCGCATGCGTACGAAGCCTGTTTCTGTGAAAAGATCCAGGGCTTCTGTACATAGCGGACTGAATTTTGGCAAAGCCAGTAAGATCTGCAGGCAGATCCGAAATCAGATTGTAACTATAAATCCGTCAAAATCAGGTAGTCGCACGATGTACCGGTTTACCGGTGCCCTTAACAAATATATCGGCTGGCAGGAAAAACAGGATCCGGCTTCCCCGGTTCGCCGAAACGGGCTGCCTTTTATTCAGGGGTTCCAGTTTAATGAGCAGTCAGACCTGTCATCCATTATGGCCATCCGGGTTTCGATAACAGTCCGGAATCCGGGTTGATGGAAATCCGTTTCGCACCCTTTGTTCCCGGCGAAGCCTTACAGGCACCCTTCAATACGGATCATATCCTATTGAAATGGATCATTACATCCACCAACCTTGCTCATGTTGAAACCGGGAAACCGGCAATGGGTGAAATGAGGATTCCGCTATGTCCAGGAATTATTTCAACCTCCGGTTATATCGATACCTGCCATAGCAAAACCCGATCACATTATGTTGATGGTCCTGGCGGTGCAGTACATGGTCAATAAGAAAAATGGAATCGAGATGCTGAATGATTTCAAAAAATTGCCTTGCGGAGTGGTCTGGGCTGGCAGGTGGTGAAATACTGGGAAGACCATTAAGATTGACCCCCTGACGCCGGCTTCATTAAAAGCTAAATTTGTGTGGGGTGTGGAGGTCAAAGCAGCTGGGTTTTCCAACAGCGCCCGTTTCCACGAAACTCAGATTTTCATGAAATTAGTAATTTGGAATCGAGATTTTTAATATACATGCTGTATGGATTCAAAACAAAATGACTGCTACATGAAATGGCCAGATCAGAAAGCATAGGTTATGCCAAACTGCGTGTAAAAAACATTTGGAAGAGTTTCCTTAACTTCTTTATTTACCGTGTTATCAAACGTTTTAACTGTGAGCAATATATCGGCGGGATTCACAGGCATAGCATAAGTCGGGGTAAAATTAAAAGTCCATTTGCCTGCATTAAAATTTACCGGTACACTAAATTCATAATCCATTATCTGAAACTTTCCTGAATTTAACACTTCTCCTGAAATGGAAAGAATTGTAGGTGAGCGATTGCCTGGTCTTGAAATCCTGTACCGCCTGTCCTGGTAATAAGAACTATATACATTCTGGGTAGAAGCATTTATTGTCGCAGTCGGTGTAATTCCCAGGTTGCCTTTTTCTAAAAAGTCAAATTCGTGTTGAAAGGCGGCGGATGCCTGGTAATCCGGAGTGGAAGCTAATACCCAGGTCAGGTTCAGACTGGGTTCTATAAATCCCAGATCATAATTACTATTATACGCCAGACTTCCGTTTTTTCCCGCGTTGGGGCTCCCGCTGTTTTTGCTATATCTGAATCCTGAAAGTGTAGCGGATCCGCTGTAATTGCCCATGCTGAAATTATAAGATATTCCCAGATTATAGGAATTCACCTGCGGAGATGGTTCGCGAACATTAATCCCTGCACTGAAATCAATTTCAAGTCCAAATTTAAAGATGTAACTGATTCCGGGTGTAAACAGGGGTAAGGCTGTGGAGTCTGTGCGACCCAGATACACGTCGTTTGACTGGTAAGTGACACTTAACTGAAAATGAGATCGCTTAGGCCCGGATTCGTCGGTGCTGTCTTCTGTTATTTCTGTTTTTTCAAGGGTATCCCTTTTTAATAATGCTGTATCTTTCAGAAGAAGGGAATCTTTATTTTTTAAAGTATTCCGTGAAGCGTCCTGCAGAACAGTCTGCTTATTTTGTGCCCGCATTGTATAGGAAGAAAATAAACAGATAATCAAAATCGAATGACATTGTATAATTGATTTCATTAATTAATTAAATGATTTAAAGGTAGTCATCTTAAGGCAATGAAAGTCTGGTAAACATTTCCATCACCGGGTTCTGTTATCGTTATCCAGGCTATTGACGCAATCAGAATCCGGTTAGGTAATGACCGGAAACTATTTCAGTTTCTCGCCATTGAATTGGAATGACCATTAATTTATGCTTATTTTTTATGTGAATCAAAACGAACTGACAGTGAAAAAATGCCCCGACCCCCTACAAGCTTGTCAGTTTTCAAAAAATGGTTGAGTAGTTTTAACGGTGTGTCAATTGGAATCGCATCTAATTTTTTAGACTGCTTAAGAACCTGATCATAGGGAACTTAGATAATTTCAGCCTCCCTATTGAGAAACCCGATTACTTTACCCCTTTCGTCTGCAGTAAATCAGCTTTAAATTCTTGCGGGGACCGGGGATACATTCGCGTGGGTTTTCAAGTTGGATAAAAATATTAGAAATTAATTAGAGGCTTGACATTGCCGGAATTATGCTTTAATTTTCGATGCAAACCCCGTAATTGCGTGCCATTGGTAGTCTCCTGATCTTTTTATTTGTTCATTCTTCGATTTACGCCCAATATTATATCAGAGGCGAATTACAAAATGAACAGGGGGAAAAACTGCAAAATGTACGGATCGTTGTTCATTCCACGGGGCTTATTTATCATACAGGAATTTATGGTGATTTTGGAATAACGTCCACTAAAGCAACGGACACGCTTACCTTTTCCCTGGATAATTACGAATCATTTACAACAATTGTTAAAGCGTCAGCATTTTTAAAATATACTCTGAAAATGCTGCCAAACGTATCAAAACTGAAGAAGGACCAAAGGAATCACCTGGTGTCATTTATTAAAAATCCTAGATTAGGTGAAAACAGCAATTGGACGGTGGCTGAGGAAACTTATTCCAACCTGGTGGATAATCCTTTTATTCAAGCCGGGTCTTCACCTACAGCTTCCTTTTCAGTGAATATCAACAGAGCTTCCTATAGTAATATCAGACGTTTTCTGAATATGGGTTCATGGTGCCGCCCGACGGTGTCCGAATCGAGGAAATGCTAAACAATTTTAATTACAAATACAGAGAACCAAATGAAAGCAGCGTTTTTAACTGTTCATCTGAACTTTCTTCCTGTCCATGGGACGAAGAGCACCAACTACTTTTTCTGAATATTTCCGCCCGTAAATTAGATTTAAGTCAATTGGCGCCCAGCAATTTGGTTTTTTTAATTGACGCCTCCGGTTCTATGGACCTGCCCAATAAGTTACCACTCTTAAAATCAGGATTTCGATTGCTTGTAAAAAATCTGAGAGACAATGACACGGTGTCTATTGTAACCTATGGTAATGCCATTTCTGTTTTAATGGAAGGTGTATCTGGGAAATATAAAGACTCCATATCAAAAACAATTGAAGAGATTCAGGCTGACGGACCTACCCCTGGCGAAGCTGGCTTAAGACTGGCTTATGAGGTGGTTCGCAGGCGATATATTAAAAATGGGAATAACAGAATAATTCTGGCTTCAGACGGTGACTTTAATGTGGGCTTGTCAACCGAGAATGAACTTCAAATTCTAATTGATCATGAGCGAAAAGCAGGTGTTTATCTAACCTGTTTGGGTTTAGGCATGGGCAATTATAAAGATTCTAAATTGTCCATATTGGCACAAAAGGGGAATGGTAATTTTTACTATGTGGACAATGAGAGAGAAGCGGAGAAAATCCTCGTAACGGAGTTAACCCAGACCTTGTATTCGGTAGCTGACAATGTTCAGTTAAGTTTACATTTTCGCAGCCCCCCGGTTTTGGAATACCGGTTAATCGGTTACAATAATAAGAGGGTGGCGATGGAAGATAGTTCAAGCAGACTGGAGGGAGGCGAAATCGGATCTGGCCATTCCATCATTGCCATTTTTGAACTGGTTCCAGGAAATGATTCCCTGAAAAAAAATTTACCTATTGGTGATCTTCGGTTAAACTACCAGCTTCCTGGAAAAACTGAGGTTCGGTATATAAATTATACCTGCCCGAATAACTACATTCCATTTTCGGCAGCAGATTCAGATCTCAGAAAAGCGGTCAGTGTGGCGATGTTTGGAATGAAATTGCGGGGTACGAAATATGGAGAACAAATCAGTTGGAGGGATATTGAAAATATTACTTCTGATACATTTTCAGAAGGAGATTATATTAGTGATGATTATTTGGATCTGGTTACCAAGGCCATAAAGGTTTATAGTCATAAAAATCTAAAGCATAAAAAGAAATAGTTTATTCAAATGATCCGGCTGGAATCAATAAAAGCCATCAATTTGAAAAACTTAATCTACATGAAAATATGTCCTCTTAAGCTGAAAACATTCACGGGGCCCTTCCTGTCTTTGTTATAGGCCGGATTTACTACCAGTTGATAGTCGAATGTCAGCCAGAAAAATGGGTTAAACTGCGCACTATAAAAAGTTTCCAAAATACTTTCATGCCCGATAATTCATAGCGCCATCCCCAATAATAAATCCATATCCACCGGATTTAAGAAATTCTCTGTGATCGGGCGAAAGCCCGTTTACTACAAACGCGAGACCCGCAACGTCATCTTTTCTTTTCCAGGAAGTCCCTTTAACTGACAGACCAGCCTGAATACTTTGATCAATTTCTGTAAATGACCAGGTTGCATGTTTCCCATCGTTCCACCCCAGTCGGACAAATAATCCGATATTTTTGGTTAATTCCTGCTCCAGGTTAAGGAATAACCCCGTCTTCTTTCCTCCATATACTGTTCCTTCTGCATTGCCTGAAATAACATTGAGCAGCGTGGTGTCATTAGTACTCAAAGCATTGAGTCCGTCTTGATAAGAGGGCGCCCTGGATGCGGTATAGCTGGCTAAAAAGCTAATCACACCATGTTTCCCGTTAATATTAATTTTCTTATTAAATTCTGCTGTTTCGGAATGTGCTTTACCAAAAACATATTCCATTTGAGGATGATTGGCAATTTTAGGCACAGCTACGGTGGATAATGCAAAACGCCAGGTAGGCTTGATCAATTCAATCACAATTCCCCAGGTATAGCCTTTAGTATTCGCGGGGTAATCCCATGCTCCATTGCTCATGAGACTCCAATTTAAGAACTGTGTGCGGGGGTCGTGGCTATAGCTATTCCGGTCAAAAAAATCAGAGATGGAAAATTTACCGGCATTTATAGTAATCCTGCTGGTTGGAATTTTAGCAGCAACCTGGTTGATATCGTCACTGACATCTTCATAATCCGTATGACCCAGGGGAATATTTTGCTGTAAATAGGCCCTTGCTATGGATAAACCGGGTGCAGGGTTGCCGATACGGTATGTTTCCCCATTTAATGCCCCCGCTACTCCAAGTGCGTAACTCAAACCACTTCCGCCAGATAATTCAGGATTCACATAAATAGCAGAACCTTTCCATAATCTTCTTCCAATAAACAGGGTTGATGTCACGCTGGTGGCCCCGGTTTCAACGCTGTTGTTTAAACTATTTGTTCCGCTATAGGGTGCCGAAAAGCCCGAATGACTTTGACTGATAACTGTCAGCTGAAAATGGAAGGTCCAATTGCCGTGCATGACCGAATCCATGTTCTGGGCAGTAGCACAATGTCCTTTTAATATATATACTATGATGAATGTAAATTGTTTTCTCACACCATTTAATTTATTCTGACCAAATTCAATTAAAGCCATTGTTTAAACCTGCTGATGAACCATCCTTTCACGATCTGAGTTAACACGCAATAGCAGATGAGAATACATACCAGCCAAACAAAATAACTTCCAGGCAGGGGTTGAAAATGTAAGGCGGGTGCGAAGGATGAAAAGGGTATGTAAATACCTGCAGCCATAACTAAAGCGGTCAGTACCACAACCGGCGCGGTAGCCCAGCTTTGAATAAATGGAATTTTGCGTGTTCGGATCATATGTACAATCAGGGTTTGGGAAAGAAGACCTTCAATAAACCAACCGGATTGAAAAAGACTTTGGTGTTCCGGGGAGCTGGCTTTATAGAAAAAAAACATGATGGCAAAAGTGGCATAATCAAAAACAGAACTAATGGGGCCAATAAACAGCATAAACCGGGCAATTCCACCCGCTTCCCATTTTCTTGGTTTTTCAAGATATTCTGCATCCATGGTGTCCCAGGGAATGGAGGTCTGTGAAATATCATAGAGTAAATTCTGGATTAGTATCTGAACCGGCAACATGGGCAGGAAATGGTAGAAATGCGCTTGCGCCCAATAGACTGAACATATTGCCAAAATTGCTGCTGGCGGTCATTTTAATGTATTTAATAATATTGCCGAAAGTTCTGCGACCATAGATAACGCCCTTTCTCAATACCATTAAATCTTTTTCCAGTAATATGATATCAGCACTTTCCTTTGCAATATCAACTGCCGTATCGACTGAAACCCCGACGTCTGCATCCTTGAGTGCGGATGCATCATTAATTCCGTCTCCCATAAAACCAACGGTATGCCCTTTTACCTGAAGCATCTTAACGATGCGGGATTTTTGTGCCGGGCTGAGTTTGGCTAAAATAGTTACCTCATCTATCACGCCTTCCAGTTCCTTGTCAGTCATTTTATCGATTTCTGTTCCCATCAGAACATTATTAACCGGCAATCCGACGTCTTTGCATATTTTTTTGGTTACTATTTCATTGTCCCCGGTTAATACTTTTATCGTAATACCTAATTTTCTCAAAGCATCAATGGAAGGCTTTGCGGACGGTTTTGCGGGGTCAAGAAATCCAATAAATCCGGTTAAGGTCATATTGCATTCATCAGCGACGGAATAAGTTAGTGGCCTCTCGTCATATTCTTTGATGGCAACGAGTAGTACCCTCAATCCTTCTTCATTGAGTTTTCTGGAGGTTTTTAGGATGGTCTCTCTCACTTTGGCATCCAGAGGTACGACTCTGTCTGTTTCGATATGTAATTGATGGTTTTCACCGGGATCGAATGAATAGGCACATAAATCCAGTATTTCTTCCACAGCACCTTTACAAATCAAAAGATGTTTGTGGTTTCTTTGCTCAAGAATTACTGACATTCTCCTGCGCTGGAAATCAAAAGGGATCTCATCTACTTTTTTAAAATATTCTTCAACCATTAAATGTTCATGTACTTCCAGGTGTTCCAAAACAGCTTTGTCCATGATACTTCTTAATCCTGTCTGATGAAAGCTATTGAGATAAGCCCATTTAATAACTTCATCATCCTCCTCACCATCTACATTCAGATGTTTTTCGAGGACTATTTTATCCATTGTGAGCGTGCCTGTTTTATCCGTGCACAGAATATCCATTGCGCCAATATTCTGGATGGCATTCAATCTTTTGACAATTACCTTTCGTTTGCTCATCTTCACGGCTCCCCGGGCCAGATTTGCTGCCACAATCATCGGTAGCATTTCAGGAGTAAGACCTACGGCTATGGCAATGGCAAACAGGAAAGCTTCAACCCAATTACCTTTTGTAAGGCCGTTGATAACAAAAACCAGAGGCACCATGACTATCATAAATCGAATGAGCAGCCAGCTGACACTTTTTACACCTTTGTCAAAACTGGTTTCTGCCCGCTTACCGGTAAGTGATCTGCTCAATGAACCAAAGTAGGACTGACTACCGCTGTTTACCACGATAGATATCGCGGAACCGCTGACTACATTGGTTCCCATGAAACAAATATTGTTCAATTCGAGTGATGATTTGCCATCTAAATTGGTTATGGCCAGTTCCGATTTTTCAACAGGAAGGGACTCTCCTGTGAGGATGGCCTGGCTGATAAAAAGGTCTTTTGCATGGAAAATCCTGCAATCTGCCGGAACCATATCTCCGGCGGAAAGAAACACGATATCACCCGGCACAAGTTCTTTTATATCCAATTCCTGTTTTCCCGAATCTTTCCTTAAAACAGTGGCTGTGGTTTTAACCATGTTTTTTAATTGTTCCGCTGCCTTATTGCTCCTGTATTCCTGCCAGAACCGAAGCAGTGAGCTAAATACTACCATCACCAGCACTACAATAACGGTTTTGTAATCCTGATCTCCGGGTTTCGCCAGGAATACATCCATTACCAATGAGATACTGGCGATGAAAAACAGAACGCCGTTAAAGGGTGTTATAAAGGATTGGGCAAACTGAACATACCAGGCCGGCGGTTTTTCATGAGCCACTTCATTATATCCATATTTTACTCTTTTGTCCGAAACTGTACTATCAGATAATCCTTCTTCTCCGCATTCCATCAGAGTGAATAGTCCATTTTTATCCTTTTGCGCTGCATCTTTTAGCAATGATTCCTGCAGAGGATTCATATCCGTTTTGATTGCCCCCACTTCTTAAAAATGCAATTCCCTGTTTTGCTTTATCTTTTACTTCCTGAATCATTTGGTGAATCCCGGTTAAATTATCTTAAAAAATATTTTTAAAGTAACCTTAGTCCTTCCCTTTTCTTGAGTATTTCAATGCAATAGCCGCGATAGCCACAATGATGAATAATAATAGCTGCACCCAGGTTGATAACTTTAATTTTGCTATAAATCCCCTCCGGGATTCTCAACGCCGTTTAAATTTTGGTCTATGACAACCAAGGATATAGATATAATAACAGCCAATAATACCCACTTTAATGACTTATTCATGCCGGCAAAGGTAGATTGGGCAATCCGGGCTATTGTTAGAGGGCTTTTAAAAATTCATTAGAAAAATGATTAGAAATGCCTACAGGTGGGGTAGTTCGATTGTAAATGTAGTTCCTTCATTCAGGTGTGATACTACGGAGATGTTTCCTTTATGAAGCTTAATAATCCTATCGGCCAAGGACAAACCAATTCCGTTGCCTCCTGTGTAGGATTTATTTTTGCCTCGGTAAAAAGAATTGAATATATGTGGTATTTCATCTGCGGGAATGCCAATTCCGGTATCGGCAAATCGAAGAATGGTAATTGTCATTGTGAAAGCTTATAGCAACAGTAGACTGGTGATTTTCGGAAAACTTGCATGCATTCTCCATCAGGTTGGAAAAAGCAACTTTTAAAAGATATTCGTTGCCACAGGACCGATACATAGTCATCATTTTCAATTTCCCTTTCAAAAATAATGTTTATATGGAACTCTGATTTGATTTTAATACCTGTTGGCGGGCATCTAATAATACCTCATCCAATCGTATTTCTTTGAAAGCAATTTCTGTCTGGTCATAACTGGCCTTGGCCATATCCAATAAACCCGTTGAAATCTGGACAACCTTTTGGCATCGTTCAGGGTTAGTGCGATGATTGTTTTATACTCTTCGGGAGTTCTTGTTTTTGTACCGGATAGTTCCAGCTCAGTAATGATGGTGGATATGGGCGTTCTCAATTCATGGGAAATATTGGAAACAAATTGTTTTTGGGAATCGAATGATTTTTCTATCCTGTCGAGCATTTGATTAAAAGTAATGGCCAGCTCCGCCATTTCGTCTTTCCCATTACCTTCCTCAACCCGTAAATCCAGATGGGTGGCCGTTATCGCTTTTACTTTATCTACCATTTCGGAAACAGGCTGGAGTGCTTTTTTGGAAAATAATATCCCGGCGATCAGGGTTAGGACGATGGCAATGCAGAAACCAACAATCAGGGTATATTTTAAAGTATTCAGTTTGGCCAGTCCGGACTCATCCCTGGCAGCAGCCGTTAAAACGTATAATTTTCCGTCGTACCTGTACAGGACGCCCACCGCCTGTAGCGGACCTACAACAAACCTCGTATTCTGCTGGGCAATGATGGTATCTATCATGCCCCGGGTTTCTTTCACTTTATCGATTTCCACGGCATCGTGATATAACAAGTGAAAGCCAGTATCATAAATAGCTACTTCCTCCTGAAAAAGTGAATTCGGTGAGTTTTTGTAGATTTCCTGTAAATCCCTTGGAGGGAGTTTTGGTTTCCAGCAGAAGATTTGCTTTGTGATTGCCTGCTGCTTAATCCTTTTATAGTATTCTTCTTCCCGGTTGGCAGCGTAGGAAATATAGATTACCAGTGCAAAGGCGAGCAGCAGGAGGGCAAAAAGAGAAGTAAATAATAAAGTAAGTTTCAATCTTATCTTCATTATCCTTCTTTAAATATGAAACCGATCCCGGGCTTTGTGTGAATTAGTTTTACCAGGTACTCTCTTGTCTATTTTTTTACGTAAATAATTAATATATACATCAATAAAATTTGTTCCCGTATCAAAAGTAGTATCCCAGACTTTCTCAGCAATTTCCGTTCTGGATAAAACCCTTCCGCTATTCATCATCATATAGTGCAGCAATTTAAACTCCTTTGGGGTTAGATTGATTTCCTTGTCATTGCGTGTTACTGTCAGGGTTTTTGGATTTAATTTTAAATCAGCAATCTGCACGATGTTTTTTTGTAAAAATGGATTACTATTTCTTTTGGCGACGTTTCTTATTCTGGCTTCCAATTCCCTAAAATCAAAAGGTTTTACCAGATAATCATCTGCACCTGCGTCCAGTCCGCCAATTTTATCATCTGTCGTACCCAATGCAGTTAAGCATAATTATAGGTGTTTGTGGTTTTGCCTGACGTATCTGTTTGCATAAATCAAGACCATTCATATCCGGCAGTAAGATGTCCATTATGATTACATCATATTCTTCGCTCAAAGCCATTTTCCTGCCTTGTATACCTTCCATTGCCAATTCAGCATTATAATGATATTCTTCCAGCCCTTTTTTTATCAGATTGGCAACACGACGTTCGTCTTCTATGATGAGAATTTTCATTTCAGATATGAGGTTCTTTTACATTACGAAACAATATTTGATTGCAGCACTTTCTCTTAACAAACTGAACGAATATTTAATCGATAACCAATCTATGATTTAGAGTTGATTTTTTGTGTTTTAAGATAAATGGAAGAATAATTGGAACGTTAAATTGATAAATATATCTAAAATAAGAAAGCCATCATAAAAAGTTGATTTACAATGGCTTTTTGAGTGCCCGGGACTGGAATCCTTCCTTCCTGGGTTTCAATATCTTATAAAGTCTGTTGTCAAATATGCGCCGTAAAATTAAGCTTCACTCAAACCGCGACGTGTAATATCACTTCTTCTCGCTTCTCTTCATTTTCAAAGCAAGGATATATTTTACTCTTGGGTATTTGAATCAGGCATGGGATGGAATATTTAATAGCAGGCCTCTATTATTCTAATTTATTTTATCAGGCGTTTTAAGAAGGAGGTCATTCGGGAGTTAAAATTGGGAAAACCAATAAGATTGACCCCCTTACACCGGCATCATGTAAAGCTAAATTTGCATGGGGAGTGGGGATCAACGCAGCTGGATTTTCCAGCCAGTAGCGGTTTTCAGAAATTAACTCAATTAAAATATTTTCTGTGGCCAATTCTGTGGCCAAAATTCCTGGGATAATTTATTGTTTTTCAGTATGTAGTATTAAGAATTTAAGATATCAGCAGGCAGATCTCAAGATTTGAAGATTGATTCAATTCGGTTTTGAAATAACGACGACTCTATTTTCTTTTGTTTCGTCTAGTGCAGCTAACAAATTTGGAAGTAACGAGGTTATATTGAAACGCACGTCAATATTTTCGTCCAGAAGAATCTTCATGCGGCCACTTCGGATATGAACTTTGCCGCGGCCTGTTCTATAACACCTTCAGCCTGCTGGCGGGTGACAGTCGGAAATCCAGCCAGAAATTCTTCAATAGAGCTTTCTTCCAGGTAGTCAAAAAGAGTTTTTACAGCAACCCGCGTCCCTTTTAAAAACGGGAACACCTGCTGCGATTTCTTTATCTACCGTGACGTATTCATTGAGAATCGGCATACACTCTTATTTCTATAAAAATAATCAATTTCGGGGTATTTACTGAAAAACCCATGAAGATTAACCCCCTCACACCGGCATCATGTAAAGCTGATTTTGTGTGGGGAATAAGGATTAAGCAACAGGATTTTCAAGTGTACTGCACAGGTGGAAATATGACTAAAATCATAACCAGCCGGAATACAAATCATCAAATTTTTATTTTTTACAGTTTTACTTTGGCTGGTATTTTATCACCAGCCTGCTGAAGAGTGTATTGAGAAATTCAAGAGGCTTTTAAAAATTCCCTCCCGAAGAAGACGACCCCTGTTAACTGTTCTTCGTTCACCTGTGTAGATCAATACATCTCAGTTGAAATAACTTTCTGCTCAGGTAACAGGGCTGTTGTATCCATTTTCGTTTTAATCAAAAGCAACTAAATGTATTATAAATCAGAGAAGGCCGGCTTTTTACTGCTGACAGTTGTGGCACTGATATTGGTTTGCCTGCCATCACAAGCCCAACAAATTAACGGCACACCGGGTTCGCCCAATGCCACCACTACCATCAGCGGAAAGCGGCTTCCTGCGCCAGCTCCGAAATTTGGCGGTGTGATCAAATTGAAAGCCTCAGAGTCAACGCCCTGGTGGGCGCCGCGGGTGGTGCCGCCCAAAGGTGCACCCAACGTGCTGCTCATCATGACGGACGATTGCGGGTTCGGTTCCCCCGCCACTTTTGGCGGCGTCATCCCGACTCCTGCACTGGACCGCATTGCAAAAGCGGGACTGCGTTACACCAATTTCCATTCCACATCCCTTTGCTCACCATCGCGTGCTGCACTGATCACAGGCCGAAACCATCACGTAGCGGGTTTTGGGGTGGTTGGTGAAATAGCTACGGGATATGACGGCTATAATTCTGTCATCAGGAAAGAAAACGGTACCATCGGCGAAATCCTGAAAGATAACGGATATGCAACTTCCTGGTTCGGCAAGGATCACAACACACCTTTCTACCAGGCAACCCAGGCCGGGCCATTCGACCAATGGCCAACCGGTATGGGCTTCGATTATTTCTATGGTTTTGTAGGCGGTGACGCCAGCCAGTGGCAACCGAACCTGTTACCGCAATACAACGGCCATCTATCCCTTCGAAGGTAAGCCGCCGGGCACCTGGAACCTGACTACAGAAATGGCCAATGAGGCGATTCAGTATATGAAGACAACTCAAAGAAGTTGCGCCCGGTAAACCCTTCTTTATTTATTATGTGCCCGGCGGCGTTCATGCCCCGCATCATCCAACCGAAGAGTGGATCAAAAAAATCACCGACATGCACCTCTTCGACAGCGGCTGGAACAAATTGCGCGAGACCATCTTCGCCAATCAGAAACGGCTCGGCATCATGCCCGAAAACGCCCAACTGACGGACTGGCCAAAGGAATTACCGCTGTGGGATACGCTCGGCCGGGAAGAAAAGAAACTCTTTATCAGGCAGATGAATGTGTATGCAGCTTATCAGGCCTATACTGACTATGAAATCGGCCGGGTTATCCAATCCGTCGAAGACCTCGGCGAGCTTAACAACACCCTGATTATTTACATCAGTGGAGATAATGGCCCGAGCGCAGAAGGTACGCTCAACGGCACGCCAAACGAGTTCACCACCTTCAATGGAGTTCCTGTGCCCGTCAAAGCGCAATTGCTATGGTACCCGTTCTGGGGTTCGGACAAAACATTTCCACATTTTGCTGCTGAATGGGCCTGGGCAATGGCCACCCCGTTCAAATGGGTGAAGCAGGTGGCATCCCATTTCGGCGGCACGGCGCAGGGCATGGCCATGTCCTGGCCCGGCCATATCAACGACGTGGGCGGTGTACGCCGACAGTTTCACCATTTCGTTGACATCGTTCCAACCATTCTTGAGGCAACCGGCATTCCGCAGCCGGATACGATTAATGGCATCAGGCAACGTCCCATGGACGGTGTGAGCATGGCCTATACCTGGAACAAGGCCAATGCGAACGACTCCTCCAGGCGCATCACGCAATATTTCGAGATGCTCGGCAACCGTGCTATTTATCACGAGGGGTGGGTGGCTTGTACTACTCCGGCTACGCTGCCCTGGGAACTCAGCAGTGGCATACCGCCCGACGTCATCACCGGGTATCATTGGGAACTCTATGACGTAGCGGTGGATCCCACCGAGTCCAACGACCTGGCTTCCAAAATGCCGGACAAGCTAAAGGAGATGCAGGACCTGTTCTACGCCGAAGCGGCGAAAAACCAGGTGCTGCCGCTCGACAATTCGACGCTGACACGCTGGAACACGCCGCGTCCAAACCTCACCGGCGGAAGAACTGATTTCACCTATTCCGGAATACTGACCGGCGTGCCCAATAGCGGCGCTCCCAGTATTTTGAATAAGTCCTACACCATTACCGCAGATGTCACGATACCTTCAGGTGGCGCGGAAGGAATGATCGTCACCGATGGCGGACGTTTTGGCGGCTATGGCTTGTTTCTGAGTCCTGCTTTTAACTGGTGGTCCAATGCTGCCTTCTTCCGGAACCTGGGCCTGGCAGTTCTGTTATTCGGATTGTTACTCGTTTGGCGTGGGCGAAGTAAAAACTGGTCTCGCTTCAAAATGTTCCTGAGTTACATCCTATTGACCTTTTCCTCACTATTGGTGTTCGCCGTATTGGTCTCCAGGATAATTAATATTGGCCAGGGCAGACCTGTATTTATTTACAACCTCCTTGACCTCAAACGCACAACCTGGTCAGGGCCTTCGCTGAATGCAGGTAAGCATACCATCATTTTCGATTTTAAATCCGATGGCCCGGGGCTCGGTAAGGGAGGAACGGGTATATTTTCTGTGGACGGAAAAGAAGTGTCCCGTAATTACATGGAACATGGCACCCCGATTACGTTTCCGGAAGATGAAACCTTCGACGTCGGAAGTGATACCCGCTCTGGTGTTTCTATGTTGAAGTATCGTTATGAAGTTCCATTCGTGTTCACGGGTACCATTAATAAACTTTCCTTCCACCTGGAACCGGAGCAGGTGAAGGAAGCAGGCAAACCTTTGACTGAGGAAGATGGTAAGCAACTAAAGGCAATTTCTGATTCCGTATCGAATGTAGAGAACTAGCTGTGTTGGCAGCTTCATGAATATTTCCGGGCTCAGTAATATAATCAGCGTAAGGTCCCTCTTGTTATGACCAGATAATTTTACAGGATGAAAATTTATCTAACCTATACAGCGATATTTGAAGGATTGACCGGCTTCGGCCTGATATTCATCCCGGCAACGGTTGTCCGCCTATTGTGTGCTACCGCTCTCAATGGTCCTATTGCCATCCTGTTAGCAATGGTAGCGGGTGCAGCCATATTTTCACTGGCATTGGTTTCATGGCTGGCACGATCAATCGTCAGGCCTTCCATCGAAGTCAACATGTTGTTATTCTACAATGCATCCGTCACTTTGATTTTGTTTTATGGCGCCTTGAAATTGGGATTTGGAGGTATGGTTTTATGGACTGTTATTGTTCTTCATTTTGTGCAGACTATTATTTCTTTTTTGATACTTCCAAAAAAATGAAGATTCTGTTTATGAAATGGCACCAGCCCTAAATAAACCGGACACTTTTATAAAGTTCTAAGCAGTATTTTATTTTTAAGAGGCATACGATTGCCTTTCTGTTATACGGGACGATAATGGAAAAACCATTAAGATTGACCCCCTGACATCGGCTTCATTAAAAGCTGAATTTGTGTGGGAGTGGGGGTCAAAGCAGCCGGGTTTTCCATCCAAAGGGGGTACTTACATTATTCTTTTATTTTACAAATATGCAGGCTACAGACTGGGCACCGGGTAATACTGTGAAAACGCCGTTCTTCCAGTAACCTGCACCCTTTCCGTTATACAAACCGGCAACATAAATATCTGTCCCGCTTCCGGTGATGGAGAATGCTGCTTCTGAAACCAAACCACCTGGCAAAGTAGTAGTCAGGTCATACATTGTGCCGTTTTTCCAGTACTTAGCCAGACCCTGATATTCTCCTGCAACATAGGCATCACCCGCGGCGGATACGTATACGGATCTGCCAAAACAGGTACCCGTGATTACCGGTGTATTTAATGATAAGGCCGTGCCGTTTTTCCAATAATAAGCCTGTGTGACTCCTTCAATATAGCCGGACACATAAATATCCGTTCCGCTCAAATACGACCCGGTGCCAATAGCGACGGAGGATCCGTCGGTTAACAGCACCTCCGAACCGTTTTTCCAATAAGCAACTTTTTGATTCCCGGAATAGGGACTCACATAACCGGCAATGTAGACATCCGATCCTGAAACGGAAACCCCATTCAGGCCGCCCAGCGTATCTGCGCCGGTCATTGATACAGTCGGAAGTGCTACGCCATTTTTCCAGCACATCGGTCTGCTTAATGCGCCATTGATCACATCGAAGCCTGCTACATAAACATCCGATCCGGAAACGAAGATCGACATCCCTGAGCCGCTGTTATGGGTTGGTGACATCGGCAGACTGTTATGCGTGCCGTTTTTCCAATATGCGGGACTATAACTATTATCTGCACCTGAAACATATACATCCGTTCCGGATACAAAAATGGACCTGGCGTCAAGACAATTGGTCAGCGCAGTGAACACTCCATCCTTCCAGTAGCCAAAACCTGATATGTAACTTCCGCAGACATACACACTGGTTGTTGAACTGGTATAGGTAAATATAGCTCCCGTTGCTTTCCCATCAGATGTGCTCACAGTAACCGTGCCAGTAGATCCACCAGTCGGTGCGACTACCGTAAGAACAGTTGCTGTCGCTGTTTGAACGGTGGCCGCGATACCGTTGAATTTAACGGTATCTTCAGTGATAACGGTTTTAAAATTGGTACCCGTAATGGTAACTACCGTACCGGCCGGACCCGATAACGGACTGATCGAAGTTATGGTTGGCGGTGGAGCAGTAACGAGATAAGTGAAATTAGGTCCTGTTGCGGTACCGCCAGAGGTCGCCACCGTTACCGCGCCGGAGCTGCCGCCTACCGGAGCAGTGACTACGAGGGAAGTGGCACTGGCACTGGTAACAGTGCCAGCGGTTCCGTTGAACTTCACGGTATTTGATGAAGCTGTCAGATCGAAGTTTGCACCCGTGATCGTTACAGATGTATTGGCGGGGCCGGTGGCCGGTGAAATCGAGGCGATGGTAGGTTTGATTGGTATTAAGGGAGGCGGGGCCGGCGAAGAACTTTTACTGCAACCCATCAACAGGGAAATAAGGGCCGTTAGTAAACAGGCTGGCAAAAGAGAATATTTTTTCATTTTTCGGGAGGGTTTATTTTCTCGGATAAATCTAACCCGATCCCTTATGCGATTCAAGAACTATGGGTGAACGACTGTTTAAATGGGTGAACGACCTGTTCCAATTAATCCTGTATATTTGAAATAACGCTGTTCACGATAATCCCCCAACCCGATGCTTCAAAAAATGAACTGCCTGATTGTGGACGATAATGAAATCGACAGGCTGACCCTGGCTGCTTTCCTGGAAGATTATCCCTTTATATATGTTGCTGGTATTTTTGATTCTCCTATAAAAGCGCTGGAAGCGGCTGGCAAAACAAAACCTGATATTTTATTTTTGGATATCGATATGCCGGAAATGAGCGGCCTGGCGTTAAGAAACCGGCTTCTGGATATTCCTGCCTGCATTTTTATTACATCTTTTCCTGATTATGCGCTGGAGAGTTTTGAAATGGCAGCGATGGATTATCTCGTCAAGCCTTTTTCCCCCGAACGGTTTTCCAAATCGATGGAAAGATTAAAAGAATATATGGAAATCCGACATCAGTCCGGATTATACGGTCATTCGATGACAGCGGATACTATTTTTATAAAGGATGGGCATAGCCAGGTGAAACTGGATTCGAAAGAAATTATTTATCTCGAGGCCCTGAATAACTATACCAGCCTGGTGACGGACAAAAAGAAATTTTTGGTATTGTCCACACTCGCAAACCTGTTACATGAAAAAAGCTTTCGGAGTTTTATACGAATCCACCGCAGTTATGCGGTTCAAAAGCAATTCATTCAAAAAATAACTGCCGGAGAGGTTATTGTCAATCAAACCGCCCTTCCCATTGGAAGAACTTATAAAGAAGCCTTAAAGGAAATCAGCCGCCCTTAGCTTATGAAGAATTTATTTTTGGGATTCACCATGATCATGGTTATGCCGGCATTCTGCCAGAAACAGGGGCAGGACTTGTTGGACTCGCTTAAAGGACAATTACCAGTGGTAACTGACCAATTTTTAAAAACATCTCTTTACTTAAAGATTTCCGATACCTATATCGATATCGATCTGAATAAGGCACAGACTTATGCAGACAGCGGAACCAGCCTTGCGATGAAAATGAACTGGACAGAAGGCATTGCCCGGTGTGAAGTGAACCAGGGGAATATCTGCAATTTTAAAGGAGACTACGCGAAAGCACTGAAACATATCCAAAAAAGCTATGACCTGTTTCTTGTACTGGGCATCAAAAGGGAAATTGGGCATGCACTGTATGCCATGGGGATGTCTTACGAAAGATTGAGTAATTACCCCGAGGCTTCCAGGCGTTATTTTGAATCCTTGCGCATTTTTGAAACGCTCCCGGATAATGATCGTCAAACAGCAAACAGTCTGTCTGCCATTGCAGTCATCTATTTTGTTCAGAAGGATTATAGAAAATCACTGGAGTACAGTTACAAAGCTTTGCAAAAACAAGAAGCCGCAAATAACCAGTTGGGTGTATCCAATGAACTGACCGAAATGGCGGACACCTATTTTGAATTGCACGATTCTGTCCATGCAGTAGCATACAATATGAAAGCACTGAATGCTTTTATTAAACAGGGAGACAAATTTGGCCAGGGCATTGTCTATTACCAGTTGGGCAGGGTGAATGGCAAAAATGATGAGTTGGCGCTTGAATATTTATTTAAGGCCAGGAATATTTTCCATGAGATATCTGACAGTTCCATTTCTTCCGCCATCAACCTTGGAGAAATTGGCAGGATATACCTGAGGATGCTAAAGCAGGATCATTTTATGAAGACTGGAAACAGAATTTATGATTTACCCGGAAACCGGGCAGAGATGCTTCGGCAGGCGGAAAACTATTTGAATAAAGCAGTTTCTGAAAGTAAAAAATCGGGAGACCTGGACAATGAATCCATTTTTTCAGCAGACCTCGCCGACCTGCAGGCACTGAAGGGAGACTATAAAAATGCCTTCCTGAATTATAGACGGTACCACGTAACCCAGGACTCTATTTTTTCCCAGGATAGTAAAAACAAAATAGCTGCCCTTGAAACCCAGCGGGAGATCAGTCTGAAGAATAAAGAGATCGAAAACAAAGAACTACAGATCAGTAACCAGCATAAGAAAATGGGGCTCCTGTTCAGTGAAATTGCTTTTTTGGTCATCCTGGGATTGTTATTATTCCGGCAAAATCAGATCAGCAAAAAAGCCAATAACAAACTGTTGCAGCTGAACAACGAGCTGGCGGAAGCAAACCATGTTAAGGCAAAATTTTTTGGTATCCTGAGCCATGATCTCAGGAGCCCGGTCGCCAACCTGATCAATTTCATTCAGCTGCAAAAGAGAAAACCGGGTTTTCTGAGTCAAGAGCAGATTACCGAAAGGGAAAACAGGATTAATAATACGGCAAAGACACTTCTGGAAACGATGGAGACAACCCTGCTCTGGAGCAAAGGACAGATGAATTATTTTAAACCGGAAATTTCCAGTTTCCCGGTCAGTGATCTGTTTCTGCATCTCCAAAAATATTTCTCTGAAACTTCCGGCGTACAGTTTATTTTTTCAGATCCTCAAAAGCTGGTGATACAATCTGATGCCAACTACCTGCAAACCATTATGCATAATTTGTCAGGCAATGCAGTCAAAGCGGTGAGAGACATTCCTGATGCCCACATAACATGGAAGGCCTGGCAGGAAAACAATACAACCTATCTTTCCATTTCAGATAATGGCCCGGGTGTTCAGTCAAGTCAGATATCCGCCCTATACGAAGAAACAGCTGGCAGCGGATCCCGGCTGGGACTTGGACTTCATATCATCCGGGATCTGGCCAAAGCCATCAACTGCCGGATTACCCTGCAGGAGAATGGACTTTCCGGCACAACTTTTATTTTAACACTCTCGTGACTTTCCGTGCAACAGTTTTTCAAATGGAATCGGAAACACAGGAAGAATAATATTTTAGTTCGAACAGATCAATTGGAGGGGGCTGCAAATTCCAGGAAGAATGGAGGGCAGGGGCTCCACCAAATTTGGGCGCCTACGCTATTCCCGCTCCACATACTTCTTTTTCCGGGAAGACCCGGGCCAGTTTTATCCTCAGTTTTTCGCATTGAGTGCCGGTTGAACATGTAATAAAACCCAAATCCCTTTAGTGTAGCAGGCGATTCGTTTTATTACGCTAATTGATCTCTGAGAAGATAATTTGAAATTTGATTATTTGTCCCTATTTAGTGTCTAAAAAACAATGAAACCCGCTCTGGTGGCTGGTTTTTGTGAACCGGATTGGATTCTCCTCGCTGCGCTCGGATGATCCTTTGGATTACCTTCGGTGATCCAAATACTCCTGCGAGGTTCGTACCCAAAGCCTTTACGCCGCTTCGCGGCGTCCGGCCTTTTTGTTCATTCGCTTTTGAAAGCAAGCTTTCAACGCTCATTCACAAAAACGCCTCTTCGACTTCGTCGAAAAGGCTTTGTGAACCGGATTGGATTCGAACCAATGACCTGCTGCTTAGAAGTTTTCAGACATATTTGCGCGATTCCTGAAACCCAGGCCAGTAGCGGGTTTGACAATTCAAATATACCTAAAATTCGATACGAAATTCAAATCTGTGGCCAGATTCTGTGGCCAAATTTTGAGGCGCAAGACATTCGTATTCAATTGGCAATCTTCAAATTTATCAAATCACGAAAACATGCTTTAAACGACAATAACTGTCTGTCGTTTTTAAATTAAATCATCAGAAGATTTTGGGATATTTAAGCCTTTCTGATGCATGGGACTGGAAATCTTAGATCTTGGGTATTAATATTTTGCAAGCACTGTGTGTCATATGTGTGGAGTGAGTTTTAACATCATACAAGTCCCCTTATTTTTGATTCACTTGGTCAGATCCCGCGATAGTCGCTCATTTGAAAGTTAGCAAATCAGCCTGGCGATTTCCTATTAAGTTTCTAACGTTGTATTTTCTTTTTGTGGCTGGCCATCCCTGGCCCAAAGAAAAGCTTACGCAGTGTATCTCCACCCAGCACGCGATTTGTTTCCCAGAAAAAGAAAAATGGAATCAGTACGAAAAACAGCATCATCACCCGCGCCAGGATGCCCCACTTTTCAGGACCCGCGCAGGCTTCTAAAATGGATGACGTACTCTTTCCGGCCCACCATCCCCGGATAAATTTTTCTATGAAGGCCAGCGCCAACACAAGCAGGCTAAAGCAAATGGCTTTGTATAAAGCGGGTATGATCAGGGGGCGGTCATTAAACCGGGAACCGATGCGAAAAGCGTTTCCTATCATGAGAACTTTAGCCATCACCCATGCACTGAGCAGGGAGTAACCGTATTCAGCGAAATCAATACCATGGATCGCCAAAATGAATCGCTTGTATGTAGTCAGCGAGCCAAAAAGCAGGGTAAGGTAAATGGTTATTAAAAGCAATTGACTGAATTCGGCTTTAACCTTTGTCTTTATTTTTTGCCAGTTAAATTTCATGGTTGTTTAAGGTTTTTGGCTGGTATGATCAGGGTCGGCCATTGCAGGATCACTGCGTAATCCTGACTTAAAAAAGAGTTTGCGCAAAAAATCGGCTCCGAGTACGCGATTAGTTTCCCGGAACGCAAAGAGAGGGATCAGGGCGAAAAACAAGATCACTCCACCCCTTGAAAGAATAATCCATTTTTCGGCCAGAACATTTTTCAACAGGTCAGCGATGCTCATTCCCGACCACCATCCTCTGACGAGTCTTTCCATGAGCGCAAGCACCAGCATGAGGACAATGAAGCAAAGGGCCTTGCATAAAACGGGGATGATCAGGGGCCGGTTATTGAGGCGCGATCCGATGCGAAGGGAGGCACCAATCTGAAGAGCAATGGCCAAAATGAATCCTTCAACTACAGAGATACCGTATTCAGCGATGGATATTCCATAGTCAGCGAGAACCAGCCTTTTATATGTTGTCAGTGCGACAGAGGAACGCAGTAAAGTATAAGGTTAGATAAACAAAAGATTTAAATTCTGTCGCGGTCTTCGTCTTGTATTCTTGTTTATCCATTTTCATTACTTTTTCCCCTGGTTCGATTCACAGGTGCGGGAAGCAAAATTAATCTACCATTATGCAAATAGACAGTGGCTGATCAGGATTCCAGAAGACTGGGTTCAACGGCACCAAGCATGTCATCATTTTTCAGGCCAGCCTATTATGCCGGGTCCTCTCTTCGAAATCTACAGCCGGTAACAGACGATTATGTGATTAGGTTCTCGCGGATATCAGGAATACCAATCGGCTTTATGTTTGTCCATTCCAGGGTTTCACTGTGCTCTAATATCCCCAGGGTTTTATATACTCCGGCCAACAAATGAAACTCATTGGAACAGCAAAAATCGTCCAGCGATTCCCGGGTTGACCAAATGGAAAGGAAATGGTATTGATTCGGCATCAAAGTATCCGAACAGAGGTTGAATTCTATACAATGACGGGACAATTGGTTGGAAACAAACTTGAACGTTTGTTCAAATTCCTTGCGTTTGCCCAAAGGAATCTTTCCGGACATTTTTAGACAATGTACTGTATTCTCTTTCATCCCCGTTTTTTTAAAAGCAAACCAGAGTTTCCGGAAACGGCGGCTCTGGAAGAAACTGCCGGCACAATCGACCTTGTTTACGTTTTCCAATTATGTGCCAATAAATAAAACAATGGTTTTTGATAGGCCTTAACCGGTTGACAATGAGCTTTTAAATTTATTTTTGCCCAAGGTCCGGGCATATTGAACCACGCGAACTGAATTACGGGATACCGTGATAAATTACGAAATGTCGTGAGAGAATCCTTACATTATACAGGTAACCGCCAGCAGAATTAAGTGAGGGCATCATTGGGGAAGTTCCCGCTATTGGCAGAACGGGTGAGATTTAATTTTTTCATTCTTGACCGGAGCGTATTGGGATGCATGGATAGTTTTTCAGCAGCTCCATTATTGCCGTTTATTTTCCAGTTGCATTCATTCAGTATTCGCAGTATATGTTCTCTTTCCATCTTTTCCAGGGATAAGCCAGACTGAACCGGATTCTGTCGATTGTCAGTAATTGCGTGTTGATCCCACCAGTCCAGTTTAAGGGTGGTGGTGGTTGCGGAAATGACAGCACGCTCAATCACGTTTTTCAGTTCCCGGATATTTCCGGGCCAGGAATATGCACAAAGCCTGTTTAAATCGGCCTTAGAAATATTTCTAATGATTTTACCGTGTTTTTTTGCTTCCCGCTCTAAAAAATAAGTGACGAGTAAAAGAATGTCTTCTTTTCGGTTTCTCAGTGGTGGAATGGTAATCGGGAAAACATTCAGTCGGTAATACAGGTCTTCCCTGAACCTTCCATTGTTTGTCTCCTTTTCTAAATCCTTATTGGTAGCAGAAATAATACGTACATCTACCTTAATGGTTTGCTGTCCGCCGATTCTTTCAAATTCTCCGTTTTGAAGAACCCTTAATAATTTGGGTTGAAGGGCCAGTGGCAGTTCTCCGATTTCATCCAGAAAAATGGTGCCATGGTCAGCCAGTTCAAATCGTCCTTTCCTGGGCTGAACAGCACCTGTAAATGCACCTTTTTCATGACCGAATAATTCATCTTCGATCAATTCAGCCGGCAGTGCACCGCAATTTACTTTTATCAGTGGCATATTGCTCCTCAGACTCAGGCTGTGAATGAGATTGGCAAAAAGTTCCTTACCTACTCCGGTTTCCCCTTCCAGTAAAACGATAGCCGCAGATCCGGCAACCTGCCGGGCTTTTTCAACGGCATATAAGATCGGCTGTCCCTTGCCAACAATTTCTCCATTAACAATTCCCTCTAATGGCTTACCCTTTAATATCAGATTTTCTTTTTCCAAAGCAGCTTTCAATTCAGCGATTTCCTTATAGGCATTTTCTTCGTTGCTGACGTCTGACCCGTATGCTCAGGACGCCATTCAGATTCCCCAGGTCATCGTACACAAAAACATTGGTCCAGCTGATTCGAATCCATTTATTTGAACGGGTCAGCACATCATTTTTATAATAGGGTACTTCCTTCCGCTGAACCATCGCCTGTTCAAAGACTGATTTGGTTACTACAGCCTCATGAACTGGTAAAAAATGACTGAACCAGTCTTTGTTCAACAAATCCCCTGGAGCAGTATATCCAAGAATCCGTACGCCAAAGGGATTAATATATCTGATCCTGCCCGTGATATCCAGTTCCAGAACGATCAACTGCATATGCTCCAGCAGGGAATGCCAGCGTATATCCCGTTTAAGGATAATTTTTTCGAGAGCGAACTTTCTTAGGGAATCTTCTCTTAAGCGAACCCCCATAATCAGCATAAACGGAAGCAGATACAGGCTGATCGGGTAAAATATTTTTGAGTGGAACAAGTTGCTGATAAAATAGTTACCTGCAAACTGAAAGCTTACCGTGAGGAGATAAAAAAAAGCGAAAACAATCATGGCGACTAAGAACCAGAATCCTTTGTTTTTCTTTCCGGACTTCATCAGAAACCGGGCAGCCAGTAAACCATAGAAAAGTGTAAGCGCCATGGGTAACAGTACCAGTGAAACCCATAAGGGCTTATTATTATCATGCGCTGTAAAAGCCATCATAAGATAAGCAACCAAATAAATGAAATCAGCAAAAATGGGAATCCGTTTCCTGCCGTATCCGGAATACAGGTAGATAAACCAGGGGAACAGTGCACCATTTAGAAAATTAAATAACCTTTTAATTATGATCTGGGCCGGATAGGGAGCTTTGTCAATAATAATAAATCCCGCAGGCGGTAGAATGAAGAAAATAAAAACGGAAATACACATGATACCAAAAATCAGGTCGGCCTTGTCAGTATCTCTGTGCAGATCCTGTGAATAGGTAAATCAGACCCATTGCCAGCGATACGCCGGCCGTTATGAGTGCTATCAGAACTTGAACAGATTCCATTTGCCGGCGGTTGTAAGTAAAATTGAAGTTAAACAATCAGTATTCTGATTCTCGGCCGGATAACCTAAAAATCAACTGAATTACCAGTGTTCTTCTGATTCTTCTGCAAGTATACTCAGGAATTTGCATTTCACTGTATAATTTAAAGAAGGCCGGACTCAGGCAGCTTCCAAATTCACTAACGATATTTCGTGATTTATCACGGTATCCTGTAAACCTTCATTTTGAATTCGTTCTGCAGATCTGACCTTGCATTTTTATTTTAAAGCTCATTGTCAGTTAGTTAGAGCTTGTAAAAAATAGTGGTTTTTATTACTGGCATGTAATTAGTCAGCTGTCCCTTGGTACTTCCCGATGCTTTTTCTTCTTTATCCGGCATTTCCCGAAAATCCAATTTCCTTAAAGACGAACTGCCATCAGAGTGGGTAGCTGAGCTTTCTAAAATCCCTGCCACCGTTCCCTGTGTTCTCCAAATATCAGCAAACTCTAATTTTTAACCGTTCAACATTTTTTATGGAAAAGCAAATCACAAAAAACTGGTACATGGTTCTGATCAAAGGGATCATTATGATCTTACTGGCCATCCTGGTATTTAATCACCCCGGAGCGACCCTTTTGGGTGTTGCCGTTTACCTGGGTATTGGTCTGGTGATAACGGGTATTATCGCGATTGGTCTGGGTATCGCGGAAAGAAAGCTGAATCCGGATTGGCGATGGAGAACTTTTGAAGGGGTCATTGATCTGATACTGGGCTTAATCGTTATAAATAATCCAATCCTGACCGTCTCCATCATTCCCTTCCTGATCGGATTCTGGGCAGCTATCTATGGGATTTTTCTTTTTATAGATGCTTTTTCCAGCAGGGAATCCAGGGGATTGAAGATGATTTCCGGTATACTCATATTTCTCCTTGCCTGGGTACTTATGTTCAACCCTCTTTTTATGGGACTGACGATGGTGATCTGGTTTGGGGTTTTACTGCTGATCAACGGGATAGCCAATGTGTTCATCTCATTTGGGCTCAGGAAAATAAAATAGCATTCTAATCAAATAACCAATTTCTTAACACATTTAAATCTTAAGTCATGAAAAAAAAGATCAGTATGAAAATGTTGCCGCGCTTTAAAAATGATCGCAGCCATTGCAATGATTGTAATGATGTTCGTAACCGGTTACAGGCGCAGGATAACCAGGGTTCCATGATTGTGGCTACTGCAACAGCGACGGCTACCGTAACCAAGATCGACCAGAAGACACGTGAGGTGACCATCAAAACAGATGATGGCCAGACCTATAGTTTCGTTGCCAGCAGTGCAGTTAAAAACCTGGCACAGGTAAAAAAAGGGGATAAGATTACGGTTCAGTATGCAGAATCTGTAGCCTACCAGGTGAGGAAACACGGCACTGCCGCTTTAACAACCACTGATGTAGGGGTAGCTGCCGCACCGGGCGAAAAACCTGCCGGAGTTGTGGCACAACAGACCATGTTAACGGTTACGATCACAGCGATCGATCCCAGCGTACCTTCTGTTACTTTAAAGGACCCAAAGGAAATACAAAAACCATCAAAGTGAAAGACCCGCAGAAACTCCAGGGTGTTAAAGTGGGTGATGTGGTAGACATCACGTACACAGAAGCTGTTGCGGTCAAAGTGGATGAAGTGACAAAAAAATAACCCGATGAATGCCGGCTGCATTCGATTCTGTAATATGATTTTCAAACAAGTATAATTAAAGTAAATGAAACGTTTTTTTGTAGCCTTTTCCACTTTTATGATCCTCGGCTTTTCAGCTTTCTGGTCAGGATAAGGCATATATTACTGCCGGATTTGAGTCCATATTTTCGTTTGCAAATATTAATTACAATGGCGCCACACCAAACTCAACCATCCGGTGGGCGCCTGTATTTAATATCCAGGCGATGTTGAACAAAGACATTTCCAGTCACTTTGGGTTGTTTACCGGGTTGGCTATACGAAATGTGGGATATATATTCGATGGTTACAAGGACCCTGCAAGCGGTACTATATATAAAAAGAAATTCCGGTCGTACAATCTCGCGCTCCCGATTGGAATAAAATTGGGAAATCTGAACGGTATCTTTGCCTATGCGGGATATGAAATAGAATTGCCGTTTTTGTATAAGGAGAAAACCTTTGAAGGAGGTGATAAGATCAGCAAAATTACGGGCTGGTTCAGCAGCCGCGAAGTACTATTCCAGGACGGCTTTTTTGTAGGCGTCCAGTTCCCCTATGGGTTCAATCTGAAGTTCAAGTATTACCTGAGCGAATTCAATAATCAAAACTACACTGACGCATCCGGTAATAAACCCTATGCCGGACTTAAGGCAAATATCTTCTACTTTTCCCTGAATTTCAACCTTTTCAAAAAACCTGATTTAGGTACAAGTGGGACCACTCCTTCTAAAACCGGTAAAATGTAGAATACAGGAATGACTGGAAGATTATTTGTCGACTACAGGTGCACTACCATGTTTAGTAAGATATATAAAATCATTAGGAATTGACATGAGATCGATCTGTTGCTTCTCCGGGAAATAGACAAAGTGACAAATATCATATAGACTGGAGAGCAATGTCATAAACCCGGGTTACTCAGGTCCATTAGATTTGGAATTCATCTATTAAATCTTATCTGATTTAAAAAACATTTATATGAAATCTCAAGACGGAACAAAAAAAAAGAAAGTAATTATCGTTGGCGGAGTAGCCGGTGGTGCATCCTGTGCAGCCAGGCTGCGGCGGCTTGATGAATATGCTGAAATCATCATGGTGGAAAAGGGGCCCTATGTCTCCTACGCGAATTGCGGACTGCCATATCATGTAGGTGATGTCATCCAAAAAGAATCGAGCCTACTGGTAGCCAGTGAAAAAACTTTTCGCGAACAATTTGCAGTGGATTGCCGCACACGCTGTGAGGCGATCGGTGTAGATCCAGAAAAGAAAACCGTTCAGTTAAAAGATCTTACAACGGGAGTAGTGACTGTTGAAAGTTATGATAAACTTGTGTTGTCGCCTGGAGCGCCATCGATCCGTCCGGCCTTACCGGGAATTGATCTTCCGGGAATTTTTGAAGTAAGGACTGTGCCGGATGCCAGGGCGATAAGGGAATGGATTGACAAAGGATCCTTATTCCTGACCGGAATGAGCAGCTACTCAGGATTCCAGACCGTAAGGCCAAAACCCAGGGCGGTTGTAATCGGGGGCGGCTTTATTGGTTTGGAAACTGCGGAGAACCTGGTTCATCGCGGATTCGGTGTGACAATTGTTGAAATGGCCGATCAGATCCTGATGCCGCTCGATCCGGAAATGGCCCGGGTTGTAGAGGAGCATGTGGAACAACATGGTATCCATTTGGCGTTGAACGACGGCGTATCGGGTTTTCAGCAGGCTGAAAATGATACCATTAATGTCCTGACTAAGTCTGGCAAAACGTATCCTGCCGACCTCGTCATTCTTTCACTCGGCGTGCGTCCGGACACCACACTGGCTAAGATGGCCGGACTGAAAATTGGTGATCGTGGCGGTATACGTGTGGATGAACATATGCGTACGAGTAACCCGGATATTTTCGCAGTCGGCGACGCGGTTGAAGTCAAAGATTTTGTAACAGGTGAATGGAGTCTGATTGCATTGGCGGGACCGGCAAACCGGCAGGGCCGCATTGCTGCGGATGTGATCGCCGGGCGGGATTCAAAGTTTCGTGGCAGTCAGGGTTCTTCGATCATCGGACTCTTTGGAGGAGCTGCCGCCTGGACAGGTGCCAGTGAAAAAACGCTTAACCGGCTTGGTGACAAAGACTTTGAAAAAATTTATCTATACCCGAATTCACACGCGGGTTATTATCCGGGCGCCAGGCCGATTGCTATGAAAGTCCTTTTTCGGAAATCAAATGGAAAATTGCTGGGTGCCCAGGCATTGGGTGAAGATCTGGTTGACAAACGGATCAGCGCTTTGGCTGTGGCGCTTCAGATGGGAGCAACAATTTACGACCTGGAAGAAGCAGAGCTTTGTTATGCACCTCAGTTCGGAATGGCGAAAGACCCTCTCAATTTTGCCGGGATGGTTGCAGGAGATATTCTTCGGGGGGATATGCCGATCAGTCATTGGGACACGGCGAAGGATGGATTCATTCTGGATGTGCGTGAACCTATAGAGCTGGCCGTGGAAAGTATACCCGGAGCGGTAAATATTCCATTAGGGCAACTTCGGGCGCACCTTGACGAACTGCCCCGCGACAAAGAAATCCAGGTCATTTGCCGGTCTGGTCAGCGGGCCTTTTCTGCACTACGTATCCTTTTGCAACATGGTTTCAAGGCACGAAATGTATCCGGCGGAATGCTTTCCCGGACCCATGCATTCATCTTTAATAGTGAAACATAGCATAACAGCGACGGAGGATTGAAACCTTACAGAAAGTTTTCTAAGATAAAAAAGTAAACTGTGAATATACTAGCCGTTGATGTAGGTGGAACAAATGTCAAGATGCTGGCTACGGGCCAAAATGAATCCCGCCGTTTTCCTTCCGGGCCGTTAATGACGCCGAAAATTATGGTGGCCGAAATAAAGGACCAAACCCAGGACTGGCTCTATGATGTGGTTTCAATCGGTTACCCCGGAGTAGTTAAAAATGGTGCAATTATTACAGAGCCGCATAATCTGGGTGCTGGTTGGATCGGGTTTGATTTTGAAGCGGAATTGCAGCGCAAAGTCAGGATAATGAATGATGCAGCGATGCAGGCATTGGGGAGTTACGACCATGGGATCATGTTGTTTCTTGGGCTGGGAACCGGCCTTGGCTCTGCCATTATTGCTGAAGGGGTAGTTGTGCCCATGGAATTGGCTCACCTGCCGTATAAGCGAGGCACTTACGAAACATACATAGGTGCTGGCGGGTTGAAACGACTGGGTAAAAAGGGTTGGCAGAAAAATTTGGAATTCGCTGTTGCCCGACTGATCACTGCTCTACATCCCGATGATGTGGTACTTGGTGGCGGGAATGCTAAAAAGTTGAATTCGCTTCCTCCCGGATGCCGAATGGGGAGTAACAGTTTTTCATTTACCGGCGGCTTTCGCTTGTGGCAGGATTCCAAATATAAGTGACAGGGATATGGCAATTGGTTACCGATTTTCCTGCAGCCGGCGGTTTAGGAATTTGGAATAAGGTGAACATGAAAGATTAAACTTATAAAATAAAATAAAATGAAAGTCGGGATGATCGGATTGGGGCGAATGGGTGCAAATATGGTTCGCCGCCTGATTCAGGGAGGCCATCAATGCGTGGTGTATGATCGTGCGCAACAGGCAGTGAAAGATTTAGTAAAAGATAGGGCTACGGGATCTTCCTCATTATCTGATTTTGTAAAAAAACTAGATAAGCCGCGGGTGGTCTGGCTGATGGTTCCTGCTGCTGTTGTAGACCAGAGTATCGCTGATCTTATACCTCTTCTGGAAAAAGAAGATATCATCATTGATGGGGGTAATTCTTTTTATGTGGATGACATACGCCGCGCAAAAGAATTGATGAACAAAGGCATTCATTACGCAGATGTGGGTACCAGCGGGGGTGTATGGGGCCTGGAACGCGGTTATTGCATGATGGTGGGTGGTGAAAAAAAGATCGCGGATTATCTTGACCCCATTTTTATTACACTTGCTCCTGGGCTGGGTGATATTTCGTCTACACCAGGTCGTGAGAAAGTTGCCAGCACGGCAGAACAAGGTTATCTGTACTGCGGTCTTAATGGTGCAGGTCACTTTGTCAAAATGGTGCACAATGGAATTGAATACGGTTTGATGGCCGCCTATGCAGAAGGGATGGGTATTCTTAGAAACGCAGGCATCGGAAAGGAGAATCATGCATTGGATGCGGAGACGACGCCTTTGCGCCATCCGGAAAATTACCAGTACGATTTTAACCTGGCTGATATAGCGGAGCTCTGGCGACGCGGAAGTGTTGTGGCCTCCTGGCTGCTGGATTTAACCGCTACTGCCCTGGCAGAAGATCCCGATCTTAAAAATTTTGCGGGCAGGGTTTCAGATTCCGGTGAAGGAAGATGGACCATTAACGCGGCGATCGATGAAGCCGTTCCGGCACCCGTTCTCACTACGGCTCTGTACAGCCGCTTTTCTTCACGCGGAGGGTCAGCATTCCAGGACAAATTGCTTTCAGCGATGCGCTTCCAGTTTGGAGGGCACCATGAGACGCAAGAATAGAAAGGAGGTATATCATGCATTCTGCACAATCGGATGCCTTAGTATTTTTTGGAGCCACAGGCGATTTAGCCTATAAGAAAATTTTTCCTTCATTGCAGGCGATGATCAGGCGTGGTTTTTTGAATCAACCCATCGTTTGTGTAGCTAAATCGGGTTGGAACCTTGAGCAAATGAAGGCCAGGGCGAAAGACAGCCTGGAAAAGCACGGAGGTCTGCACCAGGAGTCCTTTGACAAACTTTGCAGCCTGTTGCATTATGTTGATGGCGATTATGGGGATCTCAATACGTTTCATCAAATACGAACAGAACTGGGAGGGGCGGGAAATCCCACGCACTACCTGGCCATTCCGCCGGTTTTATTCGGAGAGGTTGTTGATAACTTAGGGAAATCCGGTTGTGCTGCAGGGGCGCGCGTTGTTGTAGAAAAACCATTCGGGACTGATCTTGCGTCTGCCAGGGAGCTCAATCGTATTCTTTTAGGAACCTTCGAGGAAGCAGCGATCTTCCGTATAGACCATTATTTAGGCAAGAGGCCGGTTAACAATATGATTTTTTTTCGTTTCGTGAATTCCCTGCTGGAGCCCATTTGGAATCACCAGTACGTGGAAAATATTCAGATCACGATGGCCGAGGATTTTGGAATTCAGGGCAGGGGCGCGTTTTATGATGCTACCGGCACGATCCGGGATGTGATGCAAAACCACCTCTTTCAGGTTTTGACCAACCTGGCCATGGAACCACCGTCCGGACGCGACAGCGAATCCATACGTGATGAGAAAATCAAAGTGCTTAAATCCATTGAGACATTAAAATCTTCTGATGTTGTTCGGGGGCAGTTTGTCGGATACAAATCAGAGCAGGGGGTGAATCCGGAATCGAAAGTGGAAACCTTTGCCGTTATGCATTTACGCATCGATTCCCCGCGCTGGCAGGGAGTTCCATTTTATCTGCGTGCCGGTAAAAACCTTCCAACAACCTGCACGGAAATTCTTGTACGCTTAAAGAGATCGGCGACCGTTTATTCTTCGATTGCAAAAGGCTATAATCACATGCGGTTTCGAATCAGTCCGGACGTGCTGCTCGCTTTCGGAATGAACATGATGGCCCCCGGCGAACAGATGAAAGCAGATCAGACGGAGATAACATGGAACAGAATTCCCGGCACGGATGAAAAGGATGCTTACGAGCGCGTACTCACCGACGCCATGCTGGGGGATACTACTCTATTCGCCCGACAGGATTATGTGGAAGAGGCCTGGCGAATTGTTGATCCATATTTAAAAACGAATAGTCCTGTATTTGAATATGAGCCAAACACCTGGGGCCCTTTGCAAGCTGAACAGCTATTGAATCCGGCCGGCGGTTGGAACAATCCGGACATGACAGTATAAATAATCTGCATTGGAAATTGAATTTATCAGGGTGATTGGCCTAATCAGGTGGTTATTGTTAACAACATTGATAATGGTCATTGCTGGTTGTACTTCCCTGGACGCTCAGGAATTGGTTATTCCTTCTGTGAATACTGACGGCGATACAATTCCTAGTGTAAACACCAACGCGCAAACGCAAGGCTGGTTGCAGCGTGATAACCTCACAGGTGAGTGGGGAGGAGCACGCAGCTGGCTAAAAGAAAATGGTATCGTTATAAAACTCCGGTTTACGCAGTTTTACCAGGGACTGACCAAAGGGGAGGGTGATCCGGGTTTTGAATACGGCGACAAGATCGACCTCCTGTTAAACGCCGACCTGAACAAACTGGGTCTTTGGAAAGGGCTCTCTCTGAATGTACATGCTGAATACAATTTTGGAAATAGTGTTAATGGACAGTCAGGTACCATGGTTCCCGTGAATACGGCTTTGTTTTTCCCCGGAATATCCGGAGTCAATGCCTATGATCTGACGAGCGTCTACCTTGTACAAAAGTTTGGTAGTTCCGTTTTTCTCACTTTAGGTAAGATTGATATGGTAGATCTTTTTTCAAAAAAACTCTTCCTGGGGGGGGCTGGTATCAACGCTTTTTGGAATTGCACCTTCGCTGCGCCGCCGAGCGGCACGGTCCCGCCCTATCTTTTTGGGGCGATGTTGGCCGTTAAAACCAAGACTGCCAATTTCGGTTTTTGGATTTATGACCCGACCAACCAGGTGAGCAGGTCTGGTTTCGAAGAACCATTTAGTGATGGTGTCACTTTTCGTGGAAGCGTGGATTTCCCGGTTACCATCGCCGGTCTCACTGGCCACCATGGATTCGTGGCTCTTTACAGCACGCAACCTGGAACTGATCTCAAAAATCCGGGTGATATTATTTTGCCACAGACTCCCCCGGGCACACCCGGGATCAAAAATTCCAGGTACTATTTTGCTTATTTGTTTGATCAATACCTCTATCAATCTAAACAGAATCCCAATGAAAGTGTTGGACTCTTTGGACAGTTTGGTATTTCAGATGGCAATCCCAATAAGCTCTATTGGTCTGCCTTTGGAGGAATAGGTGGCAAGGGTTTGGTACCCGGCAGGAGCCGGGACAATTGGGGCTTTGGATATTACTATGATGCGTTGAGTAAATATTTTAAGGCAGCTTACGAACCCATCCTTCCTCTCAGTGATGAGCAGGGATTTGAAATTTTTTATAATTTTTCTGTTGTCCCCTGGTTAACCCTGGGAGCAGACTTTCAATCCATTAATCCGGTGGCGGCAGCGGGTACCGCCAACTTTGTTGGTCTGCGTATGCTGATCAACCTTTGAAATCTTATGAAAACTTGTTTCGATACTGGAGCATTTATATCATTGATGAATAATTGGATCAGGATGGAAACAGAACATATGACAATATTTATTAAATGAGAAGATTCAAAAAGCGATTGTTATGAATACAGAAAAAATCAGACTGCAGGAATCCAGAGGGAAAAAAATCGCCTGGAAAAAATGGGGACCTTATCTGAGTGAACGCCAATGGGGAACTGTTCGGGAAGATTACAGTGAAAACGGGGATGCATGGAATTATTTTCCGCATGACCATGCCCGCTCCCGCGCTTACCGTTGGGGAGAAGATGGTATAGCCGGTATTTCTGACGACAAACAGCTTTTATGTTTTGCTCTTTCTCTTTGGAACGGCAGGGACCCGATACTTAAAGAAAGAATGTTCGGATTAACGAATAGTGAGGGAAATCATGGCGAAGATGTAAAAGAGTACTATTTCTATATAGACTCTACGCCAACGCATTCCTACATGAAATACCTGTATAAATATCCGCAGTATGCTTATCCCTACGACCATATAGTTACCACAAACCGCCAGCGCGGGCGCCATGAACCAGAATATGAATTGCTGGATACCGGAATATTCAACGACAATCGGTATTTCGACGTGTTTGTGGAATATGCTAAGGATTCAGCGGAAGACATCCTTATACGCGATAACCATTTTTAACCGTGGACCAGAAGACGCCGCTATTAAACATCTTTACCTACCCTCTGGTTCCGAAATAACTGGCACGATAACCCGGCCGAAAGCCATTCCAATAATCAAACAGATCAGCATGGATCAACACTGTGGACTGGCACTGGCTTCGCAAAATAATCTGGGAGAATATTTTTTCATCGCCGAAGGTGCAAAGGAGTTCCTGTTTACCAATAATGAAACGAATACAGAACGACTTATGGGTGTACCCAATGTGAATCCCTATGTAAAGGACGGTATCAACAATGCTATCGTTCTGGGCCAGAAGAATGTTTTAAACCCGGATAAAACGGGAACAAAAATGGCGGCGTTTTATCCGGTGAATATTGAAGCAGGAAAATCCAAAACTTTAAGGTTGCGTTTGACAAAGAAAGTTGGGGAAGATATCACGGACGCGATAGCGAACCCCGCTGAAAGAATAGGCAGTCGTTTTGATGAAATATTTACACTGCGTTTGAAAGAAGCGGATGAATACTATGGCGGAATCATTCCATCAAACCTGGGGGCTGACGGTACCAACGTGATGCGTCAGGCACTTGCCGGATTATTATGGACAAAGCAGTTTTTCAACTATGATGTTGACCGTTGGTTCAAGGGACATCAGGGCGATCCATCCAAAACAGGAATTCGTAATGGTCAATGGCGCCATATGATTTGTGCAGACATTATTTCCATGCCGGATAAATGGGAATACCCCTGGTTTGCTGCCTGGGACCTGGCTTTTCATGTGGTTTCATTGATGCTGGTTGATGAGGATTTTGGTAAGGATCAATTGGAGCTGATGCTGAGTTCAGAATATCAGCATCCAAACGGTCAAATACCTGCATACGAGTGGAACTTTAGCGATGTCAACCCACCCGTTCATGCGTGGGCAACGATATTCAGTTATTTTCTGGAAGGAGCTAAAAGCGGTAAGGAAGATCAGGAGTGGCTCGAACGATCTTTCCATAAACTGCTGCTCAATTTCAACTGGTGGGTCAACAGGAAAGACCGCGATGGAAAAAATGTTTTTGAGGGTGGTTTTTTAGGTCTGGACAATATCGGGGTATTTGACCGCAGTGCTCCGCTGCCCACAGGAGGCCATCTCGAACAGGCCGACGGTACCGCCTGGATGTTGCTTTTTTGCCAGAACATGGTGGAGATCGCTATGCACCTGGCACAGACCAAACCTGCCTATGCCAGTATAACGGAGAAATTAATGAAGCATTTCTTTTGGATTGCAACTTCCATGATAGGTAAAGATGACGAAGGCGGCATGTGGGATGAAGCGGATGGTTTTTTCTATGATGTGCTTCGTACACCGGACGGCGGCGGTCAGCGTCTGAAAGTGCGTTCGATGGTCGGACTGCTCCCTTTGTGTGCGGTTTCCGTTTTTGAAAAGGATGCCATGCAAAAATTCCCTGAACTTCATCAGGACATGCGTCAGTTCGTGGAGCGCAGGCCGGAGCTGACGTCCTTTATCCATAACTCTTATAAACCGGGCTATAATGACAGGTATCTGGCCACTGTGCTGAATGAAACAAATCTTCGCAGGGTATTGACCATTATGCTGGATGAAAAGGAATTCCTGAGTGCGCACGGAATCAGGGCAGTATCCAGGATACATGCTGAGCATCCCTTCGTTATTCGGGAGGGCGATCAGGACTATAGTGTTTACTATTTGCCAGGGGAATCCGACACGGATATGTTTGGCGGCAACTCCAACTGGCGCGGTCCGGTATGGATGCCGGTGAATATGATTATTATCCGGGCGCTTTTAAATTATTTTATGTACTACGGCAATGAGTTCCTGATCGAATGTCCCACGGGCTCGGGGAAGATGATGAATCTCTGGCAGGTTGCCGAAGAATTATCGCGCAGGCTTTCGGGCATTTTCCTGCGTGATGAATCCGGGCGCAGGCCTGTTTATGGGAATGCACAAAAATTTCAGGAGGATCCGTACTGGCGCGACTATATTTTGTTCTATGAGTATTACCATGGGGAAAATGGGTCCGGTATTGGTGCTAGCCACCAGACAGGCTGGAGCGCTTCCGTGGCGCAGACCATGCATTGGTTTGCCCGGGGTAATTCTGACGATGCCCTTAGACTGAGTAAGGAATTTTTTTTATCAGCTGACCGCAAAAAGTAAATAAAGGAATAAACGAAATCAATTGAACCATGAAAGCAATTACTGTCGAACCCAAAAAAGTCGGGATCTGCACAATACACAGACGTTCCGGAACCGGACATCAATGAGGGTTCCGTACTGGTGGAAGCAGTCGCCGTGGGTGTATGTGGCACAGATGTAGAAATCGTGGAAGGAAAATATGGATGGGCACCTCCTGGTCATCAGCACCTGATACTTGGGCACGAATCCCTGGGCCGTGTTTTGGATCCAGGACCGGTGGGTGGCCTAAAAAAAGGAGACCTCGTTGTGGGTATTGTTCGTCGTCCGGATCCCGTGCCTTGTCCAAATTGCGCGGTGGGAGAATGGGATATGTGCCGTAACGGGTTATATACGGAGCGCGGAATTAAGGAGATTCATGGATTCATGTCGGAACGCTGGAGGATCGAACCTGAATATGCTGTAAAGATCGACCCCTCACTGGGAATTCTTGGTGTACTGTTGGAACCGGCAACCGTGATTACAAAAGCATTGGAACAAATTGCCGTTATCGGCCGGCGATCTTTCTGGGAACCGCAAAATATTTTAGTTACCGGTGCGGGGCCGATCGGACTGCTGGCTGCGCTCTTCGCAAAAATACACGGACTTGATGTGCATGTGTTGGATATGGCCGAAACAGGGATCAAGCCCGAGCTCGTGAGGTCTCTTGGCGCGACTTACCATACGGGCAGTATCATGAATCTGGGTTTCAGGCCGGATGCTATTATCGAATGTACGGGCGTGGGGGCAGTGATTGCAGATGCGATTCAAAAGATCGGAGCGAACGGGATTGTTTGTCTCACGGGGATCGGACATGGGGGCAAAGCCATTTCATCCGCTGCCATCGCCGATGTAGCTACGTCGGCCGTATTAAATAATAACGTGATTGTCGGCAGCGTCAATGCCAATAAACGACACTGGTATAAAGCTGCACAATTTCTGTCCCGTGCAGACCGCAGCTGGCTGGCCCGTCTGATCACGAGGATTGAAAAACCTGAAAACTTTGCAAAAGCCCTTCAGCGGGGACCTGATGATATTAAAGTGATCATTCAGTTTTCTGAGGCCTGATCAAAAGGCGGAGACGCCATTTTTATTCTCCCGATTTAAGCGCTGAATCATGGTGGAAAAAAAGAAAACGGAAAGTTACACCTGGCAGATTTTCCTGGCGGAGTTCATCGGCACGGCTTTGTTGTTATTAGTGGCTTTGTCCATTGTGATTTTTATGTTTGGAACAGGAAGTCCGATTCTGCATTTGCTACCCGATATAGGAATCCGAAGGCTGATCACCGGTTTCCTATTTGGATCGACGGGTGCATTGATTAGCATGTCCCGCATCGGCAAAGTGAGCGGAGCGCATCTCAATCCGGTTGTCACATTCACATTTTTCCTGATGCGCAAGATAGATATCGGAACTGCCGGAAGATATGTTTCGGGTCAACTGACAGGAGCCATCATTGGATGTTTGCCCCTGTTGATCTGGGGCCCGATGGGTCGCAGTGTGGAATTCGGAGCCACGATGCCCGGTGTTGGTTATTCGCTGCAGATCGTATTGATCGGAGAAATCATAACTACATTTACCATGCTCTGCCTACTGGCTGTGTTTCTTGCATCCAGGCGACTCCGGCCCTACACACCCGCATTGTTTCCTTTTCTTTATTCCATTATGGTTTACCTGGAAAGTGCCATTTCGGGAACGAGCACAAATCCTGCCCGCAGCCTGGGTCCTTCGGTCGTTTCAGGTTATTGGGTGGGATGGTGGATCTATTGGATCGGTCCGATTACCGGAGCATTACTGGCAATCCTCGCCGTTCGTTTTCTTGTGAAACGAATACCCGTCGCTAAACTTTACCACTTTAACAGCGAAGCGGTCCGGCTTTTCGGAAAAGATAACCCGTCAAAATCCAAGCCAGGGACCGATGGTCCTCAACATTAAATTCCGACGGGTCTGTTTAATCCCCTAACAAATAGTTCTCCTTATGACTGGGGTGAATTTTCAATGGCGTTTCCGAGAAGCACCCTTTTTAGAATTGCTCTTTTAATTACTCTTTTTGCAACCGCTCTCTTAACGGCTTTCTTGACAACCCTGCGTTTGATTGCTTTTTTTACTACCGCTCTCTTAACGGCCTTCTTAACAACTTTGCGTTTGATTGCTTTTTTTACTACTGCTCTTTTGACTGCTTTCTTAACAACTCTGCGTTTGATTGCCTTTTTTGCAACTGCCCGTTTCACAACTTTCTTTGCTACCCTGCGTTTAACCGCCTTTTTTACTACTGCTCTTTTTACTGCTTTCTTTGCGGCTTTTCTTTTTAGTGTTGCCATTTTTTTGAATTTAATTGGTTAATAAATGATGGGTACTTAAAAAGTTTTGAAGATTTTATAATTGCATATAAATCGCAGGTATGAAATTACGCTTTAGCCCGATCGCAAAATATGACAAAGGTTATTACATAAAATGACTTAAATCATTATCATTAGATGAAAAATTGGTTGGACACCAGGTTCGCATACCATTTGAGCGAATTTAATATGATCCTTCAGATTTTGTTGAATTCAGCATCAAGGGTAACTTCGGAGGCAGACTCATTATTAAAATTAATAAATTCCATCAATATGAACGCTTCTAAAATCAAAACAGCATTCGCATTGGGTTTGGTCATCACCCTGGTTCTTGCTGTTATTTCCTTTATACTCTACAGGTTGGGCGGCTTTTTAAAACCGGTCATAACGCCTATTGCACATAAGTTGGGTATGCAAAACGATTTAGGTGAAATAGCAATCACTCTGCTCGCCGTGCTATTTATTGTCATCCTGGTTTTCGTGTTGGGATGGATCGCACTGCTGCCATCGGTCTCCAAATACAAAAACAAATTTGAAGACCTGCTGCTGAAAATATATCCACCCCTCAACTATCTGAAAACAATGGAAGAGGAGAGACTAAAAGTGGATACGGAGAAGGCGGGGTGGAAACCTGTATTGGCTTTGATGTATGACCAGTACTGGCCGGCTTTCATTATTGAAGAAAATGAGGAATGGGTCACGCTTTCGGTTTTGTATGTTCCAAATTCCGATCCCATGGAAGTACTGATTGCACGGAAAGACTTAACTCCCATGATACCCATGACGACGAAGCAAATGCTCCATTATAACCGCTTGTATGGGAAGGGTCATCTTTCCCTGATTCCTCCTGATTCAAAAAAATAGAAGATCGGTCTACAGGAATGCCGATATCAGGCGGGCAAGGCTGATAACCAGCTGTTTCGTTTTTCCGTTTTTTGACCATTCCGCATAGGTAAGCTCGGTACATTCTTTGAGATCGTTCAGGTATGCAGCTTCCATTTGCCGGCCAAAGTTTTTCCCATAAATCACCGACATAATTTCAAAATTCAAATCAAAACTCCTGATATCCATGTTTGCTGTGCCGACCACACTCAGGAATCCATCCGCCACAACCGTTTTGGCATGTACAAACCCTTTGTTATAGAGGTAAATCTTTACGCCGGCCTGAAGCAGCTCTTTATAATAAAATTGGGATGCGGCACCCACTATGGCTGAATCTGACTTCTTCGGCATCAACAACCGCACGTCAGCCCCACCGATACTGGCTGATTTCAACGCATCCAGGATGCTGTCGCTGGGCAGGAAATAAGGATTGGTGATATACAGTTTTTCCTTCGCCAGGGTAAAAATTTTAAAATACGTGAGCATGATATTTGACATGGGATAAATGGGACCGCCTGCAACGATCTGGCCCAGCCCAACCGCATCGTTTTTGTCGATGGGTGAATCTTCCGGAAATAAATCTTTGGTGAAACCCAGTTTTTCGTCCTGACATGAGTTCCAGCTTACGATAAAATGTCGCTGCATACTTTTGGCCATGGGTCCTGAGAATTTTACACTCGTATCCCGCCAGTACAAGCCTGTATCTATGGAATTATCGTAACGGTCAGATATATTGATCCCACCCACGAAGCCGATCAGGCCATCTACGATGATTACTTTCCGATGATCCCGGTGATTTACTTTATTGGCAACGAGGAAAAATCCTACTTTTATTTTCGGGTAAATTTTAACTCCGCCATTTTTAAGTTCCCTGACAATATTATCCCTGATCTTCCGGCTGGCATAATCATCATAAAGTACCCGAACCTGTAGTCCTTCTTTTACTTTTCGAAGCAATACCTCTTTAATCTGATTACCACGGATATCATTTTCCCAGTCGTAATATTCCATATGAATGAAATGCGCTGGCCGTTTCAAGCGTTCTCAGCACTTCCGGGAATTTCTCTTCACCGTTCACCAGCAACCTGAACGAATTTTCACTCAGTTGATCCCCGGCGAGGTTTTCCAAAAAACTAACCAGGGGTGAAAAATGACCGATGGTTTCTTTTTGTTCATTGAGAAGGTACCTGGGTATTGTCCGGAAGATTATTGGAAAGTTGTATATCCAGTTCCCGCTGTGCCATGATCCCTTTGTTGGTGGAACTGAGATGCCGGTAATTAATACCAAACGAAAAATAAAAAAGCACCCCAATTATGGGAAACAGGATAACAATTAACAAATAGCCGAGTGTTTTAGGCGTGGAGTGTGTATCCATCAGGATTCGGATAATTGTAAAAATGACGATTGCCACATGAATAATTCCTAATATGATGACTGTTGTATGCATCTTATATAATAATTGTGAGTGATTAACCGTAAAAATTTCAATAGGATATTTAACAGATCGCTGTTATTTATATACCAATATCATTAAAGCTCCCCGAATTCAGCATGAGCAAAGTCATCCGACTGATTGATTTAAATCTGTTTTAGAAAGCCCGGGAAAAATTATTTTAGTAGTTGTTAAGAATAAAATGACGGGTGGCGGCCAAAATAAATTAAGCAATTAATTCCGGTGGTGCCTGCTGCTATCAAAGTCCGGAGTGCTGGCAGATAATTACTTTTGATGAATAAAAACGATTAAAATGGCAACAGAAACGAAAATAAAAAAACAACCGGGAATCAAATCGATTTTATTCCATACCCTGTTTTTCCTTCTGGTCACGACAAATGCAATGGCGCAGAATCCAACGATCGTTGACGAAGGAGCACCCGTAAGCGTGAACGCAAAAGTAGTGAGTATTAACCAGAAGTCGCGAAAGGTCAAGCTAAAAACGGGTGAGGGCCAGTGGCAAATCTTCACTGCCGGTAAGGAAGTAACGAATCTTGATCAGGTAAAAAAGGGGGACTCCGTTATAGTCATGTACACCGAAGCGGTTGCATACCAGGTCAGGAAACATGGAAATCAGACCGGAATTGCCGTTTCCGATACAGCCGCAGCGGCCGGAGCCGGGTTCGAAGCCCGCAGGTGATGTCCAGAAACAGACTAAAATCACAGCCACAATCATTGCGATTGATTCCAGTGTTCCATCAGTCACTTTCAAGGGACCTGATAAAGAGACTCAGACGATTAAGGTAAAAAATCCGGAGAATCTTATTGGGGTGAAAGTAGGAGACGTCGTTGATATTACTTACACGGATGCGATCGCGATAAAAGTAATTAAATCGGCAAATAAGTAATGCTCAACAGCGGTATGATTTTTATGGCGCATCTTACAATCGGGATTAGAAAATAAAGGCCACCCATAGCTGGAAGTATTTAATAAATAAAAATTATTCAGTCAGTATCGGGGTATCCCTTGCCGGGTAGTGCACAATCCGACAAACCTCCAGCACTAATTTAGTGTAACAACAGGATGTTGACTTCCTCAAGCAAAAGAGGCAGGTCTTTTACAACGATCTTCCATATAATGGTCTCGTCGATTGAATCGTATACATGAATTACGCGGTTTCTGAGGTCAACCATAATGCGTGCATGGGTTAAGGGAATAGCCGGATTTATTTTTAGTAGTTTATTAACGGCTTCGCCAATAATTTCTAATTCCCGTTCAACGGCTCTGCGCCTGGTTTTGTTATTCTGATATTCCTGAAATATCCTTCGACCCTCCAAATGCTCATCGACGGAATGGATGGCTTCATGAATATCAGTCAACAGTTTTTTTTCCTCGGTGGTCATAACAGCTGAACTTTATGGCTGTTAATACTCTCCAGTAAAAAAGGATTTCTAAGTGTTTTCTCTGTGACAAGATCTACGTTTTTTTTCAATAGTCTTTCCAATTCATGAGCCAGGGCGAAATAATTATTGGCATAGGTTTCATAATCCATGGTTTCGGGGAAGCTGATGATAAAATCAACATCACTATTCTCGCTCATAGTTCCTTTCGCTGCACTTCCGAAAACAAATGCCCTGTTTACACCATAATGGCGCATAAGTTTTCTTACCTGGGGCAAATGAGTTTGTATTAGATCGTTCACGTAAATAACGCATCAAACGCGGGCCTTTATAGCCCGTGATGTCGCTTTGTGAACCGGATTGGATTCGAACCAATGACCTGCTGCTTAGAAGGCAGCTGCTCTATCCAACTGAGCTACCGGTCCGGAAACGCGCAAAAATAATGTATTTCCCCTAAGTGCGAAAGCTATAGCTTCTTCAGATTGAATTGCTCTGTACAGGAGACCAGCGCACCGGAATCACCCGTCGCTAACAGACGGCAAAGTAAAAACACATTTGCTTAAAAAACCTGTTAAACGCCCGATCAGGTCCCGCTAATGTGGGAATACGGGTGCCCGCATCAAAGCTTCGGCGTCGCCGCGCGGACAGGGTCGCGGGGTTGCTTGAAATTCAGCCGGTCCGGCTTACCTTTGCCCATTCAAATTTTACTGCATGATCCGCGCGAATAATGTGACCCTGCTCTTTGGTAAACGTGTTTTGTTTGATGAAGTCAATGTGTCTTTCACCAAGGGGAATTGTTACGGGGTGATCGGCGCCAACGGGGCCGGCAAGTCCACTTTCCTGAAGATACTTTCCGGTGAAATCGAGCCTACCAAAGGCAGCATCGAAATCACCCCGGGCCTGCGCATGGCCGTTCTCAAACAGAACCACTTCGAGTTCGACAACCAGACCGTCCTCAATACGGTGCTCATGGGCTACCGCAAACTCTGGGATACGATGCAGGCCAAGGATGCCCTGTACCTGAAGGAGGATTTCTCCGAAGATGACGGAATACTGGCCGGTGAACTGGAGGCTGAGTTCGGTGAGATGGGCGGCTATACCGCCGAAAGCGATGCGGCTTCCCTGCTCAGCGACCTGGGGGTGAAGGAATCCATGCACCAGCAACTGCTGAAAGAACTTTCCGGGGCCATGAAAGTGCGTGTGCTCCTGGCACAGGCTATCTTCGGCAATCCCGATATCCTGCTCCTGGATGAACCGACCAACGACCTCGACGTAGAGACCATCAACTGGCTGGAGAATTTCCTGGCCGATTACGAAAATATCGTGATCGTCGTTTCCCACGACCGTCACTTTCTCGATGCCGTATGTACCCATGTGGCCGACGTAGACCGCCAGAAGATCAAGGCCTATACCGGTAACTATACGTTCTGGTATGAATCCTCCCAGCTCATGGCCCGCCAGATGAGCGACAAGAACAAGAAGACGGAAGACAAGCGACAGGCCCTGCTGGATTTCATCGCCCGCTTCTCGGCCAATGCCTCCAAATCCAAACAGGCCACTTCCCGTAAGAAAGCCCTGGAGAAACTGACTATCGAAGAGATTGAACCTTCCAACCGCCGCTACCCGGGTATCATTTTCAAACAGCAGCGCGAAGTGGGCAACCAGATCCTCAACGTGCAGAAGCTGGCGAAAACCGCTGAAGACGGCACCCCGCTTTTTGCCGATATCACCTTCAGCCTGAACAAGGGTGATAAAGTGGCCCTCGTGAGCAAAAATCCGCTGGCGCTGACCGATTTTTATGAGATCGTCACCGGCAATCTCAAAGCAGATAAAGGAACTTTCGAATGGGGTACCACCGTTACCCATGCCTACCTGCCGAACGACAACCATAAGTTCTTCGGCGATAAAAACCTGAACCTGATGGACTGGCTCCGCCAGTACGTGCCGCCGCATGTGACCGACGTGGACGAGCCTTTCCTGCGCGGTTTCCTGGGGAAAATGCTGTTCAGCGGGGATGAAGTGATGAAGAAGGTCGGCGTGCTGAGCGGGGAGAAAAAGTGCGCTGCATGATCAGCCGCATGATGCTGCAGGATCCCAATGTGGTGTTGCTGGATGAACCGACCAACCACCTCGACCTGGAATCCATCCAGGCTTTCAATGAAAGCATGTCGAATTTCAAGGGGGTGGTGATGCTGACTTCGCACGACCATACCTTCCTGCAAACCGTTGCCAACCGGGTGATTGAAATCACACCGGCAGGGGCCATCGACCGGCTGACCACCTTCGATGAATACCTGTCCGACGAACGCGTGAAGCAACTCCGGCAGACAATGTACGTACAGTCTCAGTTAGTGAATGCCTAGATAAATTTTACCCTTTTGAGCTATACCATCCCCGGGTCCACCCGTATCGGTCATGTGCACCTCAAAGTCGCGGATATTCCGCGCGCACTGAAATTCTACCAGGATTTACTGGGTTTCCAGGTGATGCAATGGTATGGTACCGATGCCGTTTTCATTTCCGCGGGCGGTTACCACCACCATATCGGCCTGAATACCTGGTACAGTAAAAACGCCCCGCCGGCGCCGAAACGATCTGCCGGACTTTTCCATACCGCCATTCTCTATCCGACCCGCAAAGACCTGGCTTTTATCCTGAAACGTTTGCTGGAAGCGGATTATCCCCTCACCGGCCTGTCGGACCACGGTGTTTCCGAAGCGATTTACCTGGATGATCCCGACGGGAACGGGGTGGAACTGTACTGGGACCGGCCCAGGGAGTCCTGGCCGGTGGACGGGAAGGGTGGTTTACAGATGGTTACGGAAGCCCTGGATATACAGGGACTGCTGGCAGAACTGGACGGCTGAGACACAATAAAAGACCCGATTCGGCATTTTAAGAAAAACCCTTTTGATTGACCAAATGGCTGCTTATAGGATTGGTTTTCTGTGGGTTGTTGAATAGAGTACGCGCCCAGCAGCCTGGTCAGAAGCCAACGCTTCCTTCCAAAATTACTTCTAACCTTCACCGGCGGTTTATCCCGGTTCAGTCCGCTCCCCTGAAACTGGATTCCCTGAGCCTGGTCCCCGGCAGTCTGATCGTTTCCGGATTCCCGGACAGTACCTACCGGGTCGATTTCGTTCATTCAATTCTTACGTGGATCCGGAAGCCGAACCTGGATTCCGTACTGGTCCAGTACCGACTGTTCCCTTACCAGTTGAACGGGGTGGTGCAGCGGCTCGACTATAATAAAGTGATGGATAAATTCATCATCCAGCCATCAGCGTATAAAAAGGATGCACAATATGCGCAGGATAATTTTTTCAACTTTGGCAATATCACCTATAACGGAAGTTTCGGCAGGGCCATTTCTTTTGGTAACGCCCAGGATGCCGTTGTTACTTCCAACCTGAACCTGCAGATCAGCGGGTACCTGGCAGATTCCATAGAGATTGCCGCCGCGATCACGGATAATAATATCCCCATACAGCCCGACGGTACCACGGCCCAGCTCAGTGATTTCGACCAGATCTATATCCAGTTCAAAAAAAAGAACTGGGCCCTGCGCATGGGAGATATCGACCTGCGGCAGACCGATAATTATTTCCTCTCTTTTTATAAAAGACTTCGTGGCGGCTCTTTCGAAACGGTCTCGAAAATTTCCAGCCAGGGAAGCAACAAGGTTTTATTCAGCGGTGCGGTGGCCAAGGGACAATTCAACCGGAATATTTTCGAGGGCCAGGAAGGCAACCAGGGTCCCTACCGCCTGCAGGGCGCCAATAATGAATTGTATTTTATCATCCTGGCCGGAACGGAAAAAGTGTACCTGGACGGGGTCCTGCTGCAGCGCGGCGAAGACCAGGATTATGTGATCAACTACAATACAGCAGAACTGACTTTTACGCCCAAACGCATGATCACCAAAGACAGCCGCATCCAGGTGGAGTTTGAATATTCAAACCAGAACTACCTCAATGTGAATCTCTACCTGGCGGATAATGCACAGGTCAATAAAAACCTTCGTCTCCGCTTCGGTGTGTTCAGCAACAGTGATGCACGCAATTCCCCCATCACCCAAACCCTCGATGCGGGCAGGAAAAAATTTCTGAATGAACTGGGCGACAGTATCAACAATGCGTTCTACCCGGTGGCCCCGCTGGATACCGGTCTCGGTACCAATCAGATTTTATACCGGAAAATCGATACGACCTATACCGCCTCAAACGGCCTGGTAACGCATGATTCCGTTTTTGTCGTTTCCAACGATCATGCCTATACGCTGTACAACCTTTCTTTCTCCGATGTGGGACAGGGCCATGGAGATTATATCCTGAATGCGCAGGGCCTGAATGGAAATGTATATCAGTGGGTGGCGCCGGCCAATGGGAACCGGCAGGGGCAATTTGAAGCGGCCGAATTCCTGGTGACGCCCAAGACCCAGCAGGTGATTACCGGAGGGATTGATTATAATGTTTCAAAAGAATCAACCCTGACTGCCGATATAGCCCGCAGCCGTTATGATGTGAATACACTTTCAACCAAAGACAAGGAAAATGATGCCGGGAACGCAACCAAACTGACTTTCCAGAATCTGCATCTGATCAGGCACGGCCTGCCGGGCTCGGTGATCAGCTCTTATCTTTCTTATGAATACACCGATATCCGGTTTCAGCCCCTCGAGCCGATCCACCCGGTGGAATTTCTCAGGGACTGGGGACTTCCTTTGCAAATGCCCAAGGCAAATGAAACCTTTTACAAAGCCGCATTCAAGTTAACCGATAAGTCGAAAAATGAAATTCATTATGAACTGGCGGGTTATAACCGGAATTCCGATTTTACAGGTATACGGAATTTAATAGGCCATACAACAAATGTAAAAGACTGGCATTTCAATGATCAGCTGAGTTTGACGATCGATCGCGGATCCATTAATAACGGGTATTTTTTCCGACCGACCCTCGACATTTCCAGGACACTTAAAAAATGGGGTGGTTATACAGCCGGGATTAATTATTCACTTGAACAGAATGAACAACGGAGCCGCACGACGGATTCCGTTTCAAACGACAGTTATTCATTCAGCATCCTGCAGGCTTATTTCAAATCGCCGGATAAAGCCCCCAACAAATGGGGGGTTACGTATATGTACCGGGAGGACGCTTATCCCTACGGGAAAAACCTGGCCCTTGCCAACCGCAGCCAGAATGTGAATGTATATACCGAACTCACAAAAAATAAAAATGAACAGGTGCGTATCAATGCCACCTACAGGAGTCTCCAGGTAGTCAATGCCAGCGTTTCCAACCAGCAGGCAGACAACAGCCTGCTGACCCGCGTGGAATACTCCATGCATGAATGGAAGAGTATGGTGTCGGGGAATATTTTATATGAAGTGGGATCGGGGCAGGAACAGAAAAGAAATTATACTTATGTGCCGGTGCCCGCAGGTACGGGACAATACACCTGGATTGACCTGAATGGCGACGGCATCCAGCAGCTGAATGAATTTGTGGTAGCCCAGTATCCCGACCAGGCGACCTTTATCCGGATATTCACGCCCACCAATGATTATGTCAAAGCAAATTATAATACGTTCAATTATAATGTTGTCCTGAACCCCCGTATGCTGCTGGGCAACCGGGCGGTCGGGTTTAAAAAGTTTTTGTCGAATCTTTATTTCCAGTCCTCCCTGCAACTGAACCAGAAAGAAGAAGCCGAAGGTTTTGTACAACTCAATCCCTTTAAAGCCCCCCTGAATGATACCTCCCTGATCAGCCGGAGTTCCGTATTCGTGAATTCATTTTCATTTAATAAACTCGATCCGGTCTGGGGTTTTGACATCAGCAATAACCGCAATTCAACCAAGGCCCTGCTTACCTATGGTTACCAGACCCAGTCCCTTCAGGAATGGAACCTGCGCACAAGATGGAATATGAGCAAATCCATCCTGCTGAATGCGGTTTTCAAGAAGGGAAGCAATTCTTTATATTCCAACAACAAAAGTTTTGGTAACAGCAATTATAATATTACCGGGTATTCCATTGCGCCGGATCTGAGTTATACCCGGCGCGCCAACCTGCGGGTGAGCCTGGGGTATAACTACAACCCGCAAAAAAATGATCCGCTGAGTGGTGGTGAATCTTCTTATTCGAGTTCCGTGATCGCCGATGTGAAATACAACCTCGTTCAGAACACATCTATCCAGGCAAAATTTACGATGAACGATATTCAGTATAACGGCAATACCAACACGACGGTCAGCTATATCCTGCTCGACGGCCTCCTGCCAGGAAAGAATTATATCTGGGGACTGGACCTGACAAAAAAACTGGGTAGTTTTCTGGAACTCAATATCAGCTACGAAGGCCGCCAGCCCGGAGAAGGGCATGTGATTCATACGGGAAGGGCGAGTTTGCGGGCGATACTTTGATGGTTGACGGTTGACGGTTGACGGTTGACGGTTGGTGGTTGACGGTTGACGGTTGGGCGTTAAGGTTGGCGTTAAGCGTTAAGCGTTCGGCGTTAAGCTTTCCTAATATTTCGTCCAAAAAAATCCGTTTTGCTCATCAGCCACATCAGCAGGAACCCGGTTGCATAAGAGAGGGCCAGCAGGTAATTTTCCATACCTGTTTCCCGGATGGTTTTGATGGTAACCAGGTTGCTGAAACTCTGATAGGCGATGTTCGTTCCCCAGTGTATGCCCAGGGTCAGCCAGAGGGAACCGGTTGTTACCAGGCTCCAGGCCAGCCAGAGTCCTAAAACAAAAAGGTACAGGAGTATATCCGGCCGGTTTAATTTGAAAATATGGTTCAGTACGAAGAGGCCTGCTGAGAAAACCACCATCCATTTCCTGTAAGTGTATTTAGGCCAGTGTGCAAAAATATATCCCCGGGTCAGAATGTCTTCTGCCAGGGAGGGTAGTACCGTTCCGATGGAAAAAAGCAGGACCAGGTAAACAACCTGCGGCCAGGAAACGGCGAGCGACAGGGAGTTCCATCCGAGCAGAACGGTCAGGATCGTATTCAGGGCAAAAAAAACAAATCCAAAAAACAAGCCGGTCAGGAGATTGATCCCATAAGTATTCATTCGGAACAACCCGTAGGGTTTCATCCCCGACCCTTTCTGTTTCCGGATTACCAGATAGGATACTATTAAAAAAATTCCCATGCCCGATTCCAGCAGCCAGATCAGGGGTTTTGCATATACTTTTTGAAAAAGTTCGGGCAGATGGTAAAAGAAAAACAAAATGACAAATCCTGCCATGATTGAAAATGCGGAAGTCCTCCGGTTTGAATTCATCAATTGATTTTTTGACTAGCTTTAAACTTAGTTAAAATTATTGTACAATGCCTGCTACCGATTCCATTCCGAATATTTCTTCCGACGGTAAAGAAAAAAACAGCTTTGACGCCATCGTGATCGGCTCCGGAATCAGCGGGGGATGGGCGGCGAAGGAACTCTGTGAACGGGGATTAAAAACACTGGTTTTGGAACGGGGCAGGAATATTGAACACATCAAAGATTATCCCACGGCGACCATGAACCCCTGGGATTTTGAACACCGGGGTGCCAATACCGAAGAGATTTTAAAAGCGAATCCGGTCATCAGTAAATGTTATGCATTTACGGAGGATACGCGCCATTTTTTTGTAAAGGATGAGGAGCATCCTTATGTACAGGAAAAGCCCTTCGACTGGATCCGGGGATACCAGGTAGGCGGAAAATCCATTACCTGGGGAAGGGCCTGCCAGCGCTGGAGTGATTTTGAATTCACGGCGCCGCTTCGTTTTGGTTATGCGACCGACTGGCCCATCCGGTACCGGGATATCGCGCCCTGGTACGGACATGTGGAAAGGTTTGCCGGCATCTGCGGAAGTAAAGACGGACTGGAAGCCCTTCCGGACGGGGATTATCTGCCGCCCTTCGAGATGAGTTGTGTGGAGGCAGAAATCCAGCAGAAGATCCGTGCAAACTATAAGGACCGTTTTATGGTGCACAGCCGCTGGGCGCACCTGACTAAACCCAACCCCGTTCACCTTGAACAGGGACGTGGCCAGTGCCAGGCCCGTGATCTTTGTACCCGCGGATGTCCCTATGGCGGATATTTCAGCTCGGTATCTTCCACCTTACCCTGGGCGAAAAAAACCGGTAACCTCACCATCCGTCCGCATTCTGTTGTGCATTCCATTATCTATGATGAAGGGAAATCGAAGGCCACCGGCGTCCGCGTGGTGGATGCGCATACGAAACAGGTAACCGATTTTTTTGCCCGTGTCATTTTTGTAAATGCTGCCTGCCTGAACACCAATCTGATATTACTCCATTCAACTTCCCCGCGTTTTCCTAATGGATTGGGCAATGACAATGGTCTGCTCGGTAAGTATATGGCCTTTCATAATTACAGGGCAAACGTATCCGGAGAATACCCCGGCTTTGAAGACCGGTATATCTATGGCCGCAATCCCACCAATCCGATCATCGCGAATTACAGGAACCTGCATAAAAAAGATACAGACTATCTCGGCGGCTTCCTGACTTTCGTATGGTCGCACCGGAGCGGGGCTGCTTTCGACGGGATGCAGGATGGTATCGGTTCATCCTATAAAAATAATCTCACGGAACCCGGTACCTGGATGGCCGGCATGTATATGCAGGGAGAAACCATTCCGCGGGAATCCAACCAGGTGAGACTGAGTAAGGAGCTGAAAGATCCCTGGGGTATTCCGCAGCTGGTCACGTCCATTGATTATGATGAGAACGCCGAGAAAATGGTGGCGGACTTTTTAACGCAGAGTGCGGAAATGCTGGAGAAAGCAGGCTGTAAAAATATCCGCACCCATGATACCAAACAGGCGCCCGGCCTGGATATTCATGAAATGGGCGGCTGCCGCATGGGCAGGGATCCGAAAGATTCTTTACTTAATGAATGGAACCAGCTGCATCACTGCAAAAATGTTTTTGTTACGGATGGTGCCTGTATGACGAGTACCGGGAACCAGAGTCCCTCCATTTTATATATGGCATTGGCAGCCCGTGCGGCGAATCACGCGGCAGACGAGATGAAGCGGGGGAGTCTTTGAGAGTTATGAGTTATGAGTTATGAGTTATGAGTTATGAGTTATGAGTTATGAGTTATGAGTTATGAGTTATGAGTTATGAGTTCAGCGTTAGGCGTTAAGCGTTAAGCGTTAATAAACTTTTAACCACTCATATCCATTTGATTATTTTTTTCTGGATGAATTCTTTAATCGCCAATATGCCGAGAACAGGCGTTTTGGAGAAGTGTTTGGACTTTTTGCCATGCTGGCTATATGTATAGCCTGTTTTGGATTACTTGGATTGTCAGCCTATAACGTCCTGGAACGGACGAAAGAGATTGGCGTGCGTAAAGTGTTGGGGGCCTCTGTCAATAGCCTGGTCTTTACATTATCAAAGCATTTCCTGGTGCTGGTGGCTGTTGCCTTTTTAATTGCTGTCCCGGTAACCATTCTGGCTATGAACAGCTGGCTGCAGGGCTTTGCCTTCCGGACCGGTCTGTCCTGGTGGATATTTGCCGCGGCCGGTGTACTGGCTGTTTTTATTGCGCTGCTGACGGTGGGTTTTCAGGCTTTAAAGGCCGCTTTGGCCAATCCCATAAAAAGTCTGAGAACGGAGTAGACTTCCGGCCCGGCGTAAACCGTCAACCGTCAACCGTCAACCGTCAACCGTCAACCGTCAACCATCAACGAAATAAGTAAAAACTAAAACCTGAAATGCATCCCCAACTGCACAGGCAGTGCATACAGGCTATATGCAATCAGGTCGCTTTTGTTATTAAAATACTGGCCGGTGAAACTGGCGCCCAGTCCGACATGGCAGGAGAAATAATATGCAATCCCGAATTTTAATCCGGCGGTAAAATCTCCTTTCAGGTTAGGGTTTGTCGTTAATACGGTTCCGTTATCTTCTATTTTCCCGTTGGTGGGTATGGAATATCCGAAAGACAGGGACATGCTCGATTGAAATCCGACCGGTTTGCCGAAATTGAATTTTCCAAACAGCTGGATGGGTATAATGGGCTTTCCGAGGTAAATGGTATTATAAGTTCCCGCCACATATCCCGGGTAATTGATATCGTCCTGGTAGGAGAGGACGATATAAGATGCGGATACACCCAGCTGGAACCAGGGGGCAAGAATACGCGAGATTTCCAGGGTACCGGTTATCTGCGATCCGTTCGTCTGGGTATGCTGAACCGGATCATTCAGACGGGGAATACTGTTCCAGGATTTTCCTGCTTCAACAGATACCTCCCAGGTATTTTCGCAGTCTGTTTCTTCCACGGGTTCCTCCTTTTCGAAAACCGTATCTGCCAGTACATATTTTACAGGATGCACGATGTCGGTCTGCAGGGCATTGTCGCCGGTCAGGGGAATGCGCATCTGGATCAGGCTGTCCCTGCATACGCTGTAAACCTGAATCTGGCTGCCGGAATCCATCCTGGCGGGAACCACCAGACGATCTCTGAATTGAATCAGTGTGTCTTTATAACGAATCAGTATTACAGCAGTATCGTAGGCCCGGTTTTTTCTTTGAGAAGGGGTGAGGTAGGCCCGGTAATAATTTATTCGCAGCAGGGCCGGTCTTTTAACAGAGTCGGTTTGTTGCGGAGCCGCAGTGACCGAGGTCTTCACAGTAATCGTCCGGCAGCAGTTCCCGCTGCCTTTACCGCCTATGGGAACCGGGACTACAGCTACATTCCCGTTGGGATAAAAAGCATTCCCGCAGGTAAACAGGATATATAAAAAACATCCTTCTTTGTTGGTGAGTTTCCAGGCTTCAATACCATCCGGTGATTCTCCGGCCGGGTTCAGTTTCACATACAGGTAGTTGATGATATTTTTCTCCCGGTCAAAAAAGCCCAGGTTGCCGACAGTACCCGGTGTGATATAGACTTTTCTGATATTATTTGCATTGAGATCCTTGTATCCGTTTACGAAACCGGAATTGCGAAGTAATAAATCGAATGCGGGGAATGTACGGTTATATTTCGCCCTCTGATTCGGATCCCGGATTGATTTGAGAAACGCTTCCGGACTGGTAATGCCGTTCTTTCGCTGAAGGAAGGGAAACTGTGGATGCCGGCCCAGGGTATCTGTAAATAAACGGGGTTCATTGTGTTTGTCGAACAGGTAAAGCTTTGAATGCTGGTAACAGGGTTTCTGGGCATAAACGGTCCCACAGCTGATAATCAAAAAAAAGATTATATACGCGCGCATCTCCGGTTTTTTAGGTATTGGATTTCGAAGGGCAGGGTAGGACTGGTGCTAAAACGCAAAAAATCCGGATTTCTTATATGTGATGGGGTACAGAACCCCTGAAAGGGGAGAATACCGGCATTTTTATCATCATGCGGTCAATAATCTTTATCATCTTGCGGTCAATAATAAGAAGACTCAAGGTGTATAAACAGGAGAACCCATCGATTGATCGCGTAAAAAAAACCGGGAATTCATAGGAGAATTCCCGGTTTCTATATATTCAAACCTTAACCTCTATCCGAATATGCCACCTTTTTTCAGCTCTTTTGTATCCTCACCGATTTTGAAACCATTGTGATAGATTTCGATCTTGTAAGAACCCACTTTGAATTCACCGGATTGTTTCCAGGCAAACTGAACAGATTTAGTCTTACCTGCTTCGATATCAACCGGAACTTTGGCTGTGAAGATTTTATCTCCTTCGTCACGGCTTGCAAATGTACCGGAACCCAGTGCAGGTACTGAAATCGGCTTGCCATCCGGGCCTGTGATACAAACATACACATCAGTCTGGCCTGTCTGGGCAATGCGGTTGTTTACATCGAAGGCAATGATCAGCTTATCAACTCTCTTTGCAGTGGTAGTCACTTTTTCCTTACCATTCTTACGGTCTTTAACCGGAGTCACCGTGATGTTGGAAGCATTGAGGGTAGAAGCGATATCCACTTTCTTTTCGAGATCTTCTTTCTGTGTGGTTGTAGTAGACAGATCAGAAGTCAGTTTTTCCTTATCAGCGGTCAGCTGTGTTTTGTCGGCTGTCAGCTGTTGATTGGAAGCAGTCAGATCAGCCACCTGTTTCTGAAGATCAGAAATTTTGTTATTCAGGTCGGCGATCAGTGATTTTGCTTTGTTTAATTCAGCAGCCGTGGCATTCTTCTTTCCCAGGATGCTTCTGATTTCTGCTTTCTTTTTAGCAATATCAGCATTTGCACCGGTAAGCTGGCTCTGTAAACGGTTATTGGTGCCGGTTAATGAATCCAGGCGAACCAGGGCGTCATCAAAATTCTTCTGTAATGCACCTTTTTCGTCTGTTACCTTGGCAATCTGTGTTTGCTGGCTTTGCTGTACCTGTTCCTGTTTGTTATTATTCCATAACAAATAACCCCAGGTTCCGAGGAAACCTGCAGCCAGTAATCCGATCACCAGATTTTTAAAATCTTTCTTCGGAGGCTGACTTTGAGGAGTCGCAGATGGATAATTCGTTGTGCTCATGGTTTGTTCTTTTTATGATTAAAAATGTGATTTTCTTACGGGAAACTCGGTTTAGGATTGTTTCCAGTCTGGAGGTGGTCTAAAACCGTGCCAATTTTGACTTTTTGCACCGGTTTTGCCGGGGTGTGAATTTATAAACCATTAGTTGTTAACGGTTAAGAATAAATTTTACACCCGGTACCCCGTTCAGGTACATTAACAATTTACCATTAACAATTAAAAAATATCTTGCGGCCAAATCATTGCCATTGGTCTTCTGAGCAGATCATTAGAGACTGGAAAAGAAAGATTTTTAAGCCTGTTTACTGGCTGGAAGGGGAAGAAGAATATTTTATTAATGAGGTCATGGATTTCGCAGAGCATCATTTGTTGCCCGAAGAAGAAAAAGCCTTTAACCTCTCGGTTTTTTACGGGAAGGATGCGGACTGGGCGGCGGTCTTAAATGCCTGCCGACGGTATCCCATGTTTGCCGAAAGGCAGGTGGTTTTATTGAAGGAAGCCCAGCAGATGCGGGATATCATGAAGCTGGAATCTTATATACAGCAGCCGCTCGGATCCACGGTACTGGTGGTTTCGTATAAGGATAAAAAAGTGGACGGCCGGAGCAAAATGGCGAAGCTGTTAAAGGAAAAGGGTGAACTGCTTTCTACAAAAAAATTGTATGATAACCAGATGCCGGAATGGGTAAACGGATTATTGCAGACCCTGGGGCTGACCATAAATCAGAAAGGGCTCTCCCTGCTGATTGATCATATCGGCAATGACCTGACCCGGATTAAAAGCGAGATTGAAAAAGTCCGGATTAACCTGGGAAACCGGAAAAGATCCAGTGAAGATGATATAGAAAATTTTGTAGGCATCAGCAAGGAATTCAATGCTTTGAATTGCAGGCTGCCCTGGCGAGAAAGGATGCTGGCAAAAGCCATCCGCATCATCCAGTATTTTGAAAGTAATCCCAAAGCAGCACCCATCCAGCTTGTCCTGCCTGCGCTGTATGGTTTTTTCAGCAAAGTGTATATGATCTTCAGTTTACCGGCTCCCGATGAGAAAATCGAACGGCTGCCGCCCTGGGTGTGACATCCTTTTTTTGTGAAGGATTACCTGCTGGCAGCTAAAAACTATGGATTTGCAGGAACCGAAAATGCCCTGCTGCTCCTGCACCATTATAATCTGAAAAGTGTGGGCGTGAAAGCGTGAATGCGGAAGACGGTGCGTTGCTGAAAGAGCTGGTTGTAAAGTTAATTTGAGAATTGGAAATTTGATACATTTCAGGTTTCCGGGTTCCCAACTGATGTTCCTAAATTTCCAAATCTTCAAATGCCCAGATTTGCGTTACTTCTATCCTACCGCCAGTTGCGCTTTCAATTCTTCCAGCCCGCTGAATTTTTGTTCGTGACGAAGAAATTTTTTGACGAATACCCTGAGGCTTCTTCCGTAGATCATCGCGGTCGAATTGGAAAATATTTACTTCAATCATTTTCTTTGATCCGTCAACCGTGGGCCGGTATCCGATATTCATCATGCCACGGTATGTTTTATCCGGTTCATCAGAAACCACGATATCTACCGCATATACGCCATCGCCTGGTATCAGTTTGGATTTTTCCACGATCTGCAGGTTGGCCGTAGGATAACCGAGGGTTCTGCCCAGTTTGTTACCTTCCACCACTTCACCACTGAAAAAATAAGTATATCCCAGGAAATGATTGGCTGTTTCCATATCCCCTGCTTCAATAGCTTTCCGGATGCGGGTGGAGCTGACGGAAATGGAATCCAGGAGGTGGACCGGAATTTCCTGCAGTTGATAATGGTAATATGTCGGACTTCTGCTCTGAGCAGTTCATAATTTCCGGACCGCCCTTTTCCGAAGCGATGATCATACCCGATGATCAGGGTATGGGGTTGAAAATAACGGATCAGGAACTGGCTGATATAATCCTCAGCCGAAAGCCGGGCAAATTTTTCCGTAAAGGGAATGATCACCAGGTGGTCGATGCCCTTGTCTGAAAGCAGTTCGATTTTTTCATCCAGTGTATTGATCAGCCGGATATCGTCAGCCGCACCGACAATGTTCGGGGATGGGGATCAAAGGTGATGATCACGGTTTCCCCATTCACTTCTGCAGCCTTTTTTTCATCGGTTAATGACCTGCTGATGGCCCGTATGGACGCCATCAAAGGTTCCGATCGTGAGTACGGCATTACGAAAAAGGGGTAAGAGGTCGGTGTTCCTGTAAACCTGCATAATCAAAATCTGCTGCGAAATTATAAAAACGACATGCGTAGGAATTAAAATTTCTGCTTTTCGTTTACCGGCTGTATCGATTGGATTAGCTTTGCGCCTGAATTAAACCCGGATTTTTATGTCTCTTTACTCCAGACGGGGTGTTTCTGCCCAGAAAGAAGAAGTGCATCAGGCAACGGCCCGCTTAGACAAGGGGCTTTATCCTTTTGCTTTCTGCAAGATTTATGAGGATTTCCTGGGCAACGACCCGGAATGGGTAAACCTCATGCATGCCGACGGGGCGGGCACCAAAAGTATCCTGGCTTATTTGTACTGGAAGGAAACGGGAGACATCAGCGTTTGGAATGATATCGCCCGGGATGCCGTGGCCATGAACCTGGATGATCTGCTTATGCGTAGGGATCTGTGATAATTTGTTGTTTTCATCCACCATCGACCGGAATAAATCCAGGATACCGGGCGAAGTATTGCAGGCTGTGATCGAAGGCACACAGGATTTTTTGATGAATTGCATACTTATGGTGTTTCCATTCAGTTCATGGGAGGAGAAACAGCCGATGTTGGCGACCTGGTCCAGAACCATCGCCGTGAATGGAACGATGACGGCGCGCTGGCCGAAGATCCCGGCATCATCAGTAATGAAAAAATCACCGCAGGAGATGTGATCGTCGGTATCTCCAGCAGCGGCAAGGCCATTTATGAAAAAAAATATAACAGCGGCATCGGGAGCAATGGTCTCACCAGTGCCCGACACGATGTGCTGGAATCTTCTTACGGCCACCATTACCCGGAAACCGTAGAACCCCTGCTGGATCAAGGACGTGATTTATACCGGAGTCATAAACTGACGGACCTGGTAAAAACGGAAACGGGTGAGCAGTGGAATGTGGGTAAATTGCTGCTGAGTCCTACGCGAACTTATGCGCCGGTGGTAAAATCTATACTGGAATCCCATTTCGACCGGATCCATGGCATGATACACAGCAGCGGGGGCGGACAAACCAAATGCCTGAAATACCTGCCCCGGCCGATGCGCGTGATCAAGGATAATTTATTTAAACCTCCGGTCATCTTTGATCTCATCCGCCAGTCTTCGGGTGCGGATGACCGTGAGATGTACCAGGTATTCAATATGGGCCAGCGTCTGGAAATCTATACCGATGCCTCAGCCGCGGAAGCCATGATCGACCAGGTGCGGGCTTTCCATATGGAAGCGCAGATCATCGGGAGGGTGGAGGCCGCGGAGAAGAAGGAGCTGATTATCGATACGGGTGCGAATAGGATTGGGTATTAATTATCAATTGTTGATTGTTTCTGGAAACATTCAGATATAGTTATTAAATCGTTGTTACTTCCTGATTAGTGTGTTACATCTAAGAATTGACAATTAACAATTAACCGTTGTCAATTATTTCTGTTGCAACCTGTAATTAATCGGCTGCTTTTTATAGGAGGCGACTATTCGTTCCCTGATCTTTCGCAGGAGTCCATTTTCCGCTCTCTTTGATTACTCTAACGGATTCAGCTCTTAGAACATCGGGCCCGCTGACTGGCGTGGACAGCAGACAAACTGCCGTCTGCATTCACGGTGAACTCAACAACCACATCTCCCTGGACCTGTTTTTTCTCGGCAGCTGCAGGATAATTGAGATTTTTCATCAGGTATTGTGCCCAGGCATCCTGTCCGCCGGGAAATGACGGCTTCCACTTCCACTTTTTTGAAGGTGCGGGCTGTCGTGAGCGATTTCAGTAAGGTTTTGGTTCGTCCGTTTTTATTCACCGAGAAAGCGCGGTTTTTTCCATCCGAAGGTTTCATTTGACAAGTGCGGAGTATCGTTTGGTAAACTTCTCATTTCATCCATACCGCTGAATGCCTGCCAGGATATCGCGCGCAATTTTCTCCTGGTTCTTTTCATCCTGCAGATATTTCTGAGTCGGATGGATTATCAATATATCCGCATTCGATCAACAGGGCGGGTACGGTCGCTTTTTTAAAATGAGTATACCTCCGCTCTCATCCGGTGTCTGTTTTAATTCAGGCTCAATTGTGTAATCTGGTTTGATCGTCTTCGGTGATGACGGATCCGAGTTTTACAGAGTCTATCATATACTTCACTGGTATTCCGGGGTATATATATTTGGAAACCGGATTTGGCAGTTTGTTGTTTTCCCTGGATTCGCAGTCTCTGTTGCATTGGCGTGAATCGAAATGAACAGGTCGGCATTTTTGTTTTTTGGCAGTGCCGCGATGTATTCCAGCGATTCACGTAGTTCATTGCTGCCGGGAGTTATATCCGTTTCTCTTGACATGATCACGTCCACATTATATTCCCTGGACAATGACCTGAATTTTTTTGGCGATCTCCAGGTTGATATTTTTCTCCAGCAGTCCGTTGGACATGGCGCCGGTAAAACTTCCACCATGACCCGCATCGATTACCACCCGGATATTTTTTGAGGAATGGAAAAAAGGATTTTGCATTTTGAATGAAAAGAGTCCAGCTACAACCGCGATGAGGGGCAGGATCATAATCCGGTTCAGTGCAGGTCTTTTTTGTTGTTGTTATTTTTTGTGATCATGGTTATTCTTCGTTTTATCTGGTTTTTAAAAAATGGATTGGTGAGTGGAAGGGATTTGCCGGTACTCCTGTATAATAACAGTCTTGCATATTCGAAGTTGCTGCTTTCCTCCGCGGCATACCGGCTCAGCATCGTATTCATGAATGGCTTTTATTTCCCGGCGGAGGTAGTAAAAAAAGGGATTGAACCAAAGCAGGATGGACAGAAATTCCATCACGAGTAATATCCACCGAGTGTTTTTGTTTTACATGAAAAGTTCGTGGCGGAGAATCTGTCCGGTCAGGGCTGTTTATTTCCGTTTCCTTTCCCCAGAAAATGGATTTGAAAAAAGAAAACGGAGTTCCTTCTTCGGAAACGAAATAAAGGTGGCCTCCGGCAGGGGAAGGGAGGATTTTGTTTTTTCGGAGCCGGATGAGGAAACGAATGGATGGTATAAAGCGAATAAGCAGGTATAGAGCTGATCCCTGACGAAATCATCGGCACTATGAATTCCCGGCTTAACACCACACCGTGTTTCCGTTGGCCCGTATATCGGTAATCGCCTCTTCAAACGTTCCCCTGTCCCACTCCAAGCAGTCGTATGGGTGATCCGCCGGCTGTCCTGGTTCCAGAATGCCGGATATGCGGAGATGCAGGGAAGGCGATAATCAGGCTGAAAACCGGTATGGCCAGGAGGAAAAAACGGTTGAAGCCATGAATAAACCGGTTTCGTAGAAAAATCCAGTAGTAAGTCAAAATAGCCCGGTAGAAAATCGTCTTGATGATATAGATCAATAAATTCATGGCCTTTTGTTTTTGGTGACTTGTAAGAGCATGGGAGTAGTTCGCCCACTGAAGCGTAGCGAGGTGGGTGAGTTTTTGCGGGGAGGTTGATGTTAACGTTGCGGTTGGATAACGGGTGATCAGGGTTCATGACCTGCTTTTTGCAGTCTGAATCTGCCGGAGTAATTCTTCCAGTTCCGCATCTGATAGTTTATGATCGCTGATGAACTGGGATACCAGGCGGGCGGGGGACCCGTCAAAATATCCCTTGATGAGCTGGTTGACCGACTTCTTACCATATTCTGCCTGGGAAATCAGGGGTTTATACAGGTTGTTCCGGCCATGCGTGCTGTATTCCACGAAATCCTTTCTCCACCAGGATCTTTAAAATCGTCGCCGTGGTATTGGGGTGGGGTTTGGGCTCGGGCGTGGATTCGATGATCTCTTTTAAGAATCCTTTACCCAGTTTCCAGAGTACCTGCATGACCTGTTCTTCGGCTTTGGTTAATGTTTTCGGTGAATTCATTTTTAGTTGTTTGGACTGTTGATTTCTTTTCGTTGATCGGTTGTCGGTTGGTCGTTGGTCGTTGACCGTTGGCGGTTGGCTGATGATCGTTGACCGATGACCGGCAGAGCTTCCTGCGTCCTGCCTCCCGCCTCGGCCAACCCAGCTATGGGTTCTGATTTTAATAACTAACTTTTTAGTTTATTCAACAAATATATAACTAAATAATTAGTTTTACCAAATTTTATCTTTTTTAGTTTCAGAAAGGCTATGAAGTTCCGCGATTGGGTATTACTTTCGTGCCTGTACATTGCGGATCACATTTAATCTTACCCTTATCAACTTTTCCGCCTTTTGCATTGTTATATCGTTGATTTGTACCCGACAAAGACATTTGTCCATCTATTATTTTTATCCATTATGAGGCAACTTAAAATTGCTACCCAGATTACCAACCGCGATTCACAGGCGGTAGAAAAGTATTTACAGGAAATTTCAAAGATCTCCATGATCACCCCGGAGGAGGAAACCATTCTCGCTCAGCGGATTAAGATGGGAGATCAGAAGGCTTTGGACAAGCTGGCCCAGTCAAACCTACGTTTTGTGGTTTCAGTTGCCAAACAATACCAGCACCAGGGTCTTTCCCTCAGTGACCTGATCAACGAAGGGAACCTGGGACTGATTAAAGCCGCCCAGCGTTTTGATGAAACCAAGGGCTTTAAATTCATTTCATACGCCGTATGGTGGATCCGTCAGTCCATCCTGCAGGCGTTGGCTGAACAGGGTCGCCTGGTACGCCTGCCCCAGAACAAAATCGGCACCTATAATAAGGCCAATAAAGCCTATATGGCTTTCGAACAGGAGCACGAACGGGAACCCAGTACGGAAGAGCTGGCTGAACTGCTCGAAATGAGCGAAACGGAAATTAACAATATTTTCCAGAGCAATACCCGCCACAGTTCGCTGGATGCACCGGTGCATGAAGCAGAAGATGTGGCCATGGGCGATCTCCTGGAAGGGGGCGATGATACCGATGATGACGTGATGAAAGATTCCCTGCGGGCTGAAATCCGCCGGGTATTGAAATCACTGAGTCCCCGGGAAGCAGAAATCGTAAATGCTTATTTCGGGCTCGATGGAGAAAACGGGGTTACCATTGAACAGATCGGACAGAAATATGACCTGACCAAGGAACGGATCCGCCAGATCAAGGAAAGAGCAATCAAACGCCTGCAGAAAGCAAGGTACAGCAGCGCGTTGAAAGCGTATCTCGGTTAATCAGCGTAGATTATTTATTTATAACAGGGCTCCCCGGTCATACCTGGGGAGCTTTTTTATTTTGGGATCTGCTAACTTCGCTGCCGGCCAGCGGAACTAATTTTGCACTCATGATCCGTCAGATTTTTCAATTTTTCATTTTTCCTTTTTTTCTGTCATTTTTCTCTCAGCTTCCTGCGAAAAAAACATCAGTATCAAACTGGATCCCACCAGCACGGACCTGGTCGTGGATGCTTCCATCGAAAACGGGAAATACCCGGTGGTAATACTGACCCGGAGTCTGGATTATTTCAGTGTTCTGGATCTCCAGGCCCTTTCCAATTCCTTTGTTCATAGATGCCATTGTACTCATTTCGACATGGCAGCATCACGGCCCAGTTACAGGAATACGCCATCAAAGATGACAGCACCGGTCTGCTGATGTACTCTTATTCACTCAACGATTCCTATTCGCGGTCCTAAATTCAAAGGTGCATTCAGTACTACATACAGCCTTGAAATCACGGGAAAATAATCAAACCTATACGGCAACCACCACCATCCCGGCCATGGACAAAATTATTGACAGTTTATGGTGGGTGCCTGCTCCTGCGCTGGCAGATTCGGGACTCGTCAATCTGAAAGCAAAGGTTACCGATCCCCCGGGACTTGGAAATTATACCCGCTACTATACCCGGGTAAACGGAGGGCCCTTTTATCCCGGACTGAACTCCGTATTTGACGACCAGATCACAGACGGGACCACGTATACCGTTACGGTGGATAAGGGGGTGAACCGGAATCTCCCCATCGACGTCAATGATTATTCATTTTTTAACAAAGGAGATTCGGTTACCGTAAAACTGGCAGACATTGATAAAGCGACCTATGATTTCTGGCGCACGATGGAATATAATTATCAGAGTATCGGAAACCCTTTTTCAACACCGACCGTAGTGATTTCCAATGTATCCAATGGGGCCCTGGGATATTTCGGCGGTTACGCGGCCCAGTATGTTTCCCTGCTGATTCCGAATGATCCGTCAGCTGTGCGACCTCCTTTGTCAACATTTACAATTAAATTTGCCTATTGTAACAGAGGCGAGGTAGGAATCGTGCAATGTGAATCATTAATCGCGTATCGCAGATCGATACGATATACGGTTAACCAGGAGAAAGGAGTCATCATTATGGAAAATACAGCTTCAGAACATGTTCATTGTTTAATTATCGGATCAGGTCCCGCAGGTTATTCAGCTGCCATCTATACGGCCCGTGCCAATCTGAAACCCGTGCTCTATCAGGGTATCCAACCGGGAGGACAGCTTACCATTACCACGGAAGTGGAAAACTATCCGGGTTATCCCAATGGCGTGCAGGGGCCGGAGATGATGGTGGAGTTTGAAAAACAGGCAACACGCATGGGCGCGGATATCCGGTATGGTATGGCCACGAAAGTGGATTTCTCCAGGCAACCTTACCGGGTATGGATTGATGAAGAGAAACTGATTGAAGCGGATTCCGTGATCATCGCAACGGGGGCTTCCGCCAAATGGCTGGGCCTGCCCAGTGAAGAAAAACTCAACGGATATGGAGTGAGTGCCTGTGCGGTATGCGACGGATTTTTTTTCAAGGGAAAAGAAGTGGCGATAGTGGGCGCCGGTGATACGGCAGCAGAAGAAGCACTGTATTTATCCAAACTCTGCACTAATGTGCATATGTTCATCCGCCGCGATCAGATGCGGGCCTCACAGATCATGCAGCAACGTATCAGGGAAGCGTCCAATATCAAAATCTACTGGAATACGGTGGTGGAAGAAATTCTCGGAGATAACCGAGTGGACGGAGTGCGTATAAAAAATACGGCGAGCGGGAAAGTGGAAACCATTCCGGTGAATGGATTTTTTGTTGCCATCGGCCATGAACCCAATTCCGCCATTTTTAAAGAATGGCTGGATATGGATGAGACCGGATATATCAAAACCATTCCCGGCAGTTCCAAAACAAACCTGGAAGGCGTATTTGCTGCAGGCGATGTGCAGGACCGGATTTACCGGCAGGCCGTAACAGCCGCGGGAAGTGGATGTATGGCAGCATTGGATGCGGAACGCTGGCTTTCGCTGAGACCACATCAGAAATTTGAAAATTTGAAGATTTGAACATTTGGAAATTGAATCATTCTATTTTCAAATTTTCAAATCTTCAAATTTACCAAATTTCTAAATTGAATGTATGATCACAATTGAACTTCAGCACCTTATCTTTTATGAGCACCATGGTATTTATGAGGAGGAGAGAAAAGTAATGAACTCCTTTGAAGTAAATCTCAGTGTTTCTTATGAAGAAAATATTCCGGTGTTCGAGAAGATTCCGATACCATTAGTTATGTTAATTTATTCAGGATTGTGCAGGAAAAAATGAAAGAACCCGTATTTCTTTTGGAAAAAATCTGCCAGGGTATTATCTTAAACATTAAACATCAGTATCCGGCCGTATCCGAAATCAAAATCAGTATTTTTAAATTACAGGCACCCATTGAACATTTTGTCGGTAAGGTAGGGGTAACGATGCACCGCTCATTTTAAGGATTAACTATGCTTCGACTGCTCACCTTATTCATTTTAGGTTTTCCATGCCTGTTATACTCACAGGATGTGGGCCAGCTGATGAAAGAGGCCCAGCAGCAGGAAGCACTCTTTCATGAAAACGAAGCCTTTCTCAAATATGCAGAGATGGTGAATAAAGATCCTTCTAACCTTATGGCACTCTGGAAATGCAGCGAGCTCTGCTCACGTATTGGTGCACGCCAGACCGAAAAGAATAAAATGAGTCCTTATTTTGTTGCCGCGAAGAATTACGCCAGCACGGCCCTTCGCAGGTGAATCCGAATTCTTCGGATGCCAATTGTGCCATGGCCCTTGCACTGGGCAGGGTTTCGCGGTTGCCGGAACCAGAGAAAGGGTGATACTGGCCAAAGACGTAAGATATTATGCTGAAAATGCCATCCGCCTGGATCCGGATAATTTCAGGGCCTATCATATCCTGGGCCGATGGAATTATGAAGTGAGTAATCTGAGCCTTGCTGAAAAATCCTTTGCCCGGATTTTTTATGGCAATCTGCCATCGGCCAGTCTGGATAAAGCCATTTCTGATTTTGAAAAAAGCCGGTCACTCAATCCGGGATTTATTCTCAATTACCTTGAACTGGCCAAGAGTCCTTTCACCGGATGGATGAAGATAAAAAAGCGTTTGACAATCTGCAGATCATGCTGGGATGCCGAATACTATGTATGACGATGCCCGGGTGAAAGTGATTGCGCGGCAATTGCTGACGGAATGGCAATAATGACCCGTCCCAGTCGCTAAATTTTAGTATATATTGCGATCCGCTTTATGAATATCAGACCCGATTTCGATATACATAGTGAAGAATCCGCTGGCTGAAGATCCAGGCGCAATGCCGCCTGCTGATTGAAGTCGGTGCCTGCTCCCTGATTTTTGTTCTGCTGAATGTCCGGGGCATGCGTCCGGCTGCCATCCGGGTTTTTCAATGGCCACAGGTGGATACCAGTGAACCCGAATCCATCCTGCGGGGGATACTGGAAACACGATCCGGTTCTAAGCCGGTTTAATGCCAGTGAGATTTTCCTGGTTTATAATTTCCCTGAAAGTAATCTGGTTCCTGAAAAATATTTTACTGCCGATATGACGCAGGCCCGTAACAGACCTTATTTATGGAAATCTCAGCCAAAACCTGGTCCTGGATGAAAAAATTCCCTGGTTTGAATTTCATAATGTATACCGCGTTCCTGCAAAGATTCATTTCCTGATGCAGGAAAAATTCCAGGAAGCCCGATACTGGCATTTTTACAGCCTTCAGCTCAAATGTTATAAAATGTTTACCGCCAAAGAAGAAGCGGCATTTGTGAAAGTGTTTTTTTACCCGGATAAAATGGTTCTGATGGTTTCCAGAAGCGGGCAGCTTCAGCTCATCCAGCATTTTACTTATCAGGATTCCAAAGATGTTTTATACAACCTGCTGAATTGTTGTCATCAGCTCGATCTGAGCCGGGAAGAACTCGTGCTGGAACTTTCCGGAATGATTGAAAAAAAATCGGCCCTTTATGAAGACCTGGAATTATACTTCCTGAATATCCGTTTTGAATGTATGGATGACAGTATAAAGATGACGGACGAACTCATGCAATTTCCCAATCACTTTTTCTCCTCCCTTTTGAAAATGGCCATATGCGTATAATCGGGGGCGAATGGGGCGGAAGAAAAATTCATCCGCCTTCAAAAATGCCTTATACCAGGCCGACTACTGATATTGCCAAAGAAGGTTTGTTCAATATTCTCCAGTCCAACCGCAACCGGAAGGAATGAAAACCCTGGATCTTTTTGGTGGCACAGGCATCATCAGTTTTGAGCTCGCATCCCGCGGGGCAACCGACCTGACTATCGTGGAAAAAGACAGCCAGATGCTGGCTTTCATCCGGAATACGGCTGAGACCCTGGGCCTCTCCGCAACTTAAAATTGTTCGCCTCCGATGTTTTCCGCTTTTTAAAAAATAATAAAGAACAATACGATTTTATTTTTGCGGGTCCTCCTTATGCCCTGGATACCATCGACCAGATTCCGGGAATTATAGTACAGGAGGGAATCTCTTAAATGAAAATGGCTGGTTCGTGCTGGAACATACACCACGTAACCGTTATACCGGTTACCCGCTTTTTGTTACGGAGAGAAATTACGGAACCACCCTGTTTTCTATTTTTATTAATAAAAAGGGATGAAGCCTATATTTATCAGCGGCATTGGTACGAGACCGGCTATCGGTAAAAAGGGATGAGGCCCATATTATCAGTGGTGTTGCACGGGGATGGGAAGACCCTGGTCTCTGCTGTTTTACTGAAGCCCTGCAGGCGGATTACTGGAAACCGGTACAGGCCGGTCTGGATCCGGATACAGACAGTTCCCTGATAGCTTCCCTGATCAGTAACAGCGAAACCGTCATTCACCCGGAAACCTATATGCTGAATCTGGCCGCATCACCACATATTTCTGCAAGAAAGGAAAACCGGCGCATTGAACTCAGCAGGATATCTTGACTATTTTAAGCGGATGGCCCCGGAACGCCCCCTGGTCATCGAAGGAGCAGGCGGACTGATGGTGCCATTAAATGAAACAGATTTTGTGATTGACCTGGTGAAACAACTGGATGCCCGCCTGGTCCTGGTAAGCCGCAATTACCTGGGCAGTATCAATCACTCGCTGCATGACGGCACACTGCTTCGCGGAACTATGGCCTGGACGTTGCGGGCTGGGTGTTCAATGATCACTATATGGATTATGAACACGGAGAGATTGCCGGACTGGTCGGGTTATCCGGTGATCTGTTTTCCCTTCCCGTTACTGGACGACGTTTCGAAACGAACCATCCGCGAAGCAGCCGGTCGCCTCGAAGGAACTCTCAGGCAGGCGCTTGCAGGCGTTTCCGGCCATCAGGGGGAATGAGTTACCTTTATTCGTCGTTATGATCAATCTCAACTATCCCTTATTAAAGCCGGTAAGGATGCTCCTGCTTCCATTTTCCACTCCTTTACGGACTGGTCAGTTTATATCCGGAACTGGATGTTTGACCGGAATATTTTGCGGTCCGTATCTTTTAATCTGCCGCTCATTTGCATAGGTAATCTTTCTATAGGTGGAACGGGTAAATCGCCCATGGTCGAATTCATGATCGGGAAATTTAAAAATGAATTCCGGCTGGCTGTCCTCAGCCGCGGTTATAAAAGAAAAACCCGGGGGTATGCACTGGCCACCTCCAGGAGCACGGCTCTCGAAATTGGTGATGAACCCATGCAGTTTTACAATAAATTTCCCGATGTTACGGTGGCCGTGGGAGAAGAAAGGGTCGTGGCCATCCCGCAGATTTTACACGATAAACCCGATACCCGGGTCATCATTCTGGATGATGCCTACCAGCACCGGTGGGTAAAAGCCGGCTATAATATCCTCTTAACAGAGTTTAACAATTTATATACGCAGGACTGGTTTCTGCCAACCGGCGATCTCAGGGATCAGCATAAGAGCGCCCGCCGGGCCGATATCATCGTGATTACGAAATGTCCGCCTGAACTTTCTCTGGCAGAAAAAAACCAGCTGACCCGGGAAATCAAACCGGCACCCCACCAGCATATTTTTTTCACGGCCATTTCCTATGGAAGACCCTACCAGGTGATTACCCGGGAGCCCTGGATTCCAAACAAGGCCCATGAAATATTACTGGTAACCGGGATTGCCAATCCGGGGCATCTGAAAAAATACCTGGAAGAAAACTTCAACGGGTATGATGAACTGTCGTACAGTGATCACCATATTTTTACCATTGATGACCTGAATTATATACTTAAAAAATTCAACCAGATCCAGTCCCCCGGGAAAATCCTGCTTACGACGGAAAAAGATGCCGTCCGGCTGCAGAAATTTTCGCAGCAACTGCGCGACCTGCCCGTTTTTGTGATGCCCATTCAGCCGGTTTTTTTATTTAACGGGGAAAATCAGTTTACGCGCTTAATTACTACATTCATTCAGGAATTTCCTGATCAATCCTAACGAATTATGGGTCATAAACCTACAGATAAGAAAAAGAAAAAAACAAGCGTACACCTGCATAAGGGTGTGCTGGAAGTAACGCGTTCCGGCATGGGTTTTGTAATTGCCAAGGGACTGGACCGCGATATGCTGGTACGTCCCAACGATTTCAATACGGCCATGCACGGGGATACGGTGCTGGTGAAAATTACACAGTCCAAGGGCGGCAACAGCAGGGTGCAGGGAATCGTGGAATCCGTTGTAGAAAGGAAACAAACCGATTTTCCGGGTCATATCGAAATGGGAGAGGATTTTGCTTTCTTTATTGCTGAAACAGCCCGGCCGATGCCCGATGTATATATTCCGCTAACCAATCTGGGCGGTGCCGTAAACCATGACCGGGTCATCGTGCGCATCACGGAATGGGGAAAAAATAAAAAACCCCAGGGTGAAGTGCTCCAGGTATTGGATGAAGCGGACGAGAACGACCGCATCATGAAAGAGATCCTGCTTGAAAACGGATTTACCATTGTTTTCCCGGAAAAAGTGCTGGAAGAATCTGCCGGTCTCCCGGAAACCATACCCGCCGCCGATATGGAAGGAAGGAAGGATTACCGGAACGTGCTGACCTTTACCATTGATCCCGCCGATGCAAAAGATTTTGACGATGCCATTTCATTCAGGAAACTGAAAGATGACATGTATGAAATCGGGATACATATTGCCGATGTAAGTCATTATGTAAAACCGGGTATGGCGCTCGATGAGGAAGCCTACTGAACGGGCCACATCTGTGTACCTCCCGGACCGTGTGAATCCCATGCTGCCGGAAAGGATCTCCAATGAACTCTGTTCCCTGCGACCGCAATGAGGACAAACTCTGTTTTTCCGCTGTATTTGAAATTACCCATAAGGGGGTGATCCAGTCGTACTGGCTGGGAAGAACCGTGATCCATTCCGATCACCGGTTTGCCTATGAAGACGTGCAGCAGATCATTGAAACCAACACCGGCACGTACGCGGAAGAGATCGCCATCCTGCATGAAATCGCCCAGCGTTTCCGAAAACAAAGAATAAAAAAAGGGGCCATCAATTTTTCTTCCGTGGAAGTCCGTTTCAAACTGGATGAAAAAGGAAAACCCATCGGCATCGTGGTGAAGGAAAGTAAGGATTCCCATCAGCTGATCGAAGAATTCATGCTGCTGGCCAACCGGACGGTCGCCGGGCATGTGGCGAAAGTCCGGATCAAAAAGAAACCCATCCCTTTTCCTTACCGCATCCACGATACACCCGATAAGGAAAAACTTGCTCCCTTTGTTGAATTTGCAAAAAAATACGGACATCATTTTGATACGAAATCTCCGGAAGGCATTGCGGCTTCATTTAACCTGATGCTGCAGGATGTGAAGGGAAAACCCGAACAGCACGTGCTGGAACAGCTGGGTATCACGTACCATGGCCAAGGCATTGTATACCACGGAGAATATCGGTCACTATGGTTTGGGATTTACCAACTACTGCCATTTTACTTCGCCCATCCGACGCTATCCCGATGTACTTGCCCACCGGATCCTGCAGGAAGTGCTGGATGAGGAAATCCTGGTTCATAAAACGCTGGATGAGCAATGTAAACACTGCAGTGAAAGGGAACGAGCCGCGATGGACAGTGAACGGGCTGCCAATAAATACAAGCAGGTGGAATATATGAAAGAATTTGTGGGGGATGTATTTGAAGGGGTCATCAGCGGCGTGGCTGCTTTCGGATTCTGGGTAGAAACGGTGGAACATAAATGTGAAGGGCTCGTGAGCCTCAACAGCCTGATGGAATACGACGATTTCCGGCTGATTGAAGGGGAATATGCGCTGGTGGGCAAACGCAGCGGCAGGCGTTTTCGTATGGGCGATAAAGTGACCATCAAAGTCATTTCAGCCAACCTGGCCAAACGTCAGCTGGATTATGAGTGGGTGTTGAAAGCTTAACGCCTAACGCTTAACGCCTAAAGCTTACAGCAAATGAGGAGTATGGGCGTGAAAATAACACGATCATTCACGCTGCACTCTTAACGGTTACCTTTTTAACTTTTTAATTTGCGTTTTCAGGAATTATCACAACAGTTTTCAACGTACTTCAATAAAAGACATTTTCCGGAACAGCCGGAAACCCTGTATAGCGCTGCGTCCTATATGCTGGAAGACGGCGGGAAACGCATCCGGCCGGTACTTTGTCTGCATGGGCAATGAACTGTTTGGTGCCATTCAGCCCGATACCTGGAAAATTGCAGTGGCCCTGGAGCTCTTCCACAATTTCACGCTGATTCATGATGATATCATGGATAAAGCTCCGTTACGGAGGGGCAAGGCCACGGTGCATGCCAAGTATAATGAATCAACTGCCCTGCTTGCCGGGGATGTTATGTTATTGCAGTCTTATGAATACCTGAATGATACAGGGGCCCAGTTATGTGCAATCCCTGATACGGCTCATGAATAAAACAGGACGGGAAGTATGTGAAGGGCAGCAGCTGGATATGGATTTTGAAAAGAGCCCATTCCATTAACCCTGGATCAATATCTGCATATGATTGAATTGAAAACAGCGGTATTCCTGGCAGCCAGTCTCCGGATGGGCGCTATCGTGGCCGGAGCATCGGAAGAGGACCAGCATCATATTTATGCATTTGGCAAAAATCTGGGGCTTGCCTTCCAGGTACAGGATGATTACCTGGATAGTTTTGGCAATCCCTCCACTTTCGGAAAACAAACGGGCGGCGATATCCTGGCAAATAAAAAAACCTTTTTACTGGTGAATCGCTGGAAAATGCCGGTCCGGAAAATAAAAAGGCCATCCTGGATCTGCTGCTTTACTCCGGGCCCGACAAGGTTCAGCGCATGATTGACCTGTTCCGGGATGCAGGTGTGGACCATGCGGCCCAGGCAGCTAAAATAAACTATATGGAAAACGCTTTCAAACATCTGGACAGCATCCGGGTGCCCGACCAGGAAAAAAGGATTCCTTAAGGGAGCTGGCAGAGTATTTACTGGAGAGGGATATCTGAGGTCGTTAGGCGGGTTATGAGTTATGAGTTATGAGTTATGAGCGTTAGGCGTTAATGCGATTAACGCGTTGAGGCGTTAAGCGTTACAGAAACCAGGAAACTCACTCCTTCCAGTGCGAGATCGGTATTCGGGAAAACTTCCCGGGCTTCCTGCTCGAATTCTTCCAGCCTATCATATTTTGAACTGAAATGACCTATGAGCAGATGCTTGACACCGGCGCTTTTGGCAATAGCGGCGGCCTGGACGGTGGTACAATGAAACCGTTTGGCCGCTCGCTCTTCCAGGTCTTTGAAGTAAGTGGCTTCATGATAAAGCAAATCCACCCCCTTTACTTTAACGGCAATCTCCGGGTTATACAGGGTATCTGCCGAATAGGCATAAGATTTAGGTTTCGGTGCGGGTTCAGTTACTGATACATTCGAACCATGAGAACACCCTGCTGGGGTTCATAGTCTTCGCCCCATTTCAGCCGGTCAAAAAAAGCGGAAGGACACCCGCGGTCCGGGCTTTTTCAGGATTTACCCTTCTGGGAGGACGGATCTGGCGGAAAATGAATCCCCAGCATTCAATCCGGTGAAAAACACGAAAACAACTTACCTCGAAACGGTTCTCTTTTAGGAGAATACCTTCCTCTCCAAGCGGATGAAATATCAGTTTAAAAGGAAGCTGGGTATCTGCCACCTGGAGCTGCAGGTTAAAAATATCAATCAGCTGGGCCGGGCCATACAGGTTCAGGTCCTGGTGGCGGCCCAGCAGCCCCATACTGGTTATCAGCCCGATAAGCCCGAAATAATGGTCCCCGTGAATGTGGGAGATGAAAATATGATTGATCCGGCTGCGCCGGATCTTGTATTTATTCATCTGTATCTGCGTTCCTTCCCCGCAGTCCATCAGGAAAAGATGGTCGTCCAGGGTGACCACCTGGGCCGTAGGATGCCGGTCGAATGCCGGTATGGCAGAATTATTTCCTAGTATGGTTACTGCGAGCACAGATCGGTTTTAGGTATGATCCAACAGGCCGGAGACCCCGTTTGCTGATATGGCTGAAAAATAATACAAAAAGTAATAGGAAAGGGATTTGATCGTTACCTAATTATCCGTGCACCGTCCGGTCTAATCCGTAAATTCCCTTTCGATTTCTTCCATAAAAATGATGTCGGAAGCCTCGCTCTGTGTGGGGGCTATCTGCAATATCTCAAATTGTTCATGCTGATCGAAATATTTTTTTACTGAAGGTTGCAGTTCACACAGAACGAAGGAAGCCCCGTTTTTGTAAAACAGGTTTCTTAATTCAAGAAGGGTTTCGGCAGCAGCAGAATCCATTTTTTGAATGTCTTTTAAATTCAGGAGCAGGTTTTTTACTTCCTGCTGAAGAAAAGGTTCACAAAGCTCACGCAGATCTGCTGTCATATTAGCAGCAAGAATGGGTTCAAGGACAGTAATGGCATGGAATTCCTCGTTGGTACTAATTTTGACTTTCATTACTTCCGGCATTGTTAACATACGTTAATAAACCATGAAAAACCGGAATCAAAAATATTCGTTATTATTGTATTAAGCTCAATTGGTTAAAAATGGATAATAATTTTTCGGCCCAGGTTAAAGAGATTATTTCGTTCAGCAGGGAGGAAGCCTTAAGGTTAGGAAACGATTTTATCGGGACAGAACATTTGCTTTTGGGCCTGATCAGGGAAGGCGACAATACAGCCGTCCGCATCCTGAAAAGTTTCAATGTGGATCTTTATGAACTCCGTAAAGAAGTGGAACTTGCCGTTAAGGATAAGACCGGTAAGAATATTGCCAATATCAACAGCCTGCCGCTGACCAAGCAGGCGGAAAAAGTAATACGTGTTACCGTACTGGAAGCGAAAGCTTTGAAAAGTCCGACGGTAGAAACCGAACATCTCATGCTCTCCATTCTCAAAAACAAAGAAAACATCGCAACTCAAATCTTAAATCAATTTGACGTGGATTACGATTTATTCAGAAATGAACTGGGTGTTGTTAAAAGTAATGATACCCGCAGCGAATACGCTGAAGAGAACGATGATGATTTTGATGAGGAGAAAAAATATGCGCAGCAGAAAGCACGTCCTGCCGGAAATACAAAAAGTAAAACACCGGTACTGGATAATTTCGGCAGGGATATTACCCGTCTCGCAGAAATGAATTCCCTGGATCCGATTGTAGGAAGGGAAGAAGAAATTGAGAGAGTTTCCCAGATTCTCTCCCGTCGTAAAAAGAATAATCCCATCCTCATTGGTGAACCCGGTGTAGGTAAAACAGCCATCGTGGAAGGGCTTGCGCTGCGCATTGTTCAGCGTAAAGTTTCCCGGGTACTCTTTGACAAACGCGTGATTTCTCTGGATCTGGCAGCGCTTGTTGCCGGCACCAAATACCGCGGCCAGTTTGAAGAACGCATGAAAGCCATCATGAATGAACTGGAAAAAAACCGCGACGTCATTTTATTTATCGATGAAATTCATACCATTGTTGGAGCCGGCGGCGCGTCCGGTTCACTGGATGCTTCCAATATTTTCAAACCGGCCCTTGCCCGGGGCGAACTGCAATGCATTGGCGCTTCCACGCTGGATGAATACAGAATGTATATCGAAAAAGATGGTGCCCTGGATCGTCGCTTTCAGAAAGTGATGATCGATCCGCCCAGTGTGGATGAAACCATTCAGATTCTGGAAAATATCAAATCCAAATACGAGGATTATCATAATGTCACTTATTCTGATGATGCCATCACAGGCCTGCGTGAAATTGAGTGACCGGTATATGACCGACAGGCTGCTGCCGGATAAAGCCATTGATGTGCTGGATGAAGTGGGTGCACGCGTGCATCTGAAAAATATCAATGTGCCGCAGAATATCGTGGAACTTGAAAAGAAGATTGAAGAAGTAAAGAACGAAAAAAATAAAGTAGTTAAAAGCCAGAAGTTCGAAGAAGCCGCGTCTTTGCGCGATGCGGAAAAACGTTTGCAGGAAGAACTGGAAAAAGCCAAAATGGAATGGGAAGAAGAAAGCAAACACCGCCGTTATCCGATTGATGAGGAAAATATTGCCGAAGTGGTGAGTATGATGACGGGTATTCCGGTGAAGACGAATGGTGCAGGCGGAAAGTGAAAAACTAAGAAATATGTCAGCCGATATGGCGGATATGGTAGTCGGCCAGGACGAAGCGATTCAGAAAGTGGTGAAAGCCATTCAGACGGAACCGTGTCGGTTTGAAAGATCCCAAGAAACCGATTGGTACATTTATTTTCCTTGGACCGACTGGTGTCGGCAAAACTGAACTGGCCCGTGCGCTGGCACGCTATATGTTTGACTCAGAAGATTCGCTGGTGCGCATCGACATGAGTGAATATATGGAAAAATTCACCGTCAGCCGTCTGATCGGCGCGCCTCCGGGATATGTGGGATATGAAGAAGGCGGACAGCTGACTGAAAAAGTGAGAAGGAAACCCTACAGTGTCATTCTGCTGGATGAAATTGAAAAAGCGCATCCGGATATTTATAATATCCTGTTGCAGGTACTGGATGACGGTCAGCTTAACTGATGGTCTGGGCAGAAAAGTGGATTTTAAAAACACCCTGATCATCATGACCTCCAATATCGGGGCAAGGCAGCTGAAGGATTTTGGTGCAGGCGTTGGCTTTGCCACTTCAGCCAGAACCGCCAATGTGGATGAGAACAACAAGGCCGTTATTGAAAAAGCGCTGAAACGGACATTCAGTCCTGAATTTCTCAACCGGGTGGATGATATCATTATCTTCAATTCACTCAGCAGGGAAAACATTTTTAATATCATCGATATTCTCATGAAGGGTGTAATGAAAAGGCTGGTGCAACTGGGATTCAGCCTGGAACTGACAGCAGAAGCAAAAGCCTTTATTGCAGAAAAAGGATACGATCAGGAATTTGGTGCAAGACCCCTTCACCGGGCGATTCAAAAATACCTGGAAGATCCGCTGGCAGAAGAAATCCTGAATTTGGGTATCAAAAACGGGGATGTGATGATCGCTGACCTGGATAAGGCAGAATCAAAGATCAAATTTACGCTGAAGGAAAAAGAGAAGGAAGCTTCCGAAGTATAAGGAGTTCAGCCAATACCATATATTATTTGCCACGGCGCACGGAAATTTCCGTGTTTCCGTGGCAAATCTTTTATTTGCAGAACGGTAATTCAATCATGTCTGAAAAAAAAATTATCATCACCATCGATGGCTGGTCATCCTGCGGCAAGAGCACGCTGGCCAAACAGCTGGCTGCAAAACTGAAGTATACCTATATTGACAGCGGGGCCATGTACCGGGCCATCACTTTATATTTTTTACGGAATCATGTGGACTGGACGGATCCCAAAGCCGTCATTAAAGCGCTGAAGGAAATCAGCATTGAATTTGCATCCAATGAATTGACGCATTCCAGCGAGATTATCCTGAACGGGGAAAATGTGGAATACCTGATCCGTGACCTGGTGGTGGCCGAAAAAGTAAGTGAAGTGGCTGCTATCAGGGAAGTCCGGGATTTTGCAGTCAGGCAGCAGCAGTCCATGGGCAATAAAAAAGCGATCGTAATGGATGGAAGGGATATCGGCACGGTTGTTTTTCCGAAGGCTGAACTCAAAATATTCATGACAGCCGATAATGCCGTCCGGGTGGAAAGGCGTTTCCGTGAGCTGTTTGATAAAAATCCGAATATCAGCATTGAGGAAGTGAAGAATAACCTGGAGATGCGGGACTATATCGATTCACACCGGGAAATCAGTCCCCTGAGACAGGCTTAGGATGCCCTTGTGCTGGATAACTCCGGCCTTTCCCCCCAGGAACAGTATCAGCTGGCACTGAAATGGGCGAACGAAAAAATTAAACCGAAGTCTTAAGTTCTTTGAGTACCGGAGTGTGGGAGTGCGGAACTTTCTTCATCATTCATCATTCATCATTCATAACTCATAACTCATAACTCATAACCGTCAACCAAAAAAAGATTACGACGCCGTCATTGTCGGATCGGGCCCTAACGGACTGGCTGCGGGCATTACCCTGCAACAAGCCGGTCTTTCTGTATTAATACTGGAAGCGAAATCGAAAATCGGGGGCGGACTGCGTTCCGGGGAATTAACCCTTCCGGGCTTTGTCCACGATCTTTGTTCAGCGATTCACCCACTGGCTGTGGCATCTCCTTATTTTCAATCCTTACCACTGGGGGAACACGGTCTGAAATTCCTGTATCCGGAGACTGCGCTTGCGCATCCTTTCGATGATGGCAGCGCCATTCAACTGCTGCCTTCCCTGCAGGATACGGCAACGGGTTTGGGTGCTGATGCGCCGGCTTATCTGAAAATCATGCAGCCCCTGGTTGCATCCTGGCCGGGTATCCGGGAGGATGTGCTGGCACCCCTGCATTTCCCCGGCCGGCCACTGGATATGGCGCATTTCGGCATGAAAGCATTGTCTTCCGCCACGCAGTTTTCAAAACGGTTCCGTACGGAAAAAGCCAGGGGATTCTGGGGCGGACTGGCAGTACATTCCCAGGTACCGTTTACCCATCTGGCCTCATCCGCCATCGGGCTGGTCTTACTAACAGCCGGGCATATGCGAGGATGGCCGGTGGCAGCCGGGGGATCGCAGTCTATTGCGAATGCACTTGCTTCTTTTTTCAAAAGTATTGGTGGGAAAATCGAAGTGAACCAACCCGTAAAAACCCTGGACCAGCTGCCCTCCTCCGATGCGGTTTTACTGGATATCACACCTGTTCAATTATTAGAGATAACAGGTAACCGTTTGTCCCCGCTTTATCGCTGGCAGCTGAGCAGGTACCGTTACGGGATGGGAACGTTTAAAATAGACTGGGCCCTCGCAGGCCGGATTCCCTTTAAGTCCGAAACAGCGAACCATGCCGGCACCCTGCACCTGGGCGGGACTTTTAATGAAATGGCAGCTGCTGAATGGGATGCCTGGTCGGGAAAGCATCCGGCAAAACCAGCCGTTATACTGGCACAGCAATCCATTGCAGATCCGGGGCGTGCACCAAAAGGCCGGCATACCGGATGGGCCTATTGCCATGTGCCTGCAGGCTCCACCATGGATATGACGGAAGCCATCGAAAGCCAGGTGGAACGATTTGCGCCCGGGTTCCGGGACCTTATATTAGCAAGGAATACGATGAATACAGAAGCGCTCGAAGCACATAATGCAAACTACGTGCGCGGGGATATCAGCGGCGGTGCTAATACCCTGTCCCAGTTATTTACCCGCCCGGCACTTCGATGGGCGCCTTACCGGACTTCAATCCGGGGAATCTATTTATGTTCAGCTTCCACACCACCCGGCGGGGGTGTTCACGGCATGTGCGGATACCATGCGGCTAAACGGGCTTTGAAGGATATTTTTGAAATCTATTAAGAAGAAAGATTCCTTTGGGTTATACCGGATCGTATCCACGGATTGAACTGCTTTTGTGATGAGTTGACCTGTAATTTGGAAAAAGTTCTAAAAATTTATTTGATTTTTTTAATTTTTTTGTCCCTGTTTTTTTTCAAAAATATTGTTTCCCATTCGGGGAATCATGCCGGATTCACTTATTAGTCCCTTATTTTCTGGCCTGCAAATTCAAATTGGTTTGTACAGAGGGGATTCTGTCGTATATTAAATATTTATCATACGTATAGAAGTCCTGAAACCCAACAGGGATGCTTGTTTTAATGGAATTTTCGCTTAAGCTTTGCAGTGTAAAGGATAAGAAATGTATCATTTTTTGTTTGTCCAGTTGGCTTCTTTTGTCAGTCATATACAGGAAATAAATCCCGCTTATATGGACCTGTTAAAAATATTTGTCGGTTCCATAGCATGGGTAGGCGGATTGACCTTTTTTATGTGGCGGAGAGAAAAACATAAAAACCCGGCTTTCAGGGCCTAGAACTTATAACACTGAATAATATAAAAAGCATCTTCCGGCTGGAAGATGCTTTTTATATTCAGGTATAAGCGGTTTATGACAAATTCAATTGTACTTCACGGTCAGGCGAGTTGATAACAGGATTAATAACATTTACATGAATAGTCCTGAAGTAAAAATAACTGACCACTACGGAACTGACCACGCTGAATAAGATAGAAATTTTTGCGATATCGCGTATACCGGTTTCGGTAAATGCAAGCATGGTTGTAAATATCGACATCGTAAAACCGATTCCTGCCAATGTCCCCATTCCGAAAACCTGTTTCCATTTAACCATAGACGGCAGGCTGGCGATATTTAGTCCTACCATTAAACGGCAGGCCAGGAAAATTCCGAGAGGTTTTCCGATAACAAGGCCGAAAATAATACCCATGCCTACCGGTGTATTGATCGATTCCATGATATGGGCCGGTACCAGGATTGCTGTATTGGCCAAAGCAAACAACGGCAGGATAAAGAAGTTAACATACCTGTGAATGGCTTTTTCAATGGTTGCCAGTGCTTTTACCGGCATGGCAAATGCAAATAAAACGCCTGTTATGGATGCTTCAATTCCGGATTGCAACATGGCATACCAGAGGAGAACACCCAATACAATCTGAATGGTTCCGAATTTTAATTTCATACGATTGCATACAAGCAATGCACTATAGATAAGACCACAGGCCAATAAATAACTCCATTGAATATGGCCTCCATAAAATAAGGCGATCACAACAATCGCACCCAGGTCATCGATAATGGCGATGGCCATCAGCAAAATTTTTAATCCCACCGGGAACCGTTTGCCTAATAATGAGGCTGCTGCCAGAGAAAATGCGATATCGGTAGCGGTAGGGATACCCCAGCCATGTGAATAATGGGATGTCAGGTTAAAAGCCGTGAAGATCAGCGCAGGAACCATCATACCACCAAATGCCGCTCCGAAAGGAAGTGCTGCTTTTTTAAAGGAGGATAATTCGCCGGATAATAATTCCCTTTTAATTTCAGTGGCTGCCAGTACAAAAAAGAAAGACATTCCGAAATTATTAATCCATTCAATGGCTGACCCCGGGAGTTTTAATGCTGAAAAGGCTCCGGAGGGAATGGCATCGTTCCAGAATTTGTTAAACCAGCCCGTGCTGGAAGAATTCGTTATGATTAAGGATATGACTGTGCAGCCAACTAAAAGAACGCCCGTAGTCCGGCTGTCGTTTAATAAATCCCGAAGAGGAGTAAAGATGTGATGAAAGGGTTTATTTTTTTTAATCAGCATCATACTTTAAAAATTATCATAATATAATAATTATCAGTTTCTTACATAAAGTATGAAAATATGAAAAACTATTCAGGTGACACATTTTTAAAATAATGTTATAAAATTATACATATATTAAAATTACTTATATTTAATTGAGCTATTCTTTAATACATTGATAATTATATATTTAAATGAAAAAACCCCCATCATATGGGGGTTTTTCAATAATTTCAAATCAATTGGTAATATCAGGTTAGTTAATCCACATAACCGATGAACGCCCATTTCAGGCATATCCAACCCTGCGATTTCGTCCTCGGAGGTTACCCGGATTGGTACGATTTTATTGGAGATTTTAAACCACAGATACATCACTACGTATACAAAAATGAAGCAGGTCGCTGTTCCAATGAGCTGGGCCACCAGCTGGCTTCCATCTCCGTACAATATACCCTTTACCGTACCGGGAACACCGTTCCATCCGTCTCCATAAGAACCGTCTGCAAATATGCCAACGGAAATAACGCCCCAGGCTCCGTTGATACCATGTACGGCGATGGCACCAACCGGATCATCCACTTTCAGTTTCCTGTCTATGAAATTATATCCATAGTAAACGAGTACACCGGCGATGGCTCCGATTGCAACTGAACCGATGGAATTTACGAATGCACTGGGAGCTGTAATCGCAACCAGATCCGGCGAGCAGACCATTGGCCAGCATACCGGGATCCGGTTTTAAACCCGATTTTGCGTACATAATTACCATTACTGCTAAAGCACCCATGCAGTTCCTGCCATCATGGTATTTACGGCAATGATGGAAATACGGAAATCGGTTCCTGCCAATGTTGATCCGGGGTTGAAACCGAACCATCCGAAGGCAAGTATAAATGTTCCAAGTAACGCCATCGGGAATATTATGCCCCGGAATGGTGTTAACAGTACCGTCTTTCCCATATTTTCCGATGCGTGGACCGAGAACGACTGCCCCTGCCAGGGCTGCTACTCCACCCACCATATGTACAACGGAAGATCCTGCAAAATCAACATGGCCATGTCCCAGATGGAAATTAGCGCCGAGCTGCGAAAGCCAGCCGCCGCCCCAAACCCAGTTTCCGAATAATGGATATACAAACATGGAGATAAAAAGACCGTAAATAATGAAAGATTTAAATGCCCATCTTTCTGCCATTGCTCCTGTTGGGATTGTCGCTGTTGTATCCATGAACACCATCTGGAAAAGGAACAACGCAAATACACCTACGTCATACACTTTACTGTTCAGGAAATATCCTACAGTGCCCGCTATTCCAAAATCATGTCCGAAAAGATGCACGATATATTCATGTGGGATCACACCCGGCCCCCCTCCGAGAGTAGCCGACATTTAATCCTCCCCCAAACATGATGGCAAATCCGCACACCCAGAATCCAAACATACCAATTCCATAGACCATGAAGTTCATCGCCATAACATGGGCGACATTTTTCTTTTGGGTGAAACCGGTCTCAACCAGCGCAAAACCAGCCTGCATGAACATGACGAGGAATCCGGTGATCAGGGTCCACATGATATTAATCCCAATCTTATTGTGCCCATCCGCATTCCCGATGGTATTAACCGCTGCGATAACTTTTGCCAGTGCTGCTATCCTTGGGTGCAGCCAGTGTGTCAATGCCAAGATCTTTAATAGTGCCTGTGGCAGCTCCTGTAGGATCCTGTGCCATTAATGGCCTGCCATGAAAAGGCAAACCATGATGGTCAAGCATGCAAAAACTGCCTTGAATGATTTTGCATTTTTCATTTTGAATTGATGCATGTCGTTTTTTGTTTTAGTTGAGAGAATGTATTGCCAGGTTGAATGAACGGTTTTATTAAAAAGTATAGGTTGCTGCAAGAATATGGCTGAGAATGTATTTTTGGTTCGGGTCGCATCACGTTTCAGGAATGAATCCATCGATGGATGCATTGTCATAGCGGAGTTCGGGCATAAAAGTCAGTTTCCCAAATGCAGCTGGCCGGTTAAGGGTATACTCCATATAATCTTCCGTGCAGGTAAAACAGATGGTGAAACACGTGCTGTCCTTGTCGCTGAAATATTCAGCTCTTAAAGTCAGGCCGAATTCCGGGCTGGGATCTGCATTCAGATAAACAGCCGCTCCCCAGCAATTGTTGGTGCTGGCAGCTTTAACCGTCTGATCCGTTGCATTGAATCCGACACTGAATTTATCTGTCAGGTTCCGGTAGCGACCAGGTCAAACTGGTTTAAAGTGGAGCTGTCGGTGCGTTATGACCGCCCTGGTAATTCAGGTAGAATTTCCATTTGCCGTCTGGCGTTGCTGTACTCAGCTGGGCAATGGCATTTTTTGAACCGCGGTGGTAGTGGAGTTATCGGTCGGATTGGAAATGCCCACCATGATGGCTGTTTTGCCGGCGATGGTGATATCCGCTTTTAAACCGGTATTAAAAAAGGGTCCGTAGGAAAACATATAACTCATGGAGTAGTTCCTGTTCAGATCAGGCGTCCACCACTTCGTAACCGATATGGGTGCCCCATTTACCGGCAGTCAACTTGATCCTTCTGAAATGTTGTAATACACATAGGCCTGAACCACATTGGCCAGGGAAAAATAACGTGTTGGTGACCCCGTCATTGTAAGAAAACTCCTGTGCCCTTCTGCCAAACCCCAGTTCAACCGTTACGCCCGCCTTTGCCCAGCTGTGATCGGCCCGGATGTCGGCCATTCCCAGTTCAAATGAGTTCTGGGAATCGGTAAAGCTCGTATAGTTATTAAAAGAGCCTTTTGCATTCGCGAAATTGTACCTGTAATACAGATCCAGGGAGCCGGAAAAAGTGGTTGCCGGGGAGGGGACTACCGTATCTGCTTTGGGAGCAGGGCTGCCGCAGCTGTTTTTGCAGAGTCCTGGGCCGTTAACATAAACAAAAGATCCGATGGCGATAATAAGCAGTTTGATGTTTTTAACCATTGCTGTTTGTTTTAATTGTTTACTGAAAATCTGCAGGATCCTGACCAGGAACCCTGCATGAGCATCTTGAATGGCTAAGCTGAATCGTTGTAGAAAATGGCTTTCAAAAAATTGGATGGCGAAGCGTCTCGTTCAGCAAAAGGGAAGGTTTAATCGGTAGAATTAAATAAATACGTAATACTTATTTAATAATGTGAAAGTATTATTAATTCTAAATCTAATTTGTTAAGTATTTATATTTATTTTATTTTAATATGATATCAATATTAGAATTTATTTAAAAAAAACATATTTGTAATAAACAATATTCAATAAAAAAGGCCCCTGTGCAGGGGCCTCATAGTAAAGGGAAAATTAATTCTTAGCGAAGAAACAGGATTTCCCTGTATTTCGGCAGGAGCCACTCGCTGTCGTCAACCAAAACCTCTAATTTATCCACATGGTAGCGGATCTTATCAAAGAATGCACCTTTTACATCGTCGCAATATGCGATTGCTTTTTCCCGGGTATCGGTCAGGGCATTGGCTTTTTTCCTGGCCTCGATCATCTTGCTGACCTGATCGCTGATCTGGGAAATATGTTCGGAGATCTTTTCCAGGATTTGTTTCTGGTTGGAGAAAGCGGGCTCTTTGAGGCCGATTTCCTTAATTCCGATGATATTTTGAATCAGTGTATTCTGGTATTTGAAAGCGGGAGGCAGGATATGGCTCGTGCAGAGTTCACCCATAATCCGCGCTTCAATCTGAACGCGTTTTACATATTTCTCCAGTTCAATTTCGTGGCGTGCTTCCAGTTCAACATGATTCAGGACGTTATTGGACTCGAAAAGGTGTTTGGCCTTTTCAGTTACAAGTGCATCCAGGGCCAGGGGGGTAGATTTAACATTGGCAAGGCCTCTTTTTGAAGCTTCTTTTGTCCATTCTTCGCTGTAACCATCCCCTTCAAAAAGCACTTTTTCGCTGCTCACAATATATTCGCGGATCACATGCATGATGGCGATTTCCTTTTTCTCCCCTTTTTCAATCAGGGCATCCACTTCCTTTTTAAAGTTTTTCAGTGTTTCTGCCATGATCGTATTGAGAGCCGTCATTGCATTGGCACAATTGGCGGAGGAGCCTACGGCACGGAATTCGAATTTGTTTCCGGTAAAGGCGAACGGTGAAGTCCGGTTACGGTCTGTATTATCCAGCAACACTTCAGGAATGCTCCGGTGCAGATCCAGTTTGAGGATGGCTTCATCCTGTTCGTCGAATTTTGCACCCACCCGTTCTTTAATATCTTCCAGCACCTTGGTGAGGAACCCGCCGATGAAAACGGAGATGATGGCCGGGGGGGCTTCATTGGCACCCAGCCGGTGGTCATTGCCGGCTGATGCGATTGAAGCACGCAGGACATCAGCATAATCGTGTACCGCCTTGATGGTATTTACAAAAAACGTCAGGAACATGAGGTTGGTCTTCGGTGTTTTACCGGGAGCCAGGAGGTTCACTCCGGTGTCGGTCGACATGCTCCAGTTATTATGTTTACCGTTCCCGTTGATGCCCGCAAAGGGTTTCTCATGCAGCAGGGCGCGCAGTTTATGGCGCCTGGCCACCCGGTCCATAATATCCATCAACAGGGTATTGTGGTCAACGGCCACACTGATTTCTTCAAATATCGGGGCGCATTCGAACTGGGAAGGAGCCACTTCATTATGACGGGTTCTCAAGGGAATGCCCAGTTTATACGATTCGGTTTCAAAGTCACGCATAAAGGCATAGACTCTTTCCGGTATGGAACCAAAATAATGATCTTCCAGCTGCTGGCCCTTTGCCGGCGGGTGACCAAACACGGTCCTTCCACTTAAAAGCAGGTCAGGGCGTGCATTGGCCAGGGCTTCATCTATGACAAAATATTCCTGTTCCCAGCCCAGGGTGCCGATCACCTTGGTCACATTCTTATCAAAATAATTACATACGTCCACCGCGGCCTTATTCATCGCCTCCAGGGATTTCAGCAAAGGAGCTTTATAATCCAGTGTTTCTCCGGTATAGGAAACAAAAATGGTCGGAATACATAAGGTTTTGCCTGTTTCGATCTCCATGATGAACGGAGGGGATGAAGGATCCCAGGCTGTATATCCACGGGCTTCAAAAGTTGCACGGATGCCCCCGGAAGGGAAAGAAGATGCATCCGGCTCCTGCTGGATCAGGGCGTCCCCTTCGAATTGCTCGATCGGGGTACCATCCCCTTTAATGGTAAAAAAGGAGTCATGTTTTTCAGCGGAAGACCCGGTGAGTGGCTGGAACCAATGGGTATAATGTGTAACGCCTTTTAATTCAGCCCACTGCCTCAGTCCGGCAGCGATCTGGTTGGCGACGGCGCGGTCAATTTTTTTCCCTCCCCTGATGGATCCTGTAAGGCTTTTATAAGCCTCGTCGCTCAGGAATTCCCGCGCAGTCTGGAGTTTAAAAACGTTTTCTCCGAAAATAGCCGTGATTTTTGCGGATCCGTCAAGCTGGACTGTTGTTTTAGTTGACAGATCGTTAATTGCTTTTACTCTTAACGATTCCATTTACAATGATTTTAAGGAAGCGAAAGTAAGAGATTATTCATAAGGGCGAAAAAAAAATAGCTTTTCATGAGTTTTTTTAGAAATTCTTTTAAAATATATTATATTAATACTTGATTTTTATCAATTTTCTATAAAAAAACATAAAAAAAAATAATATTAAGGTTAATTCTAATGTAATTTAAAAATCCAGTATCTGAGTTTTTGTTGTAAAAATGGATTTCCGGAATATAAAAACAATAAAAGCATGAGAAAGGGGATCGTTCGGTAGCGGACAATGGCTCCCGGAAAGGGCGTGGTATAGCCGATCAGGAGGAACTGGCTGATGCCATAAAAAAGAAATAACCAATACAGGGGATGGGAAACCTGGGCTTTTCGCCGGGGGTCTGCCATAAAATATATAAATCCTGCGATCAGTAAAAGGATTTCCACCGAGGAAACGGATTGCAGCAGGTTTTTACCTTCCCAGGGCCAGGGACGCAGAAAGCTGTTGGCGACTGCCTGCGGAAGAATCTTCAGAAAACTGGCCGGTCCGGGTTTCAGGGTATCCAGTGCATAGCGGGTATTGCCGTGCAGAAGTAAAAAGCTTTCCTGTGTATTTTGCAGGGGCCGGGAAAGCTGGTAGGCAGGAGGCATAAATAAACTCGCCCCGAAGATCAAAATGCCCGCCAGATAAATCCGGTTGAAAAAAACGGATTTGGTTTCCTTTTTTCCCAGGCTGATCCCGTATGCAATCCATGCAGGCAGGAAAACTGCCAGGAACTGGTAACGGATGAGGAGCAATCCGGCAAAACCCGCCAGGATGCCCGCCACGTTCTTCACGGCCGGCTTTCGCGCATAGGCCTGACTGTTATAAATCATCAGGGTCATACTTAAAAACAGCAATGCTTCGGCCCGGATCCCGCTGCACCAGAAAATAACGGAGGGTATAAAAAAGATCAGTATAAAATGAACACCGGAACGGAGGGGAAACTCACGGGCCATGATTTTAAATAAAAGCAATGCACCCGGAATGGTTAAAAAGTCAAACCAGAGGACATCGATATAATAATTTTTTCCGCTCAGCAGATTCAAAACAGCCAGGCCCTTGATCATGAACCATCTTTCAAAATGATTGATATAAAATATCATGGCTTCCCACCCATGATTACCGGTGATCTCTAAAGAATAAGCCGGTGAGAATTCCCGGAAGAACCGCAGGGGATGTTGCAACAGGAGGGTGGTTTCATCCTTTGATTCATTGAAAAAATTCCAGGTATCGTCGCCCCCGTAATAATGCAGAAAAACCCATCCGTACAGGCAGCCCATGAATATTTTAAAAAATACCACGGACATGGTATGATAAATGGTAAAGGGGAAAATTTTACGCCGGATGATCAGGTGCAGTAAAAATGTTCCGCAAAACAGGTAAAACAAAAAAAGAAAGTAAGTCATCATGGGAACTTTACCTGATTTTGATTACCCAAATCTATAAATTTGAATTTAATATCACCGGATGATCGTTAATCAGCCCGAAAAGCAGAAGAAAAAGATTGCTCTTGTTGCCAATAGTGCCTGGTCCCTGTATAATTTCCGAATGGATCTCATCCGCCATCTCCTGTTGCGTTTTGATGTACTCATCATCGCACCCCGGGATGAATTTGCTGCAGAACTGGAAATGGCGGGCTGTGCTTACCTGGACATCCGTTTCAACAACCGGTCCGAGAACCCGCTTCTGGATTATTTCCTGTATAAATCCCTCAAACGGATCTACCAGGCAGAGAAACCGGATTTTATTTTCCATTACGTGATCAAGCCCAATATATATGGATCACTGGCGGCAGCCGGTTGCGGGATTCAATCCGTTGCTGTTATTACAGGGCTTGGGTACACATTTGACCGGCATAACTGGCTGAACCGGATTGTATCCGTTCTTTATCGCAAGTCATTGAAAAAAGCCAGTGAAGTGTGGTTTCTCAACCAGGAGGATGCGGCTGTTTTCACCAGCCGGAAACTGGTCCCCGCCGGGAAGATTAAAATATTGCCGGGAGAAGGAATCAATACTTCCTACTTTTTCCCCCAGACAAATAAACCGGTCGCCCGGAGCCGGGCTTTTCAGTTCCTGATGAGTACCCGGTTACTAAAAACCAAAGGGGTCGCTGTATATGTGGAAGCCGCCCGGATGCTGAAAAATAAAAACCGGGACATCCGCTTTGAGCTGATCGGTTTTTTTGAAAAAAACCATCCGGATTCCATTACGGAAACGGAATTATGGCATTGGAAAAGAAAGGGACTTATTCATTATAGCGGATTCGCAAAAGATGTAAGGCCTTTTCTCAGGCAGGCCGACTGTTTTGTGTTCCCTTCATTTTATCATGAAGGAATTCCCCGCAGCCTCCTGGAAGCGGCTGCCATGGAAATTCCCATCATCACTTCCCGGAACACAGGTTGCAGGGAAGTGGTAGAAGAGGGGGTTAATGGATTTTTATGTGCGCCGAATCATGCCGGGGATCTGGCGTCCCGGATGGAAGAAATGATGGCACTGAGTGCGGACCAGCGTGCCGAACTGGGCAGGAATGGCCGCAAGCGGGTCATCGAACGCTTTGGCATCGAGCGTATCCTGCTTGAATACGATAAAACACTGGCAGTACTATAAACCCGGTTTTGCCTGGCGAAGAAAATCGAGGATTCCCGAAGACTTTATCTTTGCTTCCCACCGCCAGCTGCTCAGGTCCGGGAATGTATAGTCGAACCGGTTAACCCGTTCCCAGCTGAGATTGGACAGGTCTTCCTTCAATAAAAAATAATTGCCACCGTATCTTTCCTGGAATTCGGAAATCCAATAATATTTGGTGCTGATCACCGGTATTTTCATGGCTGCATATTCAAGAAATTTGGTCGGGGTCTGTGCATTGAAGGGCGCCCGGTCCGGGATATAATTGAAGGCAAACCGCGCCCTGGACAGGAATGCAGGAACTTCTTCCCAGTTAACAGCCGGCTGGAAACGAATATTTTTACAATGCCTGAATTTTTCGGCCAGCCTGTTTTCGTCATGGCCCAGCAACAAAATGGAACGCTGTTTTAAAGCGCCTGTATCAAAAACCTGTAACAGGGATTCTAAATTTCTCCGGGCCGAAAGATTTCCGGAATAAATAAAGTCATATTCTTTGGTGCCGGTATCCGCCGGTTTAAAAAAAGCGTCGCCGATTCCCATATCCCGGTACCCGAACGGGACTTCATCGTGTATGTTCATTTGCCCGCGTACATATTCATTCAGGTAGAGCCGGAAATGAGGACGTGGGATCATCCTGCTTTTCAGGAAATCCTTCAGCATGCGGTAAGGAGGAACCGATGCGGAAGTATATTCATGGATGATCAGTTTTTTTTTATCGAAAGACCGCGGATAAAAGCCCATCATATACCAGTACACATCGGCCCCTGAAGATGCTTCTGCCCCGTAATCGGCGATATCCGTTTCAATGGATTGTTCCTGGAAAAAAGACCGGTAGGCAGCGAGTTCGGGTAAAAAAGCGCGGTGGTTGTGGATGAAAACAATCTTCATGGGGTTGTAAAATTATCGAATAGATTAACGTGTCCTTCGTAATTTTGCGGTTTCTCTAAAGAACATGGAAATTACCGTTAAAACCGCCGAACAACTCCGGCTTACTGCAGAAGAGTTTGACCTGATTTGCCAGAAACTGGACCGCACTCCGAATTTTACCGAACTCTGTGCCTTCAGTGCCATGTGGAGTGAACATTGCAGTTATAAAAATTCAATCCGCTGGTTGAAAACGCTTCCCCGCGAAGGGAAAAAAATGCTTGTAAAAGCGGGGGAAGAAAATGCCGGACTCATGGATATCGGCGACGGTCTCGGTGTGGTTTTCAAAATCGAATCACATAACCACCCATCTGCAATAGAGCCATTCCAGGGAGCGGCTACCGGTGTCGGTGGCATCCACCGGGATATATTTACCATGGGCGCCCGTCCCATTGCTTCCCTGAATTCCCTCCGGTTCGGAAAATTAAACGACCCGAAGACCCAGCACCTCCTGGCGGGCGTGGTGCACGGCATCGGACATTATGGAAATTGTTTCGGCGTACCCACGGTGGCCGGTGAAATATATTTTGATGAATGTTATCATACCAATCCGCTGGTGAATGCGATGAGTGTGGGTATTGTGAAAAAGGGTAAAACCATTTCTGCGACAGCGCTGGGAAAAGGTAATCCGGTTTTTATTGTGGGCAGTGCCACGGGTAAGGACGGAATCGGCGGGGCTTCTTTTGCGTCGGCCAATATTACCAAAGAATCCGTACAGGAACTGCCCGCCGTTCAGGTGGGCGATCCTTTTCAGGAAAAAAAATTACTGGAAGCCTGTCTCGAAGTGATTGAAACCGGCGCTGTAATAGGCATGCAGGATATGGGAGCCGCCGGTATCATTTGTTCCACCTCGGAGATGAGTGCCAAGGGCGGTGTCGGTATGCGTATCGACCTGGATAAAGTGCCTAGCCCGCCAGACGGGCATGAAGGCCTGGGAATTATTGCTGAGTGAAAGCCAGGAACGCATGCTGATCGTAGTGGAAAAAGGGAAAGAAAAATGGGTGCTTGACATTTTTGATAAATGGGATCTTCCCTGTTCGAATATCGGGGAAGTAACAGATGATAAATTATTAAGTATTTATCATGAAGGGAAACCGGTAGCCGTCATACCGGCCGAGGAGCTGGTGCTGGGCGGGGGTGCGCCGCAATATACCCGCCCTTACAGCGAACCGGCCTACTTCGCCAGAATAAAATCCTTTGATCCGGATTCCATTCCGGTAGCAGAAAATCTGAAGTCCGTTGCAGAAGAACTGATGAAACTGCCATCCATTGCCTCCAAGCGGTGGATCAGTGTTCAGTACGACAGTACGGTGGGCGCAGCCAATACATCCACCAATGAACCTTCGGATGCAGCCATCGTGCTTGTGAAAGGAACCACCAAGGGCATCGCCATGACCACCGATTGCAACAGCCGCTATGTGCTGGCAGACCCCTATGCCGGAGCGATGATCGCTGTGGCAGAAGCTGCCCGCAACCTGGTTTGTTCAGGTGCGACTCCTCTGGGCGTTACGAATTGTCTAAACTTCGGGAATCCCTATGACCCGGAAGTGTATTACCAGTTCGTGCATGCAGTGAAAGGGATGGGGGCAGCCTGCCTGAAATTTGATACACCCGTTACCGGTGGTAACGTAAGTTTTTATAACCAGCATCCGGAAGGTGCCGTTTACCCCACACCTACCATCGGTATGGTGGGACTACTGGAAAATACCCGGCAGAAAATGACCCTGTTTTTTAAACAGCCCGGTGACCAGATTTTCCTTCTGGGGAAATCCAGGAACGATATCAATTCCTCGGCATATCTCTATGCCCTGCATGGGGTGGAATACAGTCCGGGCCCCGTATTTTGATCCGGAAGAAGAATTTTTATTGCAGACCAGACTCCTGTCCCTGATCCGGAAGCGGCTGGTGGAATCTGCACACGATGTGGCCGAAGGCGGTTTGTTTGTAACACTGGCGGAAAGCGGCTTTTCACCGGGAACTTGGTTTTACCGTTTCCTGCCAGGATGTGTCCGTCCGCCGGGATGCTTACTGGTTCGGCGAATCACAAAGCAGGGTGGTGGTTTCGGTAAAAAAAGAAAAAATTGCTGAATTCATTTTGGAGATGGACGGGATTCCTTTTGAAAAATTGGGAGAAGTAAACAGTTCCATGCTTCAGGTAGACGGAAAAAACTGGGGTTCCATCCGGGAATGGAAACAGGTTTATGATACAGCAATTGAAAAAGAAATGGAATCAATTATTGAAGCATGAACCCAATCTTCGGTTATTGTTATTACCGGAGCCGCCGGTTTTATTGGCAGCTGCCTGACGGGTTTTCTGAATGAAAAGGGATTTGAACAGCTGATCCTGGTAGATGAGTTCAGCCGCCTGGATAAAGTAAATAACCTTAAAGGGAAAAAATATATTCACCGGGTTGAACGGGATGATTTTTTCCAGTGGCTTGAAACGGAGCAGCCGGATATCGGGTTTGTTTTTCACCTCGGAGCCCGGACGGATACGACAGAATTTGACTATTCCGTTCATCAAAGGCTGAATCTGGAATACTCGCAACAGATATGGGATTACTGCCTGATCAAACAAATCCCCCTGGTATATGCATCTTCCGCTGCCACCTATGGTTCCGGTGAACTGGGATATAACGACGACCATGAACTGCCCTTTTATCTTAAACCGCTGAATCCCTACGGCATTTCAAAAAATGAATTTGATAAATGGGCGATCCTCCAGCAAAGTCATCCGCCATTCTGGGCCGGTTTGAAATTCTTTAATGTATACGGCCCCAATGAATATCATAAAGGCAGGATGGCCAGTGTCATCTGGCATGCTTATAACCAGATAAGGAATAACGGTACGGTAAAACTTTTTAAATCCCATCGGCCGGATTTTGGAGATGGCCAGCAGCTGCGGGATTTTATATACGTAAAGGATATTTTAAAAGTATGTTACTGGATGATGGAAAATTTTGAAAGAATTCCGGAGCATGGTATTATATAACCTGGGAACGGGCAGGGCCAGATCTTTTGAAGACCTCGTTCGGGCAACTTTTTCCGGTGCCGGAGAACCCGTGAAAATTCTTTATATCGATATGCCGGAGGATATCCGGGATAAATACCAGTATTTTACCGAAGCCCGTATGGAAAAACTGGAAATGCCGGTTATAAGGAACCCTTTTATTCGCTGGAAGCCGGTGTAACGGATTATGTAAAAAATTATCTTGCTAACCAATAACTACTACTGACACATGATCAATAAAATAGGCATCATCGGGGGAGGAAACCTGGGCATGGCCATCGCAGAAGGACTGATCCAAAGCGGATTTATCAATCCCGGTCATATCCTGATCACCCGCCGTTCGATTGACCAACTGAATGCGCTGGAAAGAAAAGGAGTCATGGTCAGTAAAAATAATGAAGATGCACTCCATTATGCCGGACTGATCATCCTGGCGGTAAAGCCTTTCCAGGTAAATGAAGTATTATCCAGGCTGAGAGATTCTTTTAAAAAGGAGAAACATACCCTGGTTTCCGTTGTCACCGGCGTGAGCATTCAACAGCTTTCCGCCCTGGTCCCGGATCAAATCCCTATCGTACGCGCCATGCCCAATACAGCGATTGCCATCAGGGAAAGTATGACCTGCCTGGCCGGTAAGGATCTGGGCCCTGAACAGTTCCAGGAAATACTGGAAATTTTCAACCAGCTCGGCAGTGCGGTGAAAATTGATGAGAAACTGATGGATGCGGCTACCGTTCTGGGCGCCTGCGGAACGGCTTTCGCCATGCGCTATATCCGGGCCAATATCCAGGGCGGCATTGAAATAGGATTTGATGCCGCAACGGCAAGCCTGATCGCTGCCCAAACCGTAAAAGGAGCTGCGGAACTGCTCCTGAAAAAGCAAACCCATCCGGAACAGGAAATCGATAAAGTGACTACCCCCAAGGGCTGTACCATCGCCGGACTCAATGAAATGGAACACCAGGGTTTTAGCTCCTCCCTGATAAAAGGATTGGTAGCCAGTTATCAGAAAATCGGGCAGGATTAAAATACATATTGATAACCAGTAAGTTATAATTCCGTGTTATAAAAAGGAAGCCTTACTGCTTGCAAATCCTGAAATATTTGAGGAAATTTACCGTTAGATAACCCTGATAAACTTAGCTGTATACAGCCAGACCTAAACCATGAAATCCAAATCCAGCCATTTCGTATTAGCTGCAGAAATACTTACCATCATTTTATTTCACATGGTGAAGATCCGGCAGACTGAAAAGCACCCCGCTGAAACGGCTTTAATCAATACAGGCAAAATGACGAACCTCCACCAGCCGGCAGCAGAAATCAAGACAGGCACGGAATATATGCTGGTGAACCTGGTTAAATAATTTTTCCTGCAGGCATCTGTACTCCATTTATCCACAATCTGCTTTTCCGTTTTCGGACGATTGAAAAATTTGCCGTAGGTTTGCATGACCTTCTGGTTACTGTTTTTCATCTGTAATTCAACAGGTCATATCATTTCAATTTCCTGAGCATTTTAGTTGTCTTAATTTAAATATTATGGCCAAATTTATTTTTGTTACCGGAGGTGTTACTTCTTCGCTGGGGAAAGGGATTATCGCAGCATCCCTGGCTAAATTATTACAGGCCAGAGGCCTGCGGGTAACGATTCAGAAATTTGACCCCTATATAAATGTAGACCCGGGAACATTGAATCCTTATGAGCACGGGGAATGTTTTGTAACGGAGGATGGCGCAGAAACCGACCTTGACCTCGGCCATTATGAACGCTACCTGAATATATTTACTTCCCAGGCCAATAATGTTACCACTGGAAGAATTTATCAAACGGTTATCAATAAAGAACGGGAAGGCGCATACCTGGGAAAGACCGTTCAGGTGGTTCCGCATATAACCGATGAAATAAAAAGAAGAATGCTTCTCCTGGGGCAACGGGATGAGTATGATGTGATCATTACAGAACTGGGCGGAACGGTGGGTGATATCGAATCCCTTCCTTTTATTGAAGCCGTGCGCCAGTTGCAGTGGGAATTGCCCGAAGAAGATGTGGTGGTGATTCATCTGACCCTGATCCCTTATCTGAAAGCAGCAAAGGAATTAAAAACAAAACCCACACAGCACAGCGTACGCATGCTCAGCCAGGAAGGAGTAACCCCCGATGTGATTGTCTGCAGAACGGAAGAGCCTCTTACTCCGGAAATCCGTAAAAAAATTGCTTTGTTCTGTAATGTGAAAGTGGAAGCGGTGATCGAAGCTGCGGATGCCTCCTCGATTTATGAAGTGCCGATTACGATGATGAAGGAAAAACTGGACCTGATCTGCCTGAAAAAACTGAATATCACCCAATTCCAGGATGCAGAACTTACAAAATGGAGAGAGTTCCTGGATAAACTCCGACACCCCAAATCAAAAGTTACCATCGGCCTGATCGGTAAGTATATTGAATTACAGGATGCCTATAAATCGATCCTGGAATCTTTTGTACATGCCGGCGCAATGAACGAATGTAAGGTGCAAATCATGAATGTGCACAGTGAATCCATCACAAACGAAAATGTGGCGGAGAAACTGGGTAACCTGGACGGACTGCTGGTAGCGCCCGGATTTGGTCACCGGGGTATTGAAGGGAAAATCACGGCGGTGAAGTATGCCCGGGAAAATAAACTGCCTTTCTTCGGCATCTGCCTGGGTATGCAAATGGCTGTTATAGAATTTGCCCGGAATGTACTCGGACTTACCAGGGCCCATTCCACCGAAATGCAGGCCGATACGCCAACACCGGTAATTGATCTGATGGAACACCAGAAAAAGATTACAGCCAAGGGGGGCACCATGCGCCTGGGTGCCTATCCATGCGTATTAGAAAACGGAACACTGGCAAAATCCATTTATGGAAAATCACTGATTTCAGAAAGACACCGGCACAGATATGAATTCAATAATGAATACCTGCAACAGTTTGAAGAAGCGGGGATGATCGCCAGCGGTAAAAACCCGGAAAACGGACTGGTAGAAATCATAGAATTACCGGAGCATCCTTTCTTCATCGGTGTTCAATACCATCCGGAACTCAAAAGTTCCGTAGAAAATCCACATCCTGTTTTTGTGCATTTTATTAAAGCCGCCAAGGAATTTGCGAATAAAAGAAATACGCGTAACACGGTTCTTGAAAGGGAAATGATTTAAGGACCCAAGCCTGCAATCTACGGTCATCGGTCATCCGTTAACGGCCAACCGGAAAGGCCCATACCAAAAACTGCGGAAACACGGAGCTCCAGCTGCTATAATTATGAACACCTGTTGGGGATTCTGTATATACTATTCCATCTGCCGGTACAATATTTTTCTTCTCCAAAAGGCTGATGATGTCTTTGGTGTCATCTATCACATCGATGATACCGTCGTGATCCCGGTCCCCCTTTTCTTCCGCAGCGCCGGCATAAAACCAGTACTGTAATCCCGGTTTTTTTCTGGACGCTTTCAGTTTGGAAAACAGGATCCTGTTTTTCTCGTCAGAATAACTGCTGTCTTCTGAAGCCTTATCCCGCCACCAGAAAGAACCCGACAATACACCCACTTTGCTGATTTTATCCGGGTGATTCCAGGCAATATCAAATGCGGAGAGTCCACCCAGGGAGCATCCGGCTATCACAACAGTCTGAAATTTCCGTACACCGGAATTTTTTTTGGCATAGGGGTACAGTTCATTAATGATAAACGCATCGTAGAAACCGGCTTTATTGCCGCGACCCAGGTAATCGGGTTTGTCTGTCACTCCAAATTCTTTCATCCGGTCGCCGGCTTCCACGCCGATGATCACCAGGGGTAATATTTTTCCTGCTTTATACAGGCTGTCCATGGTTTCTTTCACGCGTAATGAATCCATGTTCTGCCCGTCGTTCAGGATGAGCAGGTTATATAATGTCCGGTCCGAAGGAGGAGGCGTATGCAGGATATGTAGCTTCACATTGCGCTGGAGATGCCTGGAATAGAGGTTGTCGTCGGTTTGTTTGATTTGATTACAGGCGCAGAAAATGAAAATTATCGCGAGCCGGCAAATACTTCTCATTCCTTAAAGTTAAATATTAAAACATTAGTTTGGAAGGTAGCCGTTATGATCGTAAATTTGCAATCCACATCGCGAAGTAGAGCAGCGGTAGCTCGTCGGGCTCATAACCCGAAGGTCGGAGGTTCGAACCCTCCCTTCGCAACGCAGTATCATATTAAAGGCTCATAAAGAGCCTTTTTATGTTTACGGTCTACGTGCTTTATTCCGCTGGATTTGATAAGATTTATATTGGTTTCACAAGCAACCTGAGGGTTCGATTTCTATTTCATAATGTGCTGGGTAAAAAGGGATGGACCACGAAATACAGGCCATGGGTCATCCTGTATTCAGAAGAATATGATTTAAAAGAATCGGCTATGAATCGTGAAAAGGAACTGAAGTCAGCCAGGGGGAGAGCGTTCATCAGGGGGATGATACATAAACCTTAATTCGGGCTCATATCCGCCAGCTGGCGGACGGAGGTTCGAACCCTCCCTTCGCAACGCAGTATCATATTAAAGGCTCATAAAGAGCCTTTTTATGTTTACGGTCTACGTGCTTTATTCCGCTGGATTTGATAAGATTTATATTGGTTTCACAAGCAACCTGAGGGTTCGATTTCTATTTCATAATGTGCTGGGTAAAAAGGGATGGACCACGAAATACAGGCCATGGGTCATCCTGTATTCAGAAGAATATGATTTAAAAGAATCGGCTATGAATCGTGAAAAGGAACTGAAGTCAGCCAGGGGGAGAGCGTTCATCAGGGGGATGATACATAAACCTTAATTCGGGCTCATATCCGCCAGCTGGCGGACGGAGGTTCGAACCCTCCCTTCGCAACCTGTAAAATGAAAGCCCGCTTTTGGCGGGCTTTTTCTTTTTCAATCTTGTTTGTTATCGGGAACCGGTTCGTTACGATTAAACTGATTCAAATTGCAGGAATGCGCAATTCAGGATATCATAGGTACTGATCCTTTTCACTTCATTTCCAAATTCCTAAATGCTCCCATCGGCACTACTTCCCCCCGAACAGCCGCCTGAAAAACCCCTTTTTCTTTTTTTCCTCTGGCGGTTTTTCATAGTTTACGGGGTCAGCTTTTTTTTTACCCCCGTTGGCTTCATCGAGAATATGTTGTTCATCCGGGGTAAGTTTTGAATCCACGGGCACATGTGGTGAGCTCGTATCCAGGTATTGGCTGGCATTGCCATTTCCCTGGTTATCTCCTTCTGCACCGGGTGGAGGTGTTTTATCTATGATGTTCATATAATCGTACATCATGTCTGACTTCATATTTTCCGGCTGAACGAACCGGGCTTTCCGGTTCAGCCCAACATCTTTGTCGGCAGCTGTCTTTGCATAGAAATATTCCCAGATGGGACGAGCCGCCCGGCCACCTTCTCCCAGGCCGCCATCCAGCCGGATAAAGTTATCATCACAGCCAACCCAAACACCCGCCAATAGCTGCGGCGTGTAACCCATGAACCAAGCGTCGGTATTGTTTTGGGTGGTTCCTGTTTTACCGCCCATTTCGGCAATACCCAGGCGGTCCCGCATGCCGGATGCCGTACCGATATCGACGGTACCCTGCATCATCCGGCACATGGTATAGGCGGTATTCTGGCTGATCACTTCTTTTCTTTCCGTATCAAAACGGTCAAGGATGTTCCCGTTTTTATCTTCTATCCGGGAAATATAATAGGGTTTGGTACTGAATCCACCAGAGGGGAACATGGTGTAGCCCCAGATCATTTCATACAGGGAAATTTCAACAGCACCCAGGCAAATGGAAGGATAGGGTTCCAGTTTGGATTTGATATTGATATTTTTCAAAAAATCGACAAATTGTTTTGGAGTCACCTGCTTCATGATATAGGCGGATGCACAGTTTAATGAATAAGCCAGGGCGCTGGCCATACTTACCACTTCCCCGCGACCACCACATTTACCTGCTGCGGGCACAAGTCCAAAGCCGTCAAAATATTGAGCTTCGTTTGGAATCGGTGATTCCGGAGTGAAGCCGGCATCTTCTATCGCATCGGCATACAGCAGGGGTTTGATGGACGACCCTACCTGGCGTTTGGTATTCAGGTTGGCATGGTCGAATTTATAGGTCTTGAAGTCAATACCGCCGATCCATGCTTTCACCGCACCACTCATCGGATCCATGGCCAGGAAGGCGGTCTGCATCATCTGGTGATTGTATTTAATGGAATCCAGGGGAGTCATCACCGTATCCGTTTCACGCCGTGAGTTCCAGGCAAAAACCTTCATCTGAACGGGCTGATCAAAGGATTTCCGGATCTCAGCTGCCGGTATACCATCGTCTTCCATATTTTGCCACCGTTCTGTGTGCCGGATCAGGGACTCCAGGATATTGGAATGTTCCTTCCATACCAATCCCCTGCGGATCGCGGGTTGTGTATTGAGTACTTTTTGCAGGCCGGGCAACTGTTTGGCCACTGCTTCTTCTGCATACAGCTGCATGCGGGGATTGATGGTGGTATAGATCCGCAGTCCGTCTTCATACAGATCATAGGATTCACCGGTAGCGGGATTTTTATGATCCTTACACCATTTTTTCAAATCGTCCCGGATCACATCCCGGAAATAGGGTGCCAGCCCGTTATTTTCATCCAGCTTTTTATAATTGGAGAGATCGATGGGTTTCAACTTATAATTCCGCCCCTGTTCTTCAGTCAGGAAATTACTTTCCACCATCCGGTTAATTACCGTATTCCTGCGCTCGATGGCGGCTTTTGGATTTTTCCTGGGGTTATACAAGGTATTACCACTCAACATACCAATGAGCATGGCAGCTTCATCCACGGTTAGCTGGTCGGGCTCTTTCTGAAAAAACGTGCGGCTGGCATTCCGGATGCCGTATACGTTGTCGCCAAAAGGAACGGCATTCAGGTATAAGGCGAGGATTTCTTCCTTGGTGAAATTTCTTTCAAGACGCACAGCGGTAATCCATTCCTTCAGTTTTTCAATTCCGCGCCGGGCCATATTCCGGGAGCCCTGGCCCAGCATGTATTTGGCCAGCTGCTGCGTGATGGTACTGCCGCCCCCGGCCTGCCCAAGTTTTACGACCGCGCGCAGCACGCCCATACCATCGATACCCGAATGTTCGTAAAATCTTTTATCTTCTGTTGAAAGCAGGGCATTGATCGCATTCCTGGAAATATCATGGTATTCCACATTGCTCCGGTTGCTTTTGTCCTTATAATACTTCCCCATCAGGGTTCCGTCGTCAGCATATACTTCTGATGCCAGCATGATGGAAGGGTTTTCCAGTTCCTTTAAGGATGGAAGCGGTCCAAAAGCTCCAAAATTTATTAGTACCAGTAAGAGGATAAAGGCGCCAAGACCTCCAAAAAAAATCTTCCAGAATATCGGGTTTGCCTTTTGCATATTTTTATTTTAAAACAGAGAATTCAATTTAAGACATTATTTGGCCGGTGGAAATTTATCGGGGGCATAGACCGATAAGAATTTCTTATACAAGGGTATGTCCTTATTTACTTTCAGTATTTCCAGGTTCTGATCATCGATAACGATGAAGAAATATTTATTTGCCGGGAGCCAGGGAATAATTTCACGCGGTGCCGCATTGCCGGCCTTATCCAGGTATGCCATGGCCGCCGACGCATCATCAAATCCATGTATAACCATCATCTTGGTCGTATCGCTGAGTGCCAGCTGGCTGGTTTCATAATTTTTTCCATAGAAATTTTCACGGTTATACCGGTCGAATGCATTTTTTGATTCGGTAACATATACCGGGTCCACTTTTGTCATGACCAATGCCACGGCCTGTGGTTTGCCGGGCGTCCAGGTAAAGGGCGAGACAAACAGCGCCTGCCTTTTTAACCGGGCAGGGTCCGGCATATTTATGGCGACCTGGTTGCTGTCTCTTTTTAATTTTTCAGCATTCACAGACTTGGCTTTCGCTGCCGCCGAATCAACTATTTTCGGTTGTTCATTCCCGTTGGCCACGCGGGCGATACTGTCTTCCGGCATCCGGCTCACATGCAGATTTCTCAGATAATTTTCTATACGTTCCCGCTCATTCAAAACCCGGAGCACATTCTTGGCCTTTGCCGCCATGAGGCTGCCCTGGTATTTGGTGATGATCTTATTCAGCGTCACCTTCCCGATACTATCGTACCGGTAATGGATATAATAAAGTGCTTCAATATATAATAACTGGGGCGTCCAGTATTTTTCACCATACATGCTGTCCAGCTTCAGTTTTCCGGCAGCGGCTTCATCAAAATGTCCTTCAATCAGCTGTTCATATACTTTTTCGTAGGCCCGGGTTGCCTGGGTGCGTATGGGCAGGTCTTCGGGTCCTTTCGGCGGGTTTTCAATCAGGGAAATATACCGGCCTGAAGGGAACTTTTGTTTCATCAGCGCCAGTATCCGGGCTGCATTGAGTGAATCATTGAGATGGATATAACAATAATATTGATTGTACAGGGCTTCCTGGTAAAACCGGGTTTCGGGAAATTGGTTTTCCAGGCTATCATATATGTTGATGGCATTGCGGTAATCAGGAATATAATCCTGCAGAGATTTACCAAGCGCAAATAGTGCATTTTCCACAGAGTCCTTTGACTTCTTCAGTTTTTCAGGCGTGAGCGGGACGGCCTCCAGCAGGCTTTGTGCAGTAAGTTGCGCAGCCGGGGCGACAGCGGGTGCCGTTTCAGCACCATTCTGGCGCAGGTTACCTGCCGGTGCGGGACCGGTGATCTGTTTATTGATCATGGACTGTGCTTCCCAGTAATCTACATTGGGCCGGTTCCCCCATTTGGATTTGAAATCGTTGTATCCCTTTGCCTTCAGTCCCTGGTTATAAAAATACCATTCCCCGGTCGAACCGGTGTTGAACATATTGGTATTTGGGTTATTTGTATTGAAACCATAACCACCGGATTCGACGCCATTATCTTCATCAGCCAGGCCCTGCTGTTTTCGGATGGCACGCAGCATTTTTTTAATATAGGAATCCCTATCCGCAGGGGTCATGGCAGCGATGCGCTGGAGACTGTCCTGTCTTTGAATAATCAGGATCTGCGGAACGATCCGGCTGAGCGCCTGTTTTCGGTCCAGCAATATTTTCAGGGAATCCGCAATCTGCCGATCATTGTTCACTTGACGCTGTCATATGCATATTTGGCCTCGGGATACATTTTCTCATCTCATGAATATCCATCCGAGTTTCAGGAATGCGCGGTCCCGGTTATATCCCTGTCCGTTGCATGATCAATACATTTTTTGAAATAATACGCGCGGCAGCCGCCTTGTTATTTCTTTCGAGTTCCATTTCAGCCTCCACATAATAAATCACATCCAGATAAGGCTCATATATTTCCTTTCTTCGCCATGCGCCGGAGGGCATCCAGGTTTTTCTGAATATAATTCCCGCGTTTGCGCCATTCCCCTGGTTCTTGCCGGATGGCATTCAGGCGGGCATATACTTCAAGGGCCGGGTCCAGTGTACGGGAAGATGATTTCTCAAACCAGGTTTTTGATTCAGCCGGTTTGCCGGCAAGTTCATACAGCTGGCCAATCAGAAATTGCCAACGCGCCTGTTCACCGGGTTCGGTTGTATTGTCCAGCGCAAGAATCAGATGAAAAGCAGCACTGTCCCACTGTTTTATTTTATAAAACCACAAAGCCTGCATTTCATGCAGGGCGGGTTTTAAACGATCAGGAAAATTCGGATCCTGTTTGAGTACTTCTATCAGCACGGCCCCGTGATCGAGTTGTTCCTGCTGGATATAGGTGTGTATCAGCCAGATAAAAGATTCGTTCCGGCTGGGCGGCTGGCTGAAGGTTTTCTTTACAATATTTGTTTTTTCATTGGTAGCAATAGTAAAAGAATTGCCGCCTTCTTCCTGGTTACTTCCGATGGGGATCGGATATCCGTCCTTGTCCCGGGGAGCAAATGCATAATTCACGAACTGAAAAAGGATACGGGCTGAATCCAGGTTGTTCTTATAAAAATAAGCCCTGCCCATCAGCATGTATAAATTGTCGGTCCAGTTGTTCCGCATATCGCGCAGAAGGATGGCTGTATTCACTTTGTCAATAACGGAATCCAGGTTGCGTTTATCCCTCGACGTGGTCTCCAGTGAATAATTGTAAAAAGGAAGAAGCCGGGTATAGTCTTCTCTGAACTGGGCTTTGGCATTCGGACCAGCACGTCGTTCAACTTATTATTGGCGTTGAAATAAAAATTATAATGGGTAATACTGTTCTGGATCAGCTGGCGGGGAACGTTCCACTTGGTTTCGGTGGTTTTCTCATAACCCAGGGTGCGGTTTTCGTACTTTGCCGGTTTCTTAAGATCATACTCAATCCCTACCTGGCCGGATCCGTTCAGGTAAAAGAAAAAAGACAAAGCATATAAGCTGAGGTAACGATCCGTTTCACCCTTCGTCCTTTAGGATTCCCATGCAAACTAAATTGTTATTAACTGATAAACCCGTCATTTTATTTTAAAAATCCGTCAATTTAAGGCTGTTTTAACCTGCAAACCAATAACTTGTTATCTTTAGACTGCAATATCCCCTTATGGCCAAATTCGATGCCAATTCCACTTTGAAAAGATTGCAAAACCGGTACAGGCTGGTAGTGATGAACGACGACACCTATGAAGAAGTGGTCACTTTCAAACTTTCACGCCTGAGTGTATATGTATTTCTCAGCACGGTTTTTGTGTTACTTACCGGGCTTACAGTGGCTTTAATTGTGTTTACTCCATTAAAGCTTTATATTCCGGGTTATGGAGATTTAAATAATACTAAGGAGTTACGTGAACTAAAAATACGTACTGATTCGTTAGAGCAGGAAATGAGGTACCGGGATCAGTATTTCCAAAGTCTGAGAAATGTGCTGGAGGGCAGCAGTTCAGTAAAAACGGACACAACGGTGCTTAAAATTCCGAAAGCGGAAAAAATTGACGATTAAAATCTGATACCAATGTTTAATAGCAAATCCAAATCTGAAGCGACTGAATCTCTTGTACCTATCCGGCAGCGCCAGTCTCATCGGCAGCGGAACTTCCCTGAAAGGCGATATTACCAGCAGCGGCGATCTCCGAATTGACGGAACTTGGTGGGTAATATCATCTGTTCTGTCCAAAGTTATCATCGGTGCAAACGGTGTGGTTGAAGGCGACATCAGTGGCCAGCATGCAGATATCATGGGTAAAGTAACCGGCACCATCAAAGTGAAGGAACTGCTCCAGCTGAAAAGCAATTGCGCTGGTCAATGGTAATCTGCATGCCGCCAAGCTGCAAATAGAGCCGGCTGCCAATTTCAATGGACAATGTCATATGATTCAGGAACCGGCCGTTTCCAACGACCGGAAATCTGGTTCTTCTGCCCATAAAGATGATTATCTGAAAACACCCAGTCTTGGCTATTTCCTGATGTAGGCTTAAAGCTTAACGCAGGAGGCTAAACTTAACGGTTGTGCGAGCGTGACTTCATGCTGAAAAGATTTATTATTTCTTAACCGCCTCTGCATTCTGGCATTTGTCCCTCGGGATCTTAACAAATGACGGGTTTTTACATCCATAAGGATGTTTTTATTCCAGGCTCTCGCTTTAAAGCCTTAATCTTTAGGCCTTAAGCCTAAAAGGATTATTTTTGCGCCGATAATAACTGCATGCCTATCGGACCCGGTCCCTCAGCCTTCCTCTCCCATTGTTTTATCTTTTCCGCTGGCTGAACGCCATTCCTGATTTTGTGGCTCAGCCATTTCAGGCCGGGACGGCGGATTGAACTACCAGGTGTTATATATAGGGCAACCTGATTCTTTTTATTGTTGGGGTATGTTCCGTGTCGCATGACTTTGAGGCACTTACTGACAAAAATACCCAGGTTTTTCTGCGGACTTGATTTATGGATCTTTTCTCCTGAAATTTTTTGTTCTTGCCATTCGCGGCCTTTATTTATATCGCATCTATAAAAAGAATGTCAATAAGACCAGCGCTTTTTGGCAGTCTTCGGATTGTATATTCTCTATACGGTTATTGAAGTGCGCGCAGTGCTGAAACAGAGCAAAAAGTAAAATGCCTAAAAAGGAAGCACCACTTACTTACCTGGACAATTATCTGCCTGACGGCGCATCAGAGAAACTTCTCGAGTATCTGCATCGGTATAAAGTGCATCTTACCATTACCCGCAACCGAAAAAGTATTCTTGGGAGATTACCGGCATGCGACCGGGTCCAATAACCACCGGATCAGTGTAAATGGCAGCCTGAATAAATACGCATTCCTGATCACGCTCATCCACGAAATCGGTCACCTGATCACCTTTCAGCAATACGGAAACCGGGTGAGTTCGCACGGCAAGGAATGGAAACTTGCCTACCGTCTCGTGCTGGAAGATTTTATACACCTGAAACTGTTTCCCGGCGATCTGCACAAGGCTCTTCTGAAATCCATTGCATGACCTGCCGGCCAGCAGTTGTTCTGACGTCAATCTCACCAGGGTGTTGAAAAACTATGATGCAAGAGATAAAACACGTACTGGTAGAAGATATCCCTGGAAGGGGCGCAGTTTAAAACATCAGATGGGAAAATTTTTAAACGGGGAAAACAGATCCGTAAAAGAATTGAATGCGCCGGAATTGCGCTCAGGAAAACTATACCTGTTCAGTCCGGTATATGAAGTGAGCCTGTGATTGATTATTCAGGACCCGATAATGGCCATCAGACCGTAAGGGCATGATTACGGTTATGACAACAATGGCGAGGAATGGCTTGTGGGCGGATTTCATGGAAGCATTTTTCGGTTTTCGTGGATTGGATCTTAACGTTAAGATATCCTATTTATTTTTCAGATGCAAGTATTCCTGTCATGAATTTATCCATTGCCGATTCGGACTGGCCCTTTAACTTTGAAATATGGCGGAAGCAATTGTTGAACTCAAAAATGTAAATATTTATCAGTCAGACGCCCTGATCCTGGAAAATGTAAATATTGTAGTGAATAAGGCAGAATTCGTGTACCTGGTGGGTAAAACCGGAACCGGTAAATCAAGTCTTCTGAAAACCATGTATGGGGATCTGACGATGCGGGAAGGGGAGGGAACAGTAGCCGGTTTAATCTTCGGGAAATGACCTGGAAAAAAGTTCCGTACCTGCGCAGAAACCTGGGTGTGGTATTCCAGGACTTCCAACTGCTGACTGACAGAAACGTGATCGATAATCTAAAATTTGTTTTGAAGGCTACCGGCTGGAAGGATGAAAAGCTTATGGATGAAAAAATCAATGATGTGCTGGATAAAGTCGGTCTGAAATCGAAGGGTTTTAAAATGCCTTATGAAATGAGCGGTGGAGAACAACAAAGGGTCGACATCGCAAGGGCCCTGCTGAATTCCCCCAAGCTCATCCTGGCTGATGAACCCACCGGTAACCTGGATCCTGAGACCTCCGATGAAATCATGCAGCTTTTATTTCAGATCTCAAGGGAATATGGAACCACCGTGGTCATGGCGACTCATGATTACCGTGTGGTTAGTAAATTCCCTGCACGGACCTTCGGACAGAAAAAGGAAAAGTATTCGACAATGCTACCATATCTGTGATATAAGGCGGCTGGCAGTCTGGTGATTGTTATATTGACTCTGTAATTTTTCCCGTCGCCACTGCAGATCAAGGAAAGTAAAGGGTCGTTCATAAAGTGTTCTCAATGACCATCTTAAATTCACCGGCCCCTTCCGCCAGGTGACAAACTTCCTTCAGACCGGTTCCCTCCACGGCCTCCGCATTCACCACACAGTGCCGCCCGTTAAAAAGCGCATTCAGTAATTTCAGTTTAATGCCTGTGCGGTTAAAAGAAGGAATCACATGGATCTGGGCTTTTGAAATGATATCCTTTAATTCCTGGTCGCTTGGATCAGGAACCATGCAGCAATTTTTGTAACTTTGACACCGCCCGGTAAAGTTTCGGACCGGGATTTTTACCTGCTACCAGGAAAGGGATTGAAAGATCTCGGAATACTCTTTCCAATAGCCAGATCACCGCCTTTTCATTTTCATCCACCGACAAATTTCCATGATACAAACAATAACAACCCGTTCCCTGGGGTGATTCAATTTGCTGGAACGGCAAGGAAGACCGGGACGACGCGTATATTTTTTGACTGGTAAATGACCGCAGCCAGGTCGGCATCAGATTGGGTAACAGCCAGCAGCGGCCAATTGGAAGCGATCCGCGTTTCATATTTTCTCAATACCGCACTTTCATGTAGATAATAAAGCTTTTTAAACCAGGAACTGCTGCTGCTTGCAAGTTGCCTGTAGTAAACCGATTCCACATTGTGCAGGCGCAGGAATATTTTTCTTCCTGCAAAACGGTTGTCCTGCAACAGGTAAGTGCTATGAACGCCTTCCAGCAGAATCGGATACTTCATCCTGCAAAAGTCTTTCCAGTAATTCGGGACTGGATCGGGAACAAACGATATAAGGAAGCTGGTGGGATAATCCTTTGTGGCCTGTTTTCGCTCGATAATAATACACCTGTTCACAAAGTGTTTTCAATATAGGTTGTTCCTCCCTGGTGTTGGTAAAACAATGCAGGTGCATCTGAATTCCTTCTTCATGCAGGGTTCTGATCTTATAATACAGGTCGAATACACCGCCATAGTCCGGCGGATAAGGAACATCATGGCAAACGATATGCAGTCGCCGGTCTTCCATCTAATGATTAACCGATTCTTTTCTACTTGTTTAAAAATATCCGTAAGTATTTTGCTTTCATTTTCCCAGTTCAGTTCTTCCCGGACGCGTAAGGTGTTCTGTTTCCACCGGCTCAACCGTTCCGGATCCGCAAAGATCTCTTTTATTTTTTGGGCTATATGCTCCGGGTGAAAATCGTCAATAAAACCACCCACCTCATACTCGTTGATAATTCTTTCCTGTTCGACGAGCCTGCTGACAAGCACAGGCACGCCTGCATGGAGGTATTCGAATAATTTATTGGAGAGGCTGTATTTGTGATTGAGTACGGCAGGCTTGTCAATCGCATAATCCCAACGCGGCCCTACGGGTGAAATGTTCCAATACTGGCAAACGGGACTTTTGGAATCAGGGTGATTTTTTCAGCCAGCTGATTCTGCTCAATTATTTTTTTTAGTTTTTCAAATACATCGCCTCCGCCTATAATCAATAGATGAAATTCGGCTGCATCCAGGAAAAGCATAGCTATAAACCAGTTCCTCTGCTCCGCGGGATCTCATTGATGCCGGCACCCTGAAATATCAGCAGGTTTTTGTTTTCCGGAATTTTCCGGTCAATGGATTCGATCCAGACTCTTTTCTTCAGGGGTGAGGTCGGGGTAGCGGGGAGCGCAGCATCGGGAATGTTGCGAACAACATAACAATTTTTTATGATAATCACGGCGGTAGAGGTTCCGGATGGACTCCGATACAGTATACATATACTTCAGCTCTGAAAAAACCCGGCTTTCGATAAACTTCCATATTGAACGGCCGGTGGGCTTTCTGTTCCATTCCTGCCATTCCCAGGAAATATTCATGACTATCGTATACCAGGGGCTTTTCTTTACAGGCGGGCAATGAGCATAGTGGCCGGCATCACGTCCAGATCATTGCCCAGGTAAATGTCGGCCCTGGCTTTGATCAGAGTTTGAAAAACAGCCTGATATTGAATTCTGCATAGAAAAAGGCAGAGCCCCTAAACCACATTGTTATCCTATCTGTCTGATAATCACGAGTCTTTTAGTTTGCCAGACTATCTGTTTTTTCCGGTTCCGATCAGCAATACCTGGTATCCGTTCCTGCATGCAGGGTCTGGCAGGCTTTATGCACGCGGTAGTCGGTGACCAGGTCGGAAATGACCGTCACGATAATCAACTTTTTCTTCAATCGGATACAGGTAGGATGCCATATTAGGTTGGGTGTACCCTTAAACAGGCGATTTTCACTCAAAACGTCATAATTCTCAAATAATTCTCTACCTTCGCGCACGAAATTAGCAGAATATTATCTGGATGCCTTAAAAAATATGAGATGCCTTATTTGACTAAAGAAAAAACAGCAGAATTCTTCACAAAGTTCGGAGCGAACGCAACAAATACCGGATCCATCGAAGCGCAGATCGCTTTATTGACTGAACGGATCAACCGGATTTCCGAGCACCTTCAGGAAAATAAAAAAGATTTCTCTACACACCGCGGGCTGATGCAGCTGGTAGGTAAGAGAAAAAGACTGTTGACTTACCTGAGTAACAACGACCTTCAAAATTACCGCCAGCTGATCGAAAAAATCGGTCTCAGAAAATAAACGGATTCCCGGCCTAGAAGCTGGGAATCATTTTTTCAGAAAGCTGGCATTCATTATCGTTACTAACCGTTACAGAAACCCGCCTGTTTACCGTTCAGACCGATTTATTATCAAACGATTATTATGTTATCACAGCCTTTTAGTGTAACCTTTACGACCGGTGAAGGATTGCCCATTGCCATAGAAACCGGAAAACTTGCCCGCCAGGCAGATGGAGCCGTAACCCTGCGTCAGGGAAATTGCATTATTCTGGCTACTGTTGTCGCTAATAAAGAACCACGGGAAGGACAGGATTTTTTCCCGCTTTCCGTGGACTATCAGGAAAAATTTGCTTCTGCGGGCAGAATTCCCGGTTCTTTCTTTAAAAGAGAAGCCCGCCTCAACGATTATGAAGTACTTACCAGTCGTTTAATAGACCGGGCCCTGCGTCCCTTATTCCCGGAAGATTATCTCTGCGATGTCCAGGTGCTGGTTACCCTGTTTCCAGTGATTCTGAAATCATGCCCGATGCCCTGGCCGGACTGGCTGCTTCGGCTGCACTCGCCGTTTCTGATATTCCCATTAAGGAAGTGATCAGTGAAGTACGGGTTGCCAAAGTGGACGGAAAATTCATTGTCAATCCCACACGTACACAGCTGGAAAGCTTCTTCCCTGGAATTCCTGATCGCGGCAACAGAAAAAAACCTGATGATGGTGGAAGGTGAAGCCAATGAATGCAGTGAAGATGATTTAGTCCGGGCACTCGAGGTGGCTCATGATTCCATTGGTGTTCAAATAAGGGCGCAACATGAACTCCGTGAATAAAGTGGGCATCAAAGAAAAAAGAGATTATAAAAAACCGGAAACAAACGAGGAGCTGCACGAAAAAGTAAAAGCCTTCACCAAAGATAAAATTTACCAGATCTCCAAAGCCGGCAGCAGCAAACATGAACGTAGCGAAGCTTTTGACCAGTTGAAAAAAGAACTCATCGAAAGCCTGGGCGCTGAAGCAACCGACACGGATAAAAAACTGGCAAAAAAGTATTACGCTGACCTGCAGTGGGAAATCGTCCGCAATATGATTGTGGATGAAAGGATACGCCTCGATGGCCGTAAGCTGGACCAGGTAAGGCCTCTGGCTATGGAAACCGATCCATTACCTACTCCGCATGGATCCGCATTATTTACCAGAGGCGAAACCCAGTCCTTTAACTACCGTTACCCTCGGCACACCGCTGGATGAACTCCTCGTGGAAAGTGCCGCCAAATCGGATTATTCAAAATTCATCCTGCATTATAATTTTCCTCCCTTCTCAACGGGTGAAGTAAAAATGATGCGCGGCCCTGCACGCCGGGAAGTGGGTCATGGTAACCTGGCCATGCGTTCTTTGAAAAAGATGATGCCGGGCAAGGATTATCCGTATACGGTCCGTATAGTGAGTGATGTACTGGAATCCAACGGATCTTCTTCAATGGCAACCGTTTGTGCCGGCTCACTCGCACTGATGGATGCCGGGGTGCCTTTTAATAAACACGTGGCGGGGTGGCGATGGGGCTGATCTCCAGAACTACAGATCATAAATACGCGGTACTTACAGATATTCTGGGTGATGAAGATCACCTGGGCGATATGGATTTTAAAGTAACCGGAACCCGCGATGGTATCTGCGGCGTGCAAATGGATATCAAAGTCGACGGGCTCAGTATGGATACCATGCGGGAAGCCCTCGAACAGGCACGCAAAGGGAGACTGCATATCCTTGATGCCATGTATGCATGTATTCCTGCTGCCAGGCCGGAAGTGAAACCGCATGCGCCGAGAATGGAAAAAATATTTATCGATAAGGAATTCATAGGTGCCGTAATTGGGCCAGGTGGTAAGATCATCCAGGAAATACAGAGAGAAACAGGGGCTACGATCAATCTGGAGGAAGTGGATAACCAGGGTGAGATCAGTATTTTCAGTCCTTCCAAGGAAGGCCTGGACAAAGCAGTCGCCTGGATTAAGGGAATCGTGGCGGTACCGGAAGTGGGTAGTGTTTACGAAGCCAAAGTAAAATCTGTAATGCCTTATGGGGCATTTGTGGAATTCCTGCCTGGCAAACAGGGCCTGCTGCATATCAGCGAAATCAGCTGGAAACGGCTGGAAACCATGGAGGGTGTTTTGAATGAAAATGACATGGTGAAAGTAAAACTGATTGGCGTGGATAATAAGACCGGAAAATTCAAACTCAGCCGGAAAGTGCTCATGCCAAAACCTGAAGGACGACCGGAAGGACGTCCCCAGGCACAGCACCAGGATGGGAATGAGTAAAGCCTGAATTCATTGCTGGGATATAAGTTAGTTAAATAAAAAGAGCACCTTTACAGTGCTCTTTTTTACGTCAGGGAACGTAGATAAAATTGAATTCCCTGTCCGGGTTTTCAAATTTTCAAATTGACGACGGCTTAGGGCTTTTGTCCTTAAACTCAGGCTTAAAATATGAACCGCTATATACAAATTACCATAGAAACCAGGGATGTTCCGGAATCGGATATGCTGGTGGCCCGCCTCAGCCAGGCCGGGTTTGAAGGTTTTGAAGAAGAACCGGAAAAGCTCCATGCATTTATTCCGGAAACCTTATATGATGTTTCAATGGTTGAAAAAATTATTGCTGAAATAAAAGGGATGGCAGATCCCTATCATACTTTATTCAAAACAGAATTTATAGAACCCAGGAACTGGAATGCGGAGTGGGAAAAGGATTTTGAACCCGTAGTGGTGGATCAGTTTTGTGCTATACGTGCCCATTTTCATGCGCCGGTTCCGGGCGTTTCCCACGATCTGATCATAACCCCCAAAATGAGTTTTGGAACGGGGCATCATGCGACCACGTATATGATGATCGCGATTATGCAGGGGCTTGACTTCAGGAATCATTCGGTATTGGACTTTGGTACGGGAACCGGGGTGCTGGCCATCCTGGCCTGTAAACTCGGTGCCGGCTCCATACTGGCTGTCGATTCTGATGCATGGAGCATTGAAAATGCCATCGAAAATGCCGCCCTGAATGGCTGTATAGGAATCCGGATCGAACAGAAGGATTCTCTTTCGGGAACAGGTTCCTTTGACTTCATCCTGGCCAATATTAATCTCCGGGTAATACTGGAAATCATGGCATTGATATGGCAACATTTGACCCCGTCCGGCGTTTTTATAGGCAGCGGAGTACTGGAATCTGATGAAGAAAAAATCAGGGAAAGGGCTAACAGTTGTGGTTTTACGATGGAACGACTCATGGTAAAAGACAACTGGATGAGTTTCAGCCTGAAAATTCAATCGTTAACCGGTGAAATCATCAAGGTTTAATTGCTTTTTTTAATTAATTTTGAAATCCAAGTATTCCTGCCGTCCATGAAGGAAGTTTTATTTATTGTGTTTGCCTACCTGATCGGTTCCATACCAACGGCAGTATGGATCAGTCGTTACTTTTTTGGCGTGGATATCCGTGATTATGGCAGCGGCAATGCCGGTGCCACCAATACGTTCCGGGTGCTGGGTTCCAAATGGGGTTGCATCGTAATGTCGGTGGATGTCTTAAAAGGTGTGATTGCCACCAGTCTCTATATCTTACTTCCATTTTATATGCATAATGAATGGGACAGGACAAATCTCATGGTGGGACTTGGCCTGGCCGCCGTGGTCGGCCATATTTTTCCGCTCTGGGCAGATTTCCGGGGTGGGAAGGGGGTCGCTACTTTGTTTGGAATGATCCTCGCGATTCAGCCCCTGGTGGCTGTGTATTGCGTGGGTGTCTTTCTGCTTTGCCTTTACCTGACCCGTTTTGTTTCCCTGAGTTCCATTCTGGCCAGTATCGCTTTTGCGGTTCTGATTCTTTTTATTTTTAATGAAAAGGAACCCCTTTACAGGGCTTTTGCCATAGCAGTCGCCCTGCTCGTTATTCTAACCCATCAGAAAAATATCAGCCGGCTGCTGAGGGGCAGTGAGAGTAAGATCCCTATTTTGAAGTACCGGGATAAAAAAAGACCCCGCAGACCTGGGTCACCCTTTGACCGAAACCTTCGTAAAACTCAGTCATTCAATCTATTACCCTTTATTTCAGGTGAGAACGTGAATAATTACCCTTTTTAGCTGTTCCCTTTAGTAACAGGATCATTTTCTTTTACTTACGGTTAATTTTTTTTAACTTTGCAGCCCCTGAAGGCAACTCCGAAAACAAAAACTATTAAGTATGGCATTAACTTTATTGGAAAAATTGGAACTCAAAGAAGAAAAAAGTGTTTTAATTCAGGGTCTTCCTTCTTCCATTGAGAAGCAGTTCGCCAAACTGGCTTTTGCAAAAAATGTCACCCCACTCCTGAAGATCAAAAAAATCGATTTTGCCCTGGTTTTTGCTGTCAATGAGACCCAGCTACGGGGTATTATTCATGAAGTACTGCCGGCCCTGAGCAAAGGGGGGAAATTCTGGGTGGCCTATCCCAAAACCAGTTCAAAAATCGCTACCACCCTCAACCGGGAGTGCAGCTGGAGTTGTATTACCAATGCCGGCTTTGAAGGCATCCATGAAATCACCCTGGACCATGTATGGACGGCTACCCGCTTTGAAAAGGCGACAGTGGCCCCTCTTCTTTATCAAGCCGTAAAGCCGAAGTGCTGGCAGGCTAATCTGTACTCATCGATGACGGATTGCCGATGTCCGTCTTTGTTTTGGGTTGATGCCTGTATCAGATTTTTATGATCACCGTGCCGGATTTTCCCATCAGTTCCTTCTCCATATTTTTCAAATGAAGGTGGGTTTGCATATACATCAACTGTTCATCCGTATTTTTGGATTTTTCCAGGTCCTTCTGGTTCATGCTCCATCAGTCTTTGAATTTTTCTCAGTTTCAGGTAAGTCAGCGTTGAACCGACTTCTTCCCGGTACAGTTCATCCCGGGTCGGAATTTTTCCTTCATAAAAAGTTTTCCAGTTTTCACTCACTTCGTAAGGGAAGTCCATGATAGACACGACCAGCGCGGCCAGCTCCTGGTCCTCATGATATAAAAAATTCCGGGCCGTCGGTTCCAGGCCCTGCCCGTACCAGGTTTTATAGATCTGCAGAATCCGCATCAGGCTTTTATTATCGAACATCTCTTCATCCTCAAATTCAGGGAGCAGGTAGTCTGCCACCCGTTTTTCCCCATCCCAGGGTTTGAGTCCAAACTCAAGCAGGGAGCGGATGATCGCGCGCTCCTGCTGTTCGTCCCTGTTCAGCAGTTCGCTGAGTTCCTCCTCGATAAAAATTTTCGGAAGGGGGGTGATCCCAGTCGCATTTTCCAGGGCGGCTGCTTTGTTTTCAAATTTGCTGACCCGTTCCCGGATAAATTTATTGACCAGGGTATTCAGCCCGTTTTCATCAATTTTAAGGAGTTCGGATGAACGCCGGATATAATCCTGCTGGCGTGTAAAATCCTCGGCCTTATTGATCCTTGAAATGGTTTCGGCAATCTGGCTGACGAGCCGGGCCTTTTGGTTACTGTTGCCGGAAGCAGCCGCCAGGGAGGTTTCCAGCTGGAAAAGAATAAAGTCTTTTTTATTCGAAGCGACAAATTCCCTGAACGCAGCGGCGCCGATTTTCCTGACATAACTGTCGGGATCCTCCTGTCCTGGTATCAGTACGAGTTGAACCTGCAGGCTTTCTTCAAATGCCAGGTCCATTCCGCGTTGTGCAGCCTTGATACCTGCCGGGTCGCCGTCGTATATGATCGTCAGGTTGGAAGTGTATTTCTTGATCAGCCTCAGTTGATCCGGCGTAAGGGAAGTGCCGCCGCTCGCCACCACATTTTCTATACCTGCCTGGTGCAGGGAAATCACATCTGTATATCCTTCCACGAGCAAGCATTCGTCTGCTTTATCTATGGCCTGCCGGGCAAAATAGGAACCATAGAGCAGTTTGCTTTTTACATAAATTTCATTTTCCGGCGTATTGATATACTTGGGAGCGCGGTCGTTATTGCGTATAATCCTTGCACCGAAACCGGCAATTTTCCCCAGGGGACTGTGTATGGGAAATATGATCCTTCCCCGGTAATTATCCTGGGTTTTCCCGTCCCGGACCACAACAAGCCCGCTTTTTTGCAGGAGTTCCGGATTATAACTGCCTGGCAATAGCCGCTGAGGCAAAAGCATCGGGTGCAGCCGGGTTATATCCCAGTTGAAATTTTTCAATCGTCGCGGCATGGAACCCGCGTTCCTGCAGGTAACTCAGCCCGATATTCTGTCCCTCTTCCGAGTTCAGCAGGGCGTCGCTGAAAAATTTCTGGGCAAATGCATTCAGGATATACAGGCTGTCTGCCGTCTGCTGCTGGATTTTTACTTCAGGACTGGCTTCGGTTTCCTCAATATCCACATTATACCGGCCGGCCAGAAATTTCAAAGCTTCCACATAAGAGAATTTCTCATGTTCCATCAGAAAACTGATGGTATTGCCACTGCGGCCGCAACCGAAACATTTATAAATTTCCTTTGCCGGGGAAACTGTAAAAGAGGGTGTTTTTTCGTTGTGAAAAGGACAAAGTCCCAGGTAATTGGCCCCTCTTTTTTTCAATTTCACGAATCCCCCGATGATCTCCGTGATGTCTATCCGGCTCAGTATCTGTTGTATGGTTTGCTGTGATATCAGGTGCCTGGATTGAGCGTCGAATTTAATTTAAAAAAAGCATCTTTACACCCTTTAAATCGGTCTCCATGGTTTCCACGCTGCTGCAGATTGAAAGCCTGCGGGTTAACATGTACGGAAAGGAAATTTTCCATGATGTTTCGCTGGAAATCAGGCAGGGTGAACAATGGGCCATTTTTGGGGCGGCAGGAACGGGCAAGACCGTACTGGCGCATACCCTGGCTGGCTACCATGCTTACGGGGGAAGGATTGATTTTCCCATCCTGCCTGAAAGCGGGACTGATAAAACAGTGATGGTAATCGACCAGCAGCACCGGTTCCGGGACCTCCGAAATCAAAACCAGTTCTATTATCAGCAGCGTTATAATGCCCTGGACGCAGCAGCAACGATTACAGTTGGCCAGGACCTGGCCGCTTTTGATGAAAACGGGGCGGGGTTTATTACAAAAGCCGGACTCCTGGAAACTTTTCATCTGACGCACCTGCTGCATGAGCCGCTGATCCAGTTGTCGAATGGCGAAAATAAAAGATTGCAGATCCTGAAAGCAGTTCTTGGTTTTCACCGGATACTGATCCTGGATGAACCCTTTACCGGCCTGGATCGGAGGGGCCGGCAGTTGCTGGACGATATGATGTCGGTTTTGTGTGCATCGGGACAACACCTGGTGCTCCTGGGCAGCAGGGATCACATACCGGGCTGTTTTAACCGTTTTGCGAAACTGGAAAGCGGAACACTCCATATTAAGAAAAATGCGGGTGAGATCCGGATAAAACAAGCGGAAACCGTACCGTCTTTTTATAAAGCATTTCCTTCAGCCATCTCTTTTTCTTATCCGGATTTCCGGTTTGCCGTCCGCATGCAACAGGTGCATGTCCGTTATGAAGGCAGATTCATATTGGAGGGAATCAACTGGGAAGTCGAGAAAGGCAGCTGCTGGGCACTGAGCGGCCCCAACGGAGCAGGCAAATCAACGCTGTTAAGCCTGATTACGGCCGACAACCCACAGGCTTATGCCAATGAAATCTATTTATTTGACCGCAAAAGAGGATCGGGCGAAAGTATCTGGGAAATCAAACAAAAAATCGGTTATCTTTCACCGGAACTGCAACTCTACTTTGATCCGGCCGCCACCGCCTTCACTACCATTGCTTCCGGGTTATTTGATACCATTGGCCTGTTCAGGCAATTGGCGCCCCTCCAGGAACAACTGGTTTGGGAATGGCTGGAATACCTGGATTGTAAGGAACTTGCCCACCGTTTATTAACCAGCCTGCCGGCAGGTATGCAGCGGTTGGTCCTGCTGGGACGTGCGATGATCAAAACGCCTCCCCTGCTGGTCCTGGATGAACCCTTCCAGGGCCTGGATGCGGCACAGACGGCTTTTGCCATGCAGATGACTGACCATTTCTGCACCCAATATGGATGCAGCCTGATTTTTGTAAGCCATTATAACCAGGATTTTCCTTCCTGTATCAGCCAAAGCCTCCGGCTGGAAAAGGGTAAAATGGTGTAAACAACTTGATTTTCAATACAAAATCAGTAAAAAATAAATACCTTTTCAGGAAGGTGTAAAAACGGGAGTATTGATTCCGAAAAACATTAAATTTGTGTTCCTGCAGCCTACTTACTACCCCTCAAAATTCTCCTGCAGGACTTTTCATACTTCCTATTAATTCTAACAATCAAACCAGAGATCACTTTTAAAAAACTGTGTAGTATGTATTCTTATGCCCTGTTAGAAAAAAATTGTTATTATCTGATCCAGGAAGCCGAATTGTCGCCCGTGCAATTGATCAAAGTGAACCTGGAAACCGAACAGTGCATGTTTGTATCCAGGTATGCTGACGAAACCGTAAATGAATGGAAGAAAAAAGGGGATCCCATTTTTGATATTCTTGAGTTCGTTAGTGATGAAAAAATAAAGGATTGGGAATCGATCTATAACGATAACCAGGGATCTTATAATTATGAGGAAGATGAAGATTAAAAGCCTTTGTCTCGGTATAGTTCGTTTAGGCATATTTCCAAAACCCGAATGAAATAAGTGCTGTGGCCATGCATACGGCTAGTATAGTTAACAAAAATCACATAGGGAAGTTCGGGACCGCTTTTTCTTAAATAATTATAATAGTAAAGCGACAGGAAATAATCCATAATAGAAAATATATCCTGCAAAAACAAAGACCATTATGTTTTCCGTATCGGTATGTTGCATTTTCATAAAATATCCGCTGATCCCCCATATATTCATGACCAGTGCGATTAAACTGTCCCAGGCCAATGATCAGGTTATTGGAATCAAAATTAAATCCCTTCCAGGCAATCATACATGCTTCAAAAAAAATAAAAGCCAGGAGCAAGTAGAGAAAATTTTTGTTTCTGAAAGCAAAATAGAATATCAGGAAGATCAGCGGTCCGTCTATCAGATTATAATATAAGGTGATCTGGTCGCTGGCTGTTTTATACCAGTCCCAATGGAAGATCTCGGGAGTGTACAGGATCCCGTTAATCGGCCAGAACAGGGAAATGAACAGATAAGATTTGTCCGGAGCCAGTTTCTTCCACCAGTAGAGGATCAGGGGTGAAAATGATAGTATAACAGCCAGAATCGAATAGCATCCAGTTGATTCCAGGTAAAAGGCCGGTTTTCAAGGGGTTAAAGTTTATAATATAATAGCGTCAAACCAGGGGTTTTAGTATAGGTATAAACTACTTGGTTTTGTTCTCAAATTACTGGGAAAACCCAACGGAGGGTAGGCCTAAAAATCGGGAAATCAATTTAATGAGAGAAGATTTATGCACAAACCTGCGTAATTCATGCCTCCGTGCAACAACCGGATTTAACTATATTTGCGACCATTCATTATGGCAGAAAACAAACAAGATTTATTCGCTTATACAGAAGAATCCATCCGTTCCCTCGACTGGAAAGAACATATCCGGCTCAGGCCCGGGATGTATATTGGTAAACTGGGGGATGGCAGCAGTGCGGATGACGGGATTTATGTACTTGTTAAAGAAGTGATTGATAATTGCATTGACGAGTACACCATGGGGCACGGAAAGCAGATTGAAGTGTTGATCGAAGAAAAAAAGGTGATTGTGCGGGATTTTGGCAGGGGCATTCCACTGGGCAAAGTGGTGGATGTTGTGAGTAAAATCAATACAGGCGCCAAATACGACAGTAAGGCCTTTCAAAAAGCAGTTGGTCTGAATGGGGTGGGTACAAAGGCAGTGAATGCCCTCAGCCAGTCGTTTACGGTAACTGCCTTCCGGGACGGACGAGAAAAAAGAGCCTCGTTCACCCGGGAAACCTCGTGAAGGAAAACAAGGAAAGTTCATACCACCGAACCAAACGGCACACTCGTGGAATTTATTCCTGATGAAAGCTATTTTCAAGAATTTTCATTTTATCAATGAATACCTCGATAACCAGTTCTGGAATTATTGTTACCTGAATGCCGGACTGGTTATCAATTATAACGGGAAGAAATATCTCTCGAAAAACGGCCTGCTCGATCTGCTGAAACGGAAGACCAATGAAGATGAACTCTGTTATCCGATCATTCATTTAAAGGGTGATGATATTGAAGTAGCCATTACGCATAACAACGACTATGGGGAAGAGATATTCAGTTTTGTGAACGGGCAATACACCACACAGGGCGGAACCCATCAGCAGGCTTTCCGGGAAGCATTTGTAAAAGTGATCCGTGATTTTTATAAAAAGGATTATGAAGCAGCCGACATCCGGCAAAGTATAACGGCAGCCATATCCGTGCGCGTGGTGGAACCTGTATTTGAATCACAGACCAAAACAAAACTCGGCAGCCAGTATATGGAGGAAGGCGGCGCCAGCATGAAAAATTTTATTCATGATTTTCTGGCCCGGGAACTGGATAATTTTCTGCATAAAAATCCATCCATCGCCGATGCAATGAAAAAACGCATTGAACAAAGCGAAAAGGAACGAAAGGAATTATCCGGAATACGCAAACTGGCCAATGAAAGGGCAAAAAAAGCCAATCTGCATAATAAAAAGCTGAGGGATTGCCGCGTTCATTATAATGAAGAAGCCAGCGGGCAAAGAGAAAAACCTGATCCTCGAAAAGCAAAAGGAATCCACCATTTTTATTACGGAAGGCGATTCGGCGAGTGGCTCGATAACCAAAGTGCGCAATGTCGAAACCCAGGCTGTTTTCAGTTTGCGTGGTAAACCGTTGAACTGTTTTGGGCTCACAAAAAAAGTGGTGTACGAAAATGAAGAATTCAACCTGCTGCAGCATGCATTGAACGTGGAAGACGGGATTGAAGGACTTCGCTATAATAATATTGTTATTGCGACCGATGCCGATGTGGACGGTATGCATATCCGTTTGTTGCTCATGACATTTTTTCTCCAGTTTTTCCCGGACCTGGTGAAGAACAATCATGTTTATATTCTGGAAACGCCCTTATTCAGGGTCCGGAACAAACAGGAAACAATTTACTGTTATGATGAAACGGAAAAACAGGCTGCCATGAAAAAGCTCGGCACCAAACCGGAAATCACCCGGTTTAAAGGCCTGGGCGAAATTTCGCCGCAGGAATTTGCGCGTTTTATCGGGACGGATATGCGTTTGCAGCCGGTCATGATTATGCCGGAAACACATATTCAGCAGCTGCTTGAATATTTTATGGGAAAAAATACACCGCAAAGGCAGGATTTTATCATCGGTAACCTCAGTATGGAAATTGACCATGCCGAACCGGAAAAATAAAAGGATAAAAGACTTAACGAATGTTTCATATTGTTTTTGATTCCATTGGCGCCGGGCTGCTTTCAGCGGCTATGGATATGGACGAAGCCCTGGATGGGGAAACCATCCTGATAAAAGATGATTATTCTGCAGGCCCCCTGTTGGATTTGTTTTCTGAATCCGGTCGCACAGAGCGTAAGAAATGGTGGTCTTTGATCCGGGCGGAATGAAAAAGTTCCCCGGCTGAAGAGTCTGATGGAGATTCCGATTCTGAAAACCTTTGAAAATAGTGCAAAGGATGGAAGCAGGAAGAATTTGACCAGATCTGGATCTGGGTGGCCCCGAATGCCAGGGATGTATGTGGCTATTACTGGCTGATTGCACAGCTCCAGGCATTTGCAGGCAGGATCTATGTACTTCATTTAAATAATCTGCCTTTTATAAGTGAAAAAGGAACCGTGTTTTATCCTGTTTCTTTATCTGAGATACCACCCCGGGAATTTATAAAAGCAAAAAGACTGGTCCGGCCCGTTACAACAGCGGAGTTTGAAACCGATCCGGATGAATGGTTCCGGTTGGCTTCAGCAAACAAAAACCTGCGCCTGCTGGAAGGAGGGAAAAAAATAATCCAGCAGGAAGATGATTATTATGACAAATCCCTCCTGAATTTCATTCAGCCGGTTTTTCAGAAAATTCCGCGTACGATTCATCAGTTCCTTTCAAAGTCTAATGAAAAACCCAATGAATCTTTTTTGTTATGGCGCCTGAAGCAGCTGGTCACTTCCGGTGCTGTGGAACAGCAGGGTGAAACGGTCAGGCTTTTTGCGAAAATGACCGATCAGGTTAATGGGTAATGATTCATAGTGTAATAATCAAAATCCATTAGCCATTGACCATGGCAGCAGGCTTTTTGCCCAGCATTTTCATCATGCGGAAATGGGAAACCACGGCGGCCGACATGGTTTTGAATTCATTGTAATGCACCTGGTGCTGATCGCATACCTGCTTTACAATCGGGGCGATGGCCGGATAATGCACATGGCTGACTTTCGGAAACAGGTGATGTTCGATCTGATAGTTCAGTCCGCCCACAAACCAGCTGATTAACTGATTCCGGGGTGCAAAATTGGCTGTCGTGCGTACCTGGTGAACAGCCCATGCTTCCTCAATTTTTTGTGGTTCAATTCCCGGAGCAAAAACAAATCTGGCATCTTCCACCACATGCGCCAGCTGAAATACCAGGGCCAGGGTCAGGCCCATCGTAAGATGCATGCAGGTAAAACCAATCGCCCAGGCAGTCCACCCTGCAAAATGAACCGGGATGATAATATAAAATATGATATACAGGGCCTTGCTGAGCCAGAAAATGAGATGTTCTGAAAAATTCATTTTTTGCAAAGCCGTGTTATGAATCCTTCGTTTGAAATATTTATTGAAGTCCATGATGGATACCCAGAGGAAAGAAGAAATGGCATATAAGAAGACGACATAGATATGCTGAAACCGGTGCGCTTTCACCCATTTTTGTGATTCACAGGAGCGCATCGCCGGACTCTTGGCGATATCATCGTCAAGCCCGTCAATATTCGTATAGGTGTGATGAATGATATTGTGTTTGAATTTCCAGATAAAAGCATTTCCCCCCAGCATGTTCAGGCTTAACCCCATGATGTTATTGACCCACGCTTTTCCTGAATAAGAGCCATGGCAGGCATCGTGCATGATATTAAAGCCGATGCTGGCCAGTATAAAACCGAAGGCCCCGGATAATAAAATACCCGGGATCCATGATAAGCGCACTAATAAAAGAACCGCGTATATCCCGATGGCTGCCGGAACCAGGGTAAGGGCCTTGCTATATAGTTTCCAGTTACCCGTTTTACTGACCTGGTTGGCTGAAAAGTAATTTTCCACCGAGGTATTTAAATCCCGGTGAAAAGAATGATCCTTATTGTTAAAGGAAACTTTGTACATAGCCGAACCTTTTTTGACCATGCAAAGTTAATTCTGTTTTCAGCGGGGAAAGAATCTATTCTGCATCAAATTTGTTAACAAACGACCCGTTCCGGCAATATAGTCGGCCCTTTTCAGATAGAAAAGGGCATATCGCTGCTGCCGCGCGGTATAGGAAGCTCTGTATTTAAAACCCCTTCCGGTGAAAATATTTTTTAGTCCTTCCTGTTGGTCCGGAATGGGTATCCAGAGCCGCCGGCATTCAGGGTAGGAAAAAAAATAATCCAGCTGCATGGCCAGGGCATTATTTAAGTCGGCTTTTAACTCATCTTTATAAAGAATCAGGTAGTTCAGGATACAGTCCCCGGTGGTCGTCGGAATCCGGAAGTACAATTCATGATAATGGATCAAAAAAATATCGAACTGGAAAACGGGTATTTCCCCTTTTTCGACCAGGAAACTCTGCCTGTTTTCAGATTCAAGAAAAAGCTGGTAATGCCTGGCCAGACGACGGCTGTTTTCCCGCAGTTCCCAATTGAACTGCAGGTCCGGATCCTCCATCCAGATAAAAAAGAAATCCAGGTCCTGATTCAGATTTACCGGACGAAGGCTGAGGAAATGTCCATTTTCGACGGATCTGTATACGGCAAGCGGTGGGTGATTTCCATATCCTTTGAGTTTCTGCAGGGCCTGGTGCATAAGTGTTTGTTATGCAAATTCTGATATTTGGCCAAAAGGAGCAGGGCAAAATAACCTGAATTTTAAGGGTGTTTTGTATTTTGAGTTATATTCAATTTTCATTATAATACACCTGTCATGAAAAATAATCGGTTAACCTGCCTGCTGATGGGCCTGACCTTTTCCGCAGCGACCTTTTCACAGGGGAAATACAATGGGATGGAAGCGAATCTGTCCAACATCTACCGGTTGTCGGATGCGAAGAGCCGGTCCGTCAGTCCCGAAAATTTTACAGGGGAGCAGGGGAAAGGCGCCATGGCGCTGAAGGGCACCGGCGAATCAGCGGCCAGGGATCTCGGGAAAGGATGGAAACTGAGCCCTTCCGTGGAAATCAAAGCACATGCAACTTTTACAGTGGCTGAAATAGAAGGGCCGGGTTCCATACAGCATATCTGGATGACGCCGACAGGAGTCTGGCGCAATTCCATCATCCGTTTTTACTGGGACGATGAGAAGAATCCATCCGTGGAAGTACCGGTCGGCGATTTTTTTGGAATGGGGTGGGGACAGTATGCACCACTTCGCTCCCTGGCCGTTTGTGTGAACCCGGGATCCGCATTCAATTGTTACTGGCCCATGCCCTTCAGGAAAAAATGCCGGATCACTATGGAAAATATTGACAACAACCCCATGATGCTGTATTACCAGGTAGATTATATTCTAACGGATGTCCCTTCGGATGCAGCTTATTTCCACGCCCAGTTCAGGCGGGTGAATCCCCTGCCCTATAAATCGGTTGCCGTGCTCCTGGACGGGGTCCGCGGGCGGGGACAGTATGTCGGCACCTACCTTGCCTGGGGCGTACACAATAATGGATGGTGGGGTGAGGGGGAAATAAAATTTTACATGGATGGGGATACGGACTATCCGACGATCTGTGGTACCGGTACGGAAGATTATTTCTGTGGTTCCTATGATTTTGATACGCGCACAAAAAATACCAATGGCGTGGAAGAGTCGAAATATACGGAATTCAACAGTCCTTATACAGGCCTGGCACAGGTGATCCGGGGAGATGGTCACTACGATGTTTCCCAACGCTTCGGATTGTACCGTTGGCATATCACCGATCCGGTCCGTTTTGAAAAAGACCTGCGTGTAACAATCCAGGACCTGGGCTGGCGTCCGGATGGCCGTTACCTTCCCCTGCAGGATGATATCGCTTCAACGGTATTCTGGTACCAGACGGAACCACATGCAGTATTCCCGGTTTTCCCGGATAAAGACGCACTGGAAGTGAATTGAAAAAACCCGGTCGCAGCCGGCCGGATGGTATAACGGTCTTGTAAACAACCTGGATTTCTTTGGTTCAGTACCAGATGGATCTAAGCTGACTGATTCGTATGTCTGTTAACAGTTTCCCGCCAGATTCCTCCTGTAATGCAGTGAACGGCTGATCAGGAAAAAAAATTTCCGTCATCGTTGTCAGGCCCTCATCAGCAAACAATTCCAGGGAAGCCTGGTCCAGGATCAGGGTGATTTTTACATCTTTCGATTGCGCAATTCGCGGTCCGTAATGAATGGTTGCGAACCCGGGATAAAAATCAGATCTTCCGGCCCGGGTTCTGTCTATAAAAAAAGCATTTTTCCTTTCATCGTAGCCGGCCCTTAGAAACTGGCCTGAAGGATTGCTGAATATCAGAGAAAAAGAATGCTGGCTTGCAAGGTTGAATGTTATCCGGGTGGGACCAGATAGGTTAAGTTTTTTTTCCTGGGGAATTTGTTTATAAGAAACCGTTTTTACAACCAGTTTTTCCAGGGCTTTCACCGGCATCATCGAAGTATAATAATTTTGTCCGATTTTTTTCAGTCGCAGGGTTCGCGGGATGGTCATCGCACTTCTCCAGGTTAAGGTCGGCACGGCGGTTCCATATTGCCAGTTGCTCATCCAGCCCAGGAATATTTTTTCTTTCCCTGTATTACTGAACGTCACGCCCGCATATTGATCCGGGCCATAGTCGGCCCAGCGGGTCAGGGTATCTGATGGGGTAAATACATGCCCGTTAAAAATTCCTGTAAAATACTGTGTGCTGGATCCGCCCTGGGCACCCCCCGGGTTGATACTGACCAGTAACAGCCATATTTTTTTTCCATCCACCTCAAAGGGAATGAGATCCGGGCATTCCCACACACCTCCATGGGCGCCGATACCTGATCCGAATTCACTTTCCTTTTCCCAGGATTTCAGGTCTTTGGAAGAATAGAACATAACCCGGTCACCCGCCGCCAATACCAGGATCCATTTTTTTTGTTCCGCATACCAGCTGACTTTCGGATCCCGGAAATCTTTTAATCCGGGTGTTTTTAAAACCGGGTTGCCTGTATATTTTGTCCACCTGTTTCCGCCATCCAGGCTGTAGGCGATACTTTGATTCTGAAAATTATTGAGGCCGGCCTTTTCTCCCCCGGGGTCATGCTGGGTGAATATAGCCACGAGCGGAACTTTTTCCTTTCCCCCGAAACCGCTGGTATGGCTGCTGTCCACCACCGCACTTCCGGAAAAAATATATCCCAGGCGGTCAGGGTATAACGCGATGCCCGCCTGTTTCCAATGCACCAGGTCGGGACTGACGGCATGTCCCCAGTGCATGGGCCCCCATACTGTGCTGTCAGGATAATACTGGAAAAACATATGGTAAACACCCTGGTAATATACCAGTCCGTTCGGATCGTTCATCCAGCCGGTTTGGGCGAGAAATGAATTTGAGGCCTGTAAGGTTCATGGTAGGTTTCCTGTGCTGTGCAGGTCAGGAAACCGGTAATCAGGAAAATCAGACAAATCGTCTGCCTTGGCATGGTATCGGTTTTACGTATCAAGATAGTCTAATTTCACCCTTTAATATACATTCCATGGATCATCCTTCTGTAAAATTGCCCTTATACCTGAAAATAGCCCAGATCATTTGATGGGTATCGCCGTTTTCTTTTTTATCCTCTATATCGGACAGGATATTATCATTCCCGCTGGTTTTTGCAATATTTGATTGCCATCCTGCTGAATCCGGTGATTCGTTTTTTGTGCAGGATGAAAATTCCGCGGGTGCCGGCCATTATCCTTTCCCTGGTGGTCACCATGTTGCTCATTGCCGGGATCTTCTATTTTTTCATTTACCAGATTTCTCTTTTCAGTGAGTCCTTTCCCATTATACAAACAGAAATTCCTTTCCCTGTTTAATGACAGAGAACGCTGGGTTTCCCGAACCTTTAATGTTTCCAAATGGAAAGTGGATGCCTGGGTAACAAAAACCCGAACAGAGGGCAATGGATGATGGAACCGGAATGATCGCCAATACAGTCAGCACCCTGGGAGGCATGGTAATGACTTTTTTTATTATGCCTGTTTATGTATTCATGATCATTTACTATAAGCCCTTATTCTGGAATTCATCGCGCGGCTTTTCCCGGAAAGTCTTCATAGTGTGGTGGTAGAAGTGCTTACGGAAACAAAAGCCCTTATTCAGCGTTATCTCTTCGGACTACTTATCGAAGCAGCCCTGGTGGCTGCACTGAATTCAATAGCCCTCCTGTTTCTTGGCATCCCCTATGCAATTCTCATCGGCGTGATTGGTGCCCTGCTGAATGTAATTCCTTATATCGGCGGTGTAGTAGCTGTGGCCCTGCCCATGCTGCTGGCGCTGGTTGTTAAACAACCCGTGGATGCCCTTTATGTTTTGATCGCTTACCTGGTTGTACAGTTAATAGATAATAACTTCTTTGTTCCAAAAATTGTGGCTTCGAAAGTGAAAATCAATGCACTGGTCTCTATCATCGTGGTACTTGTGGGTAATGCACTCTGGGGTGTGCCGGGTATGTTTCTGTCCATTCCCCTGACAGCCATCATCAAAGTGATCTTCGACCGGGTCGGACCCCTGCAGCCCATTGGATTTTTGCTGGGAGATAACCAGCCGGATTTAACACAGGAGATCTTTGTCGTCAGGCGCAGATCCCGGCCGTCAAATGCAGTTAAATGATGGATCATCTTTTCTGAAAGCAGATTACCTTTAAATTAATTTATTTACAGTCCACGTAAAATAGCCTGCCATGAATCGAGTTACTTTTACTTTTATTTTCTTTACCTGCTTCAGTATGCTGCTTCCGGCCTGTCAGACAGATACAGAACAAAACAATCACATAGTCGTTCAGGAAAACGGGAATAGAAAATATTTTGGAACCATTGGAAGCGATACGGTGTATGCATATACACTTAAGAATAACAAAGGTCTGAAAGCCGTAATTACTAATTACGGAGGAACGATACTTGAATTATGGACGCCCGACAGATCAGGTAAAACGGGTGACGTGATCCTGGGTTATGATTCATTACCGGGTTACCTGCAGAAATCAAATCCTTATTTTGGAGCGTTGGTAGGCCGGTATGCCAACCGGATCGGGCATGCGAAATTCGCGATTGATGGGAAAAAATATACCCTGGCTCCCAATAACAATGGAAATACCCTGCATGGGGGAATCAGGGGATTTGATAAGGTAATCTGGAAGGTGAACCAGGTGAATGATTCCAGTCTGGTCCTGTCCTATACCAGTCCGGACGGTGAAGAAGGATTTCCCGGGAACCTCAATGTGAAAGTGATTTATACCGTCACCTCGTCAAATGGTTTAATGATCGATTATACGGCCCTGACCGATATGAAAACACCGGTTAACCTGACCAATCATGCCTATTTTAATTTGTCGGCCGGAAAAGATTCAACGATAGTAAATCAGGATCTGACCATTTATGCCTCAGAATATACGCCGGTCAATGAATCGCTGATCCCTACCGGTAAAATAGTTACCGTGGCAAACACGCCGATGGATTTTCGGACCTCAAAAAAAATCAGTAAGGACCTGGACCGGGTGAGGGGCGGATATGATCATAATTTTGTTATTGATAAAAAAGGGCCGGGTCCCGCTTTGGCAGCAACCGTTTATGATCCGGTTTCGGGAAGAATGATGGAAGTATGGACGACCCAGCCCGGAATCCAGTTCTATACCGGTAATTTTCTCGATGGCAGTTTAAAGGGACGGGACGGGAAGAAGATTCAGCAACACGGGGCTTTATGCCTGGAAACCCAGCATTTCCCTGATTCGCCCAATCAACCGGCATTTCCCGGCACGATACTGGAGCCGGGCCAGTCCTTTCATGAATGGACAGTTTATAAGTTTTCTGTGAGGCCTTAAGCAGTTATGAATTATGAGTTATGAATTATGAGTTATGAGTTATGAGTGGATCGGTACGCGATAAATGATCCGCGAAAAGCAATGGCTGATTCAGGCTGATACATTGTAAATTTGATATGTTGTTATACAGCTGGTGAATCAGTTAATCAAATTTACTATTACTCCAAATGAAAAAAATCTCCATTCTTATTCTGACTTTTTGCTTCGTCCTTGAATTGACTGCTCAAACTGCCCGCCCGGTATGGACAAAAAAGACTGCCGTAGCATGGTATGCCCGACAGGGCTGGCTGCGGGGTTGTGATTTTATTCCCAGCACAGCCATCAATCAATTGGAAATGTGGCAGGCGGAAAGTTTTGATACGGCCACGATTTCCCGGGAACTGGGATATGCCCAATCTATCGGTCTCAACTGCATGCGGGTATTCCTGCACCACCTGGCCTGGCAGCAGGATCCGGAAGGGTTTAAGAAACGTATGGATCAGTATCTCGGCATTGCACAGCGGAAAAATATAAAAACAATTTTTGTTTTTTTTGATGACTGCTGGAACGAAAGCTATCATGCGGGAACACAGCCTGCACCCAAACCGGGTATTCATAATTCCGGCTGGCTCCGGGATCCTGGAAAACTTCTTTATGATGATCCCGCATTAATGAAATTATTGGAAAACTATGTGAAGGATGTGCTCAGCACTTTTAAAAGTGATTCCCGCATCCTGCTCTGGGATCTATATAATGAGCCGGGGAATTCCGGTTACCGGAATCAAAGTATGCGTTTGCTGAAAAATGTTTTTCAATGGTCCAGGGAAGTTAATCCTGCGCAGCCTGTATCCGCCGGAGTCTGGAACCCGGACCTGACAGAACTGAACAGCTTTCAGCTTAGCATGTCGGATGTGATTACCTATCACAATTATGAAAATGAAACAGCGCACCAGCACGTGATTGATACATTGAAGACATATGGGCGTCCGCTGATTTGCACCGAATATATGGCGCGGCTTAGGAACAGTACGTTTTTCAATATCATGCCCCTGCTGAAAAAAGAAAATGTGGCGGCCATCAACTGGGGCCTGGTCAGCGGCAAAACCAATACCAAATATGCCTGGGATACCCCGATGCCTGACGGGTCAGAACCAAAAGTCTGGTTCCATGATATCTTCCGTCCGGATGGGACACCTTATAGCCAGAAAGAAGTGGATTTTATTAAGTCGCTTACCGGCGTCACACCGTCCATCCAAAACTAGCAAGCTTCAGTTTGGTGGTGTGGTAGTTCTGGTGAATGATCCCGGGTATACCCAGCGTTCCGGCCACCTGCACGAAAAGCGGGCGGTCTTCCAGGTAAATCACTTTTTCGGGATCCACATGGGCGATATCCAGCGCCACCTTAAAAATGTCCGCATCCGGTTTCCTGAAATGAACAATGCAGGAGCTGATAAAAAAATCAACGAATTCATTTAGTTTGAAACTGTTGATCCGGTATTTATTCAGTTCGCTTCCTTCATTGTTGATAACGGCAATTTTAATCCCGTATTTTTCCTTGATGCCCCGGATCAGCGCGAGCATTTCGGGAAAAGGCTTTGACTGGGCGAACATGAATTTTCTGAATGCTTCTTCCGTAAATTTTCTTTTTGTATAGAATACCAGGCGTTCCAGGTATTCATGCAGTGAAATCTTGCCGGACTCATAGGTGTCGAAAGTCAGGTGGTGCCTTTCTTCTGTTTCCGACGGGTCCAGTTTAAAATGCCGGATGGCTTTTTCCCGGGCGGTCCGGTCCCAGCCATTGGTCAGCAGCACCCCGCCGATATCAGTAAAAATCGTGGTGGGAACGGACGATAATTTTTTCTTCATGCGACGGTGATGCGTTTTTCCAGGTATACATCCTGTATGCCGTTCAGTAAGGCAACTCCTTCGGCAAAGGGTCGTTGAAATGCTTTTCTCCCGGATATCATGCCACTGCCTCCTGCCCGTTTATTAATTACGGCCGTCCGGATGGCTTCTTTCAGGTCCTTATTTCCTTCCGAAGCGCCGCCCGAATTGATCAGGGCCGCCCGGCCGGAATAACTGTTGAGCACCTGGTAACGGCACAGATCTATGGGATGATCAGAAGTTAGGTCTGTGTACATTTTTTCATCCAGCTTTCCATAATGACTGCTGCCCATATTTAAAGCCTTATATCCGCCATTACATTCGGGTAATTTTTGTTTTACAATATCTGCCTGCAGGGTAACGCCCAGGTGGTTGGCCTGTCCTGTAAGGTCTGCTGCCACGTGATAATCCCTTCCATCTTTTACAAATGCGTTGTTCCGCAGGTAACACCATAACACCGTAGCCATTCCGAGTGCATGGGCTTCTTCAAAAGCCCTGGCCACTTCCGTGATTTGCCGGTCAGATTCCGCAGATCCGAAATAAATGGTGGCACCTACGGCAGCGGCTCCCATATTCCAGGCGTCCCGAACCGTTCCAAACAGGATCTGGTCATATTTATCCGGATAGGTGAGCAGTTCGTTGTGGTTGAGTTTAACGATGAAGGGTATGCGATGCGCATATTTACGCGCCACCATGGCCAGTACGCCAAAAGTGCTGGCAACGGCATTGCAGCCGCCTTCCACTGCCAGGCGGACAATATTTTCCGGGTCAAAATAGATGGGATTTTTTGCGAAAGAAGCGCCCGCACTGTGTTCCACGCCCTGGTCCACGGGCAGGACGGATAAATAGCCGGTGCCCGACAATCGCCCGGTATGGAAAATCTGATGCAAACTCCGCAGGGTTTGCAGATTGCGGTTCGATATAACAAATACATCGTCCAGGAAATGCGGGGAGGGAAGGTGGAGCGTTTCTTTTGGAACTTTCCTGCATTCATGGGAAAAGAGGTCTTCATTCTCTTTTCCCAGTAATTCGGTGATTTGCTGATAAGTCATAATGAATAACCTGATCCTAAAATTAAGATTTCAGGAGGGAAGCACGTTTTCTTTTTAAAAGAAAGAAGTGATTAGCATGTTATTGACCCGTTTCTGCATGACGGTGGTGAACAATATCAGGCAAGCCTGGGTCTTTTCAGGTACTTATTCAGGTTGATTAGCAGCACGCTGAGCAGGATCACGAGCAGGCCGGCAACCTGTAACAGGTTAACGTGTTCGGATGCCAGGAAAACACCCAGTAATACAGCTACCACGGGATTGACATACGCGTACGTACTGACCTCGGCGGGAGACCGCACTTCCATCAGCCACACAAAACAACTGTAAGCGAGTATGGAACCAAAAATAACCAGGTAAGCCAGCGAGAACCATGCATCCATGGAAACAGCCCTTAGTTGGAAGGTATTATATTCCCTGGTGAAGCCTGCTCCGATAAAAAAATAGAGTCCGGCAAAAAACATTTGCCAGCTCGTGTTTACCGAGGCGGGGGCCGGTGTCTTTTTATATTTTACAAAAAGGGAACCGACAACCCACGACATGGACCCGATGATCAGTGCAAATAAGGCGACGCTTTCATAGGGGTTGCGGTCTGTCTTGTAAGAAGATGAAATATTGGGGAGAAATAATAAAAATATGCCGATCAGTCCAAGAAATAAACCGGTCAATATAGATTTGCTGTTGAAATTTTCTTTCCAGTGCGGTTTGTCGTAAACTACATACCACAGCGGAGCAGCAGAAATGATAATCGCCACCCAGGCACTGCCAACATATTGTTCAACGAAAATCACAACTCCATTACCGATGAAGAGGATAAAAAAACCACTGAAGGCGGCCAGTTTGATCGTTGCCCAATCCAGCAGGTTTTCCTTTTTCCAGATGGCCCAGGTCATCATGATCAGTCCGGCGATCACAAACCGGATGCCCCCCAGTAAAAAGGGCGGAAAACCATGAAGGGCCCTGCTTATGAAAAAATAAGTGGAACCCCATACGATGTAAACAGTAATAAAAGCCAGGATCACAGGAAGGGATCCGGGTTTTTTTGAGCCGTTAAGGTTCATCTGTTGCTGTTTTAAAAATTCCTTTTTGACTATTCAAAGTTAAAAGGAAATTGTTTATTTTTACTTACGAAAACAAAGTATTTATAAACATTTGCTTTCGAAAATAAACACATTTAATCAAATTACGTCTAAACATGGAGTTGGATAAAATCAGCTGGTCCATCCTGTCCTGCCTGCAGGAAAACGCGCGGGCTTCTTTTGCAGATATCGGAAGGGAGGTTGGACTGTCGGCACCCGCTGTAGCGGAACGTATGTTAAAACTGGAAGAAGCCGGAATCATACAGGGTTACCGCATAGAAGTGGATTATGAAAAAACGGGTTATGGGTTAAAAGCCATCATTGCTTTTACTGCGCATTCAGGCAAATTCATTCCTTTTTTAAATTATATCGGGAAACTGGATGAAGTGCTGGAATGCCACCGGGTGACGGGTAATTATTGTATTTTCCTGAAAGTTGTTGTCGAAAATTCCAGTCATCTCCAGGAATTGCTGGCGCGCATGATGGAGTATGGCGAAACAACCACGTCCATTATTCTTTCCAGCCCGATCACGCACCGGATTTTTACCAAACATGAATCGAAAGCTAAAGGAAAAGGTCCCGTTGTAAAGGCCCGCCCGGTTTAACGGCATAGGCATCGAGATCCCGGATGCCTTCGCCGCGCAGCACGTCTTCATCGATAAAATGATTTCCTGTTACGGACCGGGCTTCTTTACCCAGGATATAAAAAGCGGCATCTGCCATGATTTCGGGTTTTCGGCTGAACCCGAAAAGTTTTTCTCCCCCCAATAAATTCTTTACGGCAGCTGTGGCGATCAGGGTTCCGGGCCAGAGGGTATTTGAGGCAATGCCTTCTTTTTTAAACTCTTCGGCCCAGGCGGCAGCCATCAGGCTCATATTGTACTTGGTCAGGGTATAAGCGACATGCGGACTGAACCATTTCATATCGAAATTCAGGGGAGGGGATAAAGTGAGGATATGCGGATTCGGTGCTTTCCTGAGCAGCGGATACGCATATTTGGTAACCATAAAGGTTCCACGCACATTAATATCAAACATCAGGTCGAATCGTTTGGGTTCGGTTCTTTCCGTATTGGTGAGACTGATGGCAGAAGCATTGTTCACCACGATATCCAGTCCGCCAAATGCGGCTGCCGTTTTTGCCATAACTTCCTGTATGAGATTTTCATCCCGGATGTCACAATACAGGGCAAGGGCTTTGCCGCCGGCTGCTTCCACTTCCGCAGCCGCACTGTAAATCGTACCGCCCAGTCGTTCATCCTCTTCCGTTGATTTAGCCGCGATTACAATATTGGCTCCGGCAGACGCCAGTTTCAATGCAATGGCTTTTCCGATCCCGCGACTGGCTCCTGTGATCAGGATGGTTTTATTTTTTAAATCCATAATTGATTGTGATACTTCTTCTTTATTAAAAAAGGATACAGTGAAATATAAATTTATCAGCCTAAAGATAATAAGATGTCTGCCAATCCGGTTCCCAAATTGACACCGGTAACCAGGACTGCTTTTCCATTTGATTACCCGATACTGAATTGCGGGCCCTTTAAGTAATTATATTTGGGTCTTAAGTGTATTATGGAATATTTTCTAGGGATTGATTTGGGAACCACTTCGGTAAAAACCATTGCTTTTTCCAGGGACGGAAAAACGTTAAGTCAGCACGCGATATCTTATCCGATCCGGCACCCTTTCCCTGAATGGAGTGAACAGGATCCGGAAGAAATCTGCCGGGCAGTTTTTAGTACACTTGAAAATGTGCTGAAGGATCTCTCTCCATTTGTACCCGTATCCTGTGGTTTCAGTGCAGCCATGCATAGCCTGATCGCAGTGGATCGTTCCGGGCGGCCCCTTTCTCCTTCCATCATCTGGGCCGATAACCGGGCATCGGATATTGCCGCGAAGATTCATGCTGAAAAACGCGCAGAAGCGCTGTATACACGCACGGGCTTACCGGTTCATGCCATGTCTCCCTTTTGCAAACTGTTATGGCTCAAAGAAAACCAGGCAGCGCTTTTTCATGAAGCCTATAAATTTGTCGGGATCAAGGAATATATTTTTTATCAGTTATTCGGAACCTGGGTCGTGGATGCATCCATTGCGGCAGCTACCGGGTTTATGAATATGGAGACCCGGCAATGGGATCCCTGGATACTGGAACAGGCCGGGCTCACGGCAGACAGGTTTTCTGAAATCGTGGAAACGGATAAAATCTTTTCTGCTCCCGGTTTATTCCCCGGTTTAAAAAATGTTCCGTTTATCATCGGGGGCAGTGATGGTGCGATGGCGAACCTGGGCGCTTCCCATGAACCGGGCTCCCTGGTGGTTACCGTAGGCACGAGCATTGCATCCCGTTTAATTGTTGACAAACCGCAGCTTGATCCGCAGATGCGCACTTTTTGTTATTACCTGAACACCTCTTCATACCTGGTGGGTGGGGCAGGTAATAACGGAGGTATTGTTCTGCAATGGCTGCAGGACAATTTTTTTCACTCGAAAGAATCCGTCGCTGATTTTTTAAGTCAGGCTTCCACCGTTCAGCCGGGTTCCGATGGATTGATTTTTCTTCCGTACCTGCTTGGAGAAAGAGCTCCCGCTGTGGAATGCCGGTGCCCGCGGTGTATTATTCGGGCTCCGGATTAAACCACGGACAGGCTGAAATGGTCCGGGCTTCCCTGGAAGGGGTTATCTATTGTTTATATGCCATCAGCCAGCCGCTTTTTGAGAAAGCAGATATCCGGAACATTTATGCCACCGGCGGATTTGCGCGCAACGGGCTCTGGCTGCAAATCCTGGCAGATGTTTTCAATCTTCCGGTGTTGGTTTGTGAAACAGTTGAAAATTCCGCCTGGGGCGCAGCAAAATGCGGCATGGCAGGCAATCGGTATTTCGGATACCGAGTAACAACAGTGATCACAAAACATATTATCCGGATGCTTCGGTTCATCCTGTTTATGCAAAAGGCTTTCGGCAATTTCAGCATTTGTATGAATTGCTGAAAGGGGAATTTGTATAATAGACTCAGGGTATTTTTTAAAATCAAGGTCCTGGAAATCATAACTGAAATCTGTTAAGGGCGAAACCGCTTTCATTTTCATTCCTTCGGCAAAACCGTTTTCATTCAGATGAAAAATTACAAAAGCATCTGCATCCATACTCCTGTCGATCCATTTCACCACGAAACTATTTTCTTTGTAAGGAAGCAGTTCCCAGTGAGTTTAGGGGACCGTTTGGATCAAACCAGTATTTACCGTTTTTTACTGACCAATGTATTATTTCCCCCAAGCCAGGGATCCCTGTAACGACCTGCATAAATCTTAAAATTGACCGTGGCCGGATGATTCTGCGTTTTTCTGATTTCCGTTCCAGATGGAATCTGTGATCTTTTTCCCTTCGGTTTATATGCATTGTTTTCTTCATCCATTTCGCCTGACCCAGTCTTTCGGGGCAGCCAAGATATCCGTCCCTGATCTGGTTGCTGATCGCTAAAAACGCAGCGGGTTCCTGTTGGTTGGTGAGTACGATAATGCCCAGACTGCAGTTCGGGAAACAATATAATCCGGGTTACCATGCCTTCCAGCCCGCCGGTATGACTGAGTTCTTTATAATCCATTCACGTCTTTCATAAAAAAACCAAGCCATAGGCTTTGAAATGGGTATGGTAATCGCCGGGATCCTGTTCGGATGATGGTTTGGGGAGACCAGATTTCGTCCTGCACCGACCTGCTGAAAATACGGATGGAATCCTGTACCCGATAACCCTGGCTTAAAAGCAGCTCAACCCATTTACCAGATCGGTGATACTGGAATAAATGCCCCCGGCAGGATGATCCACTTTAGACGTGCTGCGGGCAATTACACGTACTCGCCTTCCACTTCTGCATGTCCGTCGATTACGTCAGATGTATCTTTCAGCCTTTCGAATGAACGGCACCGATGACTCATGCCGACAGGTTTCAAAATTCGGGTTTCCACGAATTCCTCCCATGATTTTCCGCTGGCTCTTTTTACGACTTCACCGGCAACGATGTACATATTGTTGTCGTAATCAAATTTTGTGCGGAACCCGGATACCGGTTTCAAAAATTGGAGATTGTAAAGAATATCTTTCAATTCAAAATCACTGGAATCGGGAAAAAACATCAGGTCGCCCGCACCCAGACCGAGTCCGCTGCGGTGAGTGAGCAGATCACGGATGGTAAATTCTTCTGTAACGTAAGGGCTGTACATTTTGAATTCCGGAATCCAGGTTACTCACTTTATCATCCCAGGATATTTTGCCTTCGTCAACGAGTATTCCCAGCGCAAATGCCGTAAAGGCCTTCCTGTTGGACGCAATGCCGAATAGTGTGTTTTCATCCACCGGCAGCCCGGTATTCAGGGAGCGGAACACCATAACCTTTGATATGCATGATTTTCCCGTCTTTAATTACAGCCACTGCAATGCCCGGAACATTAAAACTTTTCTGGATCTTTCCACCAGGCTGTCTATCGCTGTCAATTCCGATGATTTGGCTTTTACAGCAGGCAAAATAAGTGTGGCGGCGAAAAGATATTTTCTCATTATTTACCGATTGGCTTTCTAATAAAGTTAATGGGAATCCCGTTGATGAACGTTGTACATTCAGTTTGGATTTTGAAACAAAAAGAGGTGTATAGAAATGCAACCCGTCTAACGACTGCATCAAATTTAACTTCTCGCAGAGATATGGGCGGAATCGAACCGCCGTAAAAGGTTTTACAGAGCCGTGTCTAACTACTGGGCCACGGGATACCATTTCTGAATGCAGCATATATATTTCAATTGTCTGCAAACGATAGACTATTTATTTGAAAATTTTAGCGTCATCAGACTGAAAATTGACCCATGCGATCGGGCGGATTTCTCAAATTTGGATTCTGAAAGAATACTTTGATAAACCTATAGAAACCGACTGGATCTTAGCGCCTTTTTATCAGCGATATATCAATCTGGTACCGGATGACGGAAATCTGCTGATCCACCTGGAAGATATTTTTTCTGAAACCGAAGAGATGATCGGTCCACTTTCCGGAGAACAAATGGAATTCCGGTATGCGCCGGGTAAATGGACGATCAAGGATATGCTGGTGCACATGGCGGATACGGAAAGGATTTTTGTTTACCGTGCACTGCGGTTTTCCAGGGGAGACGAAACGGCCCTGCCGGGTTTTGATGAAAGTCTATTCGCCGAATATGCGCGTGCCAATGAAAGAGATAAGGAAGATATCATGCGGGAATATTCCCTGGTCCGGGAATCCGAGTATTGCTTTTATTGAAACACTTTCAGATGAAGCATTAAACAGAAAAGGTACCGCCAATGGTTATCCTGTTTCTGTCGGCCTCATTGTAAACCTCATTTACGGACACCATAAGCATCATCTCAATCTTCTCAGGGAAAGATATCTTTAATCATGGATGGAAAAAATACAACGCCGGATTTCCATCGCAGTGGATATGGATGGAGTCCTGGCTGATACGGAAACCCATTTCATTCAATATTATGAAGCGGAGTCCGGCGAAAAAGTGGACCGCAACACCCTGCTGGGTGTTCCCGAAAGTCTGGCTTTCCCTGATAAAACAGCAGTACGCCGCTATGTACATACATCCGGTTTTTTCAGAACCTTCCCCTGATCCCGGCGGTGTCTACGCCAGTTAAAACACTGATGGAACATTTTGACGTCTTTATAGTTTCCGCCGCCATGGAATTTCCCCTTTCTCTCTATGAAAAAAAACAATGGCTGGAAGAACATTTTCCTTTTATGTCCTGGAAAAATATCGTTTTCTGCGGGGATAAAAGCATTATTAAAACCGATTATCTGATCGACGACCATTTAAAAAACCTGGATCATTTTTCGGGTATTCCCCTTATGTTCACCGCGTCCCATAATGTCCATTCCAACCACCACCACCGCCTGAATAACTGGGAGGAGATTTTAAAATATTTTGAGATCATCCGGAGGAACGCCTAACGCGTAACGCTTAACGCTTAACGCCTAACGCTTAACGCCTAACGCGTAAACGCCCAACGCCAGCTCATCACTCATCACTCATAACTCATAACTCATAATTCATAACTCATAACCCAGATCCCGTCATCATGTTAAAATATCAGCACCATCGTCCCGCCAATAATCAGCAACGCGCCGATCGCGGTTTTCCAACTCAGGGCTTCACCCAGAAAAATTACGGATAATACAATCGTCAGGGCCACGCTCAATTTGTCAACGGGTGCCACCTGCGATACTTTCCCGATCTGGAGTGCTTTAAAATAAAATATCCAGGACAAACCCGTGGCCAGTCCGGAGACGATAAGAAAAAAAAGATGTTGTTTCGACAGGTTGTGTATTGTTTTATATTCCCCCCTGAAAAAAACAATACCCCAGGCAACCAATAAGATGACGACGGTGCGAATAGCCGTAGCCAGGTTGGAATTCACATGGGTTACGCCCATTTTTGCAAATATAGCGGTGAGTGAGGCAAACAGGGCAGAAAGCAGGGCATAGACCCACCACATATTTTTCCTTTTTAATTACTCAGTTAAGGAACAAGAAACTTCAGGCAGACCGGATTCGGGATGCTCGATTTCATTTCCTGTAGCTTTCAATAATCCGCTAGCCGGATCAATGGAAAAGACGACGATATTATCGGTATCCCGATTGGCTACCAGCAAAAAATGACTGGTCGGGTCAATCACAAAATTGCGCGGATGTTTTCCGTTTACGGAAATATACTGCCGGTTGGAAAGCCGACCGTCTTCATGAATGGCAAAAACTGCCAGGCTATTGGCATCCCCGCGGTTACTGGCATATAAAAATTTCCCGTCTGCCCGGATATGGATGTCTGCACTGCCCGCAGCTCCTTTAAACTCCTCCGGCGTGGTGCGGATTCTTTGGAAATGGGTGAGTTTGCCGGACTGGGCTTCGTAATGAAAAGCATCGATGGTGCCCGTTAGCTCGCCAATGATATACAGATAAGGCTTGGCCGGGTGAAAAACAATATGACGGGGCCCGGTTCCGGGTTTTAAAGAGACCGCTGAATCCAGGGCTTCCTTTAAGGGAATATTTTCTGCAGGATGAAATGAATACACATGTTCCTGGTCAGTACCCAGGTCTGCAACCATCAGGAATTTTTCATCAGGTGAAAAAATGGTTGAATGCACATGGGCCATTTCCTGTCTTGCGGTATCGGGCCCTTTTCCAAACTGCTGGATGGTTTGCTGGGCAGGTGCCAGGGATCCGTCGGTATTGACAGGCAGTGCCGCCAGGCTGCCCGAACAATAATTTGCAACAAAAACCCATTTGCCGGTTTTGTCTTCCGATACATAACAGGGACAGGTGCCATTGCTGGACTGCGAATTCAGAAAAGACAGCTGACCCGTCACGGGTTCAAAAGCATATGCGCCCACGGCGCCCCCCACTTCATTTTCATCTGTTGCATACAAATTTTTACCATTCGCGGAGATACTCAGATAAGAAGGATTTTTAGCCTGTATGGTACTTACTTCCGTTCCGGTTCCGGTGGTTGTATTAAAACGATATACGTAAATGCCCTTGCTTTTTCCACTGGTATAGGTGCCAATAAAAAGGTAGGGTTCCTGGGAAAAACACGAAACGGAAATCAGGACAAACAGTAAAAGAAAGTTCCAGCGCATGGAAAAAGTTTTAATTTTAGACTTCTGCAATTTACATCAAAGTGATTATGCACCAACGCAATAAATAAATGGGGTGCAAGCGTTATTCAATATGAAATCCGGTCCACATGAAACTATTATTCACCTGCTTCCTGTTTTTGATTCTGTCCTGCCAGTCTGTGCCTGATCCTGTTTCTTCGGTATTAAGCCAGTCCGGCACAGCCTCACTTGCCGGAAACCTGGTCTCATCTGTTAAGCCGGAGAAATCAGAGGAATCCACCCGGTCATATTCCATTCCACCGTCCACGGTTATTCCTCCTGCCTCGGTTATCCTGGGCAGAAAACAGGTGCCGGTTCTTTGTTATCACCAGATCCGCGACTGGAAGCTAACCGATTCAAAAACTTCAAGAACCTATATCGTGCCGCCTGCCGCTTTTGCCGCCCAGATGCGCATGCTGGCAGACAGCGGGTACCATACCATCACCCCCGACCAGTTATACGCTTACCTGGTTTCGGGAATCCGTCTGCCGGAAAAACCGATCCTGCTGAGTTTTGACGATACCGACCTGGACCAGTTTACTGTGGCCTATCCGGAGATGAAAAAATATGGATTTAAAGGCCTCTTCTTTATCATGACCGTTTCTTTAGGGCGCCCGCATTATATGAGCCGGGACCAGGTGCGCGCACTTTCTGATGATGGCAATACCATCGGTTCGCATACCTGGGATCATCATAACGTAAAAAAATATGAAGGCAAAGACTGGATTACCCAGCTCGACAAACCCACCCGCCAACTGGAACAGATCACCGGCAAATCCATTCGTTATTTTGCCTATCCTTTCGGATTATGGAATACAAATGCTTTTCCCGAACTCAAAAAAAGAGGATTTGTAGCCGCTTTTCAGCTCAATGAAAAACCGGACCCGGCAGATCCGCTTTATTGCATCCGGCGTATCATTGTTCCGGGAACCTGGAATGGCCCGGTTTTACAACAGTGGATCCGGCGCGACTTCTGAGCAACACAAACTTCCTAACTTGCCTTTCATGATCTCCCCTGAAAAGGCCACCATGTTCCGCAACCGGCTCACGAAAGTGTTTCGCCATCTGAGCAAATCCGCCAAAAGGCAGGAGACCACCTGTTACCGGATTTACGACCATGACCTGCCGGAGTTTCCTTTATGTATTGAAATTTATGAGGACTGGCTGTACGTGGCGGAATATCGCCGCAATCACCATATGGATGAGGCAGAACATGCGTTGTGGCTGGAAGAGTGCAAGGCCATCATCGGGGAAATTACAGGGGTGCCGGCAGGGCGCATTGTGCTGCGTACCCGGCAGCGCAAATCAAACCGCCAGGACCAGTACCAGAAGCTGGATGATGAAAAACAATTCATCACAGTTAGGGAACAGGGGTTGAAATTTAAAATCAACCTGACCGACTACCTTGATACCGGCTTATTCCTGGATCACCGCATCACGAGGGCCCTGGTGCGGGAAAGTTCCCGGGGGAAAAAAGTCCTCAACCTGTTCTGTTATACAGGCTCTTTTTCGGTTTATGCCGCTGCCGGCGGCGCTGCGGAAGTGGTTTCAGTGGATTTATCCAGGACCTACCTGAAATGGGCAACCGAAAACATGGAGTTAAACGGGTTTTATGACCCGGCCCGCCATCTGTACCTTCATGAAGACGTCAAACAATACCTGCAAACCCTGCCTGCCGGGTATTTTGACCTGGTGATCATGGACCCGCCCACATTCAGCAACAGCAAGCGGATGGAAGATTTCCTGGATATCCAGCGGGACCATCCAACGTTGATCAACCTGGTGCTGGCAGCGATGAAACCGGGAGCCACCCTGTATTTCAGTACCAATTTCAGCCGGTTTCAGATGCAGTCGGAACTGTTATCAAATTGCACGGTAAAAGATATTACGCGGACTACCACGCCCTTCGATTTTCAGGGCAAACTCAACCGGTTCTGTTTCCTGATCACAAAAGCCGGTTATATAAGCCCAACGCTTAACGCTTAACGCTTAACGCTTAACGCGTAACGCCTAACGCCTGACTGATTAAAATGTTTGCCAAAATTTTTAACGCCCAAAGCGACTGTTTGGCGGGTATGACCCGTCGCCGGATTGTTCATGCAAATGAGGATGGCGGTTTACTCTTTTGTTTCTTAATATTCCCTGATCCTTATTCTATTCAATTAAATTCACAGATGGCTGCACTATATGTTTTGGAAGATTTCCAGTTCCTGCCCATCTCTCTGGCGGAAGCCTGGGATTTTTTTTCAACCCCGGATAACCTGTCGGCTTTGACACCTGCCTATCTCCGGATGGTCATAACATCCCGTTCCGGCAGCACGAAAATTTATCCGGGTCAGATCATCAGTTACCGGCTGAAGCCTTTATTCGGTATTCCGGTATCCTGGGTGACGGAAATTACCCATGTGTCCGACCGGTCTTTTTTTGTTGACGAACAGAGTTCCGGTCCTTATGCTTTCTGGCATCATGCGCATTTTTTCCGGGAAGTCCCGGGTGGGGTGGAAATGCGGGACCTGGTCCATTATAAACTTCCGCTGGGTTTTTTAGGACGTTGGGCACACGCTCTTTTCGTCCGCCGACAGCTCGAAGACATTTTCATTTTCAGGAAAAAATTCCTCGAAACAAAATATCCATCCGGCCAATAAACAAGGATGTCCTTTTATTTTGATTTTTAAAACCTGTCCCCGGGGCTGCATAAAAGCAGCCCTTTTTTTGCTTTTTTCTTTACTAATATTATTAGAATACGGGTCCTGGAATCCAACCGGTTTGCTATTCCGGATAGCATAATATTTTTAGTAAATTAAATAAATATAATTGACTGATTAATAGTTTAATATAATATTTAACTTAAATTGTAATGAATGATGTAAACTGCTATTTTTCCATCCGGGAAAGTAAATTTTCATTAATTTCGGCTTCCTGATCCTTTCGGAATGATAGTAACTGAATTACAATATTTTCCACCGCTTACATTCTTTATCACTTTGTATAAAGAATCATATGTTTATTTAGATGTATATGAAATCTACCGGAAAATGAGTTTCCGCAACCGCTGCCTGATAGCCGGGGCTGAGGGGATCATCTCCCTGTCGGTTCCTTTGAAGGATGGAAGGAACCAGCAGTTGCAGGTGAATGAGGTGTTGATTTCGAAGACCGAGAACTGGCAGGCCCGGCATTTTAAATCCATCCGGTCGGCTTATAACCGTTCCCCTTTTTTTGAATATTACCAGGATGAGCTGGCAGTGATTTACCAAAAACCATTCGCCCGTCTGGCAGAATGGAACCTCCATTGTTTGAACTGGCTGAAAGAAAAACTGGAATGGCCGGCAGAAATCAGGATGACAGAAACGGCGGTCCCTTTCCGGGCTTCCGGGTGGGATGACCATCGGAACCGGGTGCTGCCCAAAAATTATGATCTGTGGAATCCCGTGAAATACCGTCAGGTATTTGAAGAAAGAACGGGTTTTTTCCCAAATCTTTCCATCCTCGATTTATTATTCAATACAGGGAAAGAGGCGGGGGAATTGCTGCGCCATTCCCTGGTGCAACCGTGAAACGGTGTCGTATGGAATAGTGAGGACAGGGTAGGTGTTCAAGTGAAAGACAGGAAGTTTGGGAATGCGGAGCTGTGGAACTGCGGACCGTTATGAGTTATGAGTTATGAGTGATGAGCTGGCGTTAGGCGTTAAGCGTTAGGCGTTAAGCGTTAAGCCTGAACATCCAGCTCAGACGCAATCAGCTCGGCAATATCCATCACCCGCACCTGTTCTTCTTTTTCTTCATGTTTCACACCGTCGGTCAGCATGGTATTACAGAAAGGGCAGGCGGACGCGATCCATCCGGCACCGGTATCCAGGGCTTCACGGGTTCTCTCAAAATTGATCCGGTTGCTGCCTTTTTCTTCTTCCTTGAACATCTGCGCACCACCGGCCCCGCAGCAGAGTCCTTTGCTCCTGCAGCGTTTCATTTCCACCAGTTCAGCGTCGAGGGCTTCCAGTACTTTCCGGGGTGCTTCATAAATTCCATTGGCCCTTCCCAGGTAACAGCTGTCGTGGTAAGCGATTTTTTTCCCTTTATAAGATCCGCCTTCTTTCAAACGGACTTTTCCCTGGTCCAGCAGCTCCTGAAGAAAAACGGTATGGTGGACTACTTCATATTGACCACCCAGCTCGGGGTATTCATTTTTCAATATATTGAAACAGTGCGGGCAGGCCGTTACGATTTTACGGACCTGGTAATTCTGCAACGTCTGGATATTCTGATAGGCCATCATCTGGAACAGGAATTCGTTACCTGCCCGACGGGCCGGATCTCCCGTGCATAGTTCCTCCTTCCCCAAAATGGCCCATCGGATGCCGATATGATTGAGAATGGCGGCAAAAGCCCGGGTAATTTTTTGCGCCCGCTGGTCATAACTGCCCGCACAGCCGACCCAAAAAAGAATTTCCGGTGATTCTCCCCGGCTGAACAGCTCGGCCATGATGGGTGCATCCATGTAAAAATTTTTATACCTGTAAATCTAACTCAAATTTGCGTGCGTGGGATACGGCCTGATTTGGTAATTTTAAATCTTAATTCTCATTATGCCCGCCGACGATAAATTGCTCTTAATCCGGAACTACGATCTCTGGTGCCACCTCTCGGATGAAGATTATGAAGAACTTAATATCGAACACCACTTCATGGAAGTGCCCAAGGGAGAATATATTTATTTTGAAGCTTTCAATCACAACAGGCTCTATTTTGTAAAGGAAGGATATATCCGTATCGGCCATATTGATGCCGACGGGAATGAAAAAGTAAAGGAAATTATCCGCAAGGGCGAATTATTCGGACAATTTACCCTCGAAAGAAGTAACCTGCATGGCGAATTTGCACAGGCGTATAAGCAGGACGTGAGCCTCTGTTCCTTTTATATAGAAGACTTTGAAAAACTGCTGAAAAAACGCCCCGACCTCGCCCTGCGTTACAGCAAACAGGTAGGAGCCAAACTCCGAAATATTGAAAACCGTTTAATCAACCTTTTGAATAAGGATGTTAAAACCCGCCTGGCCCATTTTTTATGGCAGCTGGTGGAAAACAAACTGGGTGAACCGATGCCTGAAGGTTTCTGTATTCCCAATTACCTGAAACACGAAGACATTGCCAACCTGATCGGATCCAGCCGGCAAACGGTTACCACCATGATCAATGAACTGGAAGCTGAAGGAATCCTTTCCTATAACCGGCAGCAGATTTGCTTTCTGAATGTTAAAAACCTGCAAAAACGATTCTCTGTCAATTAACCGACAAATGGTTCTCAGACGGTGGTATAGTTTTGGGCAAATTTGAAGTATGAAAAAATGGTATTCTGTTATGCTCCTCTTCACTGCCTTATCCGGATTTTCTCAAACGGATGCATTCCGGGCCGGACATTTCAACCTGGACGACGGGCTGGCTATAAAAGGATATGATCCCGTTTCTTATTTTACCCTGGATAAAGCGGTAAAGGGGAAAGCGGATTTTGCCAGCTCTTACCATGGGATAACCTATCGTTTTGCTTCAGCGGCCGACCGGGAAGCCTTCCGGGCAAATCCCGGGAAGTACGAACCCCAGTATGGCGGCTGGTGCGCTTATGCCATGGGCCACGATGGTACTAAAGTGGATGTGGATCCCGAAACATTTAAAATCAGCAACGGGAAATTATTCCTGTTCTATAATAAGTTTTTCACCAATACGCTGAAAACCTGGAACCAGGATGAAACGAAACTCCATGCACGGGCCGACATGAACTGGCAGAAAATTTTACAACAATAACTTCAAACCCACCACATGAATATCCGCAAGACCGCTATTTGGATCCTCCGCCTGGTGCCGGCCATCATACTCCTGCAGACCCTGTATTTTAAATTCACGGCCCATCCGCAATCCGTCAAATTGTTTACCCTGATTGGCATGGAGCCCTACGGCCGCATCGGTACGGGTGTGCTCGAACTGTTCGCAGCCATCCTGCTCCTGATTCCTGCGTTCACCGGTTATGGCGCCATACTGGGTCTGATCATGATGACAGGTGCTTTATATTTCCACCTGACTAAAATCGGGATTTATTTTGACGGGGATCCCGTGCTTTTTATTTATGCGCTGATCACTTTTGTATGCTGTGCGGTCCTCATTTTTCTGTATAAAAACCAATTGGAGAAACAGTTGAAAAGAAAATAATATGTACAAACCATTCTTCCCGAAATATTACCGGGCGATAACGATCCTTCCGGTTTATTTTTCACTGGTGCTTTCCCACGCTTTCGCACAAATCCACCCGGTTGCCAAAGAGTCCGGCGTATCGTTTACGATTCACAATTTTGGATTTAAAACGGGCGGCACCCTGGGAGCACCGGAGGGAGATATTGTTTTTAACCCGGATGATTTGGCGAAATCTTCTTTCAACGTCACGATAAAATCCGGAAGCATCAATACCGATAATGATTCGAGGGACGAACATCTCCGGGAAACGGATTATTTCGACGTGAAAAACCATCCGCTGATCCGTTTTGTTTCTTCTGCCATCCGGGCCACCAGTAAAAAAGGTGACTATGAAGCCACGGGTGTGTTAACCATTAAGAATACCAGCCGGGAGATCCGCCTTCCCTTCAGGGCAGAAAAAAGCGGCGACGGTTACCTGTTTACAGGCAGCTTTAAAATGAACCGTCGGGACTATGATATCGGGGGCTCCAGTACGATTTCCAACGAACTGACGGTGGATATAAAAGTGCTCGCCCGGTAAATAAAAAAATATTATTTTTAGTAAACGACTATTATGGAGCTGCAGAAATCCGTTCATCAGGTGTTTCTTCAATTATCCGGATCGCTGGATGAGCTGGAAGCGGAACAATATACGCATCCCTGTAAAAATTTATCAGGTAATACCATCGGCCAGCATGTGCGGCATATCATTGAAATGTTCCTCTGCCTTGAAAATGGTTACCAAAGCGGTGAAGTGGATTATGAAAAAAGAAAAAGGGATCAACGGATCGAAACCGATAAAGTTTTTGCAGCCGGACTGCTGAAGGAAATCTGTCTGCAGGATTTCAAAAGAAAACAAACCTTTATACCTGCTGACCTATTACAATGATCTGCAGGTTGAACCGGAAAAGATCGGCACCAATTATTTCAGGGAGATCGCTTATAACCTGGAACATACCATTCATCATATGGCACTGATCCGGGTTGGTTTGCGGGAAATCGGGGATATTCCTGTTGATGATTCCTATGGCGTTGCCTCATCCACCCTCAAGTACCGGAAACAATGTGCACAGTAAGTTTTATCCCTTCAGGGGGAAAATATTTTTTTACTTCCAGCCGCGATGAGCAGGCAGGGCGGGCAGCCGCCCGATTCCCGGAACTGTATGAGATCAACGGACAGCTTCTGCTTGTTTCCAAAAGATCCAAAGGCTGGTGGAAGCTGGATTGCAGTACATCCATTTGGGCATGTGGCGGTTCTTTTAAACGGGGCCATCAGGGCGCATCAGCCCGAACCGCCTTACCGGAAAAGCCGGGGACTGGTTCTGCTGGACCTGATGGCGCAACCTCGACCCGGTGCAGGCTTTCGGGGTTTCGGATTTCAACGGCATCGAACCCTTCACCCTCATTTTATTTGAAAATAATAAACTCTGGTCCGCCCGGTGGGATGGAAAGAATAAAATGACTGGAGTCCCTTATCCCGCACCGACCGCATATCTGGTCTTCGGTAACCCTCTATGGACCCGCTGTTATTCAGAAAAGGGAAACCTGGTTCAGAAACTGGCTTGCCGAAAACCCGGATCCTTCCATGGACGACATCATAACATTTCCACAAAAACGGAGGAGACGGAGATCCGGTTAACGATATTTTAATGAACCGTCAGGGCCGGTTGTTTACAAATAGTATCAGTTCCATTCGCCTTTCAGCGGACGCTGCTGCTTTTCATTATACCGATTTGCGCAGCGGGAAAACGGCCGAACGGATCCTGCCTCTTGAGAAAAATATTCCTGTAAAGGCATGAGCGGGATTCCGGGCTGGAAAAAGAAGCCGTTCTGGATACGGCTGTTACACTGGGAATACTGGAGTTTCCATATTATATATATTCCCATTTATCCCGTATTTATTTTTCTCTGTCTTCGCGCCCGTTCATTTTTTTTCTTTGCGGCTGCCAATCCATCAATCAAAAACGGCGGATTCCTGGCAGAATCCAAAAAGGAAATCCATGATATCGTTCCGGCTGGAATGGCAACCCCGCAGCCTTTTTTTCTCCTGTGGATACCGACCCGGCCCGGGTCCTTGAATCACTGCTCCGTAAGGGATTCCAATTTCCCCTGATCGGGAAACCCGATATCGGCGGCAGGGGACGGGGTGTACGGAAACTGGAAGATGCGCAGGCCCTGATGTCCTATGCATCGGCGGCATTGGTTGACTTTCATATCCAGGAATTTATTTTGTTTGAAAAGGAAGCGGGCATTTTTTATTACCGGTTCCCCGGTCAGAAAAAAGGAACTATTTCCGGCATTGTTCATAAGGAATTCCTGAAAGTGCGGGGAGATGGGAATAAAACCATACGGGAATTATTAATCGCCAATCCCCGCGCGATTCTGCAATTACCCCAACTGGAAATGACTGTGCAGGAGATGCTGGACCGGATTACCGGCGGCGGGTGAAGATTTTTACCGTTTGCCTTATGGCAACCATGCCCGGGGGGCTTTATTTCTCGACGACAGCGCTTCTGTAAATACAGCACTTGGGACAGGATGGATGAAATCTGTTCCCGGATTCCCGGATTTTATTTTGGCCGGCTGGACATCCGGTATGAGAGCAGGGAATTGCTGGAAGCAGGACAATCATTTTCCATCATCGAAGTAAACGGTGCAGGCAGCGAGCCCACCCATATCTATGATCCGCATCATTCCCTCTTTTTTGCCTGGAAGGAAATTATCCGGCACCTGGGGATCCTGTATAAAATCAGCCGAGCCAATCACCGCCTGGGTCACCGCTATCTTACGATATCAGAAGGACTGGCCATGTTCAGAACAGACAAAGCCGTTTCAAACAGGCTGGCAGCCATGGAAAAAAATATATCCTGATGTAACCCCCCGTTAAATGCAGTACCTCAGTATTTTTTTTCTTGGAATGATACTCAGTTTTCTCGGGCAGCTGCCCCTGGGAACCATCAATATGACGGCTATACAAATTGCCGTGCAGGAACATTTCCGCAAAGCCTGGAAATTTTCCATGGGCATTGCCCTGGTTGAGATGGTTTACCTGCGTTTGATTTTGTCCGGTATGCAGTGGATCATCCAAAACCGGCTGCTCTTCTCCATTTTTAACTGGTTGACGATTTTATTTTTTGGTGTGCTCGGGGTACTGGGTTTTATTTCTGCCCAAAAACAATCACCGGATCAGAAAGCACTTCTATTAAATAACCGCACTGGACCGGTTCTTACTGGGTATGAGCATGAGTGCCCTGAACCCGGCACAGATACCATTCTGGGTTATCTGGTCAGGATATTTCCTGAACCAGGGATTTCTGAAACCCGGATTCACGTATTTCAATATTTATACACTGGGTACGGGGCTGGGTACCCTGTGTGGATTGATTGTTTACCTGTATGGAGGCAACTGGCTGGTGATAAAAATGAAAACCAGTAACCGGACCCTCAATAAAATGATGGGCATTGTTTTTTTCCTTGCCGCCCTTGCACAGTTATACCGGTTGTTGTGGACTTAACCATGTTGCCAGGCATCACGTTCATCAGGGCTGAACTTCCAGGGGGCGAAATTATTTTCCACGTTACTGAACATGCTGTTCCATTCCGGCGGGGCATCGGAGTCTTCCATGACCAGTGACCGCCGCAGTTCCAGGATTATTTCCAGCGGACTGATGCTCACCGGGCATTCTTCCACACAGGCATTACAACTGGTACAGGCTCTTAATTCTTCAACAGAAATATAATTTTTCAGTAAGGGTTTGCCATCGTCCCGGAATGTTCCGTTAACACGTATGTTCCGGCCGACTTCTTCAACGCGGTCGCGCGTGTCCATCATGATTTTGCGGGGTGAAAGTTTTTTCCCGGTGATATTGGCCGGGCAGGCGGCGGTACAACGGCCGCATTCTGTGCAGGCATAGGCATCCAGGAGGTTGCGCCAGCTCAGGTCAGCAACATCTTTTGCGCCGAATTTTGCCGGTGCGGCCGCTTCGGCAGGTGCCAGTTCCGGATGCATCGCATATAATACTTCCTGTTGCACGGATTTCATATTGCGCATCCTGCCTTCGGGCCATAACCGCGCATAATACGCATTGGGGAATGCCAGCAGGATATGCAGGTGTTTGGAATAGGGCAGGTAGTTGAGAAAAGCGAAAATGCCCGCTATATGCAGCCACCAGCAGGATCTTTCGAGTAATTCGAGCCGGTGGTTTGATAAGCCCCGGAGCAACGGGTGCAGCCATTGGGATACCATGAAATTTCCTGTGGGATGAAGGGCATAATGGCCATAATTTCTTTCCTGTAATAAGGTATCAGACGCATTCAGTGTCAGGAAAAGGCTCATCAGGATGATTTCAGTGACCAGGATATAATTGGCGTCCGAACGGGGCCAGCCATCCAGGTCATGACTGATGAACCGGTGCAGTTTGAGGATATTTCTTCTGGATAAAAAAACCACGCAGGCAATCAGTACGGCCAGGGCGAGGAATTCAAATGCATTGATCAGCCAGTTATAGAAAATGCCCATCGGGAGGGCAAACAGCCGGTGCGTTCCCAGGATCCCGTCCAGGATAATTTCCAGTACTTCGAGATTGATAATAATAAAACCGGCATAGATAAACAGGTGCAGCACGGCAACCAACGGATTCCGGAACATTTTCTTCTGGCCGAAGGCCAGGAGCAGGAGATTTTTCCAGCGCCGGCCGGGCTGGTCTGAATAATCCTCCTCTTTACCGAGTTGGATATTTTTTCTGATGCGGATCATGTTCCGTGTGAAGAGCCAGATGGCTGTTGCTGAAAGCAGAATAAAAGTGATTTGCTGAATCGTCTGCATGATCCGGTTTTATGACCTGAAGTTATATCAGATTTGCAGGATTTATGATTTTCTTTACCTTGGGGCATGGAGAAGAATTATATACTCAGCCCGGAAGTCGCTGCCAAGAAATTAAAACGGATGGCCTATGAAATCCTCGAAAATAATATGGGTGAAACCGGGTTTATCCTGGCCGGCATCCGGGAAAGCGGAACGGCCATTGCACACACGATACAGGATCTGCTGAAAGAAATTGCCGGATTGCAAACGGAATTGATTTCGGTCAGTCTCGATAAAAAAAATCCCAAAGAAGTTAAGGTCAGCAGGCAACTGGACTACCAGAACCAGGTGGTCATATTAATTGATGATGTATCGAACAGCGGCAAAACCCTGCTCTTCGCCATCAAACCGTTCCTGGATTCCAGTCCGAAAAAAATACAGGCCCTGGTGCTTGTTGAAAGGAGCCATAAGGCGTTCCCGGTAAAACCCGACTATGTGGGATTATCCGTTTCCACCACGTTGCAGGAGCATATTTATGTGGAAGTGGAAAATGGCCGCGTGAAAGGAGCCTGGCTGGAATAAGGCTTTAATTTTGACCGTTTTTTCGTCTCAAACCCTCCTGATTTCATTACCTTTGATGCCTTACAAAAAACCTGGGTTTTTCAGGATTTTAAAAAATTATGGAAGAGCATATCATACCGGAAGAGACACAGGATAACAATCGCATCGTTCCCATCAATATCGAAGAGCAAATGAAAATGGCCTACATAGATTATTCTATGTCGGTTATCGTAAGCAGGGCGCTGCCCGATGTGCGGGACGGACTCAAACCGGTTCACAGGCGCATCCTGTACGGGATGAATGAACTGGGCAATAACAGCAACAGGCCGTATAAAAAAGCAGCCCGTATTGTAGGGGAAGTGATGGGGAAATATCACCCGCACGGTGATGCGGCCATCTACCATACCATGGTCAGGATGGCGCAGGAATGGAGTATCCGGTACACACTGGTTGACCGGCAGGGAAATTTCGGAAGCCAGGACGGGGATGGTCCGGCGGCCATGCGGTATACGGAAGCCCGCCTGCACCGCCTGGCAGAAGCCATGCTGGAAGATATTGAAAAAGAAACCGTGGATTTTCAGCCGAATTTCGACGATTCCCTGACAGAACCCACGGTGTTACCTTCCCGTATTCCGCAGCTGCTGATTAATGGCGCCAGCGGGATCGCGGTGGGCATGGCCACCAATATTCTACCCCATAACCTGTCGGAATCCATTGACGGCTGTGTGGCTTATATTGACAAAAGGGATATCACGGTGGAAGAAATCATGCAGTATGTGAAAGCACCTGATTTTCCGACGGGCGGTGTGATATTCGGTATGGAAGGCGTTAAAGCCGCCATGCATACGGGCCGCGGCCGGGTTGTACTGCGCGGCAAACTGCATGTGGATACCAAGAACAGCGGGCGCGAACAGATCATCATAACGGAAACACCCTACCAGGTTAACCGGGACGGTTTATGTGACCGGATCGGTCAGCTGGTAAATGAAAAAACCATTGACGGCATCACACATGTCAATAATGAATCCAACGAAAAAGAAGGAACCCGGATCGTCATCGATCTGAGGCGGGATGCTGTAGCCAACGTAGTCATTAACCAGTTGTATAAGCATACGGAACTGCAGACTTCCTACGGAATCAATAATGTAGCCCTTGTTAAAGGCCGCCCCCGTACATTGAATATCCGCGAGATGATTTCGGAGTTTGTGGAATTCCGCCATGAAGTCGTAATCCGCCGCACCCAGTTTGAATTAAGGGAGGCAGAAAAACGGGCGCATATCCTGCAGGGTTACCTCATCGCCCTGGATCACCTCGATGAAGTGATCTCACTGATCCGTTCTTCTTCCACCCCCGACCTGGCTAAAGAAAACCTGGTCAATGCAGGCTGGGGCCTTAGCGAAATACAGGCCAAAGCCATACTGGAACTGCGCCTGCAGCGACTGACCGGAATGGAAAGGGATAAAATCCGCAATGAATACGAAGAATTGCAGAAGCAGATTGCTTATCTCAAAGACCTGTTGCAGGACGAAGACAAACGATTTGCCCTGATCCGCAAAGAACTGCTGGAAATAAAAGAAAAGTTCGGGGATGCCCGTAAAACAGAAATCACGTACCTGGACGATGAAATGCAGATCAAGGACCTGATCAAGGAAGAAGATGTTGTTATCACGATATCACATAATGGTTATATAAAAAGGACATCTGCCACGGAATACCGCTCGCAGCGCCGCGGCGGAAGGGGTTTGAGCGGTGGAAAAACCAGGCTGGAAGATTATATCGAACACCTGTTCGTGGCCAGTTCACACCACACCCTTCTTTTCTTTACAGAAAAAGGACGGTGTTTCTGGCTGAATGTTTACCAGATTCCGGAAGGTGACCGGGTCAGCAAGGGCCGCGCGGTTCAGAACCTGATCCAGATTCCCCTGGACGATAAGATAAAAGCCATTATAGATGTAAAGGATATCAAGGATAATGAATTCCTGAATAGTCATTATATCGTGCTTTGCACCAAAGGGGGTGTGATTAAAAAAACCCTGCTGGAAGATTTCAGCCGTCCAAGGCAAAGCGGCGTCAATGCCATAACCATACTGGAAAATGACCACCTGCTGACCGCCCGCTTAACGGATGGGAACTGTGAAATCATGATGGCCGTCAAATCGGGCCGTGCCATTCGTTTCCCGGAAGAAAATGTGCGGCCTACGGGCAGGGGCGCCATCGGCGTCAGCGGGATCGAAGTGGACGACAGCCAGGACGAAGTGATTGGCATGATATGTGTCAATAAGGACGATAAATCCAAAACCGTACTGGTAGTCAGCGAAAACGGTTATGGAAAACGGACCCTCGTGGATGAATACCGCGTCACAAACCGGGGAGGTAAGGGAATCAAAACCATCCAGGTCACAGATAAAACCGGCAAGCTGGTCGGTATCCTCGATGTTACTGAAAAGGAAGATCTGATGATCACCTGTAAATCCGGAATCACCATCCGCATGCCGGTAAACGGGATCAGTGAACTGGGGCGCGCCACGCAGGGTGTTAAACTGATCCGGCTCGATGAAGGCGATGGGATAGCCGCTATTACACAGCTCGACGAAGAATCAACCATTGAGGAAGCCAGGGAAGGCGAGGGGCCGGTAACCGGTGTTTTGCCGGCTGAACCCAGCCCGGAATAATTGTCATCAGAAAACTTCAAATAAAAAATCTCATGAAACGGATGCTTTTAAGCCTATTAACGGCGGTTGTTTGTTCCGGATTGTTTGGCCAATCTGTAGATAAAGCGAAAGATTTACTGAAAGCAAATAAGTTCGTTGAAGCCAAAGACGAAATTGACAAGGCACTGCTGGTTGAAAAATACCAGAAAAATGCAGAAGCCTGGTATACCAAAGTAAAAATTTACGATACGATCGGAACGAATGCGCAGTTGAAAACACAGTATCCGGATGCCCTGATCCAGGCGTTGGACGCATTGAAAAAATACAAGGAATACGATGATAAGAAAGGGGTCATGCTGGTCGCCGATGGTTACAAACCCGTGAACTCGATTTACTCGGGATTATTCCAGGGCGGTGCAGCCAATTATAATGCGCAAAAATATGACGATGCCTACAGGGATTTCGCAGCTGCCGTTTCTGCCATCAATTTTATGTACAAACAGGGCTGGATCAAACAGAGCATGGATTCAACTTCCCTGCTGTATGCAGGCATTTCGGCTGAAAAAGCCGGTAAACGGGATGAAGCATTGATTTACTATAAAACGATCGCAGATTCCGGTATTACAAAAATCAGTGGAAATGATATGGCCGAAATCTATAAATGGCTGTCTGATTATTATACGCGCAAAGGGGATAAGGAAAATGCGGCTAAATATATTGCCATCGGAAAATCCAAATACCCGAATGATATATTCTATGATGAACTGACGCTGGATGAACTCAGGAAAAACGGTCCCAAGGATTCCCTGTTCGCAAAATATGAACAGATCAATAAGGAACACCCGGACAGTGCCATTTATTTTTTCAACTATGGACTGGAGTTATACCAGTATGCCACTGATACAAGCACAGGAAAACGGGTGACCAACGCAGATGATTTAATTAAAAAAGCACAGGATAAACTGCTCACGAGTGTGAAACTCAATCCCAATTACCCCCAGTCCTACCTGGTATTGGGACAGATTTCTTACAATGAAGGGGTTGAATTCCAGGTTCTCGGGAAACCCAAAGGAAATACCAATGCCGAAGAGTTGAAAAAACGCCAGGAATACCGGGCGCTGGCAGTTAAAAGATTCGACGAAGCCGTACCCTATCTCGAAAAAGTAGATCAGTTACTGGGTAGTCAGGGTAAATTAAAGAGGGCTGATAAAGTGGCATTGAGGGATTCCTATGATATGCTCGTTACCATTTATGAATCCAAAAAAGATAAGGCAAAAACAGACGCCTGGACAGATAAATATAATAACGTAGACAAGGTTCATTAAACTGCCTGAATACATCCATGCAGCCTGCTTCAACAGGCTGCATGGATTTTTTATTTACCGTAATGCAAAATGCAGGTTGGCATTTACTAAAAACTGTTTTTGATAAAATGCATAAGCCGGTTCTATTCCGATCCCGATTATTTTGGTAACCGGTACCACATACCGGAGCCCGGTCTGTACTTCAAAATAGGAAAGATTTACAATGCCCGGAGCTGCAACCACGTACAAATGTTTCGTCAGTTTATACTGCCCCTTCAGGTAGAAACCCAGCAGGATCTGATTCTGGGAACTGCTGGTTTTTACATTGGTATAGTTGTTCTCGGCCCATACCACACTGGTTCCCATAAAATAGCTGAATTTGCCGGCGTCTTTATTCCAGGTGCCTGCTTCCACTCCAAATCCCATTCCATGGCCCGTTTGAAAAGCCTGGTACACGGTCAGTGAGGGAAAGGAAGGGATTGAACAAAGATTGCAATTCTGACTTTTTAATTTACTGAAGCATAAACTGCAAATAAGGATCATTACAGGCAGTCCGGTTCTTCCATTGATTCCGGAGAATGCCTGTAAAAATGAATTACGGCGGGTGTTAGAAGTTTTCATACTGATCAATTTAAAAAAGCGCTGCGGGGTGAGGAATAGCGGTCTTTAGAGGAGCGGATCAGTAGCCTGGTAATACCGGCTTGTTCAGGTGGAGATCAGAGGATGATCGGGAGGATTAAATATACTCTCCGGATTTGGGTTTTAAAAGCGTTTTGCATTTTTTTTACAAAAACACCTGTATTGGGAAACTGTACTAAATTGGGAATTTACCCGTTACAAGGATTGGCAGGCAGCTGCATCCATTCAAATCCACTGCATTGAATCATACCAGGCCGGATAAGTCAGAAACCAGGTTCAGATTTAAGCCACAGCTGTCTGGGCTTCGCTTCTGTGCAGTCCTTTTTGTGGTGGTCTACCATTTTTCCTCTTTTCTGATAAGCCTCAAAAACTGGCATTACGACCTGGGGTCCCTCATCGTTTTCTTTTTTGTACTCAGCAGTTACCTGATCACCCGGATACTTTTGGATGCCAAAGAAAAAGCGATTGATCATGCCATGCCGGTCTGGAAAGTGGCTGTGGCTTTCCTGACCCGCCGCACACTCCGGATTTTTCCGGCCTGCTACCTGTACCTGGCCATCCTGATGTTTTTCCCCCTGGAAGGACGGGATCTTCGGCAGCATCCTGTTTTTTATTTCGGTTATCTGTATAATATCCGGATCTTCTTAACCCAGGCATGGGGTCCTTATACGGTCCATTTATGGACCCTTGCCGTGGAGGAACAGTTTTATATCCTCTGGCCCTGGCTCATTTTATTTATTCCGACCCGCTACCTGCCGAAAGTATTTGGGCTGATGGTATTGACCGGCATCGCTTTCCGTGTGTTCATGCTGACGGCATTTCCCCTGCAGGCCCAGTTCCCGATGCTCGTGCTGATGCCGGCCTGTATCGATTGCTTTGCCGCGGGTGCCCTGCTGGCATTCTATCATTACCGGGGAAAAGAAAATAACCAATGGTTAAAAATGGCTTCTCTTATAGCCATACCGGTTTGGATATTATTAATCGTAACCAATCATCGCCGGAGTTTTATCGGCCTGGACCGGGTGTTTATTTCATTATTCACGATAACCGTGATTGACTTTGCCAACCGGGGATATACGGGATTCACGAAGAAATTTCTGGAGAACCGGATTGTGCAATACCTTTCAAAAATCAGTTACGGGATTTATTTATATCACCTGATCGCCACTTTATTTTTCTGGAAATTGTTTGATCTCCTTCAGCATCGGATGAGTGGGTGGGGTTATGATTTGTCTGCTGCCGGCAAACTGCTGGCTTCCCCTTATATCAGTTTCTGGATTTATTTTGCACTGGCTGTAGCCTGTGCAACCCTTTCCTGGTATTTGGTGGAACAGCCGTTCAATAACCTCAGGAAGTTATTTGATTACGTGATGCCGAAAAGGAAAGGACAAAATCATTCTGCTGCAAAGGGAAACCTTCCCGGGAATATTAATCGGCCTGTTTAATCAATTCCGTTCCCTTTGGTATTTTATAACCGATCCCTATTTTAATGTGCATTTTCAGCCAGTAAAAAAAGGTTATGCGGCTGAAATGCATATTCAGCGCCCGTTTTGACTGTTCCAGGGCCACGTAGGGTTTACCGTATTGATGATAGATTTTGTCGGAAGTCCGTGCAAAATAATGCGCGAGGTGCTTTTTCGCGGCGCGTTTTGCCCCGGCACGTTCGCCCGGAGGCAGATAGGTCTGGATGGTATTGACTACGGTCATGGCATCCGTCATGCTTTGCCCGGTAAGAAAATACCGGCTTGTAATATTGTCCCGGTGCACCCGGTAGAGGGCCAGTCTTTTGGGGCTGTGTGCAACGGGATAACGGGCTGCTATACGCGCCCACATTTCCCAGTCTTCACCATAGTGTACGCCATAGAATCCCCCCAGCTTTTCATAAACCGCTCTTTTCACCACCATGGCAGGGACCTGTATCAGCTGGGAACGGGCAATCCGGACAAGCCAGTTATCGAGCAGGCCCGGCTCACTGAGTAATTCCTGGTTATCATAGAGCCGTTCATTCTGCTCATCCACAAAAACAAAACCTGTAAAAGCAGCTCCGGCTTCAGGGAATTTTTTAAATATATTTTCGATTTCCAAATAGAATCCGGGTTTTACCTGGTCATCCCCGTGTAATAAATGAATGTAATGACCGGTTGCCCGGTTCAGGCAGGTTTCAAAATTGCGCAGGCTTCCCACATTCTGCGGCTGCCGGTAAAAGCCAACCCTGCCTTTCCCCAATTCCCGCACAAGCGATTCCACATCCGCATCCGTACTGCAGTCATCCACCACTTCAATCTGCATTTGTTCAGCGCCGGGATCCTGTTCCAATACGGAACGGATATTTTCAAGAAGGTACACACTGCAGTTGTAGGAAGGAATCATCACCGACCAGAGGGGTCTCCGGACAGGTTCGGGTACCGGTTTTATTTCAGGAGGACTCTGGGGTATGCGTTCAGACATTCGGATAACATTCAGTTGCTGAAATAATCAGGTTCATTCAGGCTCCTGTTTTAATGCGATCGGAAAGGAGGGCCTTACAACGCCGGCCCATTTGCCGTACCAGTCGCCGGAATGATTATAATCCTCCACATGAAAGGATAAACAGGAATCCAGATAAAAAAGGCGGGTGGTTGAATTTCTAACGAAGGACAGGGAAATATAATACAAACCGTCATTTAAAAAATTCCCCGGAATATGCGATTCTCCTTTCACAAGCCCGTTTTTGAATTGGTACTGTTGGGAGGCCAGTTCGAAAATTATTTCTCCGGCATCGTTAAATAACTGCAGGTTTACCATGAGATTTCCGGCTTCTTCCACTTCATATATAAATTCAAAATGAACGCCCAGTTCGGTCCGCACATCAATAACCTGGTACGGGTTCTGGAACCTGGGAACCAGTTCCACCCGGCGGATGCGGATGTATTCATTGCCCGGAAGTGAAATCTGCTTTGAATAATCAGCGCCGAGAAATTGTTCCCTGCTGGTTTTTATATAACCGGCGAGTACGGATTCCATATCACCGGAAGCGGTTATTTTGCCTTTGTCCAGCACCAGCGCCCGGCTGCAGGTATTCCGTATGGTTTGAATATTATGGCTTACCATCAGGATGGTCTTACCTTCTTCTTTCGAAATGGATTTAATTTTATCCAGGCATTTAAACTGAAATTCAGCATCCCCCACGGCAAGCACTTCATCAATGATCAGGATTTCCGGATCGAGATGTGCTGCCACGGCAAAAGCCAGCCGCACATACATTCCGCTGGAATATCTTTTCACAGGGGTATCCAGAAAACGGGAAACACCTGAAAATTCGATGATCTCATCAAATTTCCGGTCTATTTCTTTTTTCTTCATACCCATGATATGACCATTCAGGTAGATGTTTTCCCTTCCGGTCAGTTCGCCATGAAAACCGGTACCTACTTCCAGCAGGCTGGCGATCCTTCCATTGCCGGAAATTCTGCCGCCCGTGGGCAGGGTGATCCTGGAAATGATTTTAAGCAGGGTTGATTTCCCGGCCCCGTTTTTTCCGACCAGTCCGAGCACTTCTCCCCGGGATACCTCAAAATTTATATTCTGAAGCGCCCAGATATACTGCCTGCTTTCCGGATCGGTCCCGGGCGTTTTTTTTGATTTCCCGGTCCACCATGTTTTTAAATCCTCCTGGAGGGAACGGGAACCCAATACGCCCAGCCTGTAGTACTTTGAAATATTTTCCGCTTCAATGAGTTTTTGTGCCATGACTTAAATTACATCCATGATTTGAATTTCCCTTTTGTTGAACAGGATGATTCCGGTTATCAAAACGAGACAGGTGGTCAGCAGGCTCAGCATAAAAAAACCCAGCGGCAGAGGCTGTGGTTTTAAAAAAGAAGAACGGAATATTTCTATAACGGGTGTAAGGGGGTTGATCCAGAATATGAATTTATATTTCTGGGGTACCAGGGAAGCCGGATATACAACCGGTGCCGCAAACATAAAAAGGCGCAGCAGGAACTGCATGATATTATCCAGGTCGCGGTATTTCGCCGTCAGCACACTGATGATCAATCCGCATCCCAGCGCAAAACAGGCGGTGATCAGTATCATAACCGGTGCGAGCAGGATCTGCCAGCCAAAATGCATGGGTGTTCCCTTCAAAAAATAAAATAAACAGACGGCCAGGAACAGGAGGAGCTGAATGGAAATGCGGAAAGTATGGAACAATACGCTGCTCAGGGGTACAATCAGCCGGGGGAAATATACCTTGTTAAATATATAGGCATTGTATTGAAAGGTATTCATGGTCGAAGTAATGCAATCTGCATAATAAGTCCAGATAATCGATCCGGGGAGATAAAAAAGCAGGGGCGGTATGCCATCCGTAGGTATTTTCGCAACCCGGCTGAATATGATAAAATATACAAACGTGGTGAAGAGGGGTTGTAAGAAAACCCAGACAGGGCCCAGGATTGTTTGCTGGTAACTGGCAATGATATCCCTGCGTACAAAACGAAAAAGGAGATCTTTGTATTGAAAAAGCTCCCGCAGGTTAAACCGGAACCAGGGCCGGTGAGCCGTTATTTCCCATTGCCAGTCTGCGTTTTTCTCCATGTAAGCGATGGTTCTTCTGAGGTTTGCATGGAAAAGTAAAGCATTTTCACCTAAAATGGAAACCCGGAGCGCCCGCAGCAGGCCGGCTCCTGAAGGCATGAGCCGGTTATTATCAATTAAAATTTTCCATCGAAGAAATTTCCAGCGCCCTGATTTTTGCCAGCAGGGTTTCTGAATCAAAAGGTTTGGCCAGGAAAAAATCTGCTCCTGCCCCATAGGCTTTTTTTTCAACGTCGGGCAGGGCCGACATGATATAAACCGGTGTATCTTTTAAATAACTGTTTTTGATTTCGCGGCAAACTTCCAGACCATTCCCATGATCCAGTTTGATGTCGAGCAGGATTAAATCAGGTTGCAGCAGCGTTACGGTTTTCAGAATTTCATCTGCATCCGATAACGGGCAAATCCTGCAGTGGTATGCCTGGAGTAAAAACCGCAGACCATGTAATAAATCCAGGTCATCCTCAACAATCATTATTTTTAACATGGGTAGAGATTCTGGGATTATACTGCTTATATGATGCCAAAAAGTGTTCTATCCATATAAATTACCATACTATTTACAGGGTATTTATATCACCATTTTCAGTTGGCCGGGGATTTCCCAAATAGGGAATCAACCGGTATTCCCCGGGCCATTTATTTGTTATTTTGAATGGATATCCTCCGCGTCAGGCAACAGCGGATTCCTGATTATGATCCGTTACTTTTTGCAATCAGGATTCCCCGACAGGTTCTGAACATGCAGGCAGCCATTGCAGCGTACCGGCGCCGGACAGGGATTAAGAAAAAATAAATGTGTAAAACTGACCGCAACTTGTGGATAATATTTCCAAAAAGATCTTCGGCAGACTTGTAAATTCACTGCTTAACCAACCGCTTATGGACTCAGTTGAAGCTTCGCCCGTCTCGGAAAGAGGATTTGTAAGTACCGTACATGTTCTTAAAGACGGTGAAATCATTTACTCTCTTCAGGATTTTCTGAAAATTGAGAACCGCTTTTCCTGGGTTGATAAAAAATACCTGGTTTCGAAAATCCTGGAATTACAAAGAAAAACGGACGACCGCAGAAGGTCATTCCTGGTGATCTACGAAGACGGGAACCAGATCCGGGAATATGTCAATATGGATCAGACATTCCAGCCGCTTCCTTACTGTTGATTTCATGGCGGACCGGATATTAAGTGTTCAGCCCGGTTCTTCAGGTTTCAATTTTTAATCTTTTCAATAATTCCAGGCAGGCGCGACTGTTGTGATAGGGGCATTTCCAGATTCCGACCTTATCCTGGCCGGGCATTTTCTTTTTAAAACGGTCGATACCCCAAAGCCATTCCCCATGCTGTGTGTCCAGCATATAATTCCTGATAAAATGCCAGTTTTTCAGCAGCGCATTTTTATACAGGTTATTTCCGGTCAGCTGCCAGGCGTTGCAAAAACCGATCAGGGCCTCAGCCTGCGGCCACCAGTGTTTTTCAGGTATGAGTTCCCGGGTCCTGTTATTGTATTCGTACCATAAACCGCCATCTTCATCCAGGCCTTCCATGGCGGCCCCGGTGATGAGCAGGGCATTTTTTTTTGCCTTCGCCAGGGCATCTGCATCCCCGACGGTTTCTGCGCAGGACTGGAGCAGCCAGGCGGCTTCCATATCATGCCCATAGGAAATAACCGATGCGTTCATCTGCCAGTCATTGCTGAAAAACAACCCGAGGTGGTGATTATTTTTATTGATGATTTTCTCATCAAACAGCCGGAGCAGGTGAAGGATATCTGTTTTGAGTTTTTCCGAAGGATTTACTTCATACAGGTTGGCATAGGCCTCCGCCACATGAAGATGGGTGTTCATGGTTTTGGAAGCATTCTCATCTTTCGCGCTCAGGCGCTTGTCTTCCAGGAACGACCAGTCCCGTGCGAAAGCGTCTGTATAGCCCCCCTGTTCCGGATCACGGCTGTGTTTTTCAATAAGCCGGTACCATTCCAAAGCCTGTTCCAGGGCATTGGGCTCTTTGGAAGCCCGGTAGTATTCGCTCATGCCATAAATGCCAAAAGCCTGCGCATAGACCTGTTTATGGGTTTCCAGCCTGTTCCCCTGGTAGTCTGCAGACCAGTACAAACCCCCATATTCATGGTCCGTTAAATAGTCACGGATATAATGGTATGCCCGGGTAGCCAGTTCCAGGTGGAGGGGATTCCGGGAATGGTTGTAGGCAGCAGAAAAAGTCCAGAGAATCCGGGCATTCAGTACAGAGCCCCGGGGTGCGTTCGTTTGAATATTATTATCCTCGTCTATTCTGCCGGCAAAACCGCCAGAGGCCTGATCCACCGCATGCTGTTCCCAATAAAGCAGGATACGGTAAAGTTCAGCTTCTATTTCACCGGGCAGTGCCTGCCATGCCGTTTCCGGCAGGAATGAATTATTTTGACCGTTCATGAAAAACCACCTTTTTCTTTTGCCCGGTTTTCTTTTTTTCCCATTTCAGGTTTTTATCTATGAGCAGGTTAATCTGTACGACCGACTGGACGGAAGTGAATCCGTCGGCCGGCGTATGCATGGCATAATCCAGCAGTTTTTCCACTGAACTAACGGCAACATGTATGCGCGTATCGGAAGTGGCGTAATAAATATATACCGTGCCGTCGTCGTCCGGGATCCACCCGTTGGAAAAAGCCACGTTGGAAACGTCCCCGATCCGTTCTTCGCCTTCGGGTGCAAGAAAATATCCCGCGGGTTTATAAATCTGCCGGGAAGGATCCTGGAGGTCCGTCACAAAAACATACAGCACATAACGCAGGCCGGCGGCTGTATTCCGCACGCCATGGGCCAGGTGCAGCCAGCCGATGCGTGTTTTAATCGGCGCAGGACCCTGGCCGTTTTTCAATTCATACACCGTATGATATATTTTCCGGTCCATGATGGATTCGCGTGTGATGACGGCTTCTTCCATACCGGAAGCAAGCCCGAAACCAATGCCGCCGCCCTTTCCGGCTTCTATAAACCCGTCCTGCGGCCTGGTATAAAAAGCATACTGGCCCTGTACAAATTCCGGGTGTAATACCACATTCCTCTGCTGGGCAGAAGGTGTCACCAGGTTTTTTAATCTTTCCCATTGCTCCAGGTCTCTCGTCCGGGCAATGCCGCACTGGGCGATGGCGGTGGACTGGTCCCCGTCCGGCACGGACGAATCGCGCATTTCCGTGCAGAACAAGTCCGTAGATCCATCCGTCTTCATGGGCTGTTAAGACGGATATCATAAAAATTGGTTTCCTGGTTATTCAGGGCGGGCATCGTAACCGGCCGGTCCCTGAACCTGAACCCGTCAATGCCATTGTCGCTTTCTGCGATGGCAAAAAAAGATTTCCGGTCAACACCTTCCACCCGGGCCATCAGCAGGTATTTATTTTTCCATTTGATGGCGCCGGGATTCAGGACGGCGTTGATACCAATCCGTTCCAGCAGGAAAGGGTTGGTTTTTTCATTCAGGTCGAATCTCCAGGTCAGCGGGATATGATCGGATGTTAAAACGGGAAATTTATACCGGTCGAATGGCCGGCCATTATTTTGTCTGAGTTTTTTATTTTTCCTTTCCAGGAAAAACTCGTGTTGTTCCTTTAATTCTTCCAGCTTTTCAGAAAATGGTTTCTTCATGCGTGTGTTATTTAATTCTCCAGCCTGTTCCACCAGGTCTTTTTCAGGATCAGAATTATGATGGTTAACAGGGCGGCGGTTATCAGTAAGGGTGTTTTCATCCAGAGAACCAGGTACATTGGTAAAATAGTAAGGCAGCATTGGGCGATGATGCCAATGGACACATTAAACATGTCCAGGCTGAAACGCCGGTTGGGCTGGAAATCCGGGTTTTCTTTTTGTACGAGCCGTCGGATGGGTTTCCAGAAACCCCAGGGCCTGACGGTGGTATAGAATTTTTTGAGGGTTTCCGTATCGGATGGTTTCCCGGTGAATGTTCCGGCGAAACACCCGATTATGGATATCAGGAATAACAGCGGCCAGTTATACAAGGGCAACTGGTTTTTGAAAATATACGGGAATACCAAAGCGGCTGCAATACCCGATGCCATGCCCCAGAAAAAACCATGGGCATTGAACCGCCACCAGTACCATTTGAACATATTGGCAGCGATATATCCGCCGTACAACGCACCTACGATCCATTGCAGCACACTGTTCACATTCTTTACAAAAAATCCGAGCAGGATGCTGAGTAAAACAACGGCAATGCCCACCGCATAATTCCGGTGTATGATCTGGCGGTTCGTAGCTTTCGGATTGATGTATTTTAAATAAATATCGTTCACTACATAGGCCTGGGCCGCATTGAGTGTTCCGGAGAAGGTACTCATAAAAGCACCCAGCAGGCCCGTGAACAGCAAACCCATGATACCTGCAGGAATAAATTGTATGATGGCAGCAGGCAAAATTTTTTCGAAATCTGTTCCGGAAGGAGAGGACAGGTCGAGCTGATGGTAATTTAACAGCGCCAGCACCGTTAAGCCGATAATCAGTGAATAACGGACCGGCAATAACACAATGGAAACAAAGCCCGTCATTTTGGAGGCTTCCTTCGGCGAGCGGGTGGATAAAATTTTCTGCATGTCGTAATTGGGCGCAGGGCCGGCCAGGCTTGCAAAAACGCCCTTGAACAACATCATCATAAAAAAGAATCCAAAAGGACTGAACCCGTCTTCTGCAATTTTTTTATTCGCATCCGCAATGAGTGACGACCAGTTGATCCCCAGCTGCTTCCCGAAAAAGGGATTCAGCCAGCCTTCCGGTACCTGAAGCGGATGACCCTGCAGATGGATCACGGCGATAATACCCACCGCAATGCAGGCCACGGAAAGAATGATGTATTTTATCAGGTCGCCGATCACGATACTGTGCATGCCGCCGATCACGGAATAAAAAGTAGCGAAGAGGGTAAAAACGATACCATAGATATGCGGAACATATTCAGCCGACACATGAAAGGGGATATAGGGCTGAACTGAACTCCAGGGTATGAATATTTCCATGAATTTCCCGAGGCCTATAAAACCATAAGCCAGGAATCCAAAACATCCGAGTAATGCAAAAACCACCACGCTGATATGCGACGCATTTACTGTCCGGTCGGTTCCAAACCGCGTGGCCAGCCATTCCGCACCGGTTGTGGCGTTGGACCTGCGCAGCCATTTGGACAGGTACATCATGAGAAATACCTGGTTGAAAACCGGCCAGAGCCAGGGTATCCAGATGCTTTTCATTCCGTAAATGAAACAAAGGGACACCATCCACATGGTGCCGCTGATATCAAACATGTCCGATGCATCGCTCAGTCCCAGCAGGTACCAGGGCAGGGACTTTACCACCCATCAGGTAACTCTCTTTGTTCTTCCTGGCTTTTTTCCGGAGCATCCAGCCGATCATCACCATGGATCCCAGGTATAACAGGACGATGCTGATATCAAGCCAGGTTAATTTCATGGTGGCCCGGGTTCTTTATTTAAAGGTCAGAATATGCCGTCCGGTGCATCAGGATACTGTCAATATGATTCACCGAAATATTATTCCGGTATTTCGGATCGGTTGAAATCTGCTTCCATTCCGGGCTGGATCCGAATTCTTTCCAGTGTTCCGTACGGGCATCCGCTCCGGTAAAAACAATCATATACATCAGGTTGGGCATATGACAGCCGCTGATGACATCCGCATAGAATACGGCCTGGAAATCCAGTCTTTTAAATAGTTTGATCTCTTCCCCTTCATTAAACATTTTCACCTTGGTCTGATGCAGCACTTTGGTAGGGCTTTCATAACTCCTCAGTTCATACAGGGCATCCGGGTTTGCATGTAAGGGAGTCGGAATCAGATTGGGCTGATCCGGGAATGCTTCCAGGAGGGTTGATTCCACACGAACGAAAGGAAGATGGGCGGTATCCGCATCCAGGAACGCTTTGCCGGAAGCATTCAATTCCGGATCCGTATCCAGTTTTAATTTTGTATTGTGCCAGGCATCGAGGGAACTGTACGTCACGATCACATACACCTGTTTGACAGCAGCCGTATCGTTGGCAAGCGGTTTGAATACACCGATATTTTTAATTCCCATGCGATGCAGGGCCGGCAGGTAGGCATCTTTCAGGTAATTGTCCGTAAGGGTAACCTGGGCGGCTGATTTCATTTTAAATACCCGTATTTCATAAATGTCTTTCTGCGCATACACCATTGTGGAGAAGGCGGTCAGCAGGAAAAAGCCTGTTAAACGGGCGATCATTTTTTTCATCTGTTTGTATTTTTTTATTTTGATTCCGGTTTCAAATAAAATATTTCCGGAGGCGGGCATTTTTTTGAAACCGGGAGGCGGAAACGGCGCCGGGGATAAGGTACATAAAACGCTGCATTCCCTGCTAAACAGGTGCCGGACAGGCAAAAGGAGGATTTGTAAAAAGCAGGGGAATAACTGCTGTTTCATATAGCTGCCGTTAGGCGCCAAAGCTATTTTTCATATCACCCTTAATTAAATACTTTATTAGCTATTAATAGTATTTTTTTACACACGGGCCGCCGGCGGTTTCCGGAACCTCCCTGCCAGACCCGGGAATCCGAATTCGTACCTTTAATAAAAATTATGCCGTTTTATAATACTTTTTTTACTTTGGGATCCGGTTCCCGGGTGGGACAGCTTCCGTGCCATGAACCGGGTTTCTATCAGCAGTTATGAAGAAGAATTTATTGAAGGAGATTACTCCGCTGACGCAGAATGATTGTTTCACAATTTTTTCACGGGTTAAATCCGGATTTGATTTTCCCCTGCATTACCATGAGGAATTCGAACTCAACTTTATCCGGGGTGCGAAAGGGGCGCTCAGGGTGGTGGGTGACCACATGGAGGAAATTGATGATCTGGAACTCGTACTGACCGGGCCGAACCTGCAGCATGCCTGGTTCAACCACCAGTGCCGGTCGAAAGAAATCCATGAAATCACCATACAGTTTCACAGGGATTTATTTGATGACAAACTGTTGCGCCGCAGCCAGCTGAGTTTTATCAGGAATATGTTCGACAAGTCTGCCCGCGGCATCCTGTTTCCCCGGGATACAATCCAGGCCCTGGCCCAGCGCATCATCGGGCTGAATCAGAAACACGGATTTGATTCGGTACTGGAACTCATATCCATCCTGCACGACCTTTCTATTTCCCGTAACCTCCGGATCCTTTCTGATTCCGTGATTACCAATGAACAGCTCACCTACAACAGCCGGCGGATTGAGAAGACATTCGACTACATGAATAAAAATTTTGACAAGACCATTACCCTGTCTGAGGTTTCGAAACTGGCGAATATGTCAGACGTTTCATTCAGTCGTTTCTTCCGGCAAAGAACCGGTAATACGTTCATTGACAGTTTAACGGAGATCCGCCTGGGTCATGCCACCCGCATCCTGATTGAATCCACCCATTCCATAGCCGAAGTGGCCTATCACTGCGGGTTCAATAATATCTCAAATTTCAACCGCATTTTCAAAAAGAAAAAAGGGTGCACCCCCAGGGAATTCCGGGAAAGCTTTTCCGGCACACGGATTTTTATTTGATTTCTTTTTAACCATCTTTGTGATTCAATTCTGATTACCATGGCATATGCTTTCCAGGAAGACCGTTATGAGAAAATGAAATTTCGCCGTTGTGGCAGGAGCGGCCTTCAGCTGCCGGCCGTTTCCCTCGGGTTATGGCATAATTTCGGAGATATAGACAGCCAGCAGAATGCACGCGAGATCCTGCGGCTTGCTTTTGATAACGGAATCACCCATTTTGACCTGGCTAATAATTATGGTCCGCCGCCGGGTTCTGCAGAAGAAAATTTCGGAAAGATTTTTAAACATGATTTTAAAGACCACCGGGATGAACTGATCATTTCCAGCAAAGCCGGCTGGGGCATGTGGCCGGGCCCATACGGGGACCTCGGTTCAAAAAAATACCTGGTCGCCAGCCTGGACCAGAGCCTGAAACGAATGGGTCTGGATTATGTGGATATATTTTATCATCACCGGCCGGATCCCGATACACCGCTGGAAGAAAGCATGGGGGCACTCGACCAGATAGTGCGGCAGGGCAAGGCTTTGTATGTGGGTATTTCAAGTTATCCTCCGGCAGAAACCCGGAGGGCTGTAAAAATTTTAAAAGATTTGGGCACCCCCTGCCTGATCCATCAACCCAAATATTCCATGTTCGACCGGTGGATCGAAGACGGTTTGCTGGACGTACTCGGGGAAGAAGGTGTGGGTTGTATTTGTTTCAGCCCGCTGGCACAGGGACTACTCTCAGACAAATACCTGAAAGGGATCCCGGAAGGATCCCGCGCTGCAAGCCATCGCGGCAATGGTGCGATTGAAGAAAATGCCATTACACCGGAGCGTATTGCAAAAGCCGTTCAGCTCAATGAGATTGCGAAACGGCGGGGACAGAACCTGGCCCAGCTTGCCCTTGCCTGGGTGCTTCGCCATAAAATCGTGACATCGGTCCTGATCGGTGTGAGTAAACCCCGGCAGGTAACGGATTCTTTGAAATGCCTGGACAACCTGGCGTTCAGTGATACGGAGCTGAAAGAGATTGACGGTATTCTGAAGTAATTTCCTAAAACACTTCCCCCAGGGTCACGAAGAAACCCCGTGATCCCTGTCGTCCCCAGCCATAGTCAATGGAAATATTCGTGCGCGAATATTTGTTGAGTTTAATTCTTAAACCCAGCCCCCCGGCGGGCGCAACGGATTCGAACTGCCAGGTATCGATTTTGGAGAAACTTTCTAAATTGGCAAAGACCACCATGCCGAATAAACCGTTACGGGTTAGCTGTATGCGGTATTCCGTTTCAGCATCCAGCATATTATTACTGCGGAACCTGCCCTGGATATAACCGCGTCCGGTATTGAAGGCTTTATCCCATCCTGTGCTGGGCAGCATCAGGTAAGGGGCGGTACCATTCAATGTAAACCAGTTGTAACTCCAGAGCGCCAGGATATTATTTGAATTGGCAGGCAAACGAAAATAACCCCTCCACTCCAGGAGCATGGAGGTCCAGTTGGCATTGGAACCCAGAAACTGGAATCGCGGGATCAGTAAGATGTTGGCGTAACTGCCCTTGTAGGCATTGATGGGGTTGTCGCGGGTATCACGTATCAGGTTGAGTGAAACGCCCGAGGACAGGGAAGTCGTACCCGTCCCGTATTTTTCAAAGTCCGTCTCATTGCCGGGATTGGGATTTTCTTCTTTAATATCCCAGAAATAATCCAGGTGATACCCTGCCCCGAAATAGAGATGGGGTTGTATCTGGAATAATACCGACTGATGGAATTTGATATACTGAAAATTGAGCAGGTCCTGGTCTTCCGGACTTGTATGCATGCCGAGCCCGTAGGTATAGGAGGGATATTTCAAATAGCGCCAGTCAGAAACCAGGATGGTTTTATTATTATTGAAATACAAAACGGCCTGTACGGGCACCACAACCTGGTTTTTCTGTGAATAAGAAATGCTGGCGATCACGGTGGAAGGCAGACTGGCATCTTTTACATGTTTTCTATAAATAACGGCATTGGCACTTACTACGGCAGCAAACCCGGTTTGCAGGGTATATCCGATGGCCGGGAACACGCCTACCTGGATATGGCTTTGGTTACGTTCGGGTTTTATTTTATTCGGATTGTTTTTCGTGAGGTGATGTACGATATCCGTTAAATCCATCAGGCTGTCCGACGGATAGCTACTCCAGGGGTTCTGGGCAGAAACATACAAAGAAAAGAAGAGGGCAGGGAGCAGCACGCCAAGTCTAAACCGCATCATGTATTTTCATTTGATCCGATATCATTTCTGGTTCGCCGGTGTAATTCGAACCTTTCTTAAAAAACATCGGAAAAATGGCCTGGTAAATCGTTATTTAGAAGGGAAAGATAGCGGATTCGGAGTTTATAGCGCCTTCATTCTGTAAAAAAGAGGGCTGTTTTACAGTCACTCCGGGAACAGGGGACTTCCTATGTATCATAATCCGGATAAATACACTATCTTTGCAGTTCTTGTATGTTATGACTTTTACTGCGTTTTCTTCTGCATGCTATTTTCTGCAGGGTTTCCCCAGATCAGGTATAACGTAAGGCAGGTAAAGTACCCTCTCAACGTGCGGTAGCCTTACCACATTTTTTACTTAATATTTTACAAATTGTTATTCTCAGAACTGGGCCTTATAGAGCCCTTGCAAAAAGCTGTAGCCCATGAAGGCTACAAAAACCCCACACCCATACAGGAACAAGCCATACCGGTCGTTTTAGCCGGAAGGGATATTTTGGGTTGTGCACAGACAGGTACCGGAAAAACCGCCTCTTTTGTATTGCCCTTATTACAGCGGTTGCATGAACAGAAACTGGCAGATGGTACCAAAGGACATCCATTAAAGGCCCTGATCCTGACCCCGACCCGTGAACTCGCTACGCAGATTCATGAATCGATAGAAAACTACGGCAGGTTCCTGAACCTGAAATCCGTCGTGATCTTTGGAGGTGTCTCCCAGTCACGCCAGGTATCAGATCTGCGCAGGGGTTGCGATTTTATCGTGGCCACACCGGGCAGGCTGATGGACCTCATGAACCAGAACTATATCGTGCTGAACGGCATTGAATACCTGGTACTGGATGAAGCGGACCGCATGCTGGACATGGGATTCGTTCATGAAGTAAAAAGAATCATTGCACGGATTCCTAAAAAAAGACAGACCTTATTTTTCTCGGCCACCATGCCCCCCGCGATCCAGTCGCTGGTGCAGGTGCTGCTGACAAATCCGGTATCCATCACCGTTACACCGGAGTCAACCACGGCGGAGCTGGTGGATCAGAAATTATATTATGTGCAGAAAAGTGAAAAGCGTGCGCTGCTGCACCATATTCTGAAGAACTCCCCCCGTGAAAGCGTGCTGGTTTTTACCCGTACCAAACATGGCGCAGACCGGGTAGCCCGGGATCTGAACCATGCCGGATTCCAGGCAACTGCCATTCACGGAGATAAAACCCAGCAGGCCCGCGAACGTTCGCTGCAGGGTTTTAAAGATGGTAAAATGCATATCCTGGTGGCAACCGATATCGCAGCACGCGGTATTGATATTGACGATCTGGGACTGGTGGTGAATTTCGATCTTCCGAATATTCCGGAATCCTATGTGCACCGGATCGGAAGAACCGGTCGCGCAGGCGCTTTCGGGAAAGCGATTTCATTCTGTGACTTCGATGAAAAAATCTATCTGAAAGACATTCAGAAGTTCATCGGTAAAACAGTTCCCGTGGAAAGTGATCATCCCTATCATGTGGCGCTGATGGAACCTTTAAAGTCTGTTGCCACGGCCGCTGTTTCGTCCACCGGGCGCAGCATGGGCGGGGGAAGGCGATATGGAAGAAAGTTTTCACAGCGATAAATAACATTTCACGCAGTGGATAAAATCCGTGTAATCATTACCGGAGCAACCGGCATGGTGGGAGAGGGCGTTCTGCATGAATGCCTTCTTTCTCCTGATGTCGAAAAAGTCCTGGTGGTTTCCCGCAGGCCCTGCGGTATCTCTCATCCGAAACTTTCGGAACTCATCCTTGAAAATTTTTTTGACACAGGTGCCGTTGAACCCGCACTCAGCGGATACAATGCCTGTTTCTTCTGCCTGGGGGTTTCATCTGTGGGTATGAAAAAGGCGGACTATGAAAAAAAGACCTATGACCTGACCCTGGGTTTTGCAAAAACCCTGGCGAAGATGAACCGGGATATGAGTTTCTGTTATATCTCCGGTGCAGGAACCGATTCTACTGAAAAAGGCAGGCTGCACTGGGCCCGCGTGAAAGGCAAAACAGAAAATGATTTGCAGAAACTGGGCTTCACCCATACCTATCTGTTCCGTCCCGGCATTTTAAAACCAACCAAAGGGTTGAAAAACACACTCGGCTTTTATAAGTGGACCGGCTGGCTGGTCCCGGTCGTGGAGACGCTGATGCCCAATTCCATCTCCAGTCTTGCCCAGCTCGGGCAGGCCATGATCCATGCCGTCACGCGCGGATATGAAAAAAATATTCTCGAAGTGAAAGACATTAAAGAGTTATGAGTTATGAGTTACGGGTTATGGGTTATGAGTTATGAGTTGGCGTTAGGCGTTAAGCGTTAGGCGTTAAGCGTTAGGCGTTAAGCGTAACGCCCCCCCTCAACTTATTCACAATTCTTCTTAAAGTTTTTCTTTTTCGGCACAGGTCTTAGTTTTGCCGCATGATCGAATTCGCACCCATAATTGCAGAGAAAATAAACATCCGTTCGAAACAGGTTGAAACGGTGCTTGAACTGCTGGCGGAAGGCGCCACCATTCCTTTTATTGCACGGTACCGGAAAGATAGAACCGGGGCCCTGGATGAAGTAGTCATTCAGCAGATCCAGGATGAAACCAAATTACTCAAAGCATTTACGGAAAGAAAAACAGCGATTGAGAAATCCATCCGCGAGCAGGATAAAATGACGGAGGCATTACAGGAAAAACTGGATCATGCGCTCACCCTCGTGGAACTGGAGGACATCTACCTGCCTTATAAACCCAAACGCAAAACAAAAGCCCAGGCGGCCCGGGAGAAAGGACTGGAACCCCTGGCGCTATTGATCCTGGAGCAGAAGCCGCTGAAGCTGCCGGAAACAGCGGAGGCCTTTATTCAGGATGATGTCAAAACAGCGGAAGAAGCCCTGCAGGGCGCCCGGGATATCATTGCGGAAATAGTGAACGAACAGGAATCTGTACGTTCCGCCATGCGCAAACTATTTTCGGAAACCGCCCGGCTGGAAAGTAAAGTCCTGGCAGGTAAGGAAACAGAGGCCATCAAATTCAGGGACTATTTTGATTTTTCTGAAAAAATCTCCACCATTCCTTCGCACCGGATCCTGGCCGTGCTGCGCGGATTTATGGAAGGATTTCTCCGTATGGAAATCATACCGTCGGAAGAAGACGCACTGACACTGATCGAAAACCAGTTCATCAAAAGTTCCGGCGATTCAGCCGCAGAAATAAAAAAAGCCATTAAAGACAGCTGGCGCCGTTTGTTGCAACCCGGTATGGAAAGTGAATTCCGGATGGCACTCAAGACAAAAGCAGACGAAGAAGCGATTGCCGTTTTTGCAGAGAACCTGCGCCAGTTATTATTAAGCTCCCCGCTGGGCAGTAAAAGAATCCTCGCCATTGATCCGGGATACCGCACCGGTTGCAAACTGGTTTGCCTCGATGAACAGGGCAGCCTGCAAAAAACAGGACTTATGTTTGTTCATGAACCGGGCCGGGCAGCAGAAGCGGAACATACGATCCGGGCGATGGTTGCAGAATACCGCATAGAAGCCTTCGCGATCGGGGATGGAACCGCCGGAAGGGAAACAGAACAGTTCATAAAAAAATTAAACCTGGGACTGCCCGTATTCCTGGTGAATGAAGACGGCGCTTCCGTGTATTCCGCATCTGAAGCTGCAAGGGAAGAATTTCCGGACCAGGACATTACGGTCAGGGGTTCAGTGAGTATTGGCAGGCGTTTAATGGATCCCCTCGCCGAACTGGTGAAAATAGATCCCAAGAGCATCGGGGTGGGACAGTACCAGCACGATGTAAATCAATACCGGTTAAAAGAAAGACTGGATCAGACCGTAGTCAGTTGCGTGAATGCGGTGGGAGTAAACCTGAATACGGCCGGCAAACAACTGTTGAGTTATGTGAGCGGGATCGGGGACAGCCTGGCTGAAAATATTATTACATACCGTAACGAGACGGGGAAATTCACGAACCGGAAACAACTGCTGAAAGTGCCCCGGCTCGGCGAAAAAGCTTTCGAACAATGCGCCGGATTTTTGAGGATCCGCAATGGAGAAAACCCGCTGGACGAAAGCGCCGTGCATCCGGAGGCCTACGGGGTGGTGGAGAAAATCGCCTCTGACCTGGGCGTGGATGTGAAATCACTGGTCGGTAAGGAAGAAATCATTAAAAAAGTGGATGCCCGTAAATATGTTTCGGAAACCGCCGGTGAGCTGACCATCCGGGACATACTGAATGAATTGAGGAAGCCGGGCCTGGATCCGAGAACGGAGCTGGAAGTTTTCGAATTTGCAAATATTTATAAAATCGAAGACGTGAAAGCCGGTATGATTGTACCCGGCGTTGTAACGAACATCACGCGTTTCGGCGCCTTTGTGGATATCGGCGTGAAGCAGGACGGGCTGGTGCATGTGAGTGAAATCGCTAACCGGTATATTACGGATCCCGCCGAAGTTTTAAAACTCAATGATAAAGTGCAGGTGAAAGTGACGGAAGTGGATGTGCTGCGGAAGCGGATTGCTTTATCCATCAGGCAGGCGCAGGAAAAGCCGGTTGCTAAGCCCAAAGCGCAACGCGTAACGCCTAACGCTGAACGCGTAACGCCTAACGCGCAACGCGTAACGCCTAACGCTTCTCCAGAAAAAAAACAGGCACCAACCCATTCCATGGAAGATGCACTGAGTGCATTAAAAAATAAATTCGGGAAAAAAAGTTAAGTACCCTACCGTCAACCGTCAACCGTCAACCATCAACACGAACTTCAGGAAGATAAAAAACCACACATGAACATATCCCTTTCCGGAAAATACGCCGTGGTCTGCGGAAGTTCGCAGGGCATCGGGCTGGCGGTAGCGAAAGAACTGGCGCTGAATGGTGCCACCTGTATGCTGATGGCCAGGAACCCGGACGCATTGCAGGAGGCAGTCAGCCGGTTGTCAACGGCGGAAAACCAGCATCATCAATGGGTGGCAGCCGATTTTTCAAAACCGGCAGCAGTGGAACAAAGCATAAAAAAAATAACGGGGGAGCAGCGGGTGGAGATCCTGATCAATAATACCGGGGGGCCGAAAGCCGGGCCCATCCTGGAAGCATCCACGCAGGACTTTGAAGAGGCTTTTCGCCAGCACCTGGTCTGCAATCATATTCTGGCCGGAGCCGTGGTTCCCGGCATGAAGGAAGCGGGTTATGGCAGGATCATCAATATCATTTCAACATCCGTTAAAACGCCCCTGGCCAACCTGGGCGTCTCCAATACGATCCGGCTGGCGGTGGCTTCCTGGGCTAAAACCCTGGCCAATGAGATCGGCCGCTACCATATAACCGTCAATAATATTCTTCCCGGATTAACAGAAACGCAGCGACTGACCGACCTGATGAGACATACGGCCGCTTCAGTTAAAAAGGATTTCCTGGAAGTAGAAGCACAATTGAAAGAAACGATTCCCATGAAACGGTTTGGAAAACCGGAAGAGATTGCCGCCATGGCTGCCTTCCTCGCATCACCTGCGGCATCCTATGTGAACGGGGCGAATATAACCGTGGACGGCGGTCGCACGCCGGCATTTTAATATTCAAAACGTTGCACTTCGGCGTCATGCAGCATCCGGTGGATAAATGCCAGGTGATTTTTTTTGGATCCCCTCACGAACCATTCACCCGTCAGCGTATCGCCGGATTTGATTTCCCGGCCCCTTTTATATTTCAGGTGATGTTCTTTAAAGCGTTGTTCAAAGCGGTGCATGGTCTCTTCCCTGAAATCACTTACGATCCGGTAGTTTCTCATTTGGTTCAGGCGGTCAATATAATTTTCCACAAAACCAAACAACAGGAGCATCATCAGGATCATGCCACAGGCGATGACCGCCACCCATTCATACCCTCCACCAATGCCCATGCCCAGGGCCGCTGTTACCCAGATCATGGCGGCGGTCGTAATGCCGTTCACGCCGAAATCCCCTTTAAAAATCACGCCCGCGCCGACAAACCCGATGCCTGTCGCAATATTGGAAGCAATCCGGTCCGGGTTACCACCGGCTCCGATATATTCTGAAAAAATAGTGAAGAGGGCCGAACCCATACAGATCAGGGTCAGGGTGCGGAAGCCGGCTGATTTGCTGCGATATTCCCTTTCCGCACCGATGGCGCCTCCGACCAGTATGGAAAGCAGCAGTTTTTGAATGATATTTGGTGGTAAAGGCATGGGAATAATTACTTGATCTGTCTAAGTTAATTAAGTTTCAGGAATAGGGTGTAAGGGGATATTTTTGATCTTCGTGGATTGTAACCCTTTCACAATATGAATCTGTATTTCATCAGCGGCCTGGGCGCAGACAAAAGAATTTTTCAGAAACTGATACTTCCGGAATCTTTCAGGATTCATTATATAGAATGGGTGCCTGTAACCCGGGGGGAATCTCTGGATGATTACTGCCGTAAACTCAGTGGGCAGATTGATCAGACGCAACCCTTTTCCTTTATCGGGGTTTCTTTCGGCGGGATCATTGCCCTTCAGCTTTCGAAATTTCTGAACCCCGTACAAACCGTGATCATCTCCAGTTTTTGTTTTAAAAAGGAGGTATCGAAATTTTATATTTTTATGGGGAATTCCGGGTTGTATAAATTGTTTCCCGCGGGGTTCTTACTGAAACCGAATCATTTTCTGTTCCGCTTATTCGGGGCGATCCGGCCGGAAGAAATGAGATTACTCAGAAACATTTTAAGGGACACCGATCCGAAATTCTTTCGCTGGGCCATGGAGCAGTTGTTTTCCTGGGATAATTCCTGGAAGCCTGCGTCATTTCTTCATATTCATGGTACGGCCGATAAAATACTGCCCTACAGGCCGTGCATGCAGGCGATACCCGTCGCCGGCGGGCAGCATATGATGGTATACAGCAAGGCAGACATCATCAGCCGGCTGTTAAGTGAAAATTTATTATCCGCCTGAGGATGATTGCGGTTGGCAGATGGAAATAAATAGCCCCAAATCCTTACATTTGCGTCCCGATATTCTTTCCCACCTGCCCAGATGGCGGAATTGGTAGACGCGTCAGACTCAAAATCTGGTATTGGCAACAATGTGCAGGTTCGATTCCTGTTCTGGGCACCTTTTCAGGTTCTTACCAAACCTTAACAAACGTTCAAAGCCGCCACAGCAGACACTTTGGCGGCTTTTCCATTTTTCTCCGATTCGTTAATTTTCGTTTGTTTTTGATAGTTTTTGCATGGTTTGTATTACAGTTTTTGGCAATCCCTTTGTGGTCTTCACTCTTTTCTCTTCACCAGCACTCAAACTTCAAAAACGTACACCTATGAGCCTTCCTACCACTGCCGTTGTCCATAACTGGCGAAGATTGAATAATAAATCAGGTCTCTATCCTATTTACCTGCGCATTACCATTGACCGGAAACAGAAGTATGAATCGATTCCTGTACCGGCTAAAGTTTCGAAAGAACAGTGGATCGGGGAAGACGATAACTGGGTACGGGATGACCATCCTTTTTTCTTCGAGATCAATACCAAAATCAGAGAACAAAAACAGGCAATTCAAAATCTGATCAAACGATATTATCTGGCGGGTAAAACGATGACCTTTTTAACCATTACTTCTGAGCTTAAACGATCAGGTTATAATAAAACTTTCAGTGCCTTTTTTGCAGAGTATGTCAGGCGACCAACTGATAATTTGGAACCCGCCACTTTCAAAAAATATAAAGCCTGCCTGGAACATTTAAACACCTTCAGAAAGGATATCAGTTTTCAGGATTTAAGTCCGGAATTAATTGAGGAGTTTTACTGTTACTGCCGGGACGTGAAACTTTTACTCGGATCAACCATTGAAAGTTATTTTAAGGCATTCCGGAAAGTTTTACGTCTTGCCAGGAAAGCGCAGTTAATAAGTCGTGAAACTGTCACAGATCTGTTTGAGGACCTACATATAGCCGTTAAAAAAGCCAGAAGATCTTTTTTAACTATAGAAGAAATCAAAACATGGAAATCTTTTCCTTTTGCTGGTGAAGAAAAACATCTTGAAAGAGATCGGGATATATTCCTTTTACAAATCTATACCGGTTATTATTATAAAGATATGGCTGGTTTAAAAAAAGAACACCTGGTTAAAGATTATGAACATGGCTACCTCATACTGGGGCAGCGGTCAAAAAATGAAGAGCAAACCATGATTCCACTATTTAAGTTTCCAGACGCGACTGCCCTTGTTGAAAAATATGCTTCAAAAGTCATTACAGATCCCTGGGTATTCGATCGGAAGGTTTTCTTAACAGAACCGGCCTACAACCGTCAGCTCAAGCAAATCGCCTTAAAAGCAGGCATTGCTAAACTGGTTTCGAACAAAGTGGCCCGTCATACCAATGCGCAGTTGTGGATCCGGCTGGGAACTAACCGGCCAGTAGTTTCCAGGATGCTTGGGCATTCAAAGGAGGAGACAACAAAAACATATTATAACATTGATGTTAATGAGGTGATTGACGGGACGAAGCATGTTGATTTTGAAAAGCTTGGGATTTAAAGAAAGCTAAAATACTCACTGAAGTTGTACTCGTAAGGTTTAATCTATAAATGTTATATTATCTCAATAATAAATTCTTAGGCAGAAGTTAATTCGCTGACGTTTTTTAATGCAGTATTGTAAAAAAGATCAGTATTTTCGGGAGATAGAAAAATATTTTCACCATTTGTAAGTCGAATATAAATAATTTGATCCTTATTCGTTAAATACCACCTCATAGTTCCATAAATCGAATTTGTAAAAGTTCCTGAGTAGCCAAAAACACCATAAATTCCCATTCTTCTTGAAGATGATACCAATGTATCATAGTTTATTGCTTTGATGGCGTTAAGGTCATTGAGAGGTATAACTATTTTGTAAAATACTCTGACAATTTGAATTGATTTTGCGTCGATAACATAATATTTTACTTTTTGGGTGATAAGTCCAATCATGAAAACAATCAATAAGCCGACTATTAGCGAAGTAGAAATCGCGGACGCTTTTTTCGAAGAAAGGACAAGGAAAATTGACGCGAGAAAAATAACATATATAATCGTCGTAATTATCACTGATTCTCCATCCATTTTGGATTTAAATTTCATATAGATATATTATTGACAATTATTTTTATCTACTATAAAAAAAACTGAATCCCGGATGATTTCAATTAAAACTCTCCGAAAATTACAATTCACAATTCCTGAAATTTACAGTCTGTTTTACAAGCCTAAGATAATAAATTTATTTTTTTATTTACATAAGTAAATACCCTTAGCTCTTTACCCCGTTTTCTGATGAATCAGGAGTTGAAACGAAGTGTCACTCGCCAACCTCTAGGAAGTACCGTTCGATTTCCCCTTTTGGTAGGTATATTTTCCTCTTCTTTTTCATAGTCACAATCTTTCCTGATTTGACTAGGCAATTAAATTTCCAGCGGCGGATTCGAACAGCTTTCATGAATTCAAGAGCAGTCATGTATGGGCTGTCTAAAACATCCTGGTTTTTATTCTTTTTATCAAGCTCATTTAGTTTTTTTAAAATGTCTAGCTGATAACTTTTTATTACTTCGATATCCGCCTGCCCAATTAATGTAAAGGATTCAATAGAGTTCATAAGAAAGAGTATTTCAACTTCAAAATTAATTTCAATTTCTGACTTGAACCTCTTCCAAAATTGCATAGGTTGCCGAAACAGCTCGTATTGTTTTTCAGAAGTAATCGCAAAAGATGAATAGAAAAATGTTAAGGTAGTTAACACCCGCACCGGGACTTACGAAGATTCCTGGCAGCAAATACCACGAATTAGACAAACTTCAAATAAATTAAAAAAAATAAAATCGAAAAAATCATTTTAGTTTCCATTTAGGAAACCGCAAGATGTACGTTTGTGTCACAAACGGAATCTTGGCCTCCACTCCGGAGTCGTATCGGCTACATGAATATTGAAAATAATTTAAAATTTCATCGGGTTCGAATAAGATATTATTTTTGAATTGAGAAACGAACATTTTATTCCTTCTATGTATTACTTGAAATTTTTTAATTCGCTGAAACGCAATACAAAGATGTGTCCTGTTCTGGGCACGAAATCAATTTTCAAACCACTATAAATCATTATTTTATGGTGGTTTTTTTTTAGGGGGACCTCCCTGGGGGATAGAGTGACAAATTATATTGTCCGCATGTTTACCGGCGAAACAGGAGGAGATTGTAAGGTAAAAAGTATCTGTACTTGAATAGAAATACCTGAGAGCTTATTTCTACGAGGTTTTTGTAGCCCTGCTGCCATGCTGTGGTCTGATGTTATGCTACCCATTTCCTTGCCTGTGGAAGAATATGGGCTTTTATGATTTTTACATATAACCAAATCGTGTTTATTCGGTTCTCAAACTCTTTATCGGATTGGTCAATGCAGCCTTTATGCTCTGTTGACCTACAGTCAATAAAACTATCAGGACAGTGAGCAAACCAGTAACAGCGAATACCCAAAAACTAATATCGATGCGATAGGAAAAGCCCTGAAGCCACTTAGTCATAGCCCACCACGATATGGATGAGGCGATTAAAAATGAAATGGCGATGAGTTTTAGAAATTCTTTGAATAATAAAACGGCGATGGCTGACGAAGACGCACCAAGGACTTTACGAATTCCAATTTCCTTGTTTCGACTTTCACTCACAAAGGTAGCCAGTGCGAATAAACCCAGACACGAAATTAAAATAGATAAACTTCCAAAAATAGCTGCCTGTGTCCCGGTATGCTGCTGTTCTTGAAATTTTTCAGCATTGGCATCATCTACAAAATGACAAGCAAATGGGTAATCAGGGTTGAATTTATGAAATACCTCTTCAACCTTTTTTAAATTTGCATTTGTTGATAGCTTGCCGTTCAATCTGACTGTTACTGCACCAAACCAAAAGTTCTTTGGCCCCTGAATCACCATAGGGGCAATTTGATTAAATGGGGATCCGGCAATGAAATCTTTTACCACTCCAACGATATGCCAATTGCCAGAGTTGTTCTTCAACGTTTGACCCATTGGATTCCTAAAGCGCATCAGTTTTTCAGCCGTTTCATTTACAAGAACTGCTGTAGAATCTGTTGGATAGATATTAATGTTGATATCACGCCCCTGAGTTATTTGAAGCCCAATTGTTTTAACGAAATCATTGTCTGTATGAAATTCATCGAAATTGATTTTAGCGCTTGGGTCTTTGTCTGACCAGGAATAGCTATCATCACTGGTCCAGATATAGGATATGGGTGAATTTGATCTGGTTACGGTTACTGCAACATTGCTTTTTAGCAATTCATTTTTAATCAAATTATAATTCTTGTTGATATTGCCATTAATGTAGACCCAGACCAAATGATCAGGGTTATATCCCAAATTACGTTTGCTTCCAAAATGGATTTGGCTAAAGATAATTATGGTAGAAACGATGAAAGTAATAGCAGAAGTAAATTGTAATATGACAAGTACTTTTCGGGGGGTGATCAGGGTGTTCGAGGCTTTAAAGGAACCTTTGAGAACTTCAGCCGGTTTATATGATGACAGATAATATGCTGGATAAAATCCGGCAACTATTCCGGTAATGAGGATAAGCCCCGCGGCTTCCAGCCAGAAATAGGGGTTATTATACGGAATGGAAAGTTGTTCATACATGAGTGTATTAAACCAATGCAGGCTAATCTGAGCAATTATCAGCGCAATTACTCCAGCCATAAAAGTCAGGATGACAGATTCACCCAGAAACTGAAATACGAGTGCACTGCTTTGAGCACCGGAAACTTTACGGATGCCGACCTCCTTTCCACGTTTCAAGCTCTGAGCCGTGTTCAGGTTCATATAGTTAATGCAGGCGATAAGCAGTATAAGCCCTCCGATCATTCCAAGGAGTCGATCAATTTCGATCCGGCCGGTATTTTTGCCGTTTTTGAAGTCGGAGTACAGCCACAATTTACTCAATGGATGTAAAAACAACTCAGTAGTAACCTCACTCAATTGCGCACGCAGAATATTTCTAAAGCGCTCATTAGCATTTTTTTCACCGAATCCTGGCTTCAGCAGGACATAGGTGCCAACCGTAACATCCTTCCAATTTGTATTTTCCCAGCCCACTTCTTTCATATACGTCCAGGGTAATATATAGTCAAAATTAAATTGAGTATTGTCCGGCTGATCTTTCATTACACCGGTTACCTGAAATACGTTGCTGTCAACCTTGATTAATTTGCTCATAGCCTCTGCATCACCAAAAAGTGCTATTGCAAGCTTTTCAGTGATGACGATACCTCGCCTGGAACTAAGGGCGGTTTCCGGATTTCCTTCTTTGAGCGGGAAAGTGAAAATTCTAAGAAAACCAGTATCCGCAAAGAGGCCTATCTTTTGCAATTGTCTTTCTCCAACGGTAAGGACAAAACCTGTTTCCCAATTGGTGCGTGTAATTTCTTCGACTTGAGGAAAATTCACTTTTAATAGGGGGGCCAGTGGCATAGGTGTCCTTTCATCGTATTGCATTGTGCCATTGATCAGGCCGCGTGTGTAAATTTGGAAAATACGATCTTTCTTTTGGTGAAATTGGTCATAGCTAAAGTCATGTTGTAATTTCAAAGAGATTAGAATAGCGCCTGCCAATCCAATCGATAAACCGGTTAGATTAATCAGTGAAGTACTTTTATTGCGAATAAGAGTGCGCCAATTCGTTTTAAAGTAATTTCTGTACATGAATAATATTTTCCTGTAACGGTTGTGCCTCGCCCCAAAAGCCCTACAATATTAAAGTGGAAAAAAAGTTTAAATGTAAATGCTGTCTATGCAAATTAGAAATTCTATCCATTAATGCCTGAATAGTACCAAGCTGCATTTACTGATGAATATCTTAACGATCTTACCTAAGGTCTTCTATATAACCAATTATGCAGTTTTTTTTAGTGATTCCAGCTTTCTTTCTAGGTAGGCAATTTTGACTTGATTATGCCTTTTTCTGATATTGTTCTAAATTTAATGGGCTAAACTCCACTTTGTTACGAACCATTTTGTCATAAATGGCAGCTATTTTATTAGCCGTGGCAACTATAGCATATTTATTCCTTCCCTTGATTTCATTCACCTGAAGTAGTCACCAAGCCAGTGATCGCTTCGTTATACGCCATTGGCAGCCTTTCTAAAGGCCTGACTGGCGGGGTTGGGTTTCTTTCTCATCAACATGCTGCTTATCAATTTACCACCCGATACTTTATTATTGGAACACAAATTTAACCAGGAGACAAAATGTTTCTTACTGTTCCATTTATTCATGTCTGTCCCTGTTTCTGCACATTGCGCTGCTAGGAAACGTACAATTGAAAAAGGTGGCAACTACATTCTCATGAGATCTTTTCATTGTCGATTCAAAAATTTTCAAGTGTAAATATCTTTCATTCTTTAAATGATTTCATTCCGTTATCTCAAAATGCCGCCGCATAATCGCTTCAGCTTCCCGGGCCCGCTCATCTCCATAATCAGGACGGTTGGTCAGGAGGATCACCCGTTCCTGCAAACGGTTTTTCTCATCATGGAAAAAGAAGATAAAACGGGACGCCGTCTGGCCCGGTATTCCGTGTCGAAAGCGGATCCGGACGATCCGGTCCCGTTCAATGACATGGGTTCTGGATTGGATCAGTTTACGGTAGCCGTATAAAAAAAGGGCGGCCCGCAAATGGTAATGAATGCGGATTCGACTATGAAATCCTTAAAATACCCGTAGATGCCCAGTCCCAGCAGGATCAGTCCAAAAAAGGTCAGGACAAAATAGATCCGGGGAATGGGAGCAGGGCGGCTGGGTAACAGTGCATTTTCCGGAATTTCTTCAGCGGCAAGGAAGGCAATTTGGTTCCTCAGGATATGGCAATAGCCGCCGTTGATTTTGAAAACGGTTGCCAGTGGCTGATGATACATCTGGTAGGTTTTATAAAATGGGGAGTGTAAAGATGCAGGGCAGAATGAAATTACACAATTGTTTCATCTTTACATATAATGGAAACCCTTAGGGCTCTATTTATTTTCCTTTCGAAAGGGATTCGCTTCTCCTATTTAAACATTATTTTCACAGAGATGAAACCATTAGGTATGGGACAAAATTGTATAGACCTTCCGAAAGAGTTTATATCCTTTTCAGACGCCCTTAATCATATGTACAATACTCGTTTTACGTTTTCAGATGAGCGAAACGAAACGATACAAACCTCATCTTAAAAAATGAATGCAAAGTTCGTACAGGCAAAATACTACAGCTGAGATCACAAAACGGGTTATGCAATATTCTTTTTCCTGCCCAGAGACGTTATTATATACGAAAACATACCGGTGAAATTATGGGAGGAGTATAAAAAATGTTTATCACCTGACGGATATTATGAAAATAATATTTTGGCCAGATACAAATGAATATTTGAACAATTGAGGTCCTGAACGAGCAGGCCGCCTCCCGCCTTCGCCGGACCGGGCTCTCCGCTGAATCTCCTGCGTAGGATGCCACTGCGATCCCTGGCGGGTTCTGACGTCTTTTATAATAGTAGTGTCTGCCTACGGATCAACAGGTTTCTGATTTAGTAACGCGCGGTCAGGATCAATAGTGAAACAGCTGGGGGGCGAGCCGATACTCCTGTTGGGACTGGTGGGAATTTCGTCATTTTTTCTCTTGTTGGTTTTCCTTTTTGTAATAAGGTATTGTAACAATTGTCAGCGTGAATATGCTGATACCAAAATAAGTATATGCAACTGCAGTCGGTAGCATTTTTGGTGGTGTAGAAGAAATATTCAATTCATAAATCAATTCTATCTAAATGATGATCCCAGAAGACTGCTTGACAATGAATTATATCCTTTTTATTGAGCCCTCACCAATAGAATAGTGTTAGCTGTTTTTTATTTCAATCTTAAAATCCTATTCTATATACCTTCTGTAAGTTGGTTCACTATGCTTTTCAAATCCATTCTGTTCATAAACAGATTCCCCAACTTTAGATGCATGAAGCTCAAAGGACCTAACTCCGATGCTGTTTGCCTCTTCTATCAGCAATTTCAGTATTTCAGAACAAACTCCTCTTCTTCGAAATGATGGAAAAGTATACATATTCATTAAGTATCCAACCTTACCTGTAGGATTTTTAAAACTCCCTGGCTGCTCTCGAATTACAATTCCGCCTATACCTGCAATTTCACTCCTATGTCTTGCTAAATAAACAATGAAAGAATTACTTTGAATCGACCTTTCTAAGTATTCATGATTGCACTTTTTAAACTCCTGAATGGTTTCCAACGGTTGCTGTCCCGAAAATTCACTGGCGAAAATCAGCCTTAAATCGATAATTAACGGCAAATCGTTTAGGGTCGCCTTTGAATATAATATATCCTCCATTGTAGATCAATAATTTGCTCAAATTTAATCAATACTGTTGTCCTGCTCTCTAAAAATGACTATCTGTTAAAACCAAAAATATATTACTAATTAATACGGCAATCATAAATTAAAACCATATATCCAATACTTTTTACCATACAAACCATCAACCTGTTTGATCTTTATGAAACCCATACCCTCATAAATATGCCGGGCTGCATCCATAAATTCCGATGTGTGCAGGGCAAGCGTTATTTCTTTGATTTCCCTGGCATGTGAAATACATAAGTCAATCAGTTTTTTTGCAAGCCCTCTACCACGATAGTCAGGATGCACACTCAATCGCCTTATGCAACACCATTCTTTCAAAAACAAGTCTGTCGGGTTGCCGCTGGGAATAAAAAACGCCATCCCGACAATTTCATTTTCAGATGTTTGACAGATAAAAACTACGGATTTTGAAATCAATCCCTCAAGTTCAATCTCGTTATTCAAACTTGTATCGAATTTTGACCAGTTATCCGCCGAAAGATTTGATGAATATTCTCTGTAAGCTGCAAGTCCTAAATTTTTAAGCTGTTTCAAATCATCTATCGAACCTTTTTTAAATGACAATATCCCGTTCATATGATGAGTTGACTTTTTTACTTGCTGCAAAATTTTACTGAATCATTCTGCCCTTAATATATGTATCGGGTTTTTACATGCTGCTTTTATAATCTGGTAACTGACTGTCAGTAAAGTAATGCATAATAAACCAACAGCAGGGATGGCAAAAACAGGCCATGAAATTTCCGTGTGGTAAGGATAGTTTTGCAGCCATTCCTTCATAAAATAATAACTAACCGGCGAAGCGATCAGGAAGGCCAACCCCGCCAGCAGGAAAAAGTCCTTTGCCAACAGTGCCCAGAGATTAACCACCGATGAACCCAGTACTTTCCGGATGCCTATTTCCTTTACACGCTGGTCTGCCACCACGACGGCCAGGCCGAAAATGCCGAGGCAGGAGATAAAAACAGCCAGTATGGCGAAGAAACTTGCGAGTGTTCCCGTCCGCTCTTCATCCTGAAACTTTTTTCCATACTCCTGATCGACAAACTTATAATCAAAAGGAATTTCCGGATTGTATTTCCCGAATACATTTTTGATTTCGCTCAGCGACTTCGATATAGACTGATCCTTATTTAACCGGATCGTCAGGACGATACTATAACCGCCGTTCATCGTATAAACATAAGGATGCACCGGCTGGTAGGGAGATTCAAATATGATGTCTTTAATTACCCCAATCACGGTATAGAACCTGCCCATACGTTCTATCTTTGTTCCCACCGGGTTTTTTAATGACATAAACCGGGCAGCGGCTTCGTTGATGATGAATGCATTTGAGTCTGAGGCCAGATGGTCCGAAAAATCACGCCCCTGCAGAATCTCCCAGCCAATCGTCTTACCATATTCAGGACTAACATTGCTGATCGGAAAATCTACCTGCAGATTCGGATCTTTCCCTGGCCAGTTAAACTGGCCATCATCAACATAATACTCGGTGGTCGGGCTGGTAGATTCGACAACTTCTAGCGCAGCGCCCGAGTTCTTTAATTCATCCCGAAAAGCCGAAAAATGCTGATGAATCTCCGGTGTATTCAACAAGGTCACTAGTTTATTCGGATTATAGCCGATTCGTTTGCTGTCCCGGGCAAACTGCAGTTGTTTGAATATGACCAGCGTGCTGATGATCAGTATGGTGGACACCATGAACTGTAAAACCATCAGGGATTTGCGCTGCAGTATCGCCAGACGGCTAAACCGGAATGTCCCCTTCAATACTTTGACCGGTTTGAAGGATGACAGATACAGTGCGGGATACAGGCCAGCTAAGACTCCGGTAAAAAAGCAAAAAACCAGCCCGGTAATCCAAAAAAGCGGTGAGCCCCATAAAATATGCAGGCTTTTGCCCGCTATCCCGTTGAAAATAGGAAGGAATAGCATCACCCAAATCAGGGAAAACAGAAAGGCAAAAAATACAAGCAGGATGGATTCAACCATAAACTGCAGGAACAATTGCCGCCGAAGGGATCCTATGGTCTTCCGGATCCCGATTTCCTTTGCCCGGCTTTGCGCACAGGCCGTACTCAAGTTCACAAAATTGATACAGGCCAGCAATAAAACGAAAACGCCGATCCATCCAAACAACCAGACATATTCAATACTTCCACCGGTATTGACACCATTTTTAAACTCAGAAAACAAATGCCATTTACTCATCGGGTGCAAAAACATTTCCGTTTGATACGGATCCTTCTCTCCCTTCTTCAGATTGATCTTCCTGATATCTTTTATTTTCACGGACACTTTACGGATATCGGCCTGGTCAGTCAGTTGCACATAAGTTAAAAAACTATTGTTGTCCCAGGGATTCGGAATTTTCATGTCCGGGAACATCGTCAGGTATAAATCCCAGGGCGCGATGAAGTACAGATGACTGAAATCGGAATTGGACGGTATGTCTTTGTATACGCCGGTTACCCGCACATCTATTTTATTTTCCAGGCGGATCGTCTGATTTACCGGATTCTCCTTTCCAAATAAATTCCTCGCGGTTGTTTCTGAAAGCAGAATGGAATGCAGACTATTCAGACCGTTTCGAGTTCCGCTGACCATTTCCAGGCTGAGCATCGCAGGCGCTCCGGCACTCATATAATTGCCTTCGACGGTGAGCTTCTTTTCCCCGAATGTCAGCACATGGCCGGACAGGTAAGTTGACATGATGATTTCCCTGAAATCACTTCCATAATTCTTCCTGAGTAAATCCCCCAGATGATAAGGATTCCAAAAAAGGGTGATCGGTTCACCATTGGACACACCATTGTGCATCACCTGCGCGATTCTGTCGTAATGCCTGTGATATTTATTAAAGGAAATTTCATCGCGAATCCAGAGTCCGTCCAGTATGAAAACAGCGAGCCCGATAGACAGGCCCAGAATATAAATTAATGTGAACCCCTTATTCTTTTTCAGGTTACGCCAGGCAATTTTGAAGTAATTCATAAAACTGACTTTTGATCTGAACAAACTTGTGCGTGCTATTTCAAAAATGATTCAGAAATACCCGGTGGTTTCTGATCCAGGTACCTGCTAAAAAAGAACAAACAAATAACACCCGTTGTAATCCAGACATCCGAAAAATTGAATATGCCGGTTCGGATATTGCCCCATCCGATATTCATAAAATCGCTCACGTGACGGTCAAACCAGATCCGATCGATTATATTTCCGATGCCTCCGGCGAAGATGAGGGAGAAAGCAAGCAGTTTTTTGTAAGAAATCCGCTTAGATCTTTTGACGATATAAACCAAGAACCCACCGAGAAAACAAAGCGGCAACATGCTAAATAACCAAAAGCTGGCTGTTTTAGATATCCCATCACCCATACTCAGCATAGCACCGGTATTTTCCACGTAGGTTAGCCGGAAGCTGTCATGAAAATAAGAATAAGAGGCTTTGTCCTTTAGATGTTCTTTGGCCATATCCTTGGTCACCCGGTCCCAGCTCATCAAGGATAGAGAGCTAACGCAAAAAAGGGTTATGCGTAAAAAGCGGGATGCAAATAATTTTCTCATGAATCAAAAATAAGCAATCCGGCAGTTCAAAGATGAAACGCTTTCTTTTGATTTAATTAACCGAAAAAAACAAACGCCCCAAATCCTGTTTGTAATGGTTTCCCCTGATTACTTAATCAATGGTATAAGGGTAAATACTTAGGTCAATCACCAGACTGACAATATGTAAAACAATCTTGCCAAAATTCATTTAATTTCAATGAGCGAATCATTTCCAGATGTTATCCTACCTTTAATTGCGAAAAAAGGGAACAGCGAATGATAAATGCGCTTAAAAGTTTTAATAGAAAATTTTGGATTACAATCAGACGGCTTATCGGGATGCATTAAGGAAATCCCTAACATTTGCCTTTGAATCAAGAAAGTCATGTCGGTGGTAAAAACATCTGTCCTCTCCCCGATAAAAGCCATATCAGAAATGCTACCCTATTTTGAGAAAATCTACTCAGATCGCAAACTTTCAATAGGGTTGACGACGGCAGCCTTAATAGTCTGGAAGCTCGTTGCAGTCAGGGCTGCAATAAAAGCCATCAGGCCGGCCATGGCAAACATCCACCAGCTCAGGTTGATCCTGTAGGCGAAATCCTCAAGCCATTTATTCATCACAAAATAGGAAACCGGGGTGGCGATGAGTATGGCAATGATGACGATAACAATGAAACCGGAGGATAACGACATAGCAATGTCCTTAACACTTGCGCCTAAAACTTTCCGGATACCGATTTCTTTTGTCCGGTTGATTGCGTTGATCGCTGACAAGCCAAACAATCCCATACAGGCGATGAAGATGGCGAAAAAGCAGGAAATCCGGATCGATTTTTCCCAGCGCATATCTGATTCATACATCTTCGAAATCGTTTCATCCAGGAAACTGTATTCAAATGGATAATCAGTTAAACTTTTCCACTCCTTACCGATTCCGGAAATCGCGTCTTGCATATGTCCCGGGTTTATTTTAAACATAAAAACCATATCGAAATTATTTCCCAGTACATGTTCTTCCGGCTCAATTTTCTTTGATAATGTTTCAAAATGATAATCCTGCACAACGCCAATGATGGTTGCATTCAGTGGTTTGCAATATGCTCCCAGCTTTACCTGATCGCCCAGCATGTTGTATAAGGATTCATTGATGACTGCCGGGCGTTTTGTTTTGAAGGTATCGGAAGGGAAATCCCTGGAAAAAGGCCGGCCCTTTATGAATTTGATCCCCAGCATTTCGAAATAACCAAAGTCAACAGATAATTGTTTTCTCCATTTCTGTTCCCCGTTGAGTATAAAACCATTGGTATTATAGGATCCGTCCAAACCACCAATCATTCCGGAATATTTTGTAATATAAGGTTGTGACGCTGCGAAATCACCCAGACGTTCTTTCATATTTTTTGTAAAATCGCGATTCCAGGTGGGGTTATAAACCATCATGACCTGTTCTTTGTCAAAACCCAGGTCCTTCTCACGGATATAATGCATCTGCCGGTTGATAATAAATGCCGAAATCATCAGCGACTACGGATGCGGTATATTGCAGGACCACCAGTATTCTGGAGAAATACGGATTGATCTTAAAAGTTCTGGAACTTTTCAGGATGGATACTGGTTTCATTCTAGAAATAATCAAGGCCGGATAATATCCCGCGAGAATTCCTAGGATGAAACAGAGTAGCAAAATACCGGGTATGACATCCTTCCATTTTAAATTATCTCCACTTTAGATCGGAACCAATAATCGAATTAAATAATGGAAGGAGTAAGAACGTTAGCACCAAACCAATTAGGACAGATATCAGTACGATGATCTGGGTTTCCACCCAGAACTGAAGGATAACAGACTTTCTGTTTGCTCCCATTACTTTGCGTACTCCTACTTCCTGGGTACGGGCGGCTGCATTGGATATCACCAGTAAAATGTAATTTAGGGAGGCGATCAGAAGTATAATGATTACCAGGCAGGCCAGTTGGTATATATTTTTTGCATCTGGTATAGTGGCCCCATGGATTGGATACATTATAATGACAATCGGCAAAAGGACGGAGATACCATTTGTACTTTTTAAAATCGACATCTTTCATATATTTACCATATGCAGCTGCGTATGGTTCTGTAAAATACCTATTTGCCCACCGGTTTAATTTCTCTGAAAACACAGTGGGAGAAACGCCTTCTTTCAGTTCAAGAATAAGCAAATGGGAGCTCTGATTAAATCCCCCCTTAATATTTTCTTCGTATCCGGGGTCAGCCTGTAAAGGCAAAATCGCGTCAAACCGGATGCTTGAATTATCAGGGGCATTGGCAGCTACTGCCGCAACGGTAAAAAGATAGGTGCTGTCTCCGATCAGATCAATGGTTTTACCGATCGGGTCTGTATTTCCAAAATATTTATTAGATATATTTTCCGAAATGACTACATTTTTGACGGAAGCTTTCAGCGCATCCGGATTTCCTTTTAAAATCGGGAAGGAAAGGTTTTTGAAAAAATTATCCTCGGCATACAAGACATGGCTGAGTTTATAAACCGTTTTATTAATTCTCACCATTTCAGTACCCTGGTCCTGAAACCGGGTAATGCTTTTTACTTCAGGGAAATTCCGTTGTATGTCGCGGCCGATAATCAGGGATGTTGCCAGGTTATTATTTAAATCATTTTTTTCAGTAAAGAAACTAAAAAGATCGTTGGTAGGTTTGATATCCGAACCACCCCATATATTGGTGCTTTCAAACCGGAATAGTCTGTCTTTTTTATCCGGAAACGTATCATATGACTGCTCATTGCGGATATAAAAAAACAACAACAGGCAAAACGCTACGGAAAGGGACAGTCCGGTTATATTAATGATACTGAAAGTCCGGTTCTTCAGTATGTTGCGCCATGCTATTTTGATAAAATTTATGAGCATAACCAGGAGTTTATTTAAAAAAGTTATAATGATAATTTTATCCCGCAATAAATTACGGTTATCTGCGCTTCCACGATTTCCAGGACATTTGCAATTAGAATATTCAGGTTTTTAATTATTCCTGGGGGACTGGATGTTACAATTTTGGTAAGTTTGATATCGGGGCGATGTTCACTATAGCAAAAATTTTGCATGAAATATTGATTTTGGGAATAAGGACTATAAAAAATGAATTGTATGAAGGTAAACCGAAATTCATTTATTTTGATTTTGTTTTGCGTTCTTTCTTTCGCCGATTCGAAATCGCAAAATGATTCACTGAAACCAGGTGAAACCAATGCCAGTGTGGGTTATTTAAACAAAGGCGACTCGATACAATTTATATTTGGTCAGCAAAAGCAATTGATAATTGGTGGAGTAAAAGTGTTTTTGGAAAAGCGGATAAGAGAAATTAATCAGGTTAATATTGCTGGAGATTTTAATGGCTGGAATCCAAGCGATCCCAAATTTCAAATGACTAAGATGTACGGCACAATATTTAAACTGACAATCAGTAAGGCGAATTTGGGGAAAAAGGGCGACGTGAGGCAATTCAAATATGTATTGAATCATATTTATTGGGTGGAACCACCCTTGGAAGCAATGAATAAATTCACAGGTAAGGACGGAAATACAAACTTAACGCTGAGACTTTATTAAATATCTAAAGGATCAAGTCCTTTGAGTTTTCCTGAGCGAGAAAAAGTTGATTTGAATTATGTGTAGAAATGGTTGTTGCCGTGTTTGTAAAATCCAGCGTTATTGGCCCCATCCACCACTATACTTGGGCTTTCAATGACGGCATTAAGAAGGGTCAATCTGAGTGGGACTTACAGATACTTCCCGGGGCACTAAGGGTATTTACTTAGATGCCCGGACTTCTCAACATGACAGCAGGGCAATCACTATGATTATTTGGATTATTTCTATATTTTAACAGTCAAAATAATATCTGGATGAAAAAGCTTATCAATTTATAGCGGGTTGGGACAGTAATTTATTTATTATTTAGAATTTTTCTTAAATTTTATTTGATAGAAAATAAGTTGTTGGGTTCCAAAATTGAATTAAATAATTCAATCTAAATCACCATTTTTCCGCATTTTTTTTTACGTTACCATATATAAGTCGATATTGTTCTAAACCCCTTAACCGAGATGCAGTCTATGGGCCCAGGATACTTGATACGACCAGGCCGGTTAAAATATCTGATCTACCTTAGTATTACATGGCTGCATTTTTCAAATCTTTCAGCCCAACCTACGATCAGTAGTTTTTCTCCTCAATCTGGTGGGATTGGAACTGTTTTAACTATTAACGGTACTAATTTCAGCAGTACGGCAAGCGGAAATATCGTTTATTTCGGAGCTGTTAAAGCAACTGTTTCTGCTTCAACTTCAACATCCTTAACCGTCATTGTACCACCTGGAGCAAGCTTCCAGCCTATTTCTGTTACCACAAATAACCTTACTGCATATTCTCGTTTTCCATTTATTGTTACGTTTGCAGGTGGAGGATCTGTGCTGGACCCAGGTTCAATGGCTTCCAAAATTGACCTTGCTGCGGGTACTCTTCCCTGCCAGTATTTTTTCAGCTGATCTGGATGGAGACGGAAAACCGGACCTGATGACTGTAAATGGGTCTTCCGGGACTCTTTCTTTGTTTAAAAATAACAGCAGTACCGGAAATATTTTATTTTCTCCGAAAATGGATTTTACTACGGGAAGTTTTCCTTTTTACGTTGTGGCGGGTGATTTGGATGGAGATGGCAAGCAGGATATTGTTGTAGTCAACAACAGCTCGAATAGTATTTCCATTTTCAAAAACAACAGCATCCCGGGAACCATTTCCTTTGCGCCTAAAAATGATCTTGCAGCTGGCAATGGACCTACGAGTGTGGCCATTATGGACCTGGATGGGGATGGACGACCTGAACTGATCGTAACGAATGGTAATGCAGGAACCGTTTCCGTTTTTAAAAATACAAGTCAATCCGGCTCGCTTTCTTTTGCTTCAAAACAGGATTTCAATACAGGCACTAATCCCCAGGGTGTGGCTGTCGCCGACCTTGACGGGGATGGAAAACCCGATCTGGTCATTGCCAATGGAAGCGCAAGCACGATTTCGATTTTACAAAACAATGGTTCTTTTGGTATGATTTCATTTACTCCAAAAATTGACTTTGGCACGGGCGGGATTACGCTTATGGTTTCCATTGCAGATATGGATGGTGACGGTAAGCCTGATTTAGTTTTTGCAAACAATTCAACTCCTGGCGTTACGATGCTGAGAAATTTGAGTACAGCAGGGGTAATTTCACTTTCACCCAATACTTTCGGGATTGCGGGTATTTCGCCCTCATTCTGTATTGCTATCGGGGATATTGACGGAGATGGAAAGCCTGATGTCATTTCCGCAAACAGCAGCGGTCCGGTGAACAGCAATATTATTTCCGTTTGCAGAAATACGAGTATTACCGGGCAGTTTTCTTTTGCTTCAAATGTCAATTACAGCGTAGGAACTGATCCCTGGTTTGTGGATATAACGGATCTGGACGGGGACGGAATGCCAGACCTTGAAACTGCCAATAGTGCGTCCAATACTGTTTCTATACTGAGAAATACGGTATCTCCCCTGGCGATTTTTTCCTTCACACCCGCTACAGCAGGTAAAGATACCAGTGTTACCATAACAGGTAAGGGCTTTACGGGAGTCACTTCAGTAAGTTTTGGCGGAATCCCGGCAGATTCATTTACAGTAGTTTCGCCCACAAGCATTATCGCCTATGTGGGTGCCGGTGCAACAGGCGCGGTTTCGGTATTAACAAGTACTGCTACAGCAACGCTGGGGGGATTTACTTTTATACCTTCTCCCACCATCACCTCATTTACACCAAACTCGGGTGGCCCCGGTGCTACAATTATTATTCAAGGAACGAACCTTACCGGAGCTACTGCCATTCGTTTTGGAGGCAGTCTGGCAACTTCTTTTTCTGTACAATCTCCCTCAACCATTCAAGCAGTGGTTGGCAATGGGGCATCAGGGAATATAAGTGTAACAACAGCTGGCGGGACTTCTTCACTTGCAGGTTTCACTTTCAGCACCGTTCCTACCATTTCCTCTTTTTCACCTGACACCACCGGTATCGGGTCTACAGTTACCATTCTGGGAACTAATTTTTGGGGCGTATCGGGTGTAAATTTTGGCGGTATTGCTGCCAGTTCTTTTACTGTCGTATCATATGACACTATAAAGGCAGTCGTGGGACCGGGTGCAAATGGCAATCTGTCCATAACAAATGGTACCGATACAGCAAGCGCGCCGGGATTCGTGTTTAATTCAACACCTGTCATCAATGCTTTTTCACCCGATACTGCGGGCGATGGATCCGTCATAACCTTAACCGGACACTATTTTTTGGGAACAACTTCTGTTAGTTTCGGGGGAATCCCGGCAAGTTCATTTACTGTCATCTCCGAAGACAGCATAAAAGCTGAAGTGGGGGTAGGGGCGAGTGGAAATGTTGCAGTAACTACCCAATATGGAACCGGGCAGCTTGGCGGATTTTTGTTTACCAGCAAGCCGGCTATCACTTATTTTACGCCAACGGCCGGAGGCCAGGGTACACAAATTACAATTTATGGAATCAATTTAAACAACACGATTTCGGTTAGCATTGGGGGAAAAGCAGCTTCATTTACAGTTGTTTCTGCGTCCGAATTGACTGCGATCGTCTCCATCGATTCAACAGGTACGGTACCCATATCCATAAATACCTCCTTAGGCACGGCCTCGGTTGGTGGATTTTATCTAAAGCCAATCAACATCATTTCTTTCAATCCTTTGTCAGGACCCGCCGGAAGCACGGTAACGATCTCTGGTAATCATTTCAGCGTCACGGCTTCCCATAACAAAGTGTATTTTGGTGCTGTACAGGCGAATGTTACCGGAGCAACTTCAGGTTCCATTATCGTAACTGTTCCTCCGGGAGCTACCTACAAACCGCTCAGCGTCACCAATACCGATAATAATCTGACGGCATATGCTGCCCAGCCATTTATTACCACTTTCACTGGTGACTCAGGGTTTACGGCAAATTCTTTTACCAATGCAGGAAGTCTTATTGGCGGGAATTATCCCTCCAGCCTATTCCTCAGTGATCTGGACGGAGATGGAAAACCTGACCTGATCGTAGCAAATATTAATGGAAATTCATTTTCAGTGTTCAGGAATATAAGTACCACCGGAACAATTTCCTTTGCTCCGAAATCTGATTTTGCTACCGGGCTCAGTCCCTATAAAGTAGTTGCGGCCGATTTGGATGGTGATGGGAAACAGGATTTAGTAATTGAAAATCTTAGCGGTAATTCCGTTTCCATATTCAAAAATACAAGTAGTGTGGGAGTATTTACTTTTGCACCTGCTTTGACTTATTCTTTCACGTCACCACCCAGTGACATTTGTATTGGAGACCTGAATGGAGATGGGAAACCGGATCTGATCATTGGCCTTTCCGAAGTTGACGTACTGAAAAATACCAGCGTAAATGGAAATATATCCTTTGCTGCTGCTATTAATTACCAAACAACAATTAGCATAAACAACATGATAGCGGGGGACTTTGATGGAGACGGAAAACCTGACCTTGCCGTAGCCGATTATAGTGATTCCGCGATTTCAATTTTACAAAACATCAGCACCAGCGTTGACTCCATCAGTTTCTCCCCCAAGCCGGCTTTCCCGACTCCGGGAAGTCCTACCAGCATTAGCATAGGAGACCTGGATGGAGATGGTATGTCTGACCTGGCAACGTCCAGTGATCTGGCTGCTGTCGTTTCGACATATAGAAATATGTCGGGTAACCGGACCATTTCTTTTGCACCCAATAAAAATTACGCGACAGGCATCTATGCAAATGATGTTGCCATTGGCGATTTAAACGGAGATGGAAAGCCAGACCTTGTTTCGGCAAATAACCAGGTAAGTTCTGTTTCCATTTTTAAAAACGAAAGCCAAATCGGAACTATTTCCTTTTCCGGAAAAACAGATTATAGTGCCGGATTGGGCCCACAGAATGTGGTAATCGGAGATTTGGACGGAGATGGAAAGCCTGATATGGCGGTCACTAATTATATTGCGAATACAATTACATTATTAAGAAACACGGAAAACGACAGCCTCGCTCCAAGAATTAATTCTTTTTTGCCTGATTCAGGAGTCACTGGAACTAAAATCATAATTAGCGGAGTTCATTTTACCGGTGCATCTGCAGTAGGCTTTGGCGGGATGTCGGCATCTTCATTTACTGTGGAATCGGATTCCAGTATTACGGGAATTGTGGGCATGGGTTCAAGCGGTAACGTATCCATTTCCACCCCGGATGGAACATGTGCAATTGGTGGTTTCAAATTTATTCCTGCAACTGTTGACTCAGTCTTTAAGCTAATTCAGTTTAGCGGCAAACTGGTCAATGCCCGGGTTCAACTGGAATGGCAATCTTCTAATGAACAAAACATTGTTGAATATTACATAGAATACAGTAAAGATAGTTTGCAGTTTTTAACAATTGACAGCGTTCAAAAATCCGGGATTGGAAACTATACTTATACAGATCTTCAGCATCCTGATAGTAATAATTATTTCCGTCTTAAAATAGTTGACACATCCCGTAATTTCATCTATAGTAAGGTTATCAATCTTCCGTTACCGGTAATGCCAATTGCAATGAATGGAATTGTACTGCGACCGAATCCTGCAAAGGGAACAGTCGAGGATTTACTTTCCGGTTTCCGCGAACTCTTCTAATCTTACATTGATAGATATTTCAGGGAAACGTGTCAAAACTATTAGTCTTTATCCCGGCGCTTCCCAAACCGTAATGGATTTGACATCGATTTTACCCGGCATATATATCATGATTTGGAGAGATGGATCGCAGGTTTATAAACAAGGCTTACTGGTGGAATAGATTTGTATGACTACTCTTCATAGTCAGGTGATAAAATGGGCCCCTCTCTTTTGCTCAAGGTCATGAGCGGCGATAAAATAGATATGGCCGTGCAGTCCTTTTACAATTCCGGAACTACTTCTACTCCAAATACTGGTATAACGGATGTATTGGCCTCACTGGCAACAGGTGTAGTCAAAATGACTTCCGGGGGCAAGGGATCGCTTACCGACCTGAATAATCAGACTACCAGCCCGATATATGCCATTGAAATGTGGTATTATCTGGAAAATAATTGTCTGGCAACATTCCTGAATCCTTGAATTCATTTCCATATTTTAATGGTCAAAGTTCTTTATTGTCTTCACCATTACCTGTCTGTTAATAGTATCATCAGGACATCTGAGCTACCTGTGAGGGACTAAGTCCATACGAAGTCCATCAGTTAATGGACTTAGTATGGACTTAGTCCTGTTTCATCAGGAATGCGATAGGGCAAAAGGGCTAATGAAGGCAATCACCTTAAAAATGATAATTTGGCAGGACGGCGTGATTTCAAATGGGCAGCTACGGTTAATAATCTGATATTCTGCAACTTCCGCTGGGAATATCATTTGCGGTCAGAGCCGGGTTCCTTCAAACATACCCATGCTAAAACGCGATCAATCCGGCGGCCCTGATCCCTTTCCACCACGGTTATGATGAAAAGTCCGGATGGGTCAGCCCGTTACCGGATGTTTCTGTATTTTTAAATTTCAAATAATCCATCATGGACCAGAAAGTTTTTGAAGCAGTGGATCAGTATATCAGCGATCTGTTTATTCCACCCGACGAGGCTTTAACGGCCGCCGAGCAGTCCCACAAGCTGGAAAACATCCCGCTGATTAATGTATCTCCCAACCAGGGGAGACTGCTGCACCTGTTCGCAAAACTTACGAAAGCAAAAAAAATCCTCGAAGTGGGTACGCTGGCGGGCTATAGTACGATCTGGATGGCGAAAGCCCTGCCGGACGACGGCAGACTGATTACACTGGAAGTAGATCCGCATCATGCGGAAGTGGCCGGGAAAAATATTGACCGCGCCGGTCTTTCTTCCAAAGTGGAAATCCGGTTGGGGAAAGCCATCGAACTGTTGCCCCGGCTGGTGGAAGAAAAGGCCGGGCCCTTTTGATATGATCTTTATTGACGCCGATAAACCTCCTTATACCGAATATTTTGAGTGGGCGTTAAACTCTCCAGGCCCGGAACACTTATCATAGCAGACAATGTAATCCGCGACGGGAAAGTGCTTGATCCAAACCATGAGGATCCCATGGTAAAGGGTGTACAACGATTTAATAAAGCACTTGCTGCAAACAGGCGTGTCAGTGCAACGATTATGCAGACCATCGGCGTAAAGGAATATGACGGAATGGCTATTGCGGTGGTGAATTCTTCATGGTAACATCACAGGACTGCCAGCGGTTTTTTCTCCCGGATGATTTTATATAAACGATCCACATCTTCCTTCCTGCATAATCCCGTTCCGGGATTCATGGTGGCGGCAGTTCCGCAGGCCACGCCGTACTGAACCGCTTCGGTAAGGGTCTTTTTTGTCACCAGGCTCAGCACCATCCCGGCTACCATGCTGTCACCGGCTCCCACCGTGCTTTGTCTTTTTACAGGAGGAGGAATGATCTGCTGTGCCAGGTCCCTGGTTACCAGCATCGCTCCGGTGGGTCCCATGGAAACCACCACCACGTCACATTTCCCTCTGCCGATCACTTCCCGGGCCACATCATCCACCGATTCAAAATCCAGTTCCTTAGTTCCTGCAATCGAAGCCAGTTCGCTCAGGTTGGGTTTGATCAGGTAAACCCCTTCCTGTACCGCATGCTTCAGGGCCTCCCCGGAGGTATCCACGATCATCCGCGCATTTTTTTGCCTGGCCGTCCATGCAATACGGGCGAAAATATCGGTGGGCACGCCCGGCGGCAGACTGCCGCTGGCAACCATGTATTCCACGCCTTCCATGCGTTCAATATTTCTTAAACAGTCCTGCCATTCCGCTTCCCGGATCAGGGGACCGGGCATACCAAAGCGGTATTGCTGGTTGGAGACGGTTTCCAGCACTTCCAGGTTTTCCCGGGTATATTCATCGGTTTCCGTTACGATGGAATCCACGCCTTCTTCCAGAAGCAGACGGGTGAATAATTTGCCGGTATGTCCGCCTGCCAGGTAAAGGGCAACCGAATGTCCGCCGAGTTTTTTAATGGCCCTCGAAACATTCACGCCACCACCGCCGGGTTCAAACACCGGTGCCGTGCATCTTAATTTTTTTTCCGGAATCAGTACCGGCACGGTGGTGCTTTTATCAATCGCCGGGTTAAAGGTTACGGTTATAATGGAAGGCATCTTTTATTTTTTATGGATAGAAATATTATCCTGCTGGGCTGGA
>CAWEQR010000010.1:0-350950 GCA_963811275.1 uncultured Chitinophagaceae bacterium | reverse complement strand
AAATGCCAGCAGCATACCCGGTAAAAAAAACAGGGACCGTTTATTGATGAGCCGTTTCATGTGTTTCATTTTCTTTAAAGCAATGATCTCCGGGAAATGGTTTCCTTAAAGGGCCCTAAGATCTGAAATAAAATGGTCATACATTTGGAAAAGGATCCGAAAAAACTGTCGGAGCCTCCCCATTTGAACCTTTCAAATTCAATACATGATTTACAAACTGGAAAATCCGGTAGCCGGGGAAATCGGTACAACAACATATCGGTGTATCATCACCTGGCGGAACGGGAAACTGATTGCCGACGAACCACCGGCATCCGGGGGTAAGGATGAAGGGCCGGATCCGTACACCTTTCTATTGACATCCGTCGTTTCCTGCACTTTGATTACCCTGCGCATGTACATAGACAGAAAAGGCTGGGATATATCCGCCCTCTCCGTGCAGGCCAATCTGTTCCAGAATAGTAAGGATGATAAGCTGGTGACCTTTATTGACCGGGATCTAAAATTTTTAAGCCCGGTAACCGCGGAGCAAAGGGAAAAACTGACGGATATTGCCAAATCCTGTCCGGTTTCCAAGATCCTCCAGGGCGAAATCGTAGTCAGGACTTTTGCTTATAACGACAGTGAAACGGAAAAACAAATTAAGTACAGCAACGATGAAATAACGGTTCTTTGGAAACCGGATGTTTGCAGGCATTCCGGCAGATGCGTCACCCAGTTGCCGGGTGTCTTTAACACACAGGCACATCCCTGGATCCATATGCAGGGTGCGTCTTCAGCAGAAATTATTGCACAGGTAGGTAAATGTCCTACGGGGGCCTTAAGCATCCAGCGCAAACCGGGATAAGGAACACGCTTCAGACCGGTAATCCACTTCGAACGCGTATTCCAAATGGGGCTTCCAAACTGATCCCGCTTCAGGTATTTACACCATTCAGATTTTTCATTTATTCTTTAAAGATATTGGCTGGGATCCTCGCAGATTCTGAAATTCTCATGAAACCCATCCATTATCAAAACATCCTGAGCTTCCATGCTGAACAGACCGGCTTCGAAATTTTCTAACAGCCTTTCTTTTTTGACCGACTTGGGTATCGGTGATACGCCATGTTCCAGGTGCCAGCGCAAGACCATCTGTGCAGGTGTTTTCTGATATTTTTCACAGAGTGCGGCCAGCCGGGGGTCACCGAATTTCAGTCCCCGGGTAATGGGTGAATAAGCCTGCAGCTGGATATGTACGGATTTGCAATAATTCAGAATTTCCTGCTGGAATAACCAGGGGGAGAATTCAATTTGATTTACAGCAGGTATGATCGTTGCATATTGCTTTAATTCATGCAACAGAGCCAGGTTATAATTGGCCACCCCGATCGCACGGACCTTTTTTTCACGGTATAATTTTTCCAGGGCAAGCCAGGAATCCTTTCTCCGGCCCGGAATAGGCCAGTGGATCAGGTATAAATCAATATAATCCTGCTTTAAGGTTTTCAGGCTTTTATCAAAAGCCTTTAAAGCTTTTTCAAACCCGTGTTCGGTATTATCCAGTTTGGTCGTCAGAAAAATATCTTCCCTCGGAATCCCGCTTTGATTCATCGCATGCCCGATTTCAGCCTCATTATGATACATGGCTGCCGTATCGATCAGCCGGTACCCGATTTCAAGTGCATCCAGTACGGCCTTCTCGGCGGCCTGGTGATGCATATCATATACGCCGAGGCCCAGCAGGGGCATTTGAATTCCGTTGTTCAGGGTAGTTCTGGTCGTTCGTTGCATCGTATTTCGGTTGGTCATCAATTCTTCAAAAGTACATGATATCCGGCCCTGAAGGTCTTCGCTATCTTAACCATTATTTGTTCTCTATTGACATATCCCCTTCGGTAAATCAATACGGGCCCCGGTTGCCGGGTTTTCTGATACGTAAAAGAAAAATTGTACGAAAGTTCCCAAATACTTAAATTACGACAGCTACCGGGCTATAGTTGCATTGCGTTCTTCTTCCCATACCCTGTAAACTTCCCGTTCACCCTTGAGGTTTCCTTTGTTTTTTTAACCCCTAAAATATAGACCATATGAGAAAAGTTCTGGTTCTCTTTCTGATTCCTCTCGGCTTTGCTGCCTGCACCGGAGGTGATTCAGGCACTACACCTGCAGCTACCACGGATAGCACTACGGCTCCGGGCGTCAGCCTTCCTTACCAGGCTGCCTATTCATCCGATTTTGTTCCCGGTAAACAGACGGATGTGGCTACTGTTCTAAACAGTTACAAGTACTGGGAAACGAACGACATGAAATCTATGAGAGACGTATTTGGCGACTCCGTAAGGATGGAGTTATCCAGCGGTTACGTATTTGATAATAAGCTGGACAGTTTTATAACGATATCTGCAAAATACAGGGACAGCCTTTCCAAAGTGGTGCTTACTTTTTATGCATGGACGCCCAACCACAGCGTGGATAAAAATGAAGACTGGGTGAACGTCTGGTACAAAGAAGTGGATACTTACAAAACCGGCAAAGTGGATTCTGTGGAATATGAGGATGACAACCTGCTGAAGAAGGGTAAAATAGTTTATGTGTCCTCCCACGTTAAAAAATTTAAAAAATAATCTTTCTGCAAACCCCTCTAAGAAAAGCCCCTGTAAATCGGTCAGGGGCTTTTTCGTTTTTGATAAGGAAACCGGGTCATGCCGTTATTCCCGATGAACCGCCACAAGGCCGCAAGCAGAATAACATTAAAAAAACATAAGGATGGGGAAGATTCTGATTTAAAATCTTAACTTAACAGGATAACCTTTGGGCATCCGATCAGGGAATTGATATAACCTGACAAAAATCATTAATTGTTCAGAATATACTCGCTACTTTAGTATCTTCAAGACGTTATATGGGCCCGGTATCTTTAATCATTCTTACTTTAGCAGCCATTGCCTTTTCGGTTGGGGGAATAGCCATCTCCGCAATTTTTGTAAAAGGAACAAAAAATCCGCAAAAGGGACAGGCCTATGAGTGCGGTATCCCGGCCACAGGATCTCCCTGGAACCAGTTTAATGTAGGTTATTATTTATTTGCACTGATCTTTCTCATTTTCGACGTGGAATTAATTTTCATGTACCCATGGGCGGTAGTAGTCAAACAAACCGGCATACCGGCCCTGGTCGAGATCGTGATATTCCTGTTCATCTTATTTATGGGATTTTTATATGCACATAAAAAAGGAGCATTGAAATGGATGTGAGCGACAATACCCATCCACCAGAAGGATTTTCCCGGTAAAATCCATGAAACACCGGGGGGAGGTATCGTACTAAGTAAACTCGACGATGTAATCAACTGGGCGCGTTCCAATTCACTGTGGCCCCTCACTTTTGCCACCAGTTGCTGTGGCATTGAAATGATGTCCGTCGCTTCAGCGAAATATGATTTTTCCCGATTTGGTTTTGAAGTAGCCAGGGCTACACCACGACAGGCGGATGTGATCATCATTGCCGGGACAATCGTGAATAAAATGGCGCCCGTGCTGAGAAGACTGTACGATCAGATGGCCGATCCGAAATATGTGATCGCCATGGGTGCCTGCGCCATCAGCGGCGGCCCTTTCTTTTATAATACCTATTCGGTGGTGAAAGGTGCGGACCATGTTATACCCGTGGATGTGTATATTCCCGGGCTGCCCGCCCAGGCCGGAGGCACTTTACTGCATGCCCTCATTACGCTACAGGGAAAAATAAAAGCAGGCCTGACCAGGGAGCAAACCAAAGAAACTTCTTTTTTAAACCCCTGAATAATTATTCGAATGATCCGCATGCGAATGAAGAATTGAAATTGACAGTTTACCGAGATGCTGCCCGCAATCACATTTGAAGAAGGAGGTGAATGGCTGAATGTTAATTCACGACACCTGAAGAATTCAAATCATTTGTAAAGCAGCTTCGTTCAACACCGGGCCTGGATTTTGACTATCTGTTTTGCCTGACCTGTGTAGACTGGAAAACACATTTTACCATGGTGTATCATTTTTCTTCTACCCTTCACCGGCACAATATTGTAGTCAAAGTTAAACTGGACAGGAGCCATCCCGGAAATAGAAACGGTTTCAGATATCTGGCGAACTGCGGAAATGCTGGAGAGGGAAGTGTATGATTTGTTTGGTGTGAAATTTCTGCATCACCCCGATTTGAGAAGACTGATTATGCCGGACGACTGGGAAGGATGGCCGCTGAGAAAAGATTATGAAGACCCAGTTAATATGATCAAGCTTGTAAAAAACAGAACCTTTGCATTGAATCTCCAAAGGCATTCGATGTGCATCATTATAGAGAATATGGTCGAGGAAATCGGCACAACAACGGAAGGTGATTTAATTATTAATGTAGGACCCCAGCATCCTGCCACTCATGGCGTGCTGCACCTGGTTTTAACTTTAAACGGAGAGACCATAAAAAAGGTGGAACCCCATCTAGGTTATATCCACCGTTCCATCGAAAAAATGTGCGAAAGCCTTTCCTACCGCCAGTTCATTTATGTAACCAGCCGGATGGATTATCTCTCCTCCCACATTAATAACCATGCCTGCGCCCTCTGCGTGGAAAAAGGATTGCAGGTGGAGATTCCCCAGCGCGCCCAATATATCCGGGTGATCATGGATGAACTTACCCGGATTGCCTCACATGAATTATGGTGGGGTGCCATGGCCATGGACCTGGGCGCATTCACTCCCTTCTTCCATGCATTCCGGGAAAGAGAGACCATCACCGATATTATGGAGAAAACCTGCGGCGCCCGGTTAACCATGAATTATATGGTGCCGGGCGGAGTCATGGTCGATCTGCATCCTGATTTCCAAAAAGATGTAAAGAGTTTTATTCAATTATATAAATCAAAATTTGAGGAATATAATGAACTGGTTACAGGCAATGTCATTTTTCAAAACAGGATGAAATCCGTTGGGTTACTTTCTAAGGAAGATGCCATTTCCTACGGATGCAGCGGTCCGGTTGCCAGAGCCAGCGGCGTTCATTGCGATATCAGGAAACTTTACCCCTATGATATTTACAGTAAAGTGGAGTTTGATGAAATAACCGAAACCGCCGGCGATTCCTTTGCGCGTTATTTAGTAAGGCTGAAAGAAATGCAGCAAAGTATCCGTATCATAGAACAATTGATTGATCAGATTCCTGAAGGTGATTTCCAGGCAAAAACAAAGGCCGTACTGAAATTACCAAAAGGCGAATTTTACCAGAGGGTGGAGACGGCAAGGGGGGAACTGGGCGTGTACATTGTGAGTGAAGGAGGAACAACACCCTACAGGATCAAATTCCGGTCACCGGGTTTTTCCAATCTTTCTGCTTTGGAACATATGGTCAAAGGCCTGAAGATCGGCGACCTGGTTGCGGCCATGGGAACACTGGATTTGGTAATACCGGATATTGACAGATAAATAATAAATGCATGTTTAGTTTAGAAGGCATTACAGGTATTGATTCATGAATGGCTGAACAACCATTTCAGTCCGGCAATGGCCATGCTTACCGAATTTGTACTGGTAGGTATTGCCGCCATTGCATTATTCGCCCTGCTGGGACTGAGCCTGGTCTGGATGGAACGCAAAGTGGCTGCCGTTATGCAAATCCGCCTGGGCCCGAACCGGCTGGGGCCAAAAGGGATTTTCCAGACAACTGCCGACACCCTGAAACTGATCATGAAAGAAGGATTGGTGCCTGATGGTGCGGATCATTTTATATTTAACCTCGCTCCCTTTGTTGTCATGATCGTTGCCATGCTGATTCTTGCACCCATCGCTTTTGCAAAGAACTTCCAGATATGGGATATCAATATCGGCGTGTTATACCTTTCAGCCATTTCCTCCCTTTCCGTTATCGGGATTTTTATGGCCGGATGGGCCAGCAATAATAAATATTCGCTGTTGGGCGCCATGAGAAGCGGTGCGCAAATAGTCAGCTATGAATTATCCGCAGGGCTTTCTGTGTTATCCATCGTAGTGATGACCGGAAGCTTAAGCATTAAGGATATTATTCTTTCGCAGCAAAACGGCTGGTGGATATTTAAAGCGCATATTCCCGCCCTCATCTCCTTCGTGATTTTTATCATCGCCGTTACTGCGGAAACTAACCGCGCACCCTTTGACATGGCAGAAGCGGAAAGCGAACTGACAGCCGGTTTTCATACCGAATATTCAGGAATGCGGTTTGCCCTGTTCTTTCTCGCAGAATACATCAACATATTTATCGTGTGTGCCATCGGCGCCACTTTATTCTTCGGCGGATGGATGCCGTTGCATATAGATAACTGGCAGGGATTCAATCATATCATGGATTATATCCCCTCATCCGTCTGGTTTTTCGGTAAAACCCTCGGGCTGATTTTCCTGATCATGTGGTTCAGGTGGACCTTCCCCAGACTGAGAATTGACCAGTTATTGAATCTGGAGTGGAAATATTTATTACCCATCAGCATGTTTAATTTATTGCTGATGACCATTGTGGCCATCATGGGATGGCATTTTTAACCAGGCTTATGTTTTTAAAAGATTATATAAAAGATGTTTACGGTGCGGTCAGGTCTCTGCTGAAAGGCATGAGAATGACGGGTTACTATTTTACGCATCATAAAGAAATCATCACCGAGCAATACCCGGATAACCGCGACACGCTTAAACTGGCGGAACGTTTCCGCGGGGAAGTTGTTCTGAAACACGATGAAAACAACGAACATGCCTGCACCGGATGCTCGGCCTGTGAAATAGCCTGTCCCAACGGAACCATTAAGATCATCAACAAATTTGACGTTTCACCGGAAGGGAAAAAGAAAAAAGCCATTGATACATTTGTTTACCACCTGGAATTATGCACGATGTGCAATTTATGCATAGAAGCCTGTCCCACGGATGCCATTGAAATGGCACAGACATTTGAGCATAGTGTTTATGACAGAAGTAAACTGACCAAAGAAATTAAACAGGGACGGATCAAAACTCAGGGAGGGAGTAGAATAATGAATGCGTCTGTAATTATATTTTATATTATTTCTGCTTTGATCCTGGGAGCAGGTATCCTGGCGGTAACTACCCGGAAGATTTTCCGTGCCGCCATTTTCTTACTGCTTTCATTAGTTGGTATTGCCGCTTTATATTTCTGGATGGAAGTTGAGTTTATTGCAGCGGTACAAATTATCATATATGTCGGGGGGATCGTGGTGCTCATCATCTTCTCGATCTTTCTTACGCAAAAGTCGGGCGATGAAATGCCCAAACCGCTCAGGAACCGGGCCGTTTTTTCCGCTTTAGCCGTATTATTCGGATTTGCATTTACTTATAACCTGATCCGTACAAACAGGTTTGCCGAAAGCTCCCGGGGTCTCCAGGTAAAAGTTTCAGATATAGGCACACAAATGTTAAGCACAAAAGAACACGGATATGTTCTGCCATTCGAAGTGGTGAGCATTTTATTACTTGCTGCCATGATCGGCTGTATTGTTATTGCCATGAAGAGCAAACCCGTGAAGCGATAACGGAATCATAAACATCGGATGGGGAATGAACGAAAGCGAAATATTTTAGAATGAACGAAATCACCATAACACATATCCTTTTCGTAAGCACTGCCCTGTTTTTCATCGGCATGTATGGTTTATTCACGCGCCGCAATATGATTACCATGCTGATGGCCGTTGAATTAATCCTGAACAGTGTCAACATCAATTTTGTGGCATTCAACAAATATTTGTACCCGGGTAAATTAGACGGTGTGTTCTTTACCCTTTTCGTGGTAACCATTGCCGCGGCTGAAGCAGCCGTTGCAATTGCCATTATCATTAATTTATACAGAAGTCACCATTCTATTGATGTGGAAGACGCAGGCGAAATGAAATATTAGATTATGAAAACAAGTAATATCAGATATGGACTCTTATTCCTATATAGCCTTCATTCCGCTCCTGCCCCTGGTCACTTTTGTCCTGTTGGGATTGTTTGGCAGAAAATATTTTAAAAACTCCTCAGGAGCCATTGGAACAGTCTCTTTACTGGCTATCCGCCATCCTGTCTCTCTATACAGCTTATCATTATTTTTTTATTGACGGAACACGTGAATGGCGTGTATCAGAAAATCATTGCCCTGAAATATACCTGGCTCCAGTTCTCGCCCAACGTTTCAATCGATATGGGGATCATACTGGATCCCATATCCGTGATGATGATTGTTGTAGTCAGTTTTGTTTCCTTAATGGTACATATTTTCAGTCTCGGTTATATGAAAGGGGAAGAACGATTCGCAACCTATTATGCATTCCTTTCCCTGTTCACCTTTTCCATGCTGGGGCTGGTTTTATCAATCAACATATTCCAGATCTATATGTTCTGGGAACTGGTGGGTGTTTCTTCTTACCTGCTGATCGGATTTTATTTTGAAAAACCTTCCGCTGTTGCCGCTTCAAAAAAAGCATTTATTGTTACCCGCTTTGCCGATCTTGGTTTTCTGATTGGAATTCTGATTCTGGCCTTTTACAGCGGCACCCTGGATTTTGGCGTATTGATCGAAAGGCTGACTTCAGTTCAATCGCCCGAATTTATTAGCTATCACCTCAGCATCCTTCCTGGGCGCCTCCCTGCTTAACCTGGGGACTGGTACTGGTATTCATCGGCGGGGCGGGCAAAGTCAGCCATGTTCCCCTTACATATCTGGCTGCCCGATGCCATGGAAGGTCCGACACCTGTATCCGCATTGATTCATGCTGCAACGATGGTCGTTGCCGGCGTATTCTTAGTGGCCCGGTTATTCCCGGTTTTTACCATGGATCCGGCTGCTTTAGAGGTTGTTACCTAGACCGGTGTCTTCTCCGCCTTACTGGCTGCCATCATTGCCTGCACACAGACGGATATTAAAAGAGTACTGGCCTTTTCCACCATGTCGCAGATCGGGTATATGATGTTCGCACTGGGCGTTTCAAAGTATGGCGGAGAAGGACAGCCTGGGTTTACCGGATCCATGTTTCATTTGTTCACGCATGCTTTTTTCAAATCTTCCCTGTTTCTCGGAGCAGGGGCCGTGATCCATCTGGTTCACAGCAACGACATGAAGGATATGGGCGGACTGAGGAAACTGATGCCCGTAACGCATATCGTATTTTTAATTGCCTGCCTGGCGATTGCCGGTATTCCTCCTTTCTCCGGATTCTTCAGCAAAGAAGACATTCTTACAGCAGCTTACCATTCGAACAGCTGGTGTACACGGTTGCCCTGTTGACTTCAGGATTAACGGCCTTTTATATGTTCCGCCTGTATTTCTCCATTTTCTGGAGCAGGAAATCACTGTTCAGGAAACGCATCATGGAGAAGGCACTTTGTCCATGAAAATACCCCTGGTCATTCTGGGAATCTGCTCACTGCTCGCAGGCTTTGTACCCATTTCAAAATGGGTCACCAGCGACGGGGTCCGCATTGGAAACCCATATTGAACCAGGTTTTTCCGCCCTGCCCGTTTTGCTGGCGTCTGGGAGGAATCGGAATTGCCACCTTATTATACAAAAGCGAAAACACCCTTCCGCGTACCATTGCTGCTTTAATGGGCGGATTTTACAGAACGGCTTATAAAAAATTTTATATAGATGAAATGTATCTGTTCATAACGAAGAAAATCATTTTTAACGGGATTGGCCGGCCGGCTGCCTGGATTGATAAAAATATCGTGGATGGTTTCATGAATCTGCTGGCCACCATTACCGGCAGGATTTCAGAATTCATCAAAGGATTTCAGTCGGGTAAAGTTCAAAACTACGCCCTGTATTTCTTTGCCGGAATTATCGGGCTGGCGGTGGTGTTTATTTACCTGTTGAATTGAGTTATGGGTTATGGGTTATGAGTTATGAGTTATGAGTGAAAAGAAAAGTTTTTTAAAAGAAGACAGTTTCAAGTTTGCCATTACAATAATAAAATTGTATAAGATTTTAGTAGAATCAAAAAAGGAATTCGTATTAAGTAAACAATTATTAAAAAGCGGTACGTCAGTTGGTGCGATGATCCGGGAAGCACAAAATGCTGAAAGTAAAATGGATTTCATACATAAGCTCGCCATAGCACAAAAGGAATGTGATGAAACCATTTACTGGCTTGAATTATTAAAAGAAACACACTATATGGATTTAAACGACTATACCAAAGCACATCAGGATGCTTCCTCTTTATTAAAAATGATAAGGAGTGCAATTCTCACAACAAAGCAAAAACCCCATAACACATAACCCATAACCCATAACCCATAACTCATCATTCATAACTCATAACTCATAATGAACCTCTCCTTACTCATCATACTTCCTCTGGTCACGGCAATCGCTGTTTTATTCTGCAAAGGATTAAAGCAGGTAAGAACGGTTTCGCTGATCGGGGCTTCTGCCCAGTTTTTATCGGCGCTGGGCCTTTTATGGGTTTACTGGAAGGAACGCGCGGCCGGAAACCACTCCCAGTTTTTATTTGACTTCAATTACACCTGGTTTGCCCCACTGAATATTCACTATCATATCGGCGTGGACGGGATTTCTGTTGCCATGATCTTATTAACTGCATTCGTTGTAATCGCAGGTGTACTGGTATCCTGGACCCAGGAAACATTAAACAAGGAATTCTTTTTCCTGCTTTTGTTATTAAGTGTGGGCGCCTATGGATATTTCATTTCTTTAGACATTTTTACCCTGTTTTTCTTTTTAGAAGTTGCCGTCATACCCAAATTCCTGTTAATCGGTATCTGGGGAAGCGGCAAAAAAGAATACAGCGCCATGAAACTCGCCCTGATGTTAATGGCGGGATCTTCATTGGTTCTGGTAGGCCTGCTGGGATTATATTACAACACAAACCTGGATGGTGCACATAGCTTTGACCTGGTGGAGATATCCCGGATGCATATTGACATTGCCGTACAAAATTTATTTTTCCCCTTTGCATTTATCGGCTTCGGCATCTTTACCGCCTTATTCCCTTTTCATACCTGGGTGCCCGATGGACACTCATCGGCTCCAACAGCCGCTTCCATGTTCCTGGCCGGCATCTCCATGAAACTCGGCGGCTATGGCTGCCTGCGCGTAGCCACTTATTTAATGCCCGACGCAGCACACCACTATGCCCCCGTCATTATTTTATTGGCCACCATCGCCATCATCTATGGCGCTTTCGCTACGATGATGCAGAAAGACCTGAAATATATCAATGCCTATTCATCCGTGAGTCATTGCGGATTTGTTTTACTGGGCATTGGTATGCTGACGCAGACATCCATCACCGGCGCGGTGATGCAAATGGTATCCCATGGATTGATGACGGCCCTTTTCTTCGCTGCCATCGGCATGATTTACAGCCGGACACATACCCGCATGGTAGAACAATTGGGCGGATTATTAAAAGTAATTCCTTTCATCTCCACCGTATTTGTGATCGCGGGTCTCTGTTCCCTGGGCCTGCCCGGCTTCAGCGGGTTTGTGGCAGAAATGACCGTGTTTATGGGCAGCTGGCAAAACCCGGATAAATGGTACCGGCTGGCCACCATCCTGTCCTGCGCATCCATTGTGGTCACGGCCGTATATATTTTGCGGGCTGCCGGCAGGTCACTCATGGGACCGGTTACCGATAATCATTATAACCATTTAACAGACGCTACCTGGAATGAACGTTTAGCCGCCGGCCTGTTGATTATCGGCATTGTTGCAATTGGTATTGCGCCGTTCTGGTTGTATCAGTTAATCACTCCGGGTACAGAATTCATCATGCAACAGGTGGGAAAAGCCGTGTCGCTTAAATGAACCTAAATTATGGGACTTGATTTTTTACTATTGATGAAACAGGAATGGGCGGTCATTGCCATCTTATTCATCCTGCTCTTTATAAAAGTGGGAAGTAAAGAATGGAATAATGAAAACATCCTGAACCTGGTGAATGTATTATTGCTGGCCAATTTCGTTGCCGGGCTTTTCGGGAACCGGGATGGAATCCTGTTCAATGAAATGTTCAAAACCAATCAGCTCATCGTTACAGAAAAAAACATACTCAGTCTCGGCACTTATATTATTGCCCTGCAATCTTACTCCTGGCTGAAGAACCATAAGCATGTGCTGGAATTCTACATGCTCCTCTTATCTACCCTGCTGGGCATGTTCTATATGATCTCCGCCGGCAATTTACTGATGTTTTATCTGGGACTGGAATTGTCGAGTATTCCTTTAGCCGCCCTCGCCAACTTCGACCTGGAAAAAAGAAAATCTTCGGAAGCGGCATTTAAATTCATCATTTCTTCCGCCTTCTCCTCCGGGCTTTTATTGTTTGGCATTTCCCTGGTCTATGGCCTAACCGGCACGCTGACCTTTTCGGATCTCTCACAACACCTGAATGGCAGTCCCTTACAAATATTTGCATTTATACTGCTGATCGCCGGATTTTCATTTAAGATTTCAGCCGTGCCCTTCCATTTATGGACAGCTGACGTGTATGAGGGATCACCGGTTACCGTTACCTCTTATTTCTCGGTTATATCAAAAGCCGCGGTATTATTTGTACTGGTAACCGTTTTGTACACCGTTTTCAAACCACTGGCCATCACCTGGTATAACATCTTATATATGCTCTCGGTGCTTACCATGGTGATCGGAAATCTGTTTGCCATCCGCCAGCAAAATTTAAAACGATTCCTTGCCTTCTCATCCATCGCACAGGTGGGCTTTATACTGATCGGTATTACCGGTTCCTCTCATGCAGGAAGCGCATCCGTAGTTTATTTTATTCTGATCTATACATTCTCCAACCTCGGCGCCTTCGGCGTGATCGGACTGGTCAGCGCAATAACAGGTAAGGAACGTATCGAAGACTATAAAGGATTCTATAAATCCAACCCGTTTCTGTCATGGGTGCTGGCCATCTCTCTGTTTTCACTGGCCGGTATTCCGCCCACCGCGGGGTTCTTTGGTAAATTCTTTCTGATCATGGCCGGTGCAGGACAGGGCAATTATCTGCTCATCAGCATCGCCGCGATCAACATGATTGTTTCATTGTATTATTACCTGAAAGTGGTGAAAGCCATCTTTATGGATGCGAATGAAAATCCGATTGAAAAATTAAGGATTCCGCCATCCCCCAGACTGGCTTTTTTTATTTGTATTGCCGGGATCCTGCTAACCGGGCTGATGAGTTATGTGTATGAATATATATTTTCCCTGAGTACCGGATTTTAATTCTTTAATATGGCCATCAATCAAAATCATACCAGCGAAGAATTAAACGGTGTCAGGTGCGCCGTTGTTGATAAAAATGTAACCCGGGACCGGGCTTCCTTTCTTCAGCAGTTACTGGAGTTCAATAAATACCGGGTTGAAATCGCACCAACGCCCCCTCCAAAAACAGCACCAGCAAAACCCCTGGCAGAAGGAGAAACCGCACCCCCGCCTCCGCCACCGCCGCCCGAAACATTCACGGTGGGCGTAACCGACCTGATGTTCAATCCCATCAATGCGATTTTCGGAAGACTGCTGCATACGCCTGACGGGCATGTGGTGACACAGGCTTACTGGTACCAGAAAGAAAAAACATCCCACGACGAGATCCCTTACTATGAAGCAAAATAATGCCCTGTATCCGGTTATTCCCCCTCTTTAACCTGCATTACGTATTTTGGAATTAAACCATGTGCTTCTGCATGCGTTTTAATGACTTCATTTGAATCTGCCGCCTGGGACAGGCACATCACCACACCCTCCTTTTCATCCACCCAGTAATTGATAAAATTGACTCCGTATTTATTTTCAACAGCCAGATCTTTTTGATGTGCACCAGCAACATCTTTGGCTGTTACTTTGCCGGGACCCAGTTCATGTATGTCCAGGAAAAAGGGATTCCCTCCCTTTGTCATGGCTTCGCTCCCTTCCGTTACGAGATAGATCTGATCAGGCAATAATCCATGCGCTTCAGCATGCGTTTTGCGGATTGATTGTGTGTCGGGGGAGGAAGAAAGGCAATACACGTTGCCGTTCTTTTCATCAACCCAATACTTAATAAAGTGCACGCCATATTTTTTCTCCACCGCCAGATCCCTGGCATGCGCTTCTGCAACCCCTTCATATGTTACTGTACCAGCCCCCAGGTGATGCACATCTATAAAAAGATATTCCTTTGCCTGAACAGCCGGAGCGGACTGGGCAGGCAGCCTGGAAGAAATCAGGCTGGCCGCAATAAATACGCTTAGATAAAATGTAATCCTCATGATTTGTTGGTTTAATGATGCTTTAATGGAATTCCTTTACAAAACAAGGATTAATACCCTTAGAGGATCTAAGGAGTTTTCCCTATATTAGTTCAGCTGACTCCCAAATTTATAAGCAGGAAATATGGAGCTGATTGAAAGAAGCGGGTTTTTGAATATGCTGCTTGCTGAATTTCACCATGTTTTAAAGGGTGAGGGGCATTGCATTTTTGTAAGCGGGGAAGCGGGTATCGGTAAAACCTCCCTGATAAAGTCATTTTGCAATGAAACCGGATCCCGGTGTAATATATACCAGGGAACCTGTGATGCACTGTTCACGCCCCGCCCCCTGGCCCCCCTGTATGATATCCTCCTGCAGATACGAAATGCACCGGTTGAACACAATATTGAAATGGAGGACCGGTCTGCTTTTTTTGCCGGTTTCTTTCATGAGTTAAAAAACCAAAAAGAGGTAAGCCTGATTGTATTTGAAGATATACACTGGGCAGATGAAGCGACCCTTGATTTTATAAAGTTTCTTGCAAGACGTATCACCCGGTTACGGTGTCTTTTTATTCTTACATACCGGGACGATGAAATTCACTCCCGACACCCCCTGAGAAATGTACTGGGACAATTGAATCCGGGTTCATTTACGCGGATACAGCTGCTTCCTTTTTCAAGAGAGGCGGTTGAGGTATTGGCCCGGCAAAGAGGGTATAATGGGGAAGATGTATACAGCATTTCCGGTGGAAACCCCTTCTATGTAAATGAAATACTGGCCAGTTACAGCCCGGGCGTACCGGAAAATATCAGGGACTCCATCTTATCTGTCTTTAACCGGCAGGATGAAAAAACAAGGCATCTGTGGGAAATATTGTCAGTACTTCCTACCGGGCTGGAGATCAAATTTCTAGACAAAATGGAGTCATTTTATACTGCAGTCATTGAACAGTCCCTGGATACAAAGATTCTTATTCTGAAAGAAGGTCTGCTTTCTTTTAAGCATGAATTATACAGGAGAACAATCGAAACCTCGCTGTCACCCCTGAAAAGAGTCGCCCTGAACAAAAAAATTCTCAGTCTTTTCCTTGAAAGTTTTGAACTGAACAATAAAACCGAACAAATAATTCATCATGCGAAGAATGCAAATGATTATGAACTTGTAACAAAATATGCCCCGCTGGCAGCCGGGCATGCAGCGTCCGTTGGAGCCCATATTGAAGCAGCCAGGTTATATTTATCCGCCATTGAATACTACCAGGGAAATGATAAGGATATACTGAACCGGTTTTATGAATCCTATGCGTATGAATGTTACCTGATAAACCAGCACCGGGAAGCCATCATATTTATGGGAAAATCGCTGGAACTCCGGAAGAAGGAAAATAACCTGGAGAAGATGGGCAATTGCATGCGGTTTTTATCCCGTCTCTGGTGGCTGGATGGCAACCAGAAGCAGGCTGAAAGTTTCGGCTGGCAGGCCATAGCTGTTTTGGACAATCAACCTCCTTCAAAAGCAAAGGCGATGGCATACAGCAATATGTCCCAGCTAAAAATGAAATCTGAACAAACTGAAGAATGTATTTCCTGGGGAGAGAAGGCTATTGCGGTGGCACATGAAGTGAATGATGAAGAGACCATTGCACACGCACTGAATAGCATGGGCACATCTTTAATGCTCTTTCCTTCATCTTATGCAAAAGGCACCGGCTTATTACAGCAAAGTCTGGCTATCGCATTAAAAAATTCCTTTCACGAACATGTGGCGCAAGCATACGGCAGCCTGGGTAATAACGGGGTTACGCTGAAAGATTATGCATTTGCAAAAATAAACCTGGACAAGGGTATACAGTATTGCGAAGAAAGGGATCTTGACTCCCAGAAATTTTATTTGCTATCCTGGAAAGCCAGACTGAACCTGGAAACGGGTCTTTGGAAAGAGGCCTACGATATCGCAGGCACGCTTTTAAAAATAGAAAACCTGTCGCCACCAACAAAAATCGGCGCACTCGTGGTCCTGGCCACCATAAAGATGCGAAGAGGTGATCCGGATGCTCTTTCTGTATTAATGGAAGCAAAATCGCTGTCATTTGAAACCACAGAATTGTATAGAATTATTCCGACCTTCCTGGCCCTCCTGGAATACGAATGGTTAACAGGGAAAAGTGTCATAGAAGAAGAAGTGCTTTCCCAGAGGATAAACAGGATGGTTGAATTGGGAAAGTTTTCCAGAGTAAGCCGGCTTTATTTTTGGTTGGGGAAGGCGGAAAAACAACACCTGCTGCCAGAAAAAAATTACAAAGACCTGAAAGGAGATAATAAAACCCTGGCAGCAGAAGAAGTGCGGTTTTGGGAAAAAACAGGTTCTCCTTATGAGCATGCCCTTGTTTTATTTGAAGGCCCGGAAGAACAGAAAAGACAAGCAATTTCAGTCATTCATGGGCTTGGCGGCCAGGCTGTGTATGATAAATTGAAATCCGACATGAGATCATCCGGCATAAAAAGTATTCCACGCGGAATCAGAAAAACCACACAATCCAATACCGCGTTACTTACCGAACGGGAATTGGAAGTTTTGCAGGTGTTAAAAGAAGGACTGCAGAATAAAGAAATAGGCGCCAGACTTTTCATATCTGCAAAAACAGTTGACCATCATATTTCATCAATTATGTTCAAGCTCGAGGTGAACACCCGCGCCAAGGCTGTTCAGGAAGCCAAAAGACTGGCCATCTTAAAATAGGGAATCTTCCGGCTTAAATAGGGAATAACCCCGCCATCCGGCATTATCAATTCTCCCAATTTTGAATTCATTATTTACCATTGAAAATATATTTGTATGAAGAAATTTATTATTGAAAGAAACCTGCCGGGCGCCGGGAATCTTTCCCCCGAAGAACTACAATCTATTTCCCAGACTTCATGCGAAGTTGTCAGCCAGTTAGGCAAGCCTTATCACTGGATACAATCATTTATTACAGACGATAAAATCTACTGTATTCATATAGCAGAAAGCGAAGAAGTGGTCCGGGAACATGCCAGGCTGGGCAGGTTTCCCATAAATACGGTTGCAGAAGTAAAAGCAGTTATCGACCCCCTGACAGGAAATTCCTTACCATAAGAAAAGGGAACCCTGCTCATGGATTCCCCTTTATCACCTAACAAACAAACAATCATCAAAGGCCCTTCAGCGTAGCCAGACGTTCCCACTTGGATTGCCTGGCATCTTCTGCCTGATGTAAAAAACGTTCTGCCAATGCAGGGTCCTTGGCTTTAATTACTTTGAACCGGTTTTCATGATACATGAATTCGCCCAATGGCATACTGGGTTCCTTCGAATCAACCACAAAACGCTGGCCTTTTTCTTTTAAAGGATTATAATGAAACAGGGGCCAGTATCCGGATTTCACGGCGAAATCCTGTTCTTCCGCACCGTGGGACATATCAATACCGTGTGCAATACACTGACTGTATGCAATGATTAATGAAGGTCCCGGATAGGCTTCCGCTTCGAGTATGGTTCTTACCGTATGTGCATCATTTCCGCCCATGGCGATCTGCGCCACATAGGCTGTGCCATGTGCAATGGCCTGCAGGGCCAGGTCCTTTTTACCTGTCGTTTTCCCATTCACAGAAAACTTGGCACTGGAACCCAATGGCGTTGATTTTGATTTTTGTCCGCCGGTGTTGGAATACACTTCTGTATCCAATACCATGATATTCACATTTTCACCGGTAGATAATACATGATCCAGGCCACCATAACCAATATCATAGGCCCAGCCGTCCCCGCCGACAATCCAGACGGATTTTTCAGCCAGAAAATCAGCGAGGTGGTATAAATTAAGCGCAGCGATAGACCTTTCGCCTTCCAGGCGGTGTTTCAGTTCCCTGATCCATTCATGCTTTACATGAATTTCGGCTTCTGTCTGTTCGGGACCATTGATAATATTATCCGCCAGTTCTTCACCGACCACCAGCCTGAATTCGTTCAATAGAGAAATGGCCGTAAGTTTCTTCTGTTCATTGGCCATCTTAATACCCAGACCAAATTCCGCATTGTCCTCAAACAGCGAATTTGCCCAGGCAGGACCCACGCCCGCCTTGTTTTTTGACCAGGGAGTGGTTGGCAGGTTGCCGCCGAATATGGATGAGCAACCGGTTGCATTGGCAACAATCATTCTTTCGCCAAATAATTGTGTAAGCAGTTTCAGGTAAGGAGTTTCACCGCAACCTGCACAGGCGCCTGAAAATTCAAATAACGGCTGAAAGAACTGGGATCCTTTTACGGTGTTGCGGTTTACCCTGGCACGATCCACTTCCGGCAGCGTTAAAAAGAATTCCCAGTTCTCCTTTTCATTTTCCTGGATCGGCGTTTTATCGAACATGTTGATGGCCTTGTGCCCGGGATCTGTTTTACTGGTGATGGGACAGAATTCAACACATAAAGTACAACCCGTGCAATCTTCTGTTGAAACCTGCAGGGTGTACGCCTCTTTCGATTTATCCCATTCCTTACCCACCGGATCCACATGTTTGAACGTGGAAGGCGCATGGTTCAATAATTCCTTATCATACACTTTCGGACGGATGGCTGCATGCGGACAGATCAGGAAACATTTACCACACTGGGTACAGAGGCTGGTATCCCATACCGGTACGGCATCAGCGATATTCCTCTTTTCAAATTTTGTGGTACCTGAAGGAAAGGTTCCGTCAACAGGTAAGGCGCTTACCGGAAGATCATCCCCGTCTCCGGAAATGATTTTTGCCAGGACATCCCTTACAAAATCAGGGGAATTTTTCGGGACGGTTTCATCCAGCTCCCGGTCTCCCACGATGAGCTTCGCATAATCTATTTCATATAAATTCTCCAGGGTCTGATCCACGGCTTCATAATTCTTCTGTACAACGGCATCCCCTTTTTTCCAATACGTATCATAGATCGCTTCCTTGATTTTGGCGATGGCTTCTTCCCTGGGCAATACATTGCTGATCGCAAAAAAACAGGTCTGCAGGATCGTATTGATCCGGTTTCCCATTCCGGCGTCCTTCGCCACGGTATAAGCATTTATGGTATAGAACTTCAACTTCTTTTCAATGATTTCTTCCTGGATTTTTTTTGGAAGCATAGCCCAGACCTGGTCCTTATCGTAAGGAGCATTCAGTAAAAACACGGCGCCGGGTTCCGCATCCTTTAAAATATCATATTTGGTGAGGTAATTAAAATGATGGCAGGCGACGAAATTGGCCGACTGAACCAGGTAAGTGGAACGGATGGGTTTTTCGCCGAAGCGCAGATGCGATGCAGTCAGCGAACCTGATTTTTTCGAATCATATACAAAATAACCCTGAACAAAATAATCCGTTTTATCCCCGATGATCTTGATGGAATTCTTATTGGCACTTACCGTACCGTCTGCACCCAGTCCGAAGAACAACCCGCGGAATTTATGCTGTGCATCCAGGTTAAATTTCTTATCATAGGGCAGACTCAAATGCGTAACATCATCGTCAATACCCACGGTGAAATGCGTTTTAGGATGTTCTGCATTCAGCTCGTTGAAAACAGCCATCACCATGGCGGGTGTGAATTCCTTGGAAGATAAACCGTACCGTCCGCCGATAACATGTGCATGATGATTTTCCTGTGACTCATTCAATGCATTCACCACATCCATAAACAGGGGTTCTGCCATGCTCGTAGGCTCTTTGCAGCGGTCCAGCACGGCAATGCCCTTAACAGATTTGGGTAATGCCTGGATAAAATGAGGAATCGAAAAGGGACGGAACAGGCGAACGTTGATCATCCCTGTTTTTTCACCTTTTGCATTCAGGTAATCAATGGTTTCCTGAACCGCGCCTCCGCCGGATCCCATAATAATGATGATGCGGTCGGGTGTTTCATGTCCGTAATAATCAAATAATTTATATTTCCTCCCCGTCAGTGATGCAAACTGATTCATCATTTCTTCCACAATACCGGGCACTTTATCATAATAGGGATTGGCCGCTTCGCGGTTTTGGAAGAATACGTCCGGGTTCTGCGCGGTACCCCGGATGAACGGATTATCAGGGGATAAAGCCCGGCCACGATGGGCATTCACTTCATCCATGTTAATCATGGCTTCAATCACTTCATCCGGAATCATATTGACCTGGGATAATTCGTGTGAAGTCCTGAACCCGTCAAAAATATTCAGGAACGGAACCCTTGCTTTCAATGTGGCGGCCTGGGCAATCAGGGCCATATCCATCGCCTCCTGTGCCGTATTCCCAAACAACATGGAAAAACCGGTGCCGCGAACGGCCATCACATCGCTGTGATCCCCGAAAATAGATAAGGCATGTGTTGCGATCGTTCTGGCCGCAATATGAAATACGGTGGGCGTCAGTTCACCCGCTATTTTGTACATATTGGGAATCATCAGCAGCAAGCCCTGTGATGCCGTAAAAGTAGATGCCATGGCACCACCCTGTAATGCACCATGAATGGCACCTGCAGCGCCCGCTTCACTTTGCATTTCCATTACGCGGGGTACCTGTCCATAAATATTTTTCATGCCCTTCGCACTCCATTCATCGGCCCACTCGCCCATCGCTGAAGAAGGTGTTATGGGGTATATGGCGCATACTTCGCTGGTCTTGTAGGCAATATAGGCGGCCGCTTCATTCCCATCCATGATGGCAAGGGAATGATCGTCTTTTGTTAGCTCACTTTTTGATTGTTGTCTGGCAGATGTTTGCATGGTGATCAAATTAGATTTTCAGGAATAACCATAGCACGAATGTAGGCGGATCACCAGCTAAATCTAATGATGAAAATCAGGCGTCCGTATGACTAAAATTGGCTTCCGGGGCGGGGTGCAGGAATGGCCACAACCATTTTAAAAGAGCCGGCGCGTAGAAGGGCAGATGCCGGAAATGACCATAACATTCTGTCAATTATTGCGCTAACTTGATTAAAATTAAATGCCATGGGAAAATTCTGGTTAAAAGATCCGGAGGAACATGATTTCCCGGCCGCTGCAGACTATTTAACCCTGCTCCTCGATGAAAAAGAAGCCAAAGAAATCGCAGAAAAACTGAAGGCTGCCCCCACCATCATCAGGAAAGCAAAAGACATATTAAGGGCAAGTCAGTTACCCCTGCTGAGCAAGGATAATCTCCACGTCCGTGAAAATCTGCAAAAAATCAAGAAAGGCAATAAAATGTCACCGGTTTTACTGGTGCGGCATGATTCCAAATTAATTATCGCGGACGGGTACCACCGGGTATGTGCCATTTATTACCTGTCGGAGGATCTGAATATCCCCTGCAGGCTGGTTTAGCGAGACTAAACCATTCAAACCGGTCCGCCACCCCCATCCGGCTTCATGAGCCTATTATCTGATAAATGAGCCTATTTTTAAGTCTGTTTTGAGGTGATGAGCCCATTTTGATCCCACCATGAGCCTATTATATAATGGGCCCCCGCTCCCTTCCCCTTGTTCGATTGAATGATCCCCAGACGGGCCAGTTCTCCGAGATGACGGGTGGCTGTTGGTTTCGAAACCCCGTTCATCTCCTGGTAGATCCCGTTGGTGATTTTTTTATGAATGCTGATATAGGCAACGGCCCGGCGCTGTGGTTCAGTTAAAGCAAGCGCTTCCAGGGAATCCTTTTGAGCGGGAGACAGTGAAAGGAGAACCTTTATGTCCGGATGCATCCGGGTCATGTATTCCTTTATAGCAGCGTTATACACAGAACCATCGCCCCGGGTTTCATATTCCGCAGATTTCACGGGATCCTTCATCACGGATTGTGCAAATTTTACGGCTTCAGCAAAACGTTCCCTTCCTTTGGTCTGATTTTTGGAGGGAATCACACCGGACATATCCGGATACTTTCCTGAAAAAGTAGCCTTCTTGAAAGTTCTTAAAAGAATCGCTTTACCAATTCCACCTCCCATTCCCTGAAGGAGCACGTTGCTTTTTACCCTGGCCATTTTTTTAGTTGAGGATCTGAAATTAATCATTTTCCGTTATTCCTTCGTTATTTGTCCGTTTTTCTTCCGTAATATCGATAACATAGATATAAATCGCCGGAAACAGGCTGAACTTTTTAGCCTACCAGGCAGTTTGCCCCTTCCTGTTTTGGCTTTTGACCCTGTTTATTTCATGTAACCTCAATACCTTTAATGAACCATGCGAATCCTCCTTACCGGAGCCAATGGTTATATAGGCATGCGCCTGCTGCCTGTCCTTGTTGAGGCCGGCCATGAAGTAACCTGTGTGGTGCGGGACAGCAAACGGTTTACTCCCCTGCCTCACCTGCTAAACAGCATCTCTATCATTGAATTCGACTTTCTGCAGGATGAAAAAATTACTCCTGTTTTCAAAGGAAAACAGTTTGATGCGGCCTACTATCTGATTCATTCTTTGAACGATCAGCATGGGGCGTTGGTTGAAAATGAAAAACACGCGGCACAGAGTTTTGTAGAAGTGTGCTGCCAGACACGCGTAAAACAAAGTATCTACTTAAGCGGGATCACCAATGCCGGGCATTTATCACCCCATCTGGCCGCAAGGCAAACAGTGAAAAATGTGATATGTAAATCAGGTCTTGCCTATACAATTTTTGAAGCAGGTATTATTGTAGGATCGGGCAGTGCATCATTTGAAATCATCCGCGACCTGGTGGAAAAACTGCCGTTGATGGTTGCACCCAGATGGCTGAACACCAAATGCCAGCCCATTGCCGTTCGCAATGTTATCCATTACCTGAGCAGCTGCTTACTTAACGAAAAAACATTAAACAGAATATTTGAGATTGGCGGGCCGAATGTGCTTACCTACAAGCAAATGTTGCTGGAATTCGGAAAAGTCCGCAATATTAAACGTTATATCTTAACCCTTCCGATATCTTCCAATACCACGTCTGCCTACTTTATCTATTTTGTTACATCAGCTAACCTCGCGCTGTCAAAGCAGCTTATTAAGAGCATGCAAAATAATGTGGTTGTCAAAGACTTTTCTGTTCAGGATATTATTCCCCAATATTTATACACTTATGAGGAAGCTATTGAAATGGCCTTTAAAAGAATTGAGCAAAACATGGTTGTTTCTTCCTGGACCGATGCGGCATCCAGCAGCCTTACCCATCTTGACATCAACGAATATATTGAAGTGCCCCACTACGGGTGTTATCAGGATAGAAAGTGGGTTGAAATTGATGAAAACAAAATAGAGGAAGTGGCAGACAGATTTTTTGGTATTGGGGGCAGCAATGGCTGGTATTACGCCGATACCCTGTGGCACTTACGCGGATTAATTGATAAATTTTTCGGAGGTGTCGGTTTGAGAAGAGGCAGAAGGAGCGAATCTGAAATTCAACCCGGGGATGCGCTGGATTTTTGGCGTGTACTGCTTGTTGATCACAAGAACCACCGGTTGCTTTTATTTGCAGAAATGAAATTGCCGGGGGAAGCGTGGCTGGAATTTTCAATCGTAAGAAACAAATACCGGTGCATATTAACACAAACGGCAACCTTCCGGCCACACGGTGTTGCCGGCCGCAATTACTGGTATTTCATGCTGCCCTTCCATTATTTTATTTTCAGGAATATGATAAACCGCATTGCCGGGCGTAAGGGTTAAATGATCAATGCCTTTAACAAAAACAAATACCCCATTATTCTATTTTTATTTTTGTAACCTCCTTATAAATAAAACTCAAATCCTGTGATGCTTCAGCATAAAATTGCAGTCATTTATGGCGCCGGCTGCCCGGGAGGCACCGGATTCAAGGGTATTCAAAGAAGCGATTGAAAGGAACCCGGAAGCGATGAAGTCTATCCTGCAAAAAATGGAAGGAGATACCATGCTTAAAAAACTTCCCTTAATGGCGGATATTGCAAACGTTGCGGTATACCTGTCGTCCGATATGGCTTCCATGATAACCGGTGTAACTGTTGATGTGACCTGCGGCACGACTGCCGGATTAAATTACAGGGTAACCACTAAAGATTAGATTGCATTTTGAATCTATCATTTCACCAAAAATTAAACCTTTTAGTTTTCCTGTTGTAATGAATAGTTCCGAATCTGCCACGGCGGCAAGTCTGTAACTTAACAGAGATTCAAATGAATTCATTTAAATATGAAATATAATCTGCTTGGAAAAACGGGACTCAAAGTTTCTGAACTCTGTCTGGGTACGATGACTTTTGGCGGCAAGGGTTATTTCAAACCCATTGGCAGCCTGGGACAGGAATCCGTAGATGCCCTGATGAAAAGGTCCATCGACGGCGGAATTAATTTCATCGATACCGCCAATGTTTACTCAGAAGGACTCAGCGAAGAGCTTACAGGAAGATCCATTCGCAACCTCGGCCTGCGCCGCGACGACCTGGTGCTGGCCACCAAAGTGCGCGGGAAAATGGGAGACGGCCCCAACGACAGCGGCCTCACCCGGAAACACATCATCCAACAGGCCGAAGCCAGTCTTCGCCGTCTGCAGGTGGATTATATTGATTTGTACCAGATCCACAGTTATGATCCGTTAACACCGCTTGAAGAAACGCTCTCCGCGCTGGACGATCTGGTTCGCAGCGGGAAAGTGCGATATATAGGCGCAAGCAATTTAGCTGCCTGGCAACTGATGAAAGCGTTGGCATACAGTGAATATCATCGCATCGCAAAATTTGTTTCCCTTCAGGCCTATTATACGATTGCCGGCCGTGATCTGGAAAGAGAACTGCTTCCCCTGATCCGGGATCAGCAGGTCGGGCTGATGGTCTGGTCACCCCTGGCCGGCGGACTGCTCAGTGGTAAGTACAACCGGGATCAGGAGAAACAAACGGACGGACGGCGTGTCAATTTCGATTTCCCTCCCGTGAACAGGGACCGCGCCTTCAACATCATCGACCTCCTGCAATCCATGGCCACTGCGAAAAACACAACCGTCGCCGGGCTCGCACTGGCCTGGCTGCTTCATCAGCCGGCTGTAACCACCGTGATCATCGGCGCCAATAAAATGGAACAGCTGGAAGACAATCTGAAATCCATCGACCTGAAATTTACACCCGATGAAATGGACAGGCTCGATAAACTAAGCCAGTTGCCCGCGGAATACCCGGGCTGGATGCTGGTGCGTACGGGTGGGGACAGGAAGATATAATGTGGTGAGATGCAGACCCAGGTAGCCCAAGTTCGAACTTTATTGCAGGAGATATCATCGGGATTATAGGCTTATAACTAAATCGTGTAAATTCGGATATGGCTGACTACCGGTTAGACAGAAATACCTTTAAAGGACAGACGTTTGAGGAAGCTTCTAACCATGCAGGATATTATAAGACCTTAACGTGGCAGGAGAGGCTTCGCATTACTGCCTATCTGAATAGTGTGGCTTTTAATTATCCGGAAAAGCAACCTCCCAGGTTAGATAAATCCAAATTTCAAGCAAGTTCAAGAACCAGGTAATGGGCAATATCTTCAATGAGGATTTTCGGGATTTCATTTCTGCGTTAAATGAAAACGGGGTTAAATACATTCTTGTAGGAGGATATTCAGTCATTTGAGATGGCCATTCCCGTACTACCGGGGATATCGATATCCGGGTGGAACGTCATCTTGAAAATTATTCAAAGATTGTGGCTGCCTTCCGTCATTTGATCGCGAAATTTAGAACTGAAGCGTTTTACGTAAAATCATGATTTTCCGTATTTATGAAAAGCGGATTCCCCTTGGCCATCAAAGTGCCCAATTTCAATGATGCGGAGAATAACGACTATATTTCCCGCAAAATGTGCGGCAATAATTTCTTTGTGCGGTGAATATCGTGTATATTCACCGCATAAAATACGGTGAATGGCCTTTTATATTCATCTGTTACCCAATTGGCCGCATTTTACATGGCGGCAGGAGCAGCTTACCACATTGCTGGCAGAACTGCGTCACAGGCAGGGAAAACTTTTGGGCAGAATGGAAGGCTTAGGGTTCCGGTTACAGTCAGAAGCAACGCTGCAAACACTTACACTCGACGTGCTGAAATCAAGCGAAATTGAAGGTGAATTGCTGGACGCCGAACAGGTAAGATCATCCATTGCCCGGCGGCTTGGGATGGATATTGCCGGCCTGGTTCCGGCCGACAGGCATGTGGAAGGTATTGTAGAGATGATGTTGGATGCTACACAACAATACAAGCAACCCTTATCGGAAGACAGGCTGTTCGGCTGGCATGCAGCCTTATTTCCGACAGGCCGAAGCGGTATGCACAAAATTGTTGTGGCTGCCTGGCGTGATAATAAAAAAGATGATCCCATGCAGGTAGTCTCTGGTCCCCTGGGAAAAGAAAAAGTACATTATGAAGCGCCTGAAGCCGATCGCTTGCAGGCCGAAATGAAGCAGTTTATTAATTGGTTCAATGAAAATACGGCCATGGATGCGGTACTAAAAGCAGCCGTTGTCCATTTATGGTTTGTTACCATTCATCCGTTTGATGATGGAAACGGCCGGATAGCCCGTGCCATAACCGATATGCAGCTGGCAAGAGCCGATGGCACGCCACAGCGATTTTACAGCATGAGCGCACAAATCAGAAAAGAAAGAAAAGAATATTATGATATCTTAGAAACCATACAAAAAGGTTCACTGGATATCACGCAATGGCTTCTTTGGTTTTTGCAATGCCTGGACCGGGCCATTACTGCAACCGATGAAACACTCAGCGGCGTATTAAAAAAGGCAAGGTTTTGGGAATTACATGCAGCCACTCCGCTGAATGACAGGCAGCGGATTATGTTGAATAAATTACTGGACGGGTTCGATGGAAAGCTAAATACTTCGAAATGGGCAAAGATTACAAAAACCTCGCAGGACACTGCATTGAGAGATATACAAGATCTTACAGATAAACAAATATTGACAAAAGAAACGGGTGGTGGCAGAAGTACCGCGTATGTACTGAGGTAGAGTGTATCGTCCTGTTTACTACGAACAACATCGAAGAACCGCTTCCGCAAAACCGGAAAAAATTACCAGAAGTATAATGGGTTGCCCGGCGGGTTACTCGCCGGGAACAAAGGGTGCTAATCGGATTTCCATCAATCCGGATTCAGCATTACTTAAGGAAACCCGGATGGCCATAATGGATGACAGGTCCGCCTGGTCGTTAAACTGGAACCCTTGTATAAATGGCAGCCCGTTCTGGCGAATGGGGGAAGCCGGATCCTGCTTTTTTTTCCAGCCGACATATTTGTTCATGGCAACGGTAAACCGGTAAATCATGAGCTTATCTGATTTACAGGGATTTATTGGCTGGATGATACCCCGGATTTGCCTGCCGATCTTGCCGGCCCTCCTAAAATTAAAACCGCTCCTCTCGGAAGCTTGGGTAAGCCTGACGGAAACGGGGCTTTGCCCGTATATAATACTCTCCGCGGAAGTTGTAGAATATCAGGCTATTAACCGTATCCACCCATCTGGCATCATATTATCTTGCCCTGTTAAGATTTTTAATGTGATTGGTCTCCTTAGCCCTTTTGCCCTATCGTATCCCTGATGAAACAGGACTAAGTCCATACGAAGTGCATCAGTTAATGGACTTCGTATGGACTTAGTCCCTCACAGGTAGCCCAGATACCTTGATCAAACCGGGATCAGGAGACTGGCGGAATTAATTCAATCACAAGGACGTGAACAGGCTCATGAAAGCGAACAACCTGCTTTACGGCGCGCAGATACGGCCCAAATCGTTTAAAAGGAATTTTATCCGGTTCAGAACCCTGAACAAATAAGTGAATTATCAAAGGCCTAATCACAGAGCAGCATTACTTAGGATTTAGGTTTTAAGAAATCGGAAATTTGAAAATCCTTTTCTTTAATACAGAAAAAAAACAAATATTATTTAATTACTGTGATCGTTCCAGTGGAATCATATCTTCTTAAAACGTTATTATACCAAACCGAGTCGTTATTGGTAGCAGGGTTGAGCGTGTTTTGATCAATATGAACCTTGATTGTGTCTTGTAAATTCTTCTTCAGTTGAATAAGTGTGTATGAATATCGATTGGCAAAATCGGTATTTTCACAAATATCCATTCTAAAAACGTTTAACTGCTCAAACTGGTAAGATCGTCCGCCCTCGTAGCAAGGTTGTAGTTGGGTTTTTATATTCGTTATATCGTACAAAACTACACTATCCTTCCAATAGCCGTTTTGTCCGTCGTTAGTGGTCGAAAAAAGATCATTCCCAGATGAATCAATAAAATGGATCCTAACGCCATATACCGCCGTGCCAGCATCATTGGAACTTTTCTTACAAGAGTTACAACCCAAACACACAATTACAATGAAATAAATGACATTCCTCATCAAACAATGTACAATTTTATGGATGAATATTATAAGTTACAAGCTGGAAATATTTAAAATCTTCGTTAAGAATCGGCACGCTCGAATAATCAGTAGACGCATCATACCAAGCATTATCTGTTCCACTATACCCCCAATTCATGTGAAGAAAATAGGAAGTGAAATAATTAGAGACGACGGTTTGAACCGTAATCTGACCTGTTGATGACCTATATGTATTCTGAGTACCTGAATAATAATACGTTACATTGCTGCCATCACAGACCCAAGTGTGACCGTCTGAAGACGGCAAATAGAAAAGAACTTCGTTGTTTTCACTATTGTTTCCCCTAGGAGGCAAGGCCTTCTGTTATTTTGTATTTCATTTGTCAGCAAGCCCATATAAGTAGTTCCATTTCTGGCACCAGAAGCTATTTGGTCAGCTATTCCTTCAGATGATGTAGCGGAAGAATATCCAAATGTGTTAAATACAGTTGCACAATATTCCATATCGGCGTCAGTACCTGTACTCGCATAATGCGCAAACTTACTCGATTGAAATGTATGAAGCACGGTTGTCCAAAACGTGCCTGGCGTCAGACCGATATTGCTTATTAATCTTGCTGATTCCGTAAATCCACCAGGCGTTGTTAAATAATTTTGCGCCGGAATACTCATGTCAACTGACTTAGCCATAGATGTCCAATTGTAACTTGTTGGCCATTTCCAGAAATACATTACCTGCGCCATCGCAACAGGCACACAGCCTGCTGGGTCGATTCCCTGATATGGCGTAAAGTACATCGCAGCATCTGGGGGACAATATTGATTCCACGGATAGGTTTGGTCATAAAGCGTTTGACAAAGTGGGCCTATGGTTGAATTTGTCGCATAACTTAATGGGACAGAGGAAATCAATACAGGCTGATTCATTTGAACGCCAATGTGACCACCTAATGAAGAGACGATTGAAGCCTGCTGTTTATACCCTGCTGCGAGAGAGGCTCCGAGCGCCCTCCAGAGTCGTTTATTGTTGTTCACGATCTAATCGACTATTGTACTCCCTGACCGATAACTCCTGATTTAATCGAGTTGAGCAGCGTGCTTATTCAGACACATAGCCAGGCCAGGGTTTATGCTCTTCGCATCCATTGAAAAGTTACTTGCTGAATCAAACGCAATTATTGGAACATACAGAGAATCGCTTGAGAGAATCACAAACCCAGCGTTTGTGTTAATCACATGGAAATATGGTTTGCCGTTTTTCTCTATAGTTACGGCATCTTTAATACTTACAATAGCATTTGGGCTTTAAGATTGCAAAAAACTGACAGCTAACTTTTTTGCAGCCAAAAGTGGTATGCCTGTGTTGTCACTGGTAAAATCAGGGTTTGAACTCGTTTGTAAGCCTGACCGTTCATTAATTGACTCTTTCTGGCAGGAAATAAAACAAAGTAGTAAAAGGGATAGTGGCAAATATTTTCTCATAATTGTGACTTGTTGGTTAAATAATCAGAAGGACTAAGTGTTTTTACTTAGACGAATTTTAATAGCTCTCAATTGCAATTTGAATTTAGTTTCATATTCGACTTTATGTATTTTTAACAAAAAAAACAACTTGTTTTCTTCGCTTTTGCGAATTTTCCTGTTTTTCTGTTATGACCTTAATTTGATTTAATGAATCTCTCCGAGATTAAAGTTGGTATTGTTGACGATCATTCCTTACTACGCCAGGGGATTGTAAGCCTCCTGTCAAAATTTGATGATATAAAAATTATCCTTGAGGCTGCCAATGGCGAAGAGTTATTGAAAGTTATTCCCAATCATGTTCCGGATGTGTTGCTGTTAGATCTTCAGATGCCGATGATGAATGGTATCAGGACTTTGAAAATTATAAATGAGAAATACCCAAGCGTCAGAATATTAATCTTGTCTGCTTTTCTGGATGATATTTAATATTACCGAATGACTGGATTATGGTATCAATGGATTTCTATCCAAATCCATGCGAATTGAGGAAGTTGTAAAAGCGATAAGGCTTGCCAGTCAAAATGAAGTCTATCTAAGCAATATTCTAAATGATACACTCATGAGAAAATACGTTGCAAAATAGCAAATATGGTCTTGCCTTGAAAACCTTAATAGGGTTTTAGAATGAAATTGCCGTAGGGATGGATGCAAATTAATTGGTGCGGTTGACAGATTAGGGGACTCAATCAATTTGAATTATTATAAAGGAAAAAATATGTGCTTTTGGATTTTTGGGCATCGTGGTGCCGTCCATGTAGAGAAATTACTCCTGTATTGCGTGAGTATTATAACCAGTATGGGCATGACCTTAAAATTATCAGTGTTTCAATAGATGATGATGAAGTTAAATGGAGAAAGGCGATTGATAATGATAAAATGGCTTGGCCCCAAATACTGGATAACCAGCCTTTGCTATCAAATAGTAAGAAAAATGAACTTATTTCTGAGACTTATTTTATTTATGTCATACCAACGCTAATTCTTTTGGACAAAAATCTAAAAATTGTAGGCATTTATAGTGGCAATGGTATCTACAAGTGGACGACCCAAACTCTAGGAAATGATTTAAAAAAATATATCAAAAACCAGGTCAATTTTTAAAATTTACTGCTAGCTATTGCGATCTGGAAATTTTGGAGGACACAATAATGAAACAATTAAGCTCCATACTAATTTTAGTTTTTTTTGTCGTTAGGCTTTTAGCGCAGCAATGCAAAGTGATGCCAGATTCCCTGCAGGGGCATTATTCAGGCAAGTGCAAAAATGGACTAGCGAATGGCAGAGGGACAGCAACTGGGGTTGATTCTTATACTGGGCAATTTAAAGATGGCCTTCCAGACGGATCCGGGAAATACACCTGGAAAAATGGAAATTGGTATGATGGCGAATGGAAGAGTGGGCATTACGAAGGTAAGGGTACCCTTCATCTGAATGGTTCGGATAAAGCCAAAAAGGAATTTGCTGGATTTTGGCATGAGGGAATTTATCTTGGTACCGAACAGAAACCATACATCGTTAATTTAATGACCAACAAGGTCAGCGAGGTTACAATTAATAAAGGACGTGGATCCACCACTGGCGATATAATCATTTCAGTATATGATATTATCAATAGTGCTGCTACGTTTAATGCACCCAATAGTACTTTTCTTCCCAAGCAAAAATTGACAAACATTCAAATTCTTGCAGGAAATTTTACAAATATGGTTAATGATGAAGAAAGCTCGCATTACAATAACATTTACAAATTATACGGCGTTGAGTATCCGATTCGCCTTGTGTTAAATTTTGACCAAGAACAGGTTGATTTTGAGATCTTCGAAAAGGGAAAATGGGATATACATGTAAAGCTGGAGAAAATGTCCCAGGACGTCGAAATACGGTGAAAGGACTTCTGCAGAGATTAAAATTAACTCCTACATCAAATATTTCACTCGTGGTTAAAAAAGAAAATTTTTGCTTCGGGTTTGCCAGTAAAAAATACGGCGAGCGGTTATGTGAGATGCATCAATAAATCCGGACAGTCAAGTTGCTTAAATTCGAGTAACAATAACTGGAAAGAGTACAAAAAAGACACGCAGGAAGGATGATGCATTATTCAAAGATGAATATATTAAAAATGGTTGCATCGGGATGAACTTTATCAGATGTTTCACAGGCGCCGGGACAGCGTAAATCATAAATTGTAAAGAGTTTTTGCTTTGAAAAGTAATTACAAAGTAATAACTTTGTGAAATGAAAACCAATTTAATTCAGATAGGAAATTCCAAAGGAATAAGAATCCCGAAATCCTTAATTGAGCAATATCAACTAAGCGGAGAAATCGAATTAATCCCTTCCAATACCGGATTACTCATAACGTCTTCATTGAGGCCCCGTAGTAGATGGGAAGATTTGTTCAAAAATTCTGTGACAGAGGAAAATGACTCAGATGGTTTAGCCTGGCGAACTATTTCTTCCAAATTTGATAAAGAAGAATGGTCATGGTAATTCGTCGTTTTGAAGTCTGGTTAATCAATCTTGATCCTACGATTGGTAAGGAAATAAAAAAAACCAGACCTTGTTTGATTATCTCTCCAGATGAGGCAAATAAGTATTTGGAAACGATCATTGGTGCGCCGATGACTACAACCATTCGCAACTATCCCACTCGCATAAGGTGTGTATTTCAAAAGAAAAGTGGCCAAGTCGCAATTGATCAAATAAGATCCTTAGATAAAACTCGTTTAATAAAAAAATTAGGTACCCTAAATGAGCAGGTTCGCAAGGCGGTTTGTGAAACATTATTAGAATATTTCGCTTTCGAGTAAGGGGGATAGGCTGCGAGAGCCGGTTCGTTTTTCTTAAATGCCCATTCTCAAGTCTTTTGAATTATTAAACCAAACAGTAGTCCCGGCAGGAATCGAACCTGCATCAAAAGTTTAGGAAACTTCTATTCTATCCATTGAACTACGGGACCGGCTTCAATTGAAGGGGGCAAAAGTAAGATTTTCTGCAACAAGAACCCCTTTCCCCTTAACTTCATATTTCAAATTGCCATCGATGAAATTAATGCTCAAAAATGCCTGTTTTTTAGTGATCCTCTGCCTCTCCCTGCAAAGCCGCGCCCAGTCCAGGCCGCATTTTAACCATACCACCATCTATGTTACCGACCTCGCCCGGGGATCCGATTTCTATTCCAGGGTCATGATGCTCGATACCATCCCCGAACCCTTCCACGATCAACGCCATACCTGGTTCAAAATTGGGGAACACAATGAACTCCATGTGGTCAAGGGTGCCAAGGAAGACGTTCCGCACGACGTGAATATCCACCTCGCTTTTGCCGTTTCCTCCCTTCCCGATTTTATGAAACACCTGGACCAGCTGGGCATTAAATATGGCAATTGGGCCGGCGTTGAAGAATAAAATTGGAAATCCGCCCAGACAAGATACAGCAGATCTATCTCCAGGATCCCGGATGGTTACTGGATCGAAGTGAACAACGACAAATTCTGAGCCCGGGGAACACCGGATTCACCCTGCCAATCGCTGAAACTTCACCTATCTTTGCAGCCCAAATTGAGGCTATGAAGTTTTACAGCATTATTATTAAGTACCGTTTATATATCGGCATCGCCCTGATCGCCATCGGCATCATCACCAATATTTACAGCAGTTTCTGGCCGGCCTTTCTGCCCTACCTGATCGGTGTCGTGCTCATTGCCGGGCATTTCTTTTTCGGTCCCCTCCGCCTGATCCAGGAATATATGGAATCGGGTGATATGGAAGGCGCTGAAAAAGTCCTTTCCACCATCAAATTTCCCGGCCTGCTCTATAAACCCATCCGCTCCGTTTACTATACGCTCAAGGGCAATATCGCCATGATGAAACAGGATTTTGACGGGGCGGAAGTGAATATGCGCAAGGGCCTGGACCTGGGTATGCCGATGAAGGAAGCCGAAGGCGCGAGCCTGCTCCAGATGGGTATGCTGGCCATGCAGAAAAATGATATCCGCAAAGCGGAGGGCCTGATCCGCCAGGCCATCAGCAAAGGACTCCCGGATAAGGAAAACCAGGCAGCCGCCTATCTCCAGCTATGTTCCATCATGATGACGAAAAGGGAATTCCGCGCATCCAAAGAATTTTTCAGGAAGGCAAAGAACCTAAAACCCACCACACCACAGATCGTGGACCAGATCAAACAGATCGAGAAATATATTTCGAGGATTCCGGGGTAGAACGATTAAGGCAGAACGCTTAACGCAGAACGCTTAACGCGATTTATTATATACTGACCCTGGCCTGCAGTAATTTTCTGAGCAGGGAAAAGGACTGTTCCTTTTTTTCAAGGAAGTCGAATGAACCATAGCGACGACGGTTTTCATTATTGTACACTTCTTTCTGGCTGGAAAATAACACTACAAATATGGAAGGATCGAATTTGCGGATTTCTTCCAGGGTCTCCAGGCCGTTGATTTCCCCGTCCAGATTATAATCCAGTACCACGATGGAAGGGCGCCGGCAAAGATTGGCAATACAGTGTTCACCGGTGGTGTAAAAATAAAGGGGACCACCAAAGTCCTCCAGTTCGCGGGCGATCAACTGCTGGTAGAGCAGGTTGTCTTCAACAATGAATATGCCCGAAGAAGCTTGCAGATGCATGGGTTAATAAATTATACCTATTCTGTTTCGAAAAGAATGCCGGTTTTTAATTTCAAAATAAACCGCTCATTTCCAGATTCTTATATTTTAGTGGAGGCATCGTCTATTCCCGGATTGGGAAACCCGCATCGTGTTTGGGAAAGATGTTGATAAGTTATGAAAGCTTAACGCCTAACGCTTAACGCCTAACGCCTAACGTCATCATAACCGTAACCATAATTCATAACTCATAACTCATAACTCATAACTCATAACTCCCTATTGAGCTGCTGTATGCAAACGGAAACAACCGACTCCACCTGCCGCACCATATCGGGCATGCGTTCGAGGTGCTCGCCGTTTTTGGCATTCATTTCAACCGCACGGATCTGGTCGTGAAGACTGCGGATGCCCATCGAATCGATGGTGGATTTTAGTTTATGGGCCATCTTGGAAACCTGCTCCCAGTTTTTCTGTCCCGTGCCATCCACCAGTTCCTGCACATTCTGCGGAACGGTTTCAATAAAAAGCAGGATCATTTTTTTTATAAAAGCCATGTCCCCGCCCGAAACCGAACGGATCATGCTGAGATCATAAAGTTTATTTTCACTAGTGTCCGAAGCCGCGGATTTATTGAATTGCGGAACATGCTGCATTGTTCAGGATCGCATCGAGCAACTGCGCTTCCACAATGGGTTTGGCGAGAAAGTCGTCCATGCCGGCCTGCTCGTATTTCTCGAGGTCTCCGGGCTGGAAGTTGGCTGTCAGCGCGATGATGGGTATGGCTGAAACCTTTGGATCATCCAGGCGCCGGATCTGTTCCGTAGCCTCGATGCCGTCCATCTCCGGCATCTGCACGTCCATGATTACACAGTCAAAGTTTTGTTTTTTTACCAGATCCAGGGCTTCGGTGCCATTACGGGCGATCACCACCTGCGCACCGCTGGATTCAAGGATATGCCGGATCAGGTGCTGATTCATTTCAACATCTTCGGCAACCAGGATGGTTTTGCCAGACAGTTTTTTTTCTGCTACGGTGGCTTGCATGGGTCCCTTTGTTTCAACGGCAGCACTCCGCCCCATTACTTACTCTTCAGTTCGCCATTTTGTATCATGCGGTAAATGGTGGATTTACCGATATCTAATTTCCGTGCTACCAGCAGAACATCTTTATTGTACTTGTCGAGGTAATGCTGAATGATCTGGCTTTCAAATTCCTTCAGCGTAGTCTCCCGGTTCAGCAGATCATTGATGCTGGTGGAAGAATTCAGCGTGATATGTTCGGGCAGGATATTTTCTTCATCACTCATCACCACCGCCAGTTCCATAATGGATTTCAATTCACGCACGTTACCCGGGAATGGATAGGCGATCAGCTTTTGCTGTGCTTCGGGACTGATGGATTTCCGTGTGATTTTATTTTCCTGGCAGAACGCGTCCACGAAACTTTTCGCGAGGATCGCAATATCATTTCCCCTTTCCCGCAAAGGCGGCAGCATGATGGGCAGTCCGATCAGACGATAATAGAGGTCTTCCCGGAATGTTTTATTTTTTACTTCTTCCAGTAAATTTTTATGTGTGGCTACGATGATCCGCACGTTAATCGGCAAAACACTGTTGGCGCCGATCCTTGTGATCTCTCTTTCCTGCACCACGCGCAGCAGCTTGGCCTGCAGGTTGATATCCAGTTCCCCGATTTCATCCAGAAAAAGGGTTCCTTTGTCTGCTTCCTCAAATTTTCCGATTCTCCTTGTTACGGCACCGGTAAAAGATCCTTTCTCATGACCGAAGAGTTCACTCTCCAGCAGTTCCCTGGGAATGGCCGCCACATTCACCGCCACGAAGGGCAGGGTATGCCGGTCAGAATTATAATGAATGGCCTTGGCCACCAGTTCCTTTCCGGATCCCGTTTCACCGGTAATGGATACGGTAATATTTGTTTTCGAAGCTTTTTCAATCAGTGCAAAAACCTTTTCCATCGGTTCACTGTTACCTATCATGATCTGGGAGAAATCATATTTGCGGCCCACCTGTTTTTTCAGGCTTTCCACTTCCTGTTTCAGGCTGCTGATCTCCCGCAAATGCAGGATGCTGTTCCAGAGCCGGTCCTTGGTATCATCATCCTTTACGATATAATCAAAGGCGCCGTTCTTTAACAGGTTAATGGCGGTGGCCACATCTTCCTGTCCGGAGATGATGATGACCCGGATGTCGGGATTAAATTCCCGGATCTTCCTTAAAACTTCCGTACCGTCACTATCCGGCAGGGAATAATCGAGGGTGACTACATCGGGAACTTCATGGAGGTGCGAGAAGAAATCACCAGGTGATTCAAATCGTTTAACTTCATATTCCGGATTCAGGGCTAAATAATGCTCCAGCATGGAGCCGTACCAAGTATCGTCTTCAACAATGAAAACTTTGAACGACTGGTTGTTCTTCATATTTCGGATTATATCGGATTATACCAGTGTATAACGCGAAATCAGGAGGAATAATATTCCGGAATCAAGAAAAATTCCAAGTTTTGAAATACATTTTTGACTGATTATGAACCAAAAAGAACAATTTCAGGCCCTGTACGGGAACCTCAATGCAGAGCAGAAACGGGCCGTGGACACGATTGAAGGGCCTGTGCTGGTAATTGCCGGTCCCGGAACGGGAAAGACCCAGATCCTGGGAGCCCGGATCGGAAAAATACTTTTGGAAACAGATACCGCCCCGGAAAATATCCTCTGCCTCACTTATACCGATGCCGGCGCCATCGCCATGCGCCGGCGTTTGCTTTCCTTTATCGGCCCTGATGCCTATAAAGTGAATATCCATACGTTCCACGCTTTCTGTAACGAAATCATCCAGGATAACCTTTTTCTTTTTGAAAAAACCAGCCTGGATCCCATTTCAGAACTCGAACAGATACAATTATTAAGGGAACTGACAGATAGCTTCCCCCAAAAACATCCGCTGAAACGTTACCGGAGCGACGCCTATTTTGAAGTGAAAAATCTCCGGTCCCTGTTCAGCACGATGAAACGGGAAGGATATACACCGGCATTTATCGAATACAAAATAGATGAATACCTGGAAAAAATCCGGACCAGTGATGAGTATACCTATAAAAAAAACGGACCCGGTTATAAAAAAGGCGATGCCGATGCAGCCAAACTTGAAGAACAGACCGGACGCATGGACAAACTGCGCGCAGCCGTAAACGAATTTGACCGTTTCCAGCAGCTGATGCGCGATAAAGATCGCTATGACTATGATGATATGATCAACTGGGTGATCCGGGCTTTCTCGGAGAATGAAGACCTGCTTCGCCGCTACCAGGAAAAATATCCAATATATCCTGGTGGATGAATTCCAGGATACCAGCGGAACACAGAATAAAGTGGTGGAACTGCTGATCAATTTCTGGGATAAACCCGAATGTGTTTGTCGTAGGCGACGATGATCAGTCCATCTACCGGTTCCAGGGAGCCAATGAATACAATATGCAGGACTTCGCCAACAGTATATAAAGGATCTGCAAATTGTGGTGCTTACCAACAATTACCGGTCCACCCAGCCGATCCTCGATATTTCAAAACAACTGATCAGCCGATACACCGGCAGGCTGATATATAAAATGAGAAGGACTTTCCAAAGACCTCGTGTCATCGAATCAAAATTCGCCCATATCAGACCTTACCCCTGATCCGTGAATATGAAACGGAACGGGCAGAAATGATTCAGCATCGTTACACAAATCGGACATTGCTGATTACGAAGCGGTATCCATCCGGGCAAGATTGCCGTCATTTATAAGGAGAATAAATACGGACGAGGAACTGCTTGCCTGTTTTCAAACTAAAACGTCTACCGGTCTACAATAAACGAAATGTCAACCTGCTCATGATCCGCTGATCAGGCAGCTGCTCCTGATCCTTCGTTACCTCGCTTCAGCCCATGAGTATGAAGTGCCGTTTAATGGCGATGAAATGCTCTTTGAAATTCTGCATGCGGAGTGGTTCCGTATTCCCGCCATTGAAATTGCAACCCTGGCGGCGGAATCCGCCCAGAAAAGTAAAGAAGGCGGAAAAAATCCCTTACGGAAATTACTCAACGAAAAAGCCGGCAAACCGGCCCCGGATCTTTTTTCACAACCTTCACCCGCTGGTAGCAGCCGGAAACATCCTGGAGTCCCTGGTCAGTGCCGTTTCCAATAAAACCCTGCAGTCCTTATTTGAATGTATTTATACGGAAACGGGCTCCTGGAATTCGCCATGCAGCATCCCGACAAAAGAAAAATACTGGATACGCTTACTGCTTTTTTTGATTTCATCAAAGAAGAAACCCGGCGCCAGCCGGCACTGGACCTCCAGGAACTCGTAACCCATCTCGACCTCATGGAGAAGAAAGACATTTCCCTGCCCATGGTGGAAGTGAACGGCAGCACTGAAGCGGTAAACCTGCTCACGGCACATGGATCCAAAGGACTGGAATTTACCTATGTCTTTTTTGCCGGTTGTAATTCACATAACTGGGAGAAGAAGAAAAAACCGGGAGGCGGATTTTATTTTCCCGATACCCTGTTCCGGTCCGGGCGCCAATGAAGACGAAGAACTACGAAGGCTTTTCTACGTGGCGATCACACGTGCAGAAACCCATTTATACCTGTCCTACAGCCGGTTTCGCAATAACGGCAAAGAAGCGGAACCTTCCGTGTTCATTGAAGAAATCCGCGCCGGATTTGATTTGCCTGTTGAAAAAATGTCATTAACGGCGCAGGAATCCGGCGACTTTCAATTCCTGCTGTTACGAGGGCAGCAGCCACCGGAAATGGAACGTGTTGAAATGGAATTTATCGAACGCGTACTGGAAAAATTCCAAATGAATGTGACGGCATTGAACAATTACCTGAAATGCCCGCTTGAGTTTTATTTTAAGAACCTCATCCGCATCCCTTCACCCAAAAATGAAAATACGGAATTCGGATCCGCCGTGCATGATGCACTGGAAAAGCTTTTCCGCAATATGCAGGAAAATCAAAACCGGTTTCCGGAGCTCTCCTTTTTTATCGGCTCCTTCGACCAGTACATGTTCCGCCACCGCGAAAGTTTTACAAAAGCACAATTTGCGCGGCGGATGGAATACGGGCATATCGTTCTGCCCGCCTACTATGAAAAATATGTTCACAGCTGGAACCGGATCGTAAGCATTGAAAAAAATATCGGGAATGTAGTCATCGAAGGGGTTCCCCTGAAAGGCAAACTGGATAAACTGGAGTTCGAAGGCAGGCAGGTGAATATTGTGGATTACAAAACAGGTAACCCGGAGAATGCCCTGTTAAAAATAAAAGGGCCGACTGAAAAAGTTCCGAATGGCGGGGACTACTGGCGACAGGCCGTATTCTATAAATTACTGGTAGACCGCAGTCCGAACGGCTGGCAGGTGCTCAGCACGGAATTTGATTTTATTGAACCGGACAGTAAAAAAAATTACAGAAAGGAAAAAATATATATCACCCCGGAGGACGAATCCATCGTAACCCGCCAGATAACCGAAACCTGGACCAAAATCCGGAACCACGATTTTTATACCGGCTGCGGCAAAGAAGACTGCCACTGGTGCAATTTTGTGAAGACCAATAAGCTCGACATCCACGCTGCCCTTGCGGAAGAAGAAGAACACGCCGGTTTATAAAATCATAAAACTGCATAAATTCCGTTTCCATCCGGTAAGTTTGCAGACCAAGCACATGAAACGACTCCTGATTTTTTTCCTGGTCTGCTGGGCCCTGATGCGTGTTCCCTTGATTACAGGTTGTGCCAATATCGTACCCCCCACGGGTGGTCCCAAGGACACCCTCCCGCCGGTGCTGGTGCAGGCTGTGCCGGCCATGAAAGCCCTGAAAGTGAATAACAAAAAGATCGTATTGAATTTTGATGAATATATTGATCTGAAAGATATCCGCAAAAACCTGATCGTTTCCCCGGTTCCGAAAGTGTCGCCGACGATTACATCACATCTGAAGACCATTACCATCGAGATCCGGGATACCCTTCAACCCAATACCACCTATGCCCTGAATTTCGGAAAGGCCGTGACGGATGTGAATGAAGGAAATATCCTGAAGAATTTCACTTATATTTTTTCTACCGGGACCTACGTGGATTCGCTGCGATACAGTGGCCGCGTGATCATGGCCAATACCGGGAAACCCGACAGCAGCCTGATTGCCATGCTGCACGACAAACTCTATGATTCCGCCGTAGCAAAGGAAAAACCGCAGGTATATCGCCCGCCTCGACAGTTCCGGGAATTTTACGTTCACCAATTTAAAGCCAGGTATTTATGCACTATATGCATTGAAAGATGAATCCGGCACGCATGAGTACACCACCAGGGCCCAGACATTTGCTTTTGCCGACAGTCCGGTGGACCTTACAAAAACCACGCTACCCCTCCTGCTTTATGCCTATGAAGATACGAGCGGAACCAAAAGGCCGAAGAAAACCGCGTTGGCGCCCCCGCCTAAAAAAGAAGAAAAAGAAAAATTAAAAAGACTGATACTGTCTGGTAATATTCCAAACGGTTTCCTGGACCTGCACAGCAACTTTGAACTGAGTTTTGCTACACCCATAAAATATTATGATTCTGCAAAAATCCGTTTTACCAGCGACAGCTTTCAGACTATTACGCAGTTTCATTACGAGCTCGACAGCCTGAAGAAAAAACTGAAGATCATCTATCCCTGGAAAGAAAATACCCTTTTTCACCTCATCCTGCAGAAAGATTTTGCTGAAGATACCCTCGGGGATAAATTATTAAAGATCGACACGATCAGTTTCCGGACCAAGAAAGTATCGGATTACGGCAATCTCCGACTGCGTTTCAGGAACCTGGACATGAGCCGGCATCCCGTATTACTCTTTTTACAAAGCGACCAGATCATCCTGTCTTATAAGATCCCCCCTTCGCTCCGCTATAACAACCCGCTTTTTGAACCCGGCGATTATGATCTCCGCATCCTCTACGACACCAATCAGAATGGCGTCTGGGATCCGGGAGACTTTTATAAACACCGGCAGCCGGAGATTGAAGTACCCATCAGGAAAAAGCTGTTTGTGAAGTCGGACTGGGACAATGAAGTGGATATAAGTTTGTAATTTTATACATGCAATTTTCATCGGCTCTGCTGGAAACGGCGGTCAACGAATTCGCCAAACTGCCGGGTATCGGGAAGAAAACCGCCCTCCGGCTGGTACTGCATTTACTGAAGCAGGATCCGGGAGCGGCCCGGGCATTCGGGGAAACCATCCTCAAAATGCGGCAGGAAATCCGTTTTTGCCATCGCTGCCATAACGTAGCCGATGCGGATATCTGTTCCATCTGTGCCAATTCCATGCGCAGAAAAGACATGATCTGTGTAGTGGAAACCATCCGGGACGTGATCGCCATAGAAACCACCCAGCAGTTCAGCGGCACTTACCATGTGCTGGGCGGCATCATCTCACCGCTGGACGGGATCGGCCCCGAACAGCTTTCCATTGATTCCCTGGTAGAGCGGATTCAGAAAGAAGGGGTTACGGAAGTCATATTTGCCCTCAACCCGAATATCCAGGGGGATACCACCATTTATTATATCCAGAAAAAACTGGCCGCCTTCCCGGTGAAAGTCACTACCATCGCACGGGGTATTTCCTTTGGCGGAGAACTGGAATATGCCGATGAAATGACTTTAGCCCGCTCCATTTCGAACAGACTGCCTGTTGAAAGTTATGTATCCCATCGGTGAGGGTTGACGGTTGACGGTTGACGGTTGACGGTTGACGGTTGGTCGTTGGCCGTTGACCGTTGGCCGTTGGCCGTTAGGCGTTAGGCGTTAGGCGTTTAAAAATACTCCTGCATTCCTATACCCGCTTTTGAAAATCCCTTATTATACCGTAATTTTGCCACCCATCAGGCAGATTTGTTTATTGTTCGGCCTGGCAGCTTCAAGGATGAACTGAACTAATAAACGCCAGGTAAGTCTTACTTTTCCTTCCGTTTTCAGTAATCCCTGTTACCGCCTTCCCGCCATTGACTGTCAGCCTTTTTAAAATTCAGCAACATGTCAAATATTGAATCGGCACTGGCATCCCGTATACTGATCATCGACGGCGCGATGGGCACCATGATCCAGCGCTATAAACTGGAAGAAGCGGATTATCGCGGCGAGCGTTTTAAGGACTGGCCTACCGACGTAAAAGGAAACAACGACCTGCTCTCCCTGACACGCCCGGATATCATCAAAGAAATACACAGGCAATACCTCGAAGCCGGCGCAGATATTATTGAAACCAATACCTTCAGCAGTACGTCCATTGCACAGGCTGATTACCAGATGCAATCCCTGGCCTACGAACTGAACCTGGCTTCTGCAAAAATCGCGAGACAAGCCATCGAGGAATTCACCGCCAACCGTCAACCGTCAACCGCCAACCGCCAACCGTCAACGGTCAACGGCCAACCCTCAACCGCCAACCGTCAACCGTCAACCGTCAACCGTCAACGCCCAACGGCCAACGAAAAATTCGTCGCCGGCGCCATCGGCCCCATGAACAAAACACTTTCCCTTTCACCCGACGTCAACAATCCCGGCTTCCGTTCCGTGAGTTTCGATGAAGTGGCCGATGCTTATTATGAACAGGTCAGCGGACTGGTGGATGGGGGTGTGGACCTGCTCCTGATAGAAACTATTTTTGACACCCTGAATGCCAAGGCGGCCATCTTCGCCATAAAAAAATATTTCCGCGATACGAAAAAACCGGCCCTGCCCATCATGATCAGCGGCACCATCACCGATGCCAGCGGCAGGACCCTGAGCGGACAAACCCTCGAAGCATTTTATACTTCCATTGCACATGCCCGGCCGCTGAGTGTGGGACTGAACTGCGCGCTGGGCGCGGCTGAAATGCGGCCACATATTGCCGAACTTTCCAAACTCGCTTCCTGTTATACTTCGGCCTATCCGAATGCGGGTCTTCCGAATTCCATGGGTGTTTATGAAGAGGAACCGGAAGAAACGGCCCATTTCCTGGAAGAATGGGCCCGGGAAGGTTATGTAAATATTGTGGGCGGCTGCTGCGGCACCACACCGGAACATATCCGCCATATCGCCGAACAGGTAAAAAAATACGAACCGAGAAAATTACCGGTTCCTGAAGAAGTGGCTTAAACCAGATCTGAATGAGAGAAAAAAATATCATACACCCCTATCTGCGGCTGTCCGGACTTGAACCCCTGGTGATTCGTCCCGAATCCAATTTTGTAAACATCGGGGAAAGGACCAATATCACGGGATCCAAAAAATTTGCGCGTCTGATCCGTGAGAACAAATATGAAGAAGCCCTGGCCGTTGCCCGCCAGCAGGTGGAAAACGGCGCCCAGATCCTGGACGTGAATATGGATGACGCCCTGCTGGATGGCGAAAAAGCCATGACCCACTACCTGAACCTGATCCAGAGTGAACCCGATATTGCGAAGATTCCGATCATGATCGATTCTTCCAAATTCAGCATTATCCTGGCCGGCCTCAAATGCGTGCAGGGAAAATGCATCGTCAATTCGATCTCGATGAAGGAAGGGGAAGAAAAATTTATCGAGCAGGCCATCATCTGTAAAAGTTTCGGCGCTGCCGTAGTCGTAATGGCTTTTGATGAAAAAGGCCAGGCAGACACCAGGCAACGCAAAGTTGACATTTCTAACCGGGCTTTTGAGATATTAACCAAACAACTCGATTTCGATCCGCAGGATATTATTTTTGACCTCAATATATTTGCGATTGCCACCGGGCTGGAAGAGCATAATAACTATGCCGTTGATTTTATCGAAGCCACCCGCGAATTAAAAAAAATGCATCCCCTGGTCAAGATCAGCGGGGGTGTGAGTAATTTATCCTTTTCTTTCCGCGGCAATGAAACCGTGCGCGAAGCGATGCACAGCGTATTCCTGTACTATGCCATTAAAGCGGGCCTGAGCATGGGTATCGTGAATGCGGGCCAGCTGGTGATCTACGACGATATTGAACCCGGGCTGCGCCAGCTTTGTGAAGACGTGATCCTGAACCGGAATAACCATAACAATGAAGCTACCGAAAAACTCCTGGCCTATGCTGATACCGTAAAGGGAAAAGCGAAGGAGGAAAAGAAAGATGAAACCTGGCGCCTCGGCTCAGTGGAAGAAAGACTCAAACACGCACTCATCCATGGCATTACGGAATATATTGAAACAGATACCGAAGAAGCACGCCAGCATTACGAGAAACCCCTGGAAGTGATCGAAGGACCGCTGATGGCGGGAATGAATGTGGTGGGCGATCTGTTCGGAAGCGGTAAAATGTTCCTGCCGCAGGTAGTGAAAAGTGCGCGCGTCATGAAAAAATCCGTGGCCGTGCTCACACCTTTTATTGAGCAGGAAAAAATAGACAGCTATAACATGCGCAAGGCAGCCAGCGTCACGGGCAATGCCGAAGAGGAAAAAGGTGCGGCAAAAATCCTGCTCGCTACGGTGAAAGGTGACGTGCACGATATCGGAAAAAATATTGTAGGCGTGGTGCTGGGATGTAACGGGTATGATATTATTGACCTCGGCGTGATGGTGCCGTTGACCGGATCCTGGATACCGCCATCAGGGAAAAAGTAGATATCATCGGACTCAGCGGGCTCATTACGCCTTCGCTGGATGAAATGGTTTATGTGGCCCGTGAAATGAAAAGAAGAAACTTCCATATTGCCCCTCATGATCGGCGGCGCCACCACTTCGCGCATGCATACGGCCATCCGCATCGCACCGGAATATGAACAGGGAGTCGTGCATGTGCTCGACGCTTCCCGCAGCGTAACGATTGCAGGCAGCCTGCTGAATGAAACACTTAAAAAACCCTTTCTTGAAAATATCGAATCAGAATATATCAAACTGAAAACGGATTTCAGTAATAAAAAATCCGGCAAAACATTATTGTCCTATGCTGAAGCCCGGTTAAACAAAACAAAAATCGACTGGACTACATTTGATCCGGTCAAACCGGCTTTTATCGGGGTGAAAGTAATTCAACCGGACGACCTGCAGGAAATTGCAGCATATATAGACTGGCAGCCGTTTTTTATTGCCTGGGAAATGCATGGAAAATTTCCGGACCTGCTCACCGATGAAAAAATCGGGGAAGCCGCCAGCCGTTTATATAAAGACGCCCAGGCCCTGCTGAAAAAAATCATTCATGAAAAATGGCTTACCCCGCGGGGCACAATCGGGATCTGGCCGGCCAACCGGACAGCCGATGATACCGTGACCATTGAGTCGCCCCTGCCCATTACGCTGGAATTCCTGCGGCAGCAATCCAAAAAAGCCTCAGGGCAGTCCAACACATCCCTCGCAGATTTTATCGCCCCTGCAGCATCCGGAAAAACAGATTATATCGGCGCTTTCTCTGTTACCATCCAGGGAATCGAAAAACATATTAACCGGTTTATGGAAGAGCTGGACGACTACAATAAGATCATCCTGCAGGCCCTGGCCGACCGGCTCGCCGAAGCATTCGCTGAAATGCTGCATAAAAAAGTGAGGACGGAATATTGGGGTTACCAGAAAACCGAACAGCTGACCCATGAACAGCTGATCCGGGAAGAATATACCGGTATCCGGCCTGCGCCGGGTTACCCCGCCTGCCCGGATCATACCGAGAAATATAAATTGTTCCATTTACTTGGCGGCGAAAAAACAACAGGCATCACCCTTACGGAATCCCTGGCCATGTATCCGGCTTCTTCCGTGAGCGGCTGGTATTTCGCCAACCCGGAAAGTAAATACTTCGGGATCGGGAAAATCAGCAAAGACCAGGTGGAAGATTATGCTGCCCGGAAAAACATGGATATCACAGAGGTGGAAAGATGGCTGCGGCCGGTATTGGATTATGAAGCCTGAGCCGATTGCTGAATTAAAAGAATGGTCGTAATTTGCGCCCTAATTAATGATCGTATTTCTCCAAAATATATGAAAAACCGAAAAGCAGCATGCAGGAATCTTGTCCTTCTCATGCTCATGTACCCCGTATTTGGATTGGCCCAAAAGCCAAAAAAAGAAAGATCCGGCGAATTTTATTTCTCCTGGGGTTATAATACCGAATGGTATACCCATAGTAATGTGAGCGTCAGCCAGCCTTCCCTGGGCAATGCTTTTACCTTTGTCGGGATCAGTGGTCACGACCACAGGGGCTGGGATGAGGGTCTCTTCAGTAAAGCCATTTCGATCCCGCAATATAATTACCGTATCGGCTATATTTTCAACAAGAAAAAAGGGCTGGGTTTTGAACTCAATTTCGACCATACGAAATTCCTTTTCAGTGATAACCAGATGACCCATATAAAAGGCAAGATGAATAATCATCCCGTTGATGGCCAGGTTTTATTTGCCAGCGCCGGACAGGGAGCAGATACCAGTTCCTACTACTACCTGAATAACGGAGCCAATTTTTTACTCTTCAATATCGTGAAACGCTGGTCGCTGTATACGAATAAAAAACAGACGATCCGCATAGACGGATTTGGAAAATTTGGTGTCGGACCGGTGATTCCCCATGTGCAAGATAAATTTTTTGACCAGCCGGAAAATGATCCCCACTTTCAGCTCGGAGGATGGAATGTAGGTGTGGAAGGCGCGATCCGGGCCACTTTCTTCCAGTATGTATATCTGGAATATGGAAATAAGCTGGACTATGCCCGGTATTCCGGATTGAAAATTTACCAGGGAACCGCCAAACAGGCTTTTGGAACTTATGAAATGATCCTGAATCTGGGCATTTGTTTTCCCGTAGGGTAAAGTGATCAACTAAAAGCAGGGATTTCCGGCAGGCATCGTGATCATCTGAATACCGGGGAACCCGGCAGATAAAGTGATCCTGAACATACCAGGAATCTCCGTACCTGAAGGAATCCCCTGTATTAACGGGTTATTGGCCAGGTTTTTTTTTGAAAGGAAATTTCTTTTCAAACAACCACCAGAAGCGTTTGCGTTTTTTCATCACATCGTAGTTACTGGAGATATAACTGGTGATATGCTCCATGGCTTCATCCACATCGTCTGTCACCAGCAGGAGTTCGAGATCCTGTTCCAGGATCGTTCCTTCTTCCTGCATTTTCTGAATCATCTCCATCAGGTTTTTATAATATTCTTTGCCAAACAGCACCACGGGGAACTGGGTAATGGATTTGGTTTGAATCAGGGTGAGCGTATTGAACAATTCATCCAGTGTGCCAAAGCCGCCCGGCATCACGATAAATGCATAGGAATATTTCAGCAGCATGGCTTTCCTTACAAAAAAATGTTCAAACGTGATCCATTTGTGCATGTACGTGTTCGGTTTTTGTTCCATGGGAAGACGGATATTACATCCCACTGAATTACCACCCTGTTCATAGGCACCCCGGTTCGCTGCTTCCATCATACCGGGGCCACCACCGGTCATCACGGTAAAACCCATAGCGGCAATACGTTTCCCGAATTCCCGGGCGATCGCGTAATCCGGATGGTCTTCTTTTAAACGGGCAGATCCGAATACCGTAATGCAGGGCCCGATAAAATATAATGCACGGTTGGCGGCCAGGATCTGGGAAAAAACTTTCCACGCAAACCTCAGTTCGTAACTGCGGCTGTGCGGGCCTTCCAGGTAAATCGGCCTCCTGGATTTAATGACCGGCTGGGCGTCGGACATGACTTGAATTTTCTTTAATTTACAAGAAGTACATTGCGTAACGAATATAAGCAAACAACATCATGGGTTCTCTGCGTATCGTAAGTTATAATGTGAACGGCATCCGTGCCGCGATGAAAAAGGGATTGGTGGACTGGTTAAAAACCGATCCGGCCGATATCATTTGCATCCAGGAAACCAAAGCGGAAAAAGAGAATGTGGCCCATGAAGAAATCACTTCACTGGGCTACCAGGATTTCTGGTTCAGCGCACAGAAAAAAGGATATAGCGGGGTGGCAGTATTCACGAAAATAAAACCCGGGCAGGTGCAATTGGGTACGGGTCATGCAGTAAGTGACGAAGAGGGAAGGGTTATCCAGCTTGATTTTGGTGATATCCGCCTGATCAACGCTTATTTCCCTTCCGGTACTTCCGGTGAAATCAGGCAGGTATTTAAATACCAGTGGCTGGAGGAATTCCATCATTATCTCGGTGAGCTGAAGAAAAAATATCCGCGCATTGTGCTTTGCGGGGATTATAATATTGCCCACCGGGAAATTGATATTCATGATCCGAAAGGAAATAAAAATTCATCCGGTTTTTTACCGGAAGAAAGGGCCTGGATGGATAAATTCCTGGACAGCGGATGGACCGACACGTTTCGTGTACATCATCCCGAACCCCACCGGTACAGCTGGTGGAGCCAGCGTTTCCCCTCCGTGCGGCTGAATAACAAGGGATGGCGGATCGACTATATAAATGTGACCAATAACCTGGCAGACCGGATCCTGCGTTCCGAAATATTTCCGGATGTAAAACAAAGCGACCACTGCCCGGTATTTCTTGAGCTGTCGCAATAAAAGGTTCCAAAGAAATATCCTGGATGAACCGTTAACAGCTGGTTCCTGAAAAATATCCGGGGTAATTCGAAACGAACCTGTTTAAAAATATATCCGGGATGAAACGGCCCTGATTTGCAGGCCCATACTACGGGACGCTATACCGGATTGCGAGGGGAAATGGTTCGCAACCGTCCCTGTGCAATACTTGTGGAAAAGTATAAAAAAAGAAATCCGCGTTAACAAAAATACAGTACATTCCTATCAAACCCTGTATCGGCAAGGGTTTTACTATGATAACCCGAAACCCTTTACCGGTAAGGGTTTCACAGAGCCCGCCGCGTACCCGCCTTGTTCCCTGACCCGTTGCATATCCCTGAAACCCTTATCTGTGCTGAATTATATCCGTTCTGCAGACACCCCGAATGTTTTGAAGAAACGAAAAAGCAGGTATATTTGCGGGTACAAAATATTACACTATGAACAAAGCAGATTTAATTTCCAAAATTGCCGATGATGCCGGCATTACAAAAACACAGGCCAACGAAACACTCGATTCCTTTGTTGAAGCAGTCACTAAAACACTGAAAGGCGGAGGTAAAGTTACACTGGTAGGTTTTGGTACATTCTCTGTTTCCAAAAGAGCTGCCCGGAATGGTCGTAATCCGCAGACCGGTGCTGTGATAAAAATAAAGGCGAAAAAAGTAGCAAAATTTAAAGCAGGTAAGGAATTGTCTGCCAAATTATAATTGCTGTCTTTATCACTGCATTTGAAAGCTCCGGTCACCTGATTAATAATTAGCCGGAGCTTTCAATTTTTACGGATCTTTACAGTCTTAATAAAATAATATGGGCAAAGGAGATAAAAAGACCAAAAAGGGTAAAATATTCAAAGGTTCATTTGGTAAGAGCCGACCAAGGAATGAAAAGAAGGTTGTTGTAAAGAAGAAAGAGGCGTAGGATCGTGTGGGAGTGTGTAGACCACAAACCGGCAAAAAGTTTCAGGGCGCCAGCCTTTCAATGATCCATTTGCCATTTTCCTGCAAAGTATACAGGAGCCGGTCGTGTAAGCGGTTCGGCTTACCCTGCCAGAACTCAATGGTGACGGGCCTTACCAGGTATCCACCCCAATGGGGTGGCCTGGGTATTTCACTGTCGGAGAACCGTTTTTCAATTTCATTCACCTGCTGAATCAGCCATTCGCTGCTTTCAATGACCATGCTTTGCGGAGAAGCCCAGGCGCCTATCCGGCTGCCTTCCGGTCTTGCCCTGAAATAGTCATTGCTTTCCTTTTCACTGAGTTTCTCCACGAGTCCGGTAATGCGGACCTGCCTTTCCAGTTCCTTCCAGAAAAAAACCAGGCAGGCCCTGGGATTCTCCAGGAGCTGTTTCCCTTTGAAACTTTCATAATTGGTAAAGAACTGGAAGCCTTCCGGGTCAGTAGGCCTTGAGCAAGACAATGCGGGCAGCGGGCAACCGTCGGCTGAAGCCGTTGCCAGGGTCATGGCATTCACTTCATCTATCTCACTCTTTAGGGCATCCTGCCACCAGCGGTCAAATTGCTGCATGGCATTTTCCGATACTTCTTCCTGGTTTAATGCGTGTTGCTGGTATTCCTTCCGGATATGTGCCATGAAGTCATGTGCACGAAATTAAGCATAAAGGAAGAGTATTGGAATATGGAAGTGTGGAAGTTGAAATAAAAAAAGCTGTCTGTATCTTGCATCGGGTTAACCGTCAACCGTCAACCGTCAACGGTCAACGGTCAACGGCCAACGACCAACGATCAACGGCCAACGGCCAACGCTTAAATAATGGCTGGTTCGGAGCAGGCGGTTCTTTCGGGAATGACCGCGATAAAATAGATTCCATTTCGCTGATCCGCCGCAACTGGCTCTCCATTTTTTTGTGCTGCTCGGTCGCATCCTGGAGGTCGCGATTCAATTCTTCGAGGAATAACATTTTCTTCTGGTACTGCTGACGCTGGAAATTCGCTTCTTTCAGTTTGTCTTCCGTATCCGCCAGTATCCGGCTCAGGCGCTGGTTTTCCTCGAAGAGGGCGATTTGTTTTCCCTTCACCTCATCGAACTCACGGCTGAGTTTGAAATAAGTTTCCTGCAGCTGATCATATTCAATCCGTTTACTATGGGGTTGATCGAGGTATTGTTCAAGCTTGCGCAATTTTTCCTGCATCTGGGTGAAATCAGCATAAGCTTTATCCATGCGCTCATTCATTTCCAATACCATCCTTTGCTCCTGCAGGATCCGGCTGATCTCTGTTTCCTTTTCAGCAAGCTGCCGGTGAAGGCCGGATAACTGTTCATTCAATACATTATGCTGCTGCTGAAGGTCCTGGTATTTTTTTTCTGACTCCTTCAGCATCTGGATCTGCTGGAGCAGTTTATTGATGTGCTGGTTGTACTGAAAAAGATTTTCCTGGGCCGACTTCAGCTGTTGCAAGTAATCTTCCGTAACGGTGGGAGGTTTGACCTGGGCCTCCGCACGGGAATATTTTTCTTTCAGGAGCCCCAGTTCTTCGCGCAGTTCCTCCGTTTCGAGATGATAGATTTTTTCATTCTCCTCCGATTCGGAAAGTCGCTCTCGCAGTTTTTGAAGGGTTTTTTCCTGAATCTCCATATCCGTATAATACTTCAACTTCCAGTTATCATTTTCATTGATCCCTTCATCGGCAGCCGGCTTCTGAATCCGGATGGTGTTGCGGGATGTCCAGAAATAATGCATGGTAAATCCAAGTATAAGGGCGCCGAACAAGAAATATGATTATTTCAGGCAATCTGACGGTTAGGGTGTAACCAAGTATTAGGGGTAATGTCTTCATATAGTTCGGTACTCAGGACAAAAAGATTTCCCGCGGACTTAGGGTTGGCTATTTATGGGATACCGGACAGAAGGAAGAAAAATACGAGAGAAAGATGTGATTTTCAGCATTACAAAATAGGGATATCCCTGCATAAATACAAGCTGGGCCTGAATTTAAAGTAGAAATACGCATTTAGGCCGTTACGAGGGTACCAACAGGGTCGCCGGTAACTACTCTTCTGAGATTTCCGGGCTTATTCATGTCAAAAACGATGATCGGGAGGCTATTTTCCATGCAAAGGGTGAAAGGCCGTCATATCCATGACTTTCAGGTTGTTTGAAATACATTCCTGATAGGTTATGGTGTGTAATTTTCTTGGCATTCTTATCCTTTTCAGGATCAGCTGTATATATCCCGTCCACCCGGGTCCCCTTGAGGATGACGTCAGCCGTTATTTCAATAGCGCGCAGTGAACCTGCCGTATCGGTGGTAAAATAAGGATTGCCTGTACCTGCGCCGAAAATGACCACCCGACCCTTTTCCAGGTGCCTGATCGCCCGGCGGCGGATATAGGGTTCCGCAATCTGTTCCATTTTGATAGCGCATTGCAATCGGGTAAATACCCCGATTTTTTCCAGTCCTGCCTGCATGGCCATCCCGTTGATCACTGTAGCCAGCATACCCATATAATCCCCATGGGCCCTTTCAATACCTGTTTCCTTTTCATTCATACCCCGGTAAATATTACCACCGCCGATCACGATCGCCACCTGCACGCCGAGATCCACGATCGTTTTAATATCTGCCGCATACTGGGCAATCACCGCATTGTCAAAACCGAAATTCTTATCACCCATCAGGGACTCGCCAGACAATTTCAGCAGTACACGGGTGTATTTAGGGAGCATAGAACTAGTTTGATAGTGCAAAGAAAAGAAATAATAATTGGGGAATTTGGGAATTTGGGAATGTAAAGTAAAAAAAGCACCCATGATTTAAATTCTCTCTCATTTTTACCACCTGGTCTAAGTAAGAATATTTCCAATTCCCAATTAAAAAAAAATACCGCCCGGAAGGCGGTATTTTTTTTATCCCAACTGAACTCTTTTGAACAGGGTTCACTTTTAAACCCGGATCTACCGACTTCAGGTGATCACCCACTGTTTTGGAAGCATCCTTCACAAAAGGCTGGGCGGTTAAGGTATTTTCTTTAAAGAAGGCATTCAGCTTTACCGATCGCGATCTTTTCGATCATTTCATCAGGTTTACCCGCCATTTTCGGATCATTGCGGATCTGGTCGGTTACGATGGCTTTTTCCCTTTCAATCATTTCCGGAGAAACCGAATCCTGGTCAACGGCCACCGGATTCATCGCAGCAATCTGCATCGCCACTTCCCTTCCGGCTTCCAGGGCAGGTGCTGTATTTTTATTCAAACCCACCAGTACGCCCATCCTGTAAGCGCCATGGATATAGGAAGCCACCGCTTCAGCATCTATTCTCTCAAAACGCGTGAGTTGGATTTTCTCCCCGATCTTGGCCACCTGGTCGTTGATTTTATCTGCCACGGTCGCATTGTCCAGTTTCGAAGCCTGCAATTCCTCCAGCGACTTTCACATTGTTCTTTAATCGCAACATCCATGATGCTCCGTGCCACGGCAACAAATTCCGCATTCTTGGAAACGAAATCCGTTTCACAGGCCAGTGTAATGATCAAGCCGGTTTTATGATCATCGGTTGTTTTTGCTATGATCACTCCTTCTTTTGCCTCGCGGTCGCTGCGCAGGGCAGCCACTTTCTGACCCTTCTTCCTCAGGTAATCAATGGCCTTTTCAAAATCCCCGTCACTTTCAATGAGTGCCTTACGGCAGTCCATCATACCCGCGCCGGTTGCCTGGCGGAGTTTATTGATTTCTGCTGCTGTAATGGTAGTAGTTGTTGACATGTAAAAAATTTTGACTGATAATATTCCAACCTCTGTCTTCAGCTGGAGCTTTAGGCCTTAAGCTTAATACTATCTTGCTCCTGTACGGCGACCGCTGTTTGGAACACGTCGTTTTGGTGCACCGGGTGTTCTGGCTGTTTTTCTCACCCCTTCCGCGGGACGCTTCGCAGTTCGGCTTCCGCCTGGATACGCGCAGCTCTCTTTTCATTGTCATCGCTGCTTACTTCTTCCACCTCATCGTCCTTGGCAGCCTGTCTTTCAGCAAGACCTTCAGCTATCGCTGCAGCGATATAGTTTACAATTATGGCGATGGATTTGGTAGCATCATCGTTGGAAGGAATGGCGAAATCCACTTTGTTCGGATCTGAATTCGTATCCACCATGCCAAAAGTGGTGATGCCCAGTTTTTTTGCTTCTGCCAGTGCAATATGTTCATGGCCGATATCGATCAGGAAAAGAGCGGCAGGTACGCGACCCAGCTGGGAGATACCACCCAGTACTTTTTCCATCTTATCCTTGTCGCGGGCAAGTGTGAGGCGTTCTTTTTTTGTAATGCTGTCGAATGTTCCGTCGGTCAGCATTTTCTCTATGCTCTGCATTTTCTTAACGCTCTTACGAACGGTATTGAAGTTCGTGAGCATTCCACCCAGCCAGCGCTCGGTAACAAAAGGCATGTTTACTCTTTTGGCACATTCCGTAACGATTTCCTTTGCCTGCTTTTTGGTGCCGACAAACATGATCTTCTTACCGGATTTGGCGATCTGTTTCAGGGCGGCAGAAGCTTCCTGCAAACTTTCCGTTGTCTTATTCAGGTCGATGATATGGATGCCTTTCTTCTCCGCGAAGATGTAGGGCAGCATTTTCGGATTCCATTTTTTACTGCAAATGCCCGAAATGCACACCGGCTTCCAATAACTGTTGCTGAAGTGAAGTATTCTGTTCCATATGATTAAACTTTGAGCCCGGATCGCGGAACCCGGCTTTCAACTGATTTGAATGATGTAATTAACGTTTGCTGAACTGGAAGCTTCTTCTTGCTTTCTTGCGTCCCGGTTTCTTACGTTCTACAGACCTTGGATCACGACGCAGCAGGCCGGCAGCTTTCAAAGCCGGACGAAATTCAGGATTTACTTCCAGCAGGGCCCGGGCAATACCCAGTTTGCAGGCTTCCGCCTGACCCTTGATACCACCGCCGGTTGCGTTGATCTGAATGTCGAATTTGTCGACAGACTCAATCGTTTTCAGGGGCAGGTCCACCTGGTTCTGTAAATAAGCCAGGGAGAAATAATCCTTGTAATCCTTATCGTTGATAACGATTTTGCCGCTGCCACGTGTCAGAAAAATGCGTGTTACGGCTTCTTTCCTTCGTCCGGTGGCAAGTTTTTGTTTTTCCATTATGAAGAGAAATTTGAAAAATTGGATAATTTGAAGTACTGGGTCCGCCAGCCGGTGGATCCATTCTTCAATTACTTAGAATTTTAATTCTTTCGGTTGCTGTGCACCGTGAGGATGCGCAGTTCCCGCATACACAAACAATTTCTTATACATTTTACGCCCAAGCCGGTTCTTCGGCAACATTCCTTTGACTGCTCTTTCCATCACGGCTTCAGGTCTGCGCCTCATCAGGTTTTTAGCTGTTTCTTCTTTTTTCCCGCCCGGATAACCTGAAAAATTGATGTAGATCTTATCTTCCAGTTTGTTTCCCGTAAACAACACTTTGTCTGCATTGGTGACGATCACAAAATCGCCGCAGTCAACGTGGGGAGTATAATAGACTTTGTTCTTGCCGCGCAGTATGGCTGCGATACGGGCACACATGCGGCCGACGGTTTGATTAGTACCGTCCACAACGTACCAATCGCGTTGTACGGTAGCCTCGTTCGCATGTTTGGTGGTGAAATGTAATTTGCTCATGATTCTGTATTTTGATTTACCGCCGCTATCCCGGCAGTTCATTTAAAGGACGGCAAAGGTAGGTGGAATGATTGCGTATTCCCAAAGTTTCAGGCCCTATTTTTTATAGATGCCTTCGCAACATATTGATTTTCAATAAATATTTTGATTGAAATTTTTAATACCCAATCTGAAAACCCCTTTGCTGCCAGGAAAATGCCCGGGCCTCTGAGCGTTTGGCGTTAGGCGTTAAGCGTTAAGCGTTAGGCGTTAAGCGTTAGGCGTTACGCGTTACGCTTATCTGCTACTTTGATTTCTGAAACAGCAGGAGATCATCATTATTCCTTGCAACCAGTACAAGGGGACTCCGTCCGGCCGGATTCAGTATCACCGCATCCCGCACTTCTCCCCTCACAAAAAGGCCGCTTTGTTTGGGAGGCATATCATGGAACTGATGCCCGGGACCGGCCAATAGGAGCGTACCATAACTCGCATCAAAACGACCGGTTTGCGGTTTGACGCCGAAGAAATTGCCTGCCAGAAAAATATCTGTCAGTCCATCCCCGTTCAGGTCATGCACGACGGCAGCATATACCGGAGATAACTGCGCCTGCATGGGAAGGGCCTGCATGGTGAAATGGCCTTTCCCGTCATTGAGAAAAACAGCGCTGCGGGTTTCATTCACGGTCAGGATGGTGGCCTGTTTCAGATCCTCCGGACTGAAAATTTCACTGAATGTTTTTCCGGCATAGGACTTAAAATGCAGGAATTTCTTTTTCAATTGCGGGATTTCTTTTTCGAGCTCCCCTTTCATCCAGTAGGGATAGGCCTTCCCGTCGGTTTTATAATAAACGGGAATACATTCTGTTTGACCGTTCCTGCTGAAATCAGCCGTCACCAGTTGTGCAGGATGCTGCGGATCGGCTTTTATCCTTGAATTCAATCCGAAATTTCCTGCCACCAGGTCCGGATACCCGTCCTGGTTTACATCGGCAACCGTCAATACATTCCACCATCCGGAGGAGTTGGGCAATTCAACAGACTTTTGAAGTTTCCCGTTTTCGTAACGCATGATGGTGACGGGCATCCAGTCGCCGACAAGGATCAGTTCCGGTTTCCCGTCCCCGTCTATATCCGCCCAGGATGCATCTGTCACCATGCCCAGGTCCAGGAGTTGCGGGGCTATCGAACGGGTAACATCCGTGAAGGATCCGTTCCCCTCATTTTTTAATAACACACTGGCGGGTTTTAATCCATAATGCCCCGGAATTGACCGGGCACCGATAAACAGGTCTGCAAAACCATCCCCGTCGAAGTCTCCGGCTTTCACGCAGGACGCATTGACTTTCACTTCGGGCCATCCTTTTGTGCTCCGGCTGAAATTCCCTTTTCCGTCGTTGAGGTATAAACGCGTGAGCAGGCTGGCGGATCCCGGGAATGCCTGGTTTCCACCCGTACTTACAATGAGATCCAGGTCCCCGTCATGGTCCACATCCAGAAAAACGGCGCCAATGCTTTCGAAATATTTGTCTTTTTCAAAAGCAGGCTGCGGCTTTTGCAGGAAATGTCCGCCCGGCTGCTGAATAAATATTTTAGCGGTGTCAGCAAAAGCATTGCCCATATAAAAATCTTCGAGCCCGTCTCCGTTCACGTCCCCGATGGCCAGTTTGGGCCCTTCGGTTGAGAGCATTTTCGGAATTAATTTTTCCCGGTTAAAGTCGTTGTAATCATTTTCCTTATGATGAATATTACCCCGGAGAAGACCGGCCGTTACATTACTATATAAATGGTTCACGGAATCCGGCTTCAGGGTCAGGACAGACTTTGCATCTTCCTGGTGCAGGGTGATCATCGTATCCACAGGCAGATGCTGAAGTACGGCATAATGTCCGCCCGGCCACCGGATGGTCAGGCTGTCGATACTGCCTGTATTGCCCAGCCCGAAATTCAACACCGGATCCACACTGCTTTGAAATCCCCGGCTGGGCATTTGTTCCAGCGTCTGAACGGTCCCGTTAGCATATAGCTGCAGGCGGGCGCCCAGTCCGTATGTATTGGGCGCCTTCCCCTCCAGCCGGACTTTCAGATAATGATGGTGCAGGTGTTCGGTACTCATATTCCGGTATACAAAAGCATCCATATTCTCATTGTTGATCACGAGGTCCAGGTCTCCGTCCCCGTCCAGATCCGCATAGGCGGCACCGTTACTAAAACTGGGCTTGTCGAATCCAAGCGCGGCAGATTCGTTTTTAAAGGTCAGGTTATGCTGGTTAATAAACGCGTAGTTCGGAATGGGAACCGAAGGCATTTTGCTTAGTATATCCGTGATATCAAACCCGTTTTCCCGGTAACGGTTCATGGTTTCGGGACTGCTGAAATACTCCAGGAAATCCTGATCCGTCAGGTCCCTGCTGATCCCGTTGGAAACGAAAAGATCCTTCCAGCCGTCGTTATCCATGTCAAAGATGAGCGCGCCCCAGCTCCAGCCCGTGGCATCGGCGCCCGACAGCTGGGCGATATCGCTGAACGTCCCGTCCTGGTTGTTTAACTGCAGGCAATTGCTGGTGAACTGGTGGTGGTAGTCCAGTTGGTTTTTTGCATTCACTACGTCATAGTCATCAAATTTAATCGTCGTTTTCACCCGGTAGTCGCTTTCCGGAAGCATTTCCGTAGTAAAAATATCCAGGTATCCATCATTATTAATGTCGGCCATATCGGAGCCCATGGAACCCTGGCTCATATGTCCCATGGCATCGTTGATCACTTCCTTAAACGTTCCGTCGTGCTGGTTGATATAGAGATAATCCCGTTCGAAAAAATCATTGGAAACATAAAGATCTTCCCAGCCGTCGTTGTTCAGGTCGCCGACGGTAACGCCCAGTCCGAATGCAATGGCACTGCCATAGATCCCGGCCTGCCGGCTTACATCCGTAAAATGCCCGTTATCATTGCGATACAGCCGGTCCCCGTTTTCCGGATCGCGTATATTGCGGAGGTTACTGGAATAGCCGAAACTTTCCACGGATTTGTTACTGTTATTCAGAATAAAACAATCCAGGTCGCCGTCGTGATCATAATCGAAGAATACCGCCTGGGTGGACTGCCCGCGGTCATCCAGGCCATAAGCATGTGCCTCTTCTTTGAACCGGCCATTCCCCTGGTTGATGTATAATTCATTGGCACGGTCATCACCCGCCAGTTCCCCGCTGTTACATACATAAATATCCAGCCATCCGTCCCCGTTGATATCCACCATGGTTACCCCCGTATGCCAGTGATGCGAACTGGTCAGCCCTGATTGAGCGGCCACTTCTTCAAAATGCCAGTTACCCCTGTTGAGGTATAATTGATTTTCATGCTGGTTGGAAGTAAAAAAAATGTCGGGCCTGCCGTCATGATCCACATCCCCAATGGCGACTCCGGCGCCATTATAGAAATTCCGGTATTTAAAAATATTGAACTCTTTGGTATCCTGCACCCGGTTATTAAAATGAATGCCGGTTTCTGATGCAGGAAGGAGTTTAAATAATGCGTTCGGATTTGCGTCCCGGTCTCCTGACTCACAGGATATCAGTAACAGGAAGGAACAGGCAAACAGGAAGAGCCGGTTGGGGAACATAAACATAAATCAAAATTGGCTACTTTGCGCCACAATTGTTTTTCAATATATGAAGAAATGGATGGTTTGGTTGCTGGTCCTTTTTATTTTGGCCTTATTTAGCATTTACTTTTTTATTCCTGCAAAGATCGCAATATCCAGAATCATCATAGCCCGCGTTACGATAAACGGTGAATTCCGGAATATAAGTGAACAGGATAAATGGGAGAAATGGTGGCATGATGCCGATGGGAAATCCCATGTACAGAATGAACCGTTTACTTTTAACGGAACAACATTCCGCCTTACACAAATTCAAAATAATATTGCCGGTATTGAATTGGAACAGGATGGTTTAAAACTCCAGAGCGTATTACACCTCATCTCTTTAACAACAGATTCCACGGCATCCCAGTGGCAATGTGAATTGCCTGCAGGTAACAGTCCCTGGAGCCGTTTATCAGCTTATTATAAAGCGGTGGAGATCAGCAAAAACATGAAAGGTGTTCTGCTGAACCTGAAAAGCTTTATTTCAGATCCGAAAAATGTTTACGAATTCACCATTTTCAGAACCTCTATCCTGGATACCACCATGCTTTCTGCACGTTTTACCAGTACCGCCTATCCCACAACTGTCGATATTTATGGTTATTGTGATGTATTAAAAAGAAGTATTCAAAAGCAAAAAGGAGCTGTAACCGGCTTCCCGCTGATCCATATAAGAAAACCGGATAACGACAGTTTCGAAATACAGGTGGCCCTGCCGACCAACCGGAAGCTGGAAAATGACGGGAAAGTGTTTTACCGTAGGATGGTGCCCGGAAATTTTTTATGTGCTGAAGTAAAAGGCGGGCCCTTTACTGTTAATGAAGCCGTAAAGCAACTGGATTTTTTCCTGCAGGATCATAATAAAACTCAGATAGCCATCCCATTCCAGCAGCTGATTACCAACCGGCTCAGTGAACCGGATACTTCAAAGTGGATTACCCGGGTATATCTACCCGTTGTAGAATAAACCTGTATGAACCGGAATGCCCTAAAGCCGGTTGCCCGGTTTTAAGTTGATTCTTATTCATATTTACATTAAATTACCTTTCCACTGTCTGCTAACTGCCCCCGGTTTGCCCTTTTAGGGCGATGGGGAAATGCCCATTGATATGAAGTTAAACCTTATTGCTTTGGCTGGAATCCTCTTCCAGTTTTCAGGCGTTTCCATCGTTCATGCCCAGCTTTCTTCAGATTCAGTATGGTACCAGGAAGCCATTTCCGGTATCCGGCGTATTTATATTAACGAAATTGGTGATAATGCACAGATTTATCATGGCAGCGAATATATCCGGAACGGACAAAAAGCCATTGGATTTCCCTATTATGAATCAGACAGTATGCGTACGGGATCGGTTTCTTACCAGGGTTATCTGTATCCGGATATGAATCTGTTTTACAACCTGGTATCCGATGAAATCATCATTTATAATTATGCCCACGATGCACTGATCTCCCTGGCGTCCGCTAAAGTGGATTCCTTTAAGACCGGCACCCATGTATTTCTCCGCCTGGTATCCGGCAATACGAATGGTTTACCAGGCGATGGTTTTTATGAACAATTGTTTTCCGGTGAGCCGGGTGTTTATGCAAAAAGGGAAAAAAGACTGGTGGTCGGAACAGGCAGTGAGGAAACAAAATATATTCAGTACAATTATTACTTTATCAGATCGAAAAACAAATATTATGCAGTTGACAGTAAAAAGGCATTGCTGGAGTTACTGAAAGACTCCGGGGACCTGTTAAAAAAATATATCCGGAGCAACAAACTCAACTTCAAAAAAAATATGGAATCCTCCCTGGTGCTGACAACCATGTATTATTCCCGGCTAAAGCATTGAAATGAGAAAATTCCGGTTCTGCCTTTCTTTATTTATCATGTTTTTCCGGCCTGGTCGTTTCAGCCCAGGACAGGATAACGATTACCGGGAATTTTACCGGTTATCGCTTCCCCCAACTCGTAAGGGAAATTGAGTCGCAGACCCCATACCATATTTATTATGATTCTACAGAAACGGACAGCCTCGAAATCAATCTGACGGCGGATCATCTGAGCCTGCAGCAGGTTTTCGGAAAAATTTTTACAAATACCGGTGTTCATTTTTCGTTCGGTACGGGAAACAATGTATTCGTCAGCAAACGGTTCAGCATTCAGACAACCCTCCCGAAAAATTTCTTCATCCCGGGAATCCCCGGTGCCGACAGCACCAGTCAGTCCGCTTACCCTGCTGAAGATGCCATTGCACTGAAAACGAACCTTAAGATTTCAGCGGAAAATAAATTATTCGATATTGGTTCTAAAAACGGAAAGTCCGTATCAGGCAATCCGGCGGTAGCCGGTTATGTGCGGGATGTAAGTACAGGCGAACCCATCATGGGCGCTACCATTTCTGTAGATACGCTTTCCATATTAAAAACTACGGACCAGTTCGGTTATTACAGCCTGCTCCTGCCCCGGGGCCGCCATATCATCCGGATCAGCAGCGCCGGCATGAAGGATACCCGCCGACAGGTAATGGTGTACAGCGACGGCAAGCTCAATATTGACCTGGAAGAATTTGTAGCCAGCCTGAAGGCAGTCATCGTATCAGCAGATAAGACATCCAATACCAGAAGTGTACAGATGGGCGTGAGTAAACTCAATATCCAGACCATCAAACAGGTGCCGGTGGTTTTCGGTGAAGCCGATGTATTAAAAGTGCTGCTTACGCTTCCCGGCGTCACTTCCGTGGGAGAAGGCAGTAACGGTTTCAATGTACGGGGAGGTGCCGCTGATCAGAACCTGATCCTTTACAATGATGCCACGGTGTATAATCCAAGTCACCTGTTTGGATTTTTCTCCGCCTTTGATCCGGATCTCGTGAAAAGTGTTGAACTATATAAAAGTGCCATCCCCGAAAAATATGGCGGCCGCTTATCCTCCGTGCTGGACGTAGATGTGAAAGACGGTAACAATAAAAAGTGGACGGGTTCGGCAGGCATCAGTCCGCTGACCAGCAAATTCAGTATTGAAGGCCCTCTTCAAAAGGACAAAACCTCTGTGATGGCCGGTTTCCGGACTACCTATTCCGACTGGCTGCTCAGGCAGATTCCCAGTTCCTCTTATAGCAACAGTACGGCCGGCTTTTATGATGCCAGCCTGCACGTGAGTCATATCATCAATGCAAAAAATTCCATTTATTTAATGGGTTACCTGAGTAACGATCAATTCAGCCTGAACAGGGATACGACTTATGCGTATGCCAACCGGAATGCGAATATCAAGTGGAAGCATAATTTCAGCAATTCATCATTTGCCGTTTTTACCGGCGGGGTTGACCATTACCAGTATTCCGTTTCCAGCACCCAGGTTCCGGTAAATGCCTACAAGCTCGGTTTCGATATCAACCAGTTTTACCTGCGTGCTGATTTCAGCTATTCCCCCAATAACAAACACGCCATCAGTTATGGTTTGAATTCCGTGTACTACCAGCTGAACCCGGGCACGGTTACGCCGGATGGTCCCAAATCGCTGGTACAAACGAATGCCCTTCGCCCGGAACAGGCGCTCGAATCGGCCCTCTACCTGGGTGACCAGTATACCATATCCCAGGCATTTTCCATTAATGCCGGTGTCCGCTATACCATTTATAATTATTTAGGGCCGAATGAAGTGTATCAGTATGTTCCGGGTTTACCCAGGGAGACCTTCACCATGAAAGATACCCTTGCGTATAACAGCGGGAAAATAATAAAAACATACGCCCTGCCCGAATGGAGGTTTTCTGCCCGGTATTCGCTGAACAACACAGCCTCGCTCAAATTCAGTTTCAATACCATGGCGCAATATATTCATGTGATTTCCAATACGACCAATATTTCTCCAACGGATATCTGGAAACTCAGTGACCCGAATATAAAACCACAGCAGGGTCAGCAGGTTTCCCTGGGCTTTTATAAAAATTTCAGGCAGAACAGCATTGAAACCTCGGTGGAGGTGTACTATAAAAAAATGCAGAATTACCTGGATTATAAAAGCGGTGCGAACCTGATCATGAATCAGCATATTGAAACCGAGGTAATCGAAACACAGGGCCAGGCATATGGAATCGAATTCCTGCTGAAGAAAACAACCGGTAAAATCAACGGGTGGATCAGTTATACGTATTCAAGAACCTTACTGAAACAGGATGATCCGCTGGCAGGGCAGCTTGTGAATAACGGGAATTATTATCCCGCCAGTTTTGATAAACCCCATATGATCAATTTTATCGGCAACTACCGGTTCTCCCACCGTTACAGCATGTCCCTGAACATCATTTACAGTACCGGGCGACCCATCACACTCCCCCTCGCGGTGGTGCAGCAGGGCGGCGCTTCAACGCTTTATTATTCCGAGAGAAATCAATACCGGATTCCGGATTATTTCAGAACGGATATTTCGGTCAATATGGAAGGGAATCATAAGCTGAATAAGAAAACGCATAATTCCTGGTCTGCGGGCATATACAACCTGACCGGCCGGCAGAATGCCTACTCGGTTTATTTTGTACAGGAAAACGGGAAAGTGAAAGGATACCAGCTTTCCATTTTCGGAACACTGATACCCTTTGTAACATACAATATTAAATTTTAGCGTCATGCGGGAACGGAGGCTCAGCTCTATTTTAATTGCAGGAATGATCCTCACCATGGTGATGTGCAGAAAACCGTATGTGCCATCTGCTATCAGGGCAAGCAACCATTTTCTGGCTGTTGATGGATTCATCAATACCGGACCTTTCAGTTCATCCACAATCACCCTGACCCGGTCCCTGAACCTGCTGGATTCTGTTCCCGATATACCGGAACTCAATGCACAGGTGCTGATCCGGAGTTCCAACGGCGCGAGCTTCCCTTTAATTGACACCGGTGGTAATGGTATTTATGTAAGCACATTGTTAACCCTCGATCTGGGCCAGCAATACCAACTCTCCGTTAAAACAAATGATGGCAATCAATACCTGTCTGATCCCGTCACCCCTAAAACGTCCGCCCCGATTGACAGCCTGACCTGGGAACTCGTGGAAGATCCGGTTGCCGGAACTGAAGTGGTGAATATTTATGTGAATACACATGATCCGACAAACAATACCCGCTATTACCGCTGGGATTATGTGGAAACCTGGCAGCACCAGGCTGTCATGCAAACGTACTGGGGTTTGAAAAACGGGCTGGAATACCCGATTGATCCCAGTGAAAGTACGTTTAACTGCTGGTCTACAGGCAATTCAAATACGATTATACTGGGTTCCTCCGTAACACTCAGTGCAGATGTGATCAGTCATGCCCCCATCACAAGTTTTATAAAAGACGATCCGAAGATGGATGTCGAATACAGCAGTCTGGTCAGGCAATACCCGCTGGATTTCGAAGCATATAAATACTGGCTCACGGTTCAGAAAAATTCGCAGTCCCTTGGTGGATTGTTCGACGTCCAGCCTTCACAGATTAACGGCAATTTCCACAGCATCACCAATCCCAGCGACCCGGTGCTGGGTTATGTATCGGCCTGCACTGTTCAGGAACAACGTGTATTCATCAGCAACAGAAGCTTACCGGGATGGAAATCAAACCCGACTATTAACTGTCCCATTAAGGACATTCCTTCAGATCCGAACAATGCTTTGATCTGGAATTACAGCGATACTGCATTCCAGCTCTGGTATTTTGTTTCCGGTCCGCCTCCATTATTGAAAATTACCCACAAAGACTGCCTGGACTGCAGGTTCCAGGGAGGCACCAATATAAAACCACCCTTCTGGCAATAAAAAATTCCGAATGAAAAGATGCGCTGGTTTTTTTATTTTTCTGATGATCCGGGGTTTTCTTTCTGCCCAGGATCCGCAGGCGGATACCCTGCAGCATCAATTTAGCCGCTACCAGTCCGGGGCCCTGCAGGAAAAACTTTTCGTACACACGGATAAAACATTTTACCTGGCCGGAGAAACGGTCTGGTTTAAGGCTTACGTTGTGGATGCCTCCTTTCACAAACCCCTTGCTGTGAGCAGCATTTCCTACATTGAAATCCTCAGTAAAGACCTCAGGCCGGTCGTTCAAAGCAAGATAGCCCTGGTTAACGGAAGCGGGAACGGCTCAGTTACCCTGCCCGGCTTTTTGATTTCGGGAAATTATATTTTCCGTGCTTATACCAGCTGGATGAAAAATTTTTCTCCGGATTTTTATTATGAGCAAATCATACATATCGTAAATACCATGAAGGGAGCAGCCGTTTTGAAATCCCCGGTGCCGGCTGCCTCCATCCGTTTTTTCCCTGAAGGGGGAACCGGCGTTGACGGCCTGCCGGAAAAAATGGCTTTCAAAGCAACCTCAGGGGATGGCCGCGGGCTGGACTGCACAGGTTTTATTGTAAACCAGCATAATGACACCCTGACCTCTTTTCAATCCCTTCACAACGGGATGGGGCATTTTGAATTCAGTCCGGAAAAAAACAGTACCTGTTACGCCCTGGTCCGGCTCGGAGACAGTTTAATAAAAGAAAAATTACCGGATGCAGCAGAACAGGGTATGGTGATGAACGCAACGGATGATGAAACCGGTAAATGGAAAATCACCGTCCGGGCAACTCCGGATTTCAATAATACCCAGGTTTATCTTTTTGCCCAGACCCGGCAGGTAATTAAAAATGTGCAGGCCGGCCTGATCCGGGATGGAATGGCTTCTTTCAGTATTGACAAAAAAGATCTGGGAGACGGCATTTCCACCTTCACCCTGTTTAACCAGTTCCGGCAGCCGGTTTGTGAACGCCTGGTTTTTAAAAGACCCTTGAAAAAACTTTTGATCCGGGCAACTACCGACCAGGCCGTTTATAATACAAGGAAACCCGTTACGATCAATCTGACCAGCCTGAATGCAGACGGCCTTCCACTTGCCGGGAACTGCTCCCTGTCGGTTTTTATGACCGATTCCCTGCAGCCGGTACCGGAACAAAATATTCTTTCCTGGCTTTTTCTCAGTTCCGATCTGAAAGGCAGGATTGAAACACCGGAATATTATTTTACCGATACCGGTAAAAATTCGGACGAGGCAATGGATAACCTCCTGCTCACCCAGGGATGGAGAAGATTCAAATGGAATGATATTATTGAAAACAGGAAACCCGTTTTTGAATTTCTTCCCGAAACAGAAGGCCCTGTCATAAACGGTAAAATAATTAATAAGTTAACCGGATTACCGGTGGGGTATTCGGGTGCAATCCTCAGCATTCCGGGTGCCGAAGGTGCCTTCAGCAGTGCAACCAGTAATGCACAGGGCCTGGTTCATTTTGGATTTAAGGATATATATAAAAACAATGCGCTGGTGGTTCAGCCTGCACTGATGAAAGATTCCTCATACCGCATTGATATCACTAATCCCTGGTCTGATAAATTCTCTTCCGCTTCCATTCCTTCACTGGTTATTGCAAAAGACCAGGAGAACGAGCTGCTGAACCGGAGTATCAGTAACCAGGTGGAAAATGGCTATGGGTTGGAACAGAAACACCGTTACGAAATAAATAATCCGGATACCACTTCATTCTACGGGAGGCCAGACAGGTCCTATAACCTCGATGACTATACCCGTTTTCAGACGATGGAAGAAGTGTTGCGCGAATATGTGGAAGATGTCCGGGTGCGGAAGGAAGGTGAAAAATTCAGTTTTAAAGTCAGGAACCGTCTTTTCGGAACTTATTTTGAAGAGGATCCCCTGATACTCTGTGATGGGATACCGGTTACCGATGCTACCCGGATCATAAACCTGGATCCACTGAAAGTAAAAAAGATTGAAGTGGTGATGCATAATTATTATAACGGCTCGTCTGTTTTTGCAGGTATCATCAATGTAAAATCATACAATGGAGAACTCGGCACCACGCAGATTGATCCCAATGCCCTCGTGGTGGAATATGAAGGTTTGCAACAGCAGCGGGTATTTTATTCACCCGGATATAAATCCAGGGAAGAACAGGAGAGCCATATGCCCGACTTCAGAAATGTATTATACTGGGCACCGCAGGTTTCCACCGGACCCGATGGAAATGCCCGGCTGACTTTTTATACTTCAGATCTGAAAGGAAAATTTGCCGTCGTTATACAGGGCATTACAGCAGATGGATTGCCCGGCCATGGGATTGCTTATTTTGAGGTTATGGATTCCAGGTAAAACCCGCCTACTTGTTTTTGAATTGGATCACCACGGTACTGTCGTTGTTCCTGGCCAGGATAAACGCCTCTTTTCCCCCAATATTCAATTTCCGGATATGCCTCACCTGGCCCGGGATCTGGGTGCCATTCAGACTTTCTGTACTGAAAGTCCCATGGCCTTTGTTGATGAGCAGGGTGGTATAATCTGCATCGTACCTTCCCATCTGGATATTATTTTCATAATAATTGCCCCCGAGCAAAATATCCGGCAGGCTGTCCCGGTTTGCATCCACCACCACCGCATCCCGGAAAGAAGATAACTGGGCTTTCCAGGGCATGGCTACCACGTCGAATGTTAAATGGCCCCGGTTCATCAATACCGCATTGGAAAAATAATTGGCTGTGAACACACGGGCTTTATCCAGATCCTCCCTGGGAAAAATATCCGTAAAAGCGGCTTTTGCAAAGTCCTCTGCATATAAAAACTTCTTCTTCAAACCGGGCATCTGTTTTTCCAGCTCTTCCTTGTTTGCAAAAGGCAATTCCCGTCCGTCCAGGTAATAGGATAAGATCTGGTCATTTTTACCGTTACCGTCGAAATCATAATAATACAGGCGGACGGGTTCAGCTTCCGTTGCTTTCAGGCGGCTGTTCAGGCCGAGGTTGCCGGCGACGAGGTCGGGTTTCCCGTCATGATCCAGGTCAACCGGTAAGATAAAATTCCACCATCCTTTCTTATCCGTCAGTTCCTTTTTTTCAAAATGACCCTTATGATTGATGAATGCGACGATACCGCCCCATTCCAGGGATACAATCAAATCCTGCTGTCCGTCCTGATCGATGTCGAACCAAATCGCGCAGGTGATCAATCCAATTTGGGAAAGGCCGGGTGCCACCTGGTCCGTTACATCTGTAAACTGTCCCCTGCCATTATTCATTAACAGGTATGACCTGGGAATCTGTCCGTAATTGAAGGGGACGGATCTTCCCCCGATAAATAAATCCGGGTAACCGTCCCCGTTAAAATCCCCGGAAATAACGGAAGAGGCATTTATAAACAGCTTTTCAAATGCGGTTGGGTCGCGCGAAAAAATTCCCCTGCCATCGTTCAGGTATACCCTGGGCCTGAGCTGTTCATCATTACCATAAAACTCATTGCCGCCGTTGGCAACCACCAGATCCGGAAAGCCATCGTTATTGATATCCGCCACACAGGATGCAACATACTCGAAGTTGGAATCCGAGTCCAGTCCAGGCTGAAAGGTTTTTATAAACTTTCCGGATTTCTGCTGAAGATAAACCGCGCTTTTCCCTCCCCGGGAAGACCCGATAAAAACATCCTCCAATCCGTCATGATTGAAATCCGCCACGGTAAGGGCCGGGCCTTCGGTGGACAGCATATGGGGGATCAGCGGCTCACGTTCAAATTCATGAAAACTATTCTCCTGGTGCTTATACAGGATATTGGTTTTTGCCGTAATATCCTCAACGGGCCTCGTCGGATTCTTCCAGTGATTTTTCAGTCCTGCATAATCATATGCCGGAAGTCCCTTCTGGTAACTGAAGCGGATCACTGAGTTCAGGGGACTCAGATGAATGGGCTGGTATGAGTTATCGGGCCAGATGAGAAATGCCGAATCAACTGTTGTTTTATCCAGGCCGATATGCACCGGGCCCTCCATACTGGAAAGAAATCCCCTGACCGGGAATTTTTCATAGGTCCGGATTCCGCCATTCGCATACAGTATGATTTTTGCGCCCAGCGCGTTGATATTTTTTTCAGGGCCCTTCAGTTTAATCTCAACAAAGGCTTTGTCCCGTTTGTCGTTGCTTTTATTTTCATAGAGCAGGGCCGGGTCTTCGATATTATTCACCAGCACATCGAGGTCCCCGTCATTATCAAAATCCGCATATACGGCACCGTTGGAATAGGTGTTCCGGTCGTTTTTGATTTCCGAACTGATATCGGTAAACTGCAGTTCGGGACCGTTTTTAAAAAACCGGTTGGGGATCTTGATCTGCGGAAACCGGTCGATCAGGCTGATGTCCTTCTCGTCCAGTCCGGTGGATCTCATTTTCTCCTGCAGGTCCACGTTCGAAATGAAATTGATATAGTCGATATCATTCAGCCTCTTGGGAATGCCATTGGATATAAAAAGGTCTTTGTTACCGTCATTGTCAAAATCAAAGAACAGGGGAGACCAGGACCAGTCGGAAGCATATATACCCGAATACAATCCGATCTCGCTGAAATGACCGTTACGGCGGTTTAGCTGCAGGTTATTCCGGGTATACTGATAATTATACCCATAACCGATCTTGGTAAAAAACGTTTCATAACTGTCTTCCCCCTCCGATCTTTTAAGTATATAAGGATCGGAAGGAAGCATGTCCATGCTGATGATTTCAGGAAATGCATCATTGTTGATGTCGGCCACATCCACACCCATGGTAAACTGGCTGGTATGCATCATGTGGTCATTCAGTTCTTCCCGGAACGTTCCGTTGTGCCGGTTGATGTACAGGTAATCATTTTCGTGAAAATCATTCCCGATATAGAGATCCGGATAACCGTCCAGGTCAATATCCGCTGCCGTGATACCCAGCCCGTAGCCGATCACAGAACTGTAAATGCCGGCTTCTCTGGTAACCTCTGTAAACTTTTTATTACCGTCATTCCGGTACAGGCGGTCGCCGGACAAAGGATTGCTGACAGCCAGCCGGTCCTTACGAGGTCCGAATGTTCCATTCTGGTGAATCGAGTGATTCAGCAGGTACATATCCAGGTCTCCGTCCCCGTCATAATCAAAAAAAACAGCCTGGGTACTGAAGCCGGAAAAATCAAGGCCGTATTCCTTTGCTTCGTCCTTATAAATGGGAACGCCGTTTTTATCAATGCCCTGGCAAATCAGCAGCTGGTTGTGGCTGTGCAGGGTTTCATGATTTCCGACGCGGCAAATATAGATATCCAGGAGACCGTCATTGTTGATATCCACGATGGAGACGCCGGTAGACCAGGCACCATCAACCGGGATCTGTGCTTCTGCCGTAACATCTTTAAAATGAAGATCCCCGGTATTGAGGTAGAGCCTGTTGGGAACCTGGTTGGCTGCAAAGAAAATATCCATTTTCCCATCATTATTAAAATCTGCAGCCCCGACTCCGCCTCCGTTATAGAAATACATGTATTTAAATACATTGAAATCCTGTGTGGGCGTCAGCTTATTGGTGAAGTCCAACCCGGTGCGCGGGGCCTCCAGGGCTTCAAATAAAACAGGTTGTTGTGGTTTCTCGGCAGCCTGTTTGCAACCGGACAGGAAAACCAGCCAGCCCGGGATCAGAAAAAAAACAATGCAAAACTCCAACCGCTTCTTCATAAAAAATTTGAAATTCCGTCTCTTTATAATTTTACTTTTTACTTCCGGTCTCATAAAGGACCGGGTATTCATCATTGATCAGAAACAATACGCGGGTCTTTTTCTGCCCCTTGATCAGGCCGATATCCCGCACCTGGCCCTGCAGGTTTAACCCGGAACGGGCGTTCTCCATGAAACTAAAATTACCTTTGCCATCGTTCAGTAGCACATCTCCAAAACTCCCGTCCAGCCGGCCAAATTGCGGGAGGAATCCAAATTCATTTCCACCCAGGATCAGATCCGGATACCCGTCCCCGTTCAGGTCCGTGCATTGGATCGCATTCACGGAAGAAAACTGTACCATGGTGGGTAATTTACGGATGATAAACTGACCGTTACCCTGATTGATGGCCACAACAGACGGACAATAATTAAATTTTTTAACGAGGGACGTTTTTAATAATTCTTCCGGAACCAGGTCCTGGATGGTTTTCTTTGCAAAATCGCCGTGTTTTAAATTTTGCTTTTTCAGTATGGGCATCTGAAACTCCAGGTCATGTTTTAAAAAAACCGGCACATCTTTCCCGTCCACCGTTTTGCTGAGCATGTTGTCCATGTTACCATTCTGGTCATAATCGTTGATCCAGAGTTTGACGGGCCGGGCCGAATCTGGCCGCAGGTAAAAGTTTTCGCCGATATTGCCCAGGATCAGATCCATTTTACCATCCCCGTTCACGTCGGCCGCAGCCACCTGTTCCCACCATCCGTATAAACCGGACAGGTTGGTAGGCAATTCCACAAAATGGTCTTTTTTAAAACTGAAAATACGGGGTGTCATCCATTCACCGGTAATGACCAGGTCCTTATCAGGGCCCCCGCCTATATTTGCCCAGCAGGCACCGGTAACCATACCAATATTGGATATGTCGGGATTTTTTGTGGCGGCGATATCTGTAAAATGTCCCTTACCGTCGTTTACATAGAGGTAACTCGACGGTGAGCTTCCATACTGCCTGGGTACGCTTCTTCCCCCCACGAACAGATCGGGCGCACCATCATGATTAAAATCGTACGCAATGGCAACGGCGGTATTCACGCCATTCAGATTATTCCCGAATGCACCGGCATCGATGGTGAAATTACCATGTCCGTCATTTTTGTATAACCGGTTTTGCATTTGCCTTGATAAAGGCTGGTTATTATTTCCCCCCGGACCGATAAACAGGTCCAGGTCACCATCATGATCTGCATCAAAAAACAAAACGGCTTCATCTTCGAAATCCACGAACGGGGTAAACCCGGGTTCGTCTTTTTTCTCAAAATGCCCGTCCGGGGTCTGCAGGTATAACTGGCCCTCATGCACCGATGTTCCCCCGATATAGACGTCGTCGAGACCATCGCCGTTTACATCCCCGACAGCGGCTTTTGGCCCTTCGCGGGACAGCATTTTGGGCACATTGTGCTCATAATAGAAATCGATATTATTATCTTCCTCGTGTTTATCGAAGTGGGATTTAACGAGACTGAACAAAACAGAATCCGTTTTTTTCATGTACGGTACGGGTGGCGCCGCGGGTTGTGCGGTTTCTGAAATGGTATATTCTTTATTGATTGCCGGATGATCGTACCGGAGTGTGCTGCCATTAGGCCAGGTGATGACCATCGAATCCACCTGCGTTATTTTTCCCAGTCCGAAAATCTGTTTATAATCCACGGAGGACTGGAAGCCACGGCTGGGAAACAGCTCGCGGTAAAAGACCCGGGATCCCTGGAAGATTTTGATTTTGCTCCCGATCGCAAATGTATTATTGCCGGTTCCCTGCAAACGAACGGCGATATAATTATTCTTATTTAATTCCCTTGCGTTATTCTTATAAATAAATGCCGGTCCGTTTTCATTGTTAATGATCAGGTCCATGTCTCCGTCATTATCCAGGTCGGCATAAGCGGCCCCGTTGGCAAAAGAAGCCTGTGTAAACCCCCAGGCCTGTCCCACATCTGAAAACGCCAGGTTTCCCAGGTTCCGATATGCCTTATGCAGCATGGGATGAATGGGTACATGTTTCAGAATTTCATCCGATGCTTCCTTCTTTCCGCTCAGCACCATTTTTTGCAAAACGTCGTTGGCAAAGAAATCCATGAAATCCAGGTTCGTCACATCCTTATTGATTCCGTTACAAACATAGATATCGTTATAGCCGTCATTATCCATATCAAACATCAGCGCGCCCCAGCTCCAGTCGGTGGCGGAAACACCGGCATAATTGGCGATATCCAGGAATTTTCCGTTCCGGTTATTCAGCTGCAGGCAGTTCTTTACGTACTGATGATAGAACCCGGCCTTGAATTTGGCATTATACAAATCAATATTATCAAAAGCTCCCAGGGTTTTTAAACGATAATCATCTTCCGGAAGCATATCGGTGGTAAAGATCTCCGGATATCCGTCGTTATTGATATCGGCAATATCAGCTCCCATCGAAGAAAAGCTGGTATGGCCAAACCAGTCTTCCATTTCATCCTTAAAAGTTCCGTCCCGCTGGTTGATATATAAATAATCCCGCTCGTAGGAGTCGTTTGAAACAAAAACATCCGGGTAACCGTCCCCGTTGATATCCCCTACTGAAACTCCCAGTCCAAAGCTGATCAGGCTGCCATGGATGCCGGCCGCCTTTGTCACTTCGGTAAAATGCCCGTTATCATTCCTGTACAGGTGATCCCCGCCGCCTTTTAAAAAATTTTCCACCGGCCAGTCCTGATCCGGCAAATCGCGCCTGTTTGAATTGTTCAGCGTATTAACGGGTATGGGACTGTTATCGATCATGAAACAATCCAGGTCCCCATCATTATCATAATCAAAAAACGAAACCTGGGTGGTATAGGCAGATATATCCAGTCCGTATTTAGCAGCAGATTCCGTGAATGTCAGGTCATGGTTATTGATATATAGCTGATTCTTCCTGTGGCCCGTACTCATATGACCCGAATTGCACACATATATATCCAGCCAGCCGTCGTGGTTAATATCCATAAATACCACCCCGGTACTCCACATGCTGTCCTGCACAATACCTGCATGTTTCGTAATATCCTCAAACCTGAAATTTCCCTTGTTCAGGTAAATTTTATTATCCCCCATATTCGAGGTAAAAAAAATATCCGGCAGTCCGTCGTTATTCAGATCACCGACGGCCACGCCACCCCCGTTATAAAAGTTCCTGAACAGGAAACTGTTTTCGAGTTTGCCGTCAGTTACCTTATTATTAAAATCCACTCCGGAATTTTCAACCAGTTCAAATAATGGTTTTGCCTCCTTTTTTTGCTTACAGGAAAAACACAAAAAAATCATGCAGACGGGAAGAAAAAAAAGGTACCGGGTCATACTGTTCATAATGTAGAGATGCATGAATCATTCCATGAAATCTTTCACGCAGGAAGGATAAAATTACAAAAGGCCATTATTAAATAATGGCCTTTTGCAATAAATAGGAAAGCTTTATAAATTAATAGCCGGGGTTCTGGATCAGGTTCGGATTCACACCGAGTGCCTGATTTGGAACCGGGAAAATCAGATTTTTAGGATCATCGCTTGGTTTGTACTGCCATGGCAATAAGATACACTCCGAAACGGATCAGGTCGGTTCTTCTTACAGATTCAAAGTACAGTTCACGGCCACGTTCCGCCAGCAATGTATTCGGATCATCCACAGTTGGCAGTATTCACCAGAGGCAAGAGAAGCAACTGTAGAAGCACCACGCGCTGATCTGAGTCCGTTAATCAGGGCCAGGGCGGATGCGTTATCCGGTGTTGCTTCGACGCATATAGGCTTCAGCAACCATCAATACCACTTCAGGATAACGGAAGAACATAAAGGAGTTCCCTGAATTGCTGGAATAATACTTTCCACCCGGATCAGAGAAATCAGGTACATACTTGGCAACCCGGATACCGGTTACTTCCAGGTTAGAACCTGTTTCGATCATGGTAGATGATATATTGGGATCGAAAGCCAGCGGATTACCTTTTCTGTCTTTTAAGGCAACACCATTCTGATCATATTGCTGACCTACCAGGAATCCGGGACGGATACCTGAGTTGATGGTAGTAGTCGGATCAGAAGCTTCTTCTGCGTCCGATTCTTGTATCAATGGAAGTATCGGCAAGTGAATAATTGGTTGTTCCTCCAGAGAGAAGCTGTTATAAAAATCACTGGTGGTAGAGAACCCGTTCCAGCCCGCATTAGGTGCCTGGCCGGTATATTCATTGTAATGGAAACCCATCATCCAGCGGGCATTCATACCCGGATTATTAACTGTTTGTCCGGGAGTACCTGGATAAATAAAAATTCCTTCTGTTGAACCGGAGTTGGAGAAATTAAAATTCCCGAAATAATTCGGCATATAGGAATACTTACCACCCGTAATGATCTGATTGCCCAGGGTAATCACCTGCTGCATATCGGCATCATCAAAAGTCGGAGTCGCACGGTTCTTATAAGCACCCCTGTTCAGGTAACATTTCATGAGCATGAATTTGCAGGCATCCGGACCTATTTTTGTGTTCCCGTTGGCAGGATTCAGATCCGGTAAAACCGTATTCAGTTCTGAGATGAGAAAATCACAGGCATCAACCCCGAAATAGACCTTCGGCGCATTTAAAAGGGTGTCTCCGGGGTTTCTCACCGGGAACTGGTTATATATATCCAGGAGATAATACAAGGCGATGGCACGGAGAACCCTTGCTTCTGCAGCCTGTTCCTTGGATGGACTGAAATTAAGCACGTTGGTTGCATCAAAGTTCATGGCGTTCAACCCATTGAATACGTCGATCACCTGCTGGTGGTCGGCATTCCAGGTATGATTATGAACTACCCTCCAGACACCATTATCATCCCAGTCCCCACCGCGGGTAGGAACCAGGGACTCGTCCGTTGAATTTTCTTCCAGGGAAAACACATTGCTCTGCCCGGTAAAGGGACCCGGAATGTCATTGTATGCCCGCGCGAGTAACAAATCCGCAGTCAATACGCTGGCTGCCTGAGAAGCTGGTATCGTAGTCTTATAAGACTCTGTGAGTTTCGTACAACCTGCAAGCCCTGATAGAACCAGCAGGGAGGAGATTTTAATATATTTTGATATTTTCATATGCTCTGTTTTATAAAGATTAAAGAGAGAAATTCACTCCAAACACAACACTTCTCGGAGTCGGATAAGGAATATATTCTATGGAACTGGAAGGGTATCCAGCATTTGATTTATCAATATTCACTTCCGGGTCAAATCCTGAGAATCCGGTGATCACAAACAGGTTGGTACCACTCACATATACGCTCAAGTTTTTGATATAGTTGCCAATATTCCCGATCGAGTAGTTCAGGGAAGCGTTACGCAGTTTGAAATAACTGCCGTCTTCCAGGAACCTGGCGGATGCACCTACCCCGCTGCTGGGCTGTTCTGCTGAATTATAAGCGTTCAGGTCTATATTTCTTCCCTGGGCGATACCGGAGATATTCGTTACGGATGTAGCCGTGTTATTATAGATCAGGAATCCGCTGGCTCCACCCCCGTTGATAACCAGGCTTAACTTCTTATATCTTAGGGTAGTCGTTACACCAAACAGGTTGGTCGGGTTCGGATTACCTGCAAAATATTCCGAACCAGGTTGACCGATAATCTGGTTTCCTTTCTGGTCAAAACCGCCAAAAGGTTTCAGGTAAAATTCATCAATCGGCTGGTTGTTGGTAATCACCTGGCCCAGCGTACCGGATACGCCCTGACCGTTGATCTGACCCGTATTGATCATGATGGGCTGATTGGATCCGGGATTGTAAAAGTTGGTCATCAGGTTGCTGTTGGTCGCAAAGTTAACGGAGAGATCCCAGCTGAAATCCTTGTGATCAATAATGTTGGCTCCCAGAGAAACCTCAAACCCTTTATTGATCAGATGGCCCGGCAGGTTATACCATACGGTTGCTCCAAGCGGAGCGGGCTGTATAACAATACCCTGGAACAGGATATTTGTTTTATCCTTATTATAATAATCCAGGGTTCCGTAAACCTTGCCTTTGAATAACTGGAAGTCCAGACCGAAATCATACTGTGTAGTAGATTCCCATTTCAGATCCGGGTTACCGGCATTAACCTGGCCTGCAGATCCGTAAGAGAAGTAAGAGTACTGGTCAATGGAAGCACCAGCCGGAAAGTCCTGGCTACCGGTAATTCCCCAGGTTGCGCGAAGGGAGAGCCCTGAAAAGAGTGTATTGTCTTTCATGAAATCTTCATTCGCAATATTCCACTTGGCGCCAACGGATGGGAAATAACCGTATTTGTTATTGGCACCAAACTTACTGGAACCATCTGCACGGAAGGTACCGGTCAGGTAATATTTATCCTTGTAATTGAAGTCCACCCGGGCAAAATAAGACTGGACTTCAGTAGTGATATCTCTGAATACAAATGGAGGAATCAGTGTTTTCCCGTCCTGGAGGATATCCGTGTACTGTGCGGTTCCCAGGGTCAATTCGTTCAGGTTGAAGTCGAAAGTCTGAGCACCGAAATTCGAATTACTGAAATTGGATTTCCAGTATTCAAAACCACCCAGGGCGGTAAATCTCAGATCCGGTGTCAGATTGGTATTATAAGTTAAGGTATGATCGAATGTCTGGGAAGTAAGTCCGGCATTTGAAATGATGCCCAGTCCATTTCCGTCAATCGGGTTCAGACCTCTCACAAAACCATCTATGTTGGTATTTCTCACCCCGTCAGACTGGTTGATGGAATACTGGAATTTATATACCAGGTTATCCAGGATTTTAAAGCTGGCTGAGATATTTCCCAATACCGTGTTCACATTGGCGACATCATTATAAGCCTTCAGCAGCATCATGGGGTTGGGCGTACCGTTCCCGAGATTTACAAATGAACCATCCGGATTATAATAAGATGCGGTTGGGTTCCATTGAAGCGCCGAACTGATCAGGTTACCCTGTGAACCGGCCGTGTTGGAAGCCAGAACGATATTTTCCGCATCATAGCCATCAATCACATTGAAATCAATGCTTAATCTTTTATCGAAGAATTTATAATTCCCTGAAAAGGATCCGATGTACTTGTTCAGTTTATTACCCTGGATTAATCCGGGTGTGGAAGATGCCAGGAATGAAGCGCGGAATTTTCCGTTTTCATTACCGCCACTCAGTGCAACCGAATAGTTCTGGATCGGGTTGCTCTGGGTAATATCCTGCATGGGATCTACCGAGCTTCCTTTATTTAGACTTTGAGAACCAGTTAGAGTATCCAGGGAATATTTATTCAGGGCCGTAAGAAACTGTCCATGACTCAGGATATCATACTTTTTCATATACCCCACGTTAAAACCCACGGAGGCATTGGCTTCCAGTTTCACGGCACCGGAACTTCCGGTTTTGGTAGTCATAACGATAACGCCATTTGCGCCCCTTGAACCATAGATCGCGGTGGAAGAAGCGTCTTTTAATATGGTGATGTCCTGGATATCGTAAGGGTTGATATATAACAGGGGGTTGGACTCCGGCGTCTGGCCAAATCCGCCAATGCCAAGATTAACACTGGGTCTTGCATCTCTGCCATCCAGGATGACCCCGTCAATAACATATAAAGGATTGCCTACACCACGTACGGAACTGTTACCACGTATTCTCACGGTGGTTGCAGCTCCCGGCTGTCCGCTGTTGGAAGTGACTTCCAGACCAGACACCTTATTCTGTAATAACTGGTCTGGTGAGGTAATGACACCCTGGTTGAATTCTTTGGATGAAACGGTTGTTAAGGAACCCGTGGCATCTTTCCGTCTTACTGTACCATAACCAATCACCACCACATCATTCAGCGACTGGGCTGCGGAAATCAAACTGACATTTACGGTGGACTGATTTGCAATACTGATTTCCTGCTGGTTGAACCCGACAGAACTGACAACTAAAGATTTGGCGGCTTCAGCAACCGTCAGCGTAAATGCGCCGCTGGCATCCGTTGTGGTTCCGCCTTTAGCACCCTTTACAGCAACGGATGCACCCTGTATAGGAGCCCCCTTGTCATCTGTAATGGTACCGGTAATAACTTTTGTCTGGGAGAAAGCTGATAGTGTAAAGGATACACATAGTAAGAGGACAGAGATCCCCTTAAGCAATCGTTTCATGGTCATAATCAATGGTTTAAGCAATTAAGCAGCTAAAATAGTATTTATTCTGCAGAATTTAACAAAATAGTAAAAAAAATCTTTCTGCCTAAAGAATATTAAAATAGCCTAATAACCATCAAGACATTAAACATCTTTGAAACGCTGCAATGCATTAGCGGGTTGCGTCAGAAATCCAGACGCATAAATTTCCGTCCTTCCTTGGTTTTATATTTTACATAATTGAACTTATACAGCTTGCCAGGGCGATGGGGCACATCGTATTCCAGTTCGTGGGTATCTTCCAGTACATCCATCGAAAAAAATTTCTTCCTGAAATTTCTCCGGTCCAGCTTGATCCCCAAGATCGCTTCGTAGAGATTCTGTAATTCGCGGAGGGAAAATTTCTGTGGCAGCAGGCTGAACCCGAGCGGATGTTCCTGCACCCGTTTCTGTAACCATTCGTGGCAGACATCCAGTATGCGCTGATGGTCAAAGGCCATATCCATGTCTGCACTGAGTCTGTGCCAGTGAAGTTCATTATCGTCTTTCTGTAAGCGGTGCTGCTGTATATTAATGAGTGAACAATAGGCGATGGTCACCACCCGGGCCGCCGGATGACGGATCACATCTCCGAAACTTTTCACCTGCTCCAGGTATACATCGTCCATGCCCGTACGTTCCTTTAAAATCCGGTAGGCTGCCTGGTCCAGGTCCTCATCCCGGTGCACGAGATCCCCGAGCAGGGACCATTTTCCTTCAAACTGTTTTAAATCTGATTTGATCAGAAGTACTTTGAGTTCGTTTTCATCAAACCCGAAAATCACGCAGTCCACGGAAATCCCGATCAGCCCGTCACTTTGCAATTGTTTCAGAACCGCTTTGATATCTTTCCGCCTTGGCAGTTTTTCATTACTCATACACGTAAATTTGTAACAGCCTCTTCAACAGGTTAAATATAATCCAGATCAGCTAAATGTTTACCCCTACATGATTTATATCATACGTAGTCCTGGAAAATAAGTTGATAAACCGAATGTATGTATAGTTCCGACCAGACCCGCCAGTTGCAGGACCTCAGCAAATCGCTGCTACATCGGGTTACCCAAAAAAGCCTGAACCGGAAAGACCTGGTTTCCCTGCGCCAGGTGCTGGTTTTTCATGAATACCGTTATTACATCCTGAATGACCCCCTGCTCTCCGATCCCGAATACGACGTATTATATAAGGCCCTCGAAAAACTGGAGTCCGAATACCCGGACGCCATCACGCCTGATTCCCCCACCCGGCGCGTGGCCCGTGAGCTGACAAAAAATTTCCCGACAGTCCACCACCTGGTGCCCATGCTTTCTCTGGAGAACTCCTATCATGCGGAGGACCTGGCAGACTGGGACCGGAAAGCCCGGGAGATGACCGCACTGGACATCATAGAATATTGTGTGGAACCCAAGTTCGACGGAGCCAGCATTTCCCTGGTCTATGAAAATGACCTCCTGGTTCGCGGTGCCACCCGGGGGGACGGGGTGGAAGGCGACGAGATAACGGTCAATATCAGGCAGATCACGTTCCGTACCCCTTTCGGCCGCTTTTTCCCGTTATGGAATTGAACAGGTGGAAATCCGCGGTGAAGTGCTGATGAATAAGGAAAATTTTAAAAAATACAACCGGCAGCTGGAGGAACAGCAGCTGCCCCCGCTGGCCAACCCCCGGAATGCAGCCGCAGGCTCCCTTCGCATGAAAGATCCGGCCGAAGTGAGCCGCCGGAACCTGGAAGCGTTTTTATATCATATGAGCTATTATGCCTCGACAGAGAACCTGGATATAAAAAAAGGGGAAATGGCTGAAGCGGGAGCAGCCCATGATGCCCGTTCGAAGAAAGCACCCCATACCCACAGCGATTCGCTGGAAATGCTCTGGGACCTGGGTTTCCGGAGTCCGAAAAAAGAAAAAAAGGTATTTAAAGGAATTCAGCCCGTGATTGATTATTGCCTGTCTTTTGAATCCGGACGTGATCAGCTGCCCTATGAAATCGACGGCATGGTGATCAAAGTGAATGATTTCGCTCTCCAGGATAAAATGGGCATGACCACCCATCATCCCCGATGGGCCATGGCCTTTAAATTCAAAGCCCGCCAGGCTACCAGCAAACTGATAAAAGTCGAATTCCAGGTAGGCCGTACCGGCAGTATTACACCGGTTGCGAAAATTGAACCCGTGGCCATCGGCGGGGTGACGGTCGCATCGGTTTCCCTTTTTAATGAAGACGTGGTACGTCAAAAGGATCTACGGATCGGCGACTCCGTTCTGGTAGAACGCGCCGGAGATGTAATCCCCTATATTGTAAAACCCCTCGAGGAACTGCGCAACGGGCAAAGAGAAAAAAATCACGTTCCCCACCCATTGCCCGGCCTGCGGGGATGAACTGGTGCGGGTTCCGGATGAAGCCGTGCTGCGCTGCATCAATATCAATTGTCCGGCCCAGGTTGTGGAACGGATCATCCATTTCACCAGCAAGGATGCCATGGATATCCGGGGTTTCGGGACCGCCAATGTGCAGAAGTTTTTTGAACTCGGGTTTTTAAAAGATATTCCGGGCATATACCATCTCCCGTTCCATCAGATTGCGGAACTGGAAGGATACGGGGAGAAAAGTATCCATAACCTGCAGTCGGCCATCGAAGATTCCAAAAAACAGCCGATGTATCGCCTGATCTATGCCCTGGGCATCCGCTATGTGGGCGAGGCCACGGCCAAAACCCTGGGCAAGGCCGTGAACTACCTGATGGATTTTAAGGATTTTTCCCTGGAAGCATTACAGGCTCTGGAAGATGTAGGTCCCAAAGTGGCGGGCAGCATCTTCGCTTTTTTCAAAAACAGTGATAATATCAGGATGCTTGCGAAACTGGAATCCCTGGGACTGAACTTCCGCAGCACCCGTTCCGAACGGACCGGCGGCAGCCTGGCTGATCAGAGTTTTCTATTTACAGGAACCCTGAATGAACTGAAAAGGAGCGAGGCCGAGGCCCTTGTGGAAGCGCAGGGCGGAAAAATTTTAAGCGGCGTCAGCAGCAAGCTCAACTACCTGGTAGTGGGGGAGGAAGCCGGATCCAAACTGGAAAAAGCGAAAAAGATCCCATCGATAAAAATCCTCACGGAAAAAGAATTCCTGCAGTTTATCGGATCGGTCAGTAAGAACTAAGGAATTTTTCACAAGCTTTTCGCTATTGTTTTTTGTAACTTTAGTAAAACCAAAGCCATGATAAAAAAAATTCCTGGCGAAACCTGGAAACCGCTCATGTTCCCGGGTTGGAAACAACTTCGCAAAAAATACGCACTTTCCTCTTCCGGCCGCGTGGCCAGTTATTATGAAGACTTATATACGGATGGTAAACTGTTGAATGGTTCGGTAACGACCGGTTATAAAACCCTGAACCTGCACCGGCCGGGCAATAACGGAACCCTTTACCTGCATCGGGAAATCGCCCGGATGTTCGTCAGAAAAACTTCTCCCAAACAAAAATATGTGATCCACCTGAACCATAATAAAACCGACAACTCGGTAAAGAATTTAAAATGGGTCGGCCTGGAAGATATGATTTCACACCAGCAGAAAAGTCCGGCCAAACTCGCTTATAAAAAAATTCAGTCCTCCCGGCCCGTCGGTCTGAAACTCACCGCTACCCAGGTGAGGTCGATTAAAAAAACCCTTTCCAGCAGCACCCGCCAGCTCACGATCAAAAAACTGGCAGATAAATACGGGGTGAGTGAAATGACGATGTACCGGATCAAGAGCGGGGAGAACTGGGGCAGGGTTTAGTGATGAGTTATGAGTGATGAATTATGAGTTATGAGTTGGGGTAAAATCCTAAAACAGTAACAAATAATGATACAAATCCCATAACTCATAATTCATAACTCATAATTCATGACTCATAACCCATAATTCATAACTAAACCAACCCTTTACTAACCAGGTATTCCGCAATCTGAACCGCATTTGTAGCCGCCCCTTTGCGCAGGTTATCGCTTACGATCCACATGTTCAGCGTTTTCGGCTGGGTTTCGTCGCGCCGGATCCTTCCAACAAAAACTTCGTCCCGGTTATGAGCATCTTTCGGCATGGGATATTCATGTTTGGCGGGATTGTCGACCACTATGACGCCCGGTGCTTTTTCCAGAAGTGATTTCACTTCCGCCAGGTCAAAGTCTTTTTCAAATTCCACATTCACCGCCTCGCTATGTCCGCCCACGACCGGTATACGCACCGTTGTAGCAGTTACCCGGATGGAATCGTCGCGCATGATTTTTTTGGTTTCATTCACCATCTTCATTTCTTCTTTGGTATAACCGTTGTCCAGGAACACATCGATCTGCGGAATCACGTTGAGGTCAATCGGATATTTATAAGCCATTTCCCCCTGTACGCCCTTGCGTTCGTTCATGAGCTGGTTCACCGCTTTCACGCCTGTGCCGGTTACACTCTGGTAGGTGCTCACCACGATTCTCCTGATATGATATTTCAAATGAAGCGGGTTCAGGGCCACAACCATCTGAATGGTGGAGCAGTTGGGGTTGGCAATGATTTTATCTTCTTTGGTCAATGCATCGGCATTGAGTTCGGGTACGACCAGTTTTTTGGTGGGATCCATTCTCCAGGCCGAGGAATTGTCGATCACCGTAATGCCTGCCGCGGCAAATTTCGGCGCCCATTCCAGGGAAGTGCCACCACCCGCAGAAAATATCGCAATGGCCGGTTTTGCTTTAATAGCATCTGCTGCACTCACCACAGACCATTCCCTGTTTTTAAAGAGCAGTTTTTTGCCGACGGACTTCTCAGAAGCCACCGGAATGAGTTCGGTAACAGGGAAATTTCTCTCAGCCAGTACTTCCAGCATTTTGGTACCCACCAGCCCGGTGGCACCGACAACAGCAACTTTCATTTTTTTTCGGTTTTGAATTATTAAAAAACAAAAAGCCTTCCCGATTCGGGGAAGGCTCTACTATTTTGAATATACAAAATTCAGGCACCTCCCCGGTTACAGGGCTTCTTGGTGCTCTTCTTTGTATAGGTTGAAATCACGTTCATTTGAGGCGTAAAAATAACCTACCCTTTTTTTTAAACCAAATTATTTTTACGAAACTGATTTTTTATGCGGCGGCCGGCCTTACCCTCTTTAGTTTTCACGCTTTATTTGAACCTTATACGGGCGTTGGCTTTTTGTTTAGCCTGCATGCCGGTGCCGCTGTTTACAACGGCCCAGTCCCGCTATGATGTCCTGATCACGGAATGCCTGCCGGATCCGGCGCCTGCCGTCGGACTGCCCGAAAGTTCATTTATCGAACTGCATAATCATTCAGCTTACGATTATAACCTGCGCCACTGGAAGATCAGTAATGGCAGCAGTTCAGCAACGATTAAAACGGATTATCTGCTGAAGGCAGATAGTTTCCTGATTCTTTGTAGTGTGTCGTCCGCCGCGGCTTACAGCCTGTTCGGCCCCAGCCTGGGCCTGAGCGGATTTCCTTCTTTGAATAATGAGTCCGGTTATATTATCCTTAGCACGGAGACAGGCTCCGTGATACATGCCATTCATTATAACCAGACATGGTATGAAAATGAATTAAAAGCCCGGGGTGGCTGGAGCCTGGAGATGGCAGACCTTTCCAGTCCCTGCACAGGCAGGGAAAACTGGACCGCCAGTGTATCGGCTGCAGGCGGAACGCCGGGTAAAAAAAATTCCGTTGCCGGGCAGCACCCCGATGGACAGGCGCCATCCCTGCTCCGGGCCATCGCTCCGGACTCCCTGAACCTGATCTTACTATTTGATGAGCCGGTCGACAGCCTTTCAGCGTCTTCTCTTTCTGACTACCAGGTTTCGGAGGGCATCGGTTCACCCGATTCCGCAATGGCCCTGCCCCCCTTATTTGACCGGGTCGGGATCCATTTGCAAAAACCAATGATGCCGGGTCAAATCTATACGTTATCTGTACAGCAGATCCTGGATTGCAGCGGCAATGAGATCAGCGTGCGTAATGGCTGTAAGGCAGGCCTTTCCCAAAAAGCAGAAAGCGGCGATATTATTTTTAATGAAATCCTTTTCAACCCGCCGCCCTATGGATATGATTACCTGGAATTGTATAACCGGGGCCCGCACATCATCAATTGCGACGATTTATTCCTTACCGGAAGAGATTTCAATGGAAACCTGAAAGATCCGGTGCGCCTGGCTACTGATGGTCTTACTTTTTTCCCGGGAGATTATCTGCTGCTGACGGAAAATGCAGACTGGGTGCTGCAGCAATACCCCATGGCCGCTGCGGACCGGATCCTTTCACTTTCCGCCCTGCCTTCCCTGCCCGATGACCAGGGAAACGTTGTATTGCTGAATGCGTCGGGGGAATTGCTGGATGAACTCGCATATGATCATCACTGGCATTCACCCCTGCTCTCCGGTGAAAGCGGTGTTTCACTGGAAAGGATCCGCAGCGACCTGCCCACTTCCCTTGCATCCAACTGGACTTCTGCAGCCGAGACTGCCGGATTCGGAACGCCGGGTTATAAAAATTCAGAATCCTCAGCGGATCCTGCAGGCACTGATTTTATTTCGGTTGAACCGAAAGTATTTTCGCCGGATATGGATGGATACCGGGACTTCTGTTTTATACAGTATCATTTACCTGCAGCGGGATTTATAGGCAGTATTTCGATATATGATATCTATGGAAGAATGGTGCGGAAACTGGTGAACAATATTTTATGGGGAACCGGCGGGAGTTTCCGCTGGGAGGGGCTCGATGACCAGCAGAACCTGCTGCCCATGGGGCATTATATCATTGTTGCTGAATTGTTTTTACCGGATGGAACGGTTAAAAAAAAGAAACTGGTTTGTGTATTGGCAAGTCGTTGACAGAAGAATATGGGAGTGGATTCGTAAATGATTAATACTTCCGGCAATAAAACATCATTCCGTTTTCAGCATGAAGCTTAAACCAATGCGATATCAAAATTCACGAGATCAATAAACTGCCGGATGCGGTCGTCGATTTCGCCTTTACTGATTTCTTTCAGGCGTTCGGGACCAAATTTCTCCACACAGAAAGAAGCCATGGCCGAACCAACAATAACGGCCGTTTTCATATTTTCAAATGAAATGTCATTTGTGCGCGCCAGGTGTCCCATGAATCCGCCCGCAAACGTGTCGCCCGCACCAGTGGGATCGAATACATCTTCCAGTGGCAGAGCGGGGGCAAAGAACACATCATAACCATGAAACAATAAGGCCCCGTGTTCCCCCTTTTTAATGATCAGGAATTTCGGACCGAGTTCGAGGATCTTCCTGGCCGCTTTCACAAGGGAATATTCCCCGGTAAGTTCCCGCGCTTCGGCATCATTTACCATCAGCACGTCGACCATCGTGAGCACTCTCTTCAGGTCACCCAACGCGCTGCTGATCCAGTAATTCATGGAATCCATAGCAATCAGCCGGGGCCGGTTTATCATCTGGCCGATCACGCTGATCTGCGTGGCCGGATGGAGGTTCCCGAGCATCAGGAAGTCAGAATCCTGGAAATTTTCCGGGATCACCGGATTAAAATCAGCCAATACATTGAGGTCGGTTACCAGGGTATCCCGTGTATTCATATCCAGGTGATAACGGCCGCTCCAGAAAAAGGATTTTTTATCTTTAATTCTTTCCACGCCTTCAAACGAGATTCCTTTTGATTCCAGCGCCTTTATTTCCGATTCTTCAAAATCGTTCCCGATAATGGAGACCAGGTTGACGGGCTTTATGAAATTCGAAGCGGCATAAGCAACATATACGGCCGAGCCGCCCACGATCTTTTCTCTCTTTCCAAAAGGCGTTTCGATGGCATCATAGGCCATACTGCCAACACAAATCAGTGACATAATATAAAATAGATAAAAAAATAACCGGGGACCGGTAAAACGCTGCAAACCTACAGGATTTTGCCTGCAGCATGAAAACGAATTTAACTAACAAACGTTCGTTTTATCTTTGTCGTCATCATGGCAAAGATCCGGAGCAGGAAAAACAGCAGTAAAAAAGACGTGATCATTGAGAAAGCATCCAAACTTTTCAGGGAAAAAGGGTTTGGAGCTGCTTCCATGCGCGACCTGGCCGAACATGTAGGGGTGGAAGCGGCCAGTCTCTACAACCATATCCAGTCCAAATCTGAAATCCTGCAGGCCATCTGTTTTAAAGTGGCCAACGATTTCCTCTCGCACCTGGAGGCCGTGCAGGCCAGCCCGGAGCCCGCCCTGAAAAAACTGGAACTCATCATCCGCTTTCATATCCGGATGATGATGGACCAGTATGAATTCGTTTATATCTCCGACCATGAATGGAGACATTTGCCCGAGCCCTATTTATCTAACTTCCTGAACCAGCGCAGAAATTACCGCCGGAGTTTATCCGACATAATCGCCCGCGGCATTGAGCGCGGTGAAATGAAGTCCATCGAACCCTATGTGGCCGTACTCACCCTGCTCTCCGCGATCAGCGGCATCGAATCCTGGCACCGTTCCAGGAAAACCATCGCGCCGGACGTTTTGGAAAATAATATGGTAAAATACCTGATTGAAGGACTAAAAAAATAACTGTGGCAAAACATTTCCGTCCCCTGACGATATCGGATATACGCAATGAAACCGGGGATTGCATATCGGTTTCCTTTCATATCCCCGATGAATGGAAAGATGAATTCCGGTTCAGGGCAGGTCAGAATATCACCATCCGGTCCATCGTCGACGGCGAGGAGATCAGGCGGTCCTATTCCATTTGCAGCAGTCCTTTCGAAAATGAACTGCGTGTAGCCATAAAAAAAATGGAATCGGGGAAATTTTCCTCCCATGCCCATGCGTTTTTTAAACCGGCGCAGGTACTGGACGTGCTGGCCCCCACCGGAAATTTTATTCTTCCCCTGCAACCCTCGAATAAAAAACACTATGTGGCTTTCGCGGCCGGCAGCGGCATCACACCTGTGATCTCGATCCTGAAAACAGTATTAAAGGAAGAACCGCTCAGTCGCTTCACCCTGGTCTATGGGAACCGCGACCACAGCTCCGTCATATTCAGGGAAGTACTCATGGCCCTGAAAAACAGTTACCCGGAACGTTTCCAGCTCATACCCGTTTTCAGTCGCGAAAAAATGGATGCGCCGGTTTTTGAAGGACGCATAAACGCCGGAAAATGTGAGTTGATCTTTAAACAGATTGTTCCGATGGCTCCGGACCAGGAGTATTTATTATGCGGACCGGCCCCGATGATATTTGAAGTGCGTGACTGGCTGCTCGCGCAAAAAGTGCAGGAGAAAAAAATTCATTACGAATTGTTTTCCGATCCGGGGCAATCCGGTTTGGTTCCTGACAAAACAGGTAACGTAAAAAAAGAAACTTCAAAGGAAAAAAGCCTGGTTACGATCCGCCTGGATGGCCTGTCAACAGATTATGAAATTCCGTTAGAAGGCCCTACGATCCTCGAAGCCGCCATACAGGGCGGTGCCGACCTGCCCTATGCCTGTCGCGCCGGTGTCTGCGCCAGCTGCCGCGCCAAACTCGTGGAAGGCAAAGTGACCATGGAACAGAATTATGCACTGGCTGAAGAAGAACTCGAAGAGGGATTTATTCTCGCCTGCCAGGCGCATCCGGCTTCGGAGAAACTGGTAATTGATTTTGACATCCGTTAAGTTCCATGCAACTTTGGGTTGGATATACATACCCGGGAATAACTTGTTTTATTTTTTGATGAAATGATTTTTTTGTGAATAAGTTTAAACAGAAGACCAATTATATACAAATGCATAAATTCATACTGCTGTTTTTATTAATCATTGTATCCGGTTATTCATCCTGTTCTAAAAAATCCAGCCCGTCAAATAATAACGCAGGTAACATTCCACCGGTTACTACCGGAGCAAACGACGTCAGCTACTGGCTCACGAATGGCGATCAGTCGGCCTTATTGCAAAGGCAGTCTGTAACGCTTTCCTTCGATACGATTCGCAATGCATATCAAATGATTGATGTGGACAGCACACAAACATTTCAAACCATCGATGGCTTTGGGTTTACCCTGACGGGAGGAAGCGCTTTTGTAATAAATCAAATGAGCGCGTCCGGCAGGGCCAGCCTGCTAAAGGAATTGTTCGGCAGCGACAGCTCCTCTGTAAGCATCAGTTATCTCAGGCTTTCCATCGGATCTTCCGATCTGAATGCTTCTGTTTTCAGTTATGATGATATGCCCATGGGTCAGACAGATACCGCCCTTACTCATTTCAGCCTGGGGCCCGATACCACGGATTTGATACCGGTACTGAAACAAATCCTTGCCATTAACCCTGCCATAAAAATCATCGCCGCTCCGTGGAGCGCACCGGTGTGGATGAAAGATACCGCTTCCACCATTGGCGGAAGCCTGTTGCCGGTTTACTTTAATGTATATGCTAAATATTTCGTGAAATATATCCTGGAAATGAAAGCGCAGGGCATTACCATTGATGCGGTCACGCCGCAAAACGAACCGCTGAATCCCGGCAATAACCCGAGCATGTATATGGCCGCAACAGACCAGTCAGCATTTATAAAAAATAATCTGGGCCCGGCCTTTCAGGCTTCCGGCATCGCTGCAAAAATTGTAGTCTATGACCATAATTGCGACAATCCCGGTTATCCCTTAACTATATTAAGTGACGGGGCAGCCAATGCATTTGTGGACGGCTCCGCATTTCATTTGTATGCGGGAAATATCAGCGCCCTTACGCAGGTGCATAATGCGTTCCCCACTAAAAATATATATTTTACAGAACAGTATACTTCAACATCCGGCAGCTTTGCCGGCGATTTACAATGGCATATGACGAATGTAGTTATCGGATCGATGAACAACTGGAGCCGCAATGCGCTTGAATGGAACCTGGCCAATGATGCTTCTTTTGGCCCGCACACCCCGGGCGGCTGTACTACCTGCAAGGGCGCATTGACAATAAACGGTTCTGATGTTTCCAGAAATGTCGGATACTATATCATTGCACAGGCATCTAAATTTGTTCCCCCGGGCTCGGTACGCATCGCCAGTAACCAAACCGGTAATTTCCCGAATGTTGCTTTTCTAACACCAGCCGGGAAAAAAGTATTGATCGTAATAAATGACTATACCGTATCAGCCTCTTTTAATTTACGTTACCAGGGCAAATGGGTTACTGCCACGCTGCCTGCCGGTTCAGCAGGGACTTTTCTATGGTAAGTCTGCCCCGGACTACTGTTATGGATCACTATAATGGCAGCAACCAGCTTATTTGAATCTGAATGTTACATGTGCTCCGGAAAGTTTAAATAATCTACCCGATACATACTAACACCCGTTAGTTTTTTATCCGTTTTTTTATACGGAATGGTGTAATTTGCCATATGCCTGCCCGAGAACAGGAAATATTTGACCGGAAGATAGAGGAAGAGATCCGCATCGAGCCGAAGGACTGGATGCCGGACGACTACCGCCGGATGCTGATCCGCCAGATGTCGCAGCATGCGCACAGTGAGATCGTGGGCATGCTGCCGGAAGGGAACTGGATCACCCGTGCCCCGTCCCTGCGCCGGAAAGCCACCCTGATCGCCAAAGTACAGGATGAAGCCGGGCATGGTCTCTACCTGTACTCAGCGACGGAAACACTGGGTATCACGCGCGATGAAATGATTGAACAACTTCATGCCGGCATGGCGAAGTATTCGTCGATATTTAATTACCCCACCCTGACCTGGGCCGACATTGGTGCTATCGGCTGGCTGGTGGACGGCGCAGCCATCATGAACCAGGTGCCGCTCTGCCGTGCATCCTACGGTCCCTATGCCCGCGCCATGATCCGCATCTGCAAGGAAGAAAGTTTTCACCAGCGCCAGGGATTTGAGATCCTGCTTACATTAAGCCGCGGAAGCGAAGCACAGAAAGCCATGTGCCAGGATGCCATCAACCGCTGGTGGTGGCCATCGCTGATGATGTTTGGCCCGAACGACGATGCTTCACCCAACAGCCGGCTCAGCATGCATTGGAAGATCAAACGCTTCAGCAACGACGAGCTGCGGCAAAAATTTGTGGATGCCTGTGTGGACCAGGTAAAAACGTTGAACATGCTATTGCCCGATCCTGAAATAAAATGGAATGAGAACAGAGAACATTATGATTTCGGCGAAATCAACTGGGAAGAATTTTATGAAGTATTAAAAGGAAACGGTCCCTGCAATCGCGAACGGCTCGAAGCCAGGAAAAAAGCGCATGCTGAAGGCGCCTGGGTCCGCGAGGCAGCCGCCGCGTTTGCTGCTAAAAAAAATGATTCAACCAAACACGTCATGTATGGAAGCCATACCACCTGATGAAAACTGGCCGCTCTGGGAAGTATTCATCCGCGCCCGGCAGGGACTGGACCACAAACACGCGGGCAGCCTCCATGCCGCCGATGCGCAGATGGCAATTGAAAATGCGCGTGACGTATATACCCGCCGTAACGAAGGCATCAGCATCTGGGTCGTGGAAAGCAGATACATCCATGCTTCGAACCCCGCCGAATCCGGTTCCTTCTATGATCCCGCCAACGATAAGGTATACCGGCATCCCGGTTTCTACCATCTTCCGGATGAGTTGAAAAACATGTAATATGGACCTGATTTCAACCTATATCATCCACCAGGCCGACAATGCCCTGATCCTCGGTCACCGAAACAGCGAATGGACCGGCCACGGACCGGTACTGGAACAGGATATCGCTATTTCCAATATTGCCCTGGACCTGATCGGGCAGGCCAGGCATTTTTACCAGCTTGCCGCCGTGCGAATCAATGAGTCAGCACCCGGCGAGGAATATTACCGAAGATGATATCGCTTATCTGAGAGATGACTTTGAATTCAGAAACTGCATCCTTGCAGAACAGGAAAACGGCGACTGGGCCCGGACCCTGCTCCGGCAATTTTATATCAGCACATACCAGTTACTGCTTTATAAAGAACTTTTAAAGAGCCGGTATCCCGGAATCGCGGGCATCTGCGAGAAGTCAGTCAAAGAAACCATCTATCACGTAAAATGGAGCAGTGAGTGGGTGATCCGCCTCGGAGACGGAACGGAAGAAAGCAGAGCACGCATGGTGGAAGCGATGCAGACACTGAATCCCTGGATCGCAGAATTATTCATCCCGGTGGATTTTGAATACGAAGCGGCAGCATCAGGAGCGGGCATTTTACCGGAAATCCTGAAAGACGAATGGTATCATCGCGTGAACCGGGTGTTGGAATCCGCCACCCTTCCAACCCTTTTACCAGGGAAAAACCCCCTGCAGATCCTTTCCGGCAAAAGGGGCGTTCATTCGGAACATCTGGGTCACCTGCTGGCAGAAATGCAATTTCTTCAAAGAGCTTATCCCGGATGTAGCTGGTAGTATGGAAATGGGTAAGAACGGAACTGAAACGGCAGAATAAAACATGATGGATAAAGAGCAGGTCATGACCATTTTATCAGAAGTAAAAGACCCGGAAATTCCGGTGCTGAGTATTTCCGATATCGGCATCCTGCGTCAGGTGGAGGTCTGCGGCGATAAAATAATGATTCAGATTACACCCACCTATAGTGGTTGTCCCGCCATGGAGACCATCCGGGACGATATCCGGTCGGCACTCGCAAGACACGGACTTTTAAACGTAGAAATTCAAGAGGTGCTCTCACCGGCATGGACAACCGAATGGATGAGCGAATCCGGGAAACAAAAACTGCAGGCCTACGGCATCGCTCCGCCGGCAAAACAGGGCTGCGGACTGACCGGGGAAGACCAGCCGGTTTCCTGTCCACATTGTCTTTCAAAAAATACAGAACCCATCAGCCGCTTCGGATCCACGGCCTGTAAAGCATTATACCGATGCCTCGACTGCCGCGAACCCTTCGATTATTTTAAATGCCATTAAAAACCCATTTATATGCCAGAGATCCTGTTTGAACTGAAGGGCCCGGTAGCCCGTCTATCCCTGAACCGCCCGGACAAACTGAATGCCTTTAACCGGACCATGGCGCTGGAACTGCAGGATCAGTTACTCGCCTGCGATGAAAATGAATCCGTGAGGGCCGTGGTACTTACGGGTGCCGGACGAGCATTCTGTTCCGGACAGGATCTCGCGGAATTTCCGCCGGATCAGTTGCCCGACTTTGAAAAAGTGATTGATGAATATTATAACCCCGTGATCCGTTTATTAAAAACCATCCGCAAACCGGTACTATGCGCCGTGAACGGTATTGCAGCCGGGGCCGGCGCCAATATTGCCCTGGCATGCGATATCGTTGTGGCCGTTGCTTCTGCAAGGTTCGTACAGGCATTTTCTAAAATCGGCCTGATTCCCGATTGCGGAGGAACATTTTTTTTACCCAGGCTGGTCGGTTTACAAAAAGCGACCGCCCTGATGATGCTGGGAGATCAGATTTCCGCGGGAGACGCGGAACGTATGGGCATGATCTATGCCTGTTTTGAAGAAAATGATTTTGTGGAGAAAACAAACCAGTTGGCTGAGTCCCTGGCCAAACTGCCGACGACGGCACTTATACTCACGAGAAAAGCATTGATGGAATCTTCTACCAATACCCTGGAACAACAACTGGAGCTCGAGAAAAAATTCCAGCATAAAGCCGGCCATACCCGTGATTTCAGGGAAGGGGTGGGTGCTTTTCTGCAAAAACGTCCGCCGGCATTTACCGGCAAATAAAAACTATAAGGCTGCTGATTCTTTATTCTCTGCAACCACGGTCTTGATGGGCAGTACGGTCGCCTTGTTTACATTCATTGATTTTTCCAGGGTCACATATTCCGTTTGCAATTCCAGGATCTGCGCATGGGTATACACGATTTCCCTTCTGAGTTCAGAAATTTTAAGTTGTTTTTTCTTCAGCTGGCGGCTTCTTAAACCGTAACCAACGATCAGAGCTCCTGATACCAGAAGGATCAGGCTGAGTACATTCAGGGTAAATTCGGCGTTTAGCATAGTATAGGTTTAAAGGTTTCAACAGGGATTTTTATTTAATGACTTCTTCAATACGGCAGAGTTTTCCATCCTGGTTCATTCCTTCTACCACGATCCGGAATTTATTGCTGATATCATTATTATAAAAGACAAAACTCATTTTACGATGGGTTTTATCCAGGCGGAATTTCGGATTCCAGTACAGGGTTGACCTGAAATCTGTAGCCTGGTAATCTGTTATCTTATTATCATAATGCGGATGGTAAAATTCCCTTACCGGCGTGTATCCCGTAATGACAGCGTACCCGGTTTTGTTTTCCATAATACCGGCCTGATCCAGGGTCTGCCGGCTGGTGATAGCCAGGGTAGGCAGTCCTTTCTGGTTTGATTTCGGAAGAAACTTTATAAAGAGTACTTCTTTCATATTGACGGACTTCAAATCATCCATCGCAACAGGTGTACCATCGAGTGTGACATTCACATTGCTATGCGGAACGGGAGTCCTGCCGGGTTTATAGGAGGCAAGCCTTCCGTCTGCCACAGGTGCGTTTTCCTTCAATGTATTGGGGAAACGCATACCCACAAAGTTATCGGCCAGGTAATGGGCGGCACTCTCTGTATTTTTCCCCACGGAATCTGTTTTCGGGCTCACGATATAACTCATGGCTGTGGAGGGAACGGAATTATCACGGGTTTCAATGAGGTTGCCGTTCATTTCTTTTTCGAGAATCACATCGGGCACTTGCATCCAGGAAAAAGCAGGTTCATCCGCTTTTGCGGGCGTTAAAGCAGGCAGCAGGCCGGAGTATAAACTGATCTGTGCATTATTGTTGAGCTTGGCGGTATGATTGAAACGGTAAACCACCTGAACGGAATCGTAGAAAAACAACCCGTCCTGTCCAAACCTTCCGTTTTCATTCACCGGTAGTTTCAGTACATGTTTTTTCCGGTCGCGCGAAATCATCAGGAGTGCCATGGAATCCCGGGTATCCAGGTTCAGGCTGTTCCGGATTTCCCCATGAATGGAAAGGAATCCGGCATCCCTGGGATATTTTAATTCAGGAATTTTCCCCGATACGACCGATTCCCAGTCAAATCTTCTCCATCCATGTGTCAGGAGCAACAGATTCAGGTGTTCGTCGGCGTCTACCGGATTTGCAAGAAAGGAAGCGGCATCCGGTATGATACCTTTTACATCTCCGGCGATCAGCAGATCGGTGTAGATATTCTGGCTGCTGTCATAACCCAGTCCCGCATCCGTAACGGAAATGGACAGGTTGGTCACCCCGCTGTCAGGCATTTCGATGGAAATTTCGTTACGTGCCCTTTTATTCAGACTGATTATTTCTTTCTTCATCTGAATTTTCGCGTAGGCTTTCCGGTTATTAATGAATACGACCCTTTCAGCCAGGGGCGACATATCCCTGTCAAAAGCCGTCAGTTGTAAAACTCCGAAGGGAAAGGAAGATGTGGAAATATGGTCTTCTGCCGTGTTATTCTCCAGGTTCAGGCTTTTGCGATAAACCACTTTCTGGTTGATGGTCCCAATAACGAGGATCCTGCCCAGGTTGCTGGCATCCGCCGATTTTTCCAGTTTGTAATGCAACTGGTCATTATGATAAGGATCCGCGTGTAAGACCAGGCCGTTTGCCCTGGCTGCCGGAACAGGAGTCGTATACACATTCCCCAATTCGTCTGTCCAGCTGGCGTTATACTGTTCCCCCGCCACCGGCTTAAACGCCAGACTGCCCATTCCGTTGAATGTGGTATAGAATGAATCGATGACGATGTTCTTTGCGTTTTTCAGGGCTCCGCTCACTTTGGCCGGTTTACCATGCTGGTCCAGCGCCTCAAAGCCAAGCACTGAAGAAACTCCGTTGATGAGGTCGCCACCTTCGGGAAAAAAACCGAGGGTGACCTGCCGTTTTTCCGGCACCGGATACGCTCCTTCTGCAGGCATCAGAACCGGAATATCTTTATTATATAAAAAGGCATTGTCAAAATTGAGCATCCATTGAGTATAAACTTTGACGTGGATGACCCCGTTTTTTACCCAGGCCGGAATCTGGAAAAAACTGCTGGCACCGCCTTCGGTGATGGGCGCAATACTGTGCAGGAGAAGTCTGCCACGGGCATCCGTCCAGTCAAAATAAAGGTTTTTACTCAGTTGGGAAGGCCGGGCATCGCTCAGGAGATAGGCCCTCATCCAAACGGTTTCTCCGGGGAGGTAGGCATCCTTATCAAAATGAACATGAATTTTTTCCTGCGGGTATTTGTTGCTGTATATGCTGAGGGAGGAATCGGGCGACTGACCAAGGATGTTTCCCGGATCAGGCAGGCAGCACATACAAGCAGGAACAGTCGGTTCATATCAAAGGGTTTGGATTCTGGATTCTTTACGGATATAATCGGATAACTGAAGTCAAAAAGGGGACAGTATAACTGACCCCTTTGCAATGCTAACTATAGATTTGTCTTAACCATTGATTACACTGCTGTGGGTCAGGTACTTTACAGTAGGATGATAGATAAATAAACAACTTCCGTTTTTGATCGTCCTGATAATCTTAGGGCTCATCGCATTCGGTATCGCTGCACAACCCAGGCTTCTTCCCATTTCACCATTGTCTTTCAAATAATCCGGGGTGATGTAGTCAGAACCATGTAATACAATATGTCTTTTGGCGGCCAGGTCGTTATATCCTTTCTCAAGACCTTTTACTTTTAAAGAAAGTCCGTTTCTTCCAAAATAAGTTTTGGATGTGATGAAAAATCCAAGACTGCTTTTAAATGAATTCGGCCTGTTTGAAAATGAAGTGGCGTATTCAACACCGGAATTCATACCATGCGATACATACGTGTTGAACAATAATTTTTTGTGGGCCACATCAATCACGTACATTCTCTTGTTTGCGGATGATTGTGTAAAATCACAAATGGATAATACGTCAGACTTTTTCAGCTTACCTTCTTTCAACAGGTTATGATACCCGCGCCAGGCATATTCAAAAGCCTTCTGATTCAGTCCCGATTGATCGAGTTTCATTGAATCATATATGGTAAGCGCCTGTTTGATGACCATCTTCACTTCAAACGCCTTTTTTACAGCGGCACTGGCATTAAAATCGGGAGCTTTGTCAACAACGGCCAGCTTTTCAGCGGCAGCTGCTTTCATGTCCGGACTGCTGTAAGTAAAGCTTTTAAAGCTGCTGTTGGTTAAAACAGGGATATGGTAGGTGGCCGCCACAACAGCGGTACTTGTAGAAACTTCTATTTTTTTATGGTTGCTGGTAATTAGAACGGGTGAGGTTATTACCAACAGCGAGACGCTACTGGTTGAAACAAGTTTGGATAAAGTTTTCATGACGCAGGATTTAATTAATTTTCAAAAGGTTCGAGTCGGATCACTTCTGGTTATTCACCAGCTGGCATTTCATCGGTATCATACAGGATCAAAAAAAATAAATATCTCTTGTTCCAGGTCTGATATAAATGGATACACTTAAGCAGTATTAACGAAAGCATCCTGCCTGATATTGTATTTTTCCTATAGGAAGAATGGATTATTCATCGTAAAACAAATATTGCAATTCTACTATGCACTTCATAATTTTTTCGACGAACGGATCCATCAATTTGTTCCGGTATGATAAAGAACTGACTCTATATGTTCAAGGTTGGTACCAATTCAAAAGATCCTTCAGGCCACTATGGGAATACCGGCGCAGTTGATTAGCAATGAAAGATTTAGAAACTAAATTTTTATACAGGACTTTTGGCTGGATATGGATGTGGACCCGATATTCCTCCGTGGATTGGAAAAATTTTCCAAAATTGGGAATGGACTAATGATAACTCTTGTCCGAATGCCTGCTGACAGGTGAAGATTCCATGCCGGCTATTAGTACATCTACTTTATCGTTCAATGCCCGAAGCTCCCGGAGAATTACCCAGAAAGCATCCGGTCCCGCTTCATGGGCCAGGCTGGCCGGGAGTTCCTGAAGGGGATAGGAAATAACCCGGTTTCCCGTAGTTCCGGCATCAGGTAATCCGGGACGCTGCTGAAAGGAATCTTTCTCCAGATCCTTATGCAGGAAATCTTCCGTACTGACTTTAAAGAATGCACCCAATCTTACGAGTTCACCGAGACTGGGTTCACTTTTTTGATTCTCCCAATTGCCAATGGTGTTGGCCTGTTTGTTAAACAGGCCGGCGATATCATCCTGTTTAAAGTCCCCCTTTTTACGGAGAAACTTTAGGTTTTTAGAAAACAGACTCATTTTAATTGTGTATTTTATATCAATTTATTTGGTTTTACTCAATTTTATTGCTATATTTGTAATATAAATCGTATAAATATCGGTTTTTTCTTCCAAAATCCAATATTTTCCTGAGGCAGCGGTTTCAATAAAAATCCCCCTGTTCCGGCTTCTGATAATTAATTAAGGACTGATTGGATGAGCCTTTCTCTGGTAAGGTCCGGGGAACAAGCCATTTCATTCACCATTAAAAAAGTCTATCATGAAAGCCAGAACCGAGACCAGGATTTCAAGGCAAAAGGAAGGGCTCGATGCAATCATCCGGGAAATTGTACAGGAGGCCGGCCCGGATAAAATTCTATTGTTATCTGCCAGTTACCATTACCGGCTTACGGAAAATATTTTCATAAAAAACCCGGTGGAAGAATTCAGGGGCAGTCAGTATGATCTGTTGGTGTTGGCCGATGGCCGGGGAGAAAGATCGCTGGTTGATCTTGAGATTGCGATCCACACCAGGCTGTGCAGTCAGAATAATCTACATCTTCATATTAAGGATATTCATGAATTCAATAAAGAGGTAGAGGCCGGTGATGAATATGCCTGTTTTATACAATTCAATGCACTGCTTTATTATGATAAAAGCGACGCCGCCCCGACTGATCTGAAAAAAGCGTAACCACCAAAATCAAAGGTTAAATAACTGTAGGTATGTCTCTTATAACAGGACATATACCGGCCAGTCATAATTTTTTTATTCATACAAAGAATAAAACGCAACTTGGGGTTTTATTTGTGTATGCATTCAATGGTCGTACTCATTATTGTAGGATTTCTGATCGGAATGTTCGGCACCCTGATTGGAGCCGGCGGTGGTTTTATCCTGGTTCCCATCCTGATTCTTTCGTATCCGGAACTGACACCGGAAACCATCACGGCCATTTCGATTGCCATTGTAGCGGCAAATGCAATATCTGGCTCCATTGCCTATGCCCGTTCGGGTCGCATAGATTATAAGGCTGGTTTCATATTTGCCATGTTTACCATTCCGGGTTCCATCCTGGGGGTTCTGACTACGCAATTTATTCCCCGGCATTTTTTTAATATCCTGTTCGGAATCATGTTGATTGCACTTTCGGCCTACCTGTTTTTCAGGCATAGCAACAGCCTGAATTCCGTCGTACTGGATAAAAATAAGAAACGCTGGAAACACCATGAACTCACCGATAAATCCGGCATTACCTATAATTATTCCTATAATCAGAACCTGGGTATTATCATCAGCATCCTGGTTGGATATTTGTCACCCTTGCTGGGCATCGGCGGCGGCATCATTCATGTACCGGCCCTGGTTCACTGGCTGCAGTTTCCTGTATTTATCGCCACCGCCACATCCCATTTTATCCTGGCGATCATGTCTACTGTCAGCGTGATCGTACATATTATCAAGGGAAGTTATAATGATCCGAAAATTTTACACATGGTGATCGGCCTGGTCATCGGCGTCATCCCCGGGGCACAGGTTGGCGCCTGGCTCTCCCACAAAATAAAAAGCCATATCATCATCCGCGTGCTGGCCGTCTGCCTGGGACTTGTCGGAATCCGGATTTTACTGAGCTGACGCCGTATGCCGGATGATCAGCAGCATCCGGATCCTTCTTATTGCATTTACCGTTATGATGGAACCGTGTATATACCCGGAAATTCTGATAGGCTGCGCCGGGCACATAAAATGCATCATAAACACCCGGGGAAGGAAGACAGTGAATCATTCGGGTTTTTGTACATTCATAGAAGATATCTGGATAAAATAAAAAGAGACCGGCTCATGTATAAAAAAGATACCGTAAAACACAGGCATGCAATTCTTTGATTATATTATCTCAGGCGGTGGATGCGCAGGACTCAGCCTGGCGCTTCGACTAATCGAATCAGGGAATTTTTCTGATAAAAAAATCCTGCTGGTTGACCTTTCTTTTAATAAATCAAACGATCGCACATGGTGCTTCTGGGAGAAAGAAACCGGTCTTTTTGAACCTGTCGTTAACCGGCAATGGGAAAAACTCTGGTTTTACAGCGAAGATTTTTCAACACTGAAGGATATTTTTCCTTACCGGTACAAAATGATCCGCGGCTCGGATTTTTATACTTATTGCCTGGAGATTATCCGCAGGCAGGCCAATATTCAAATCAGGGAAGCCCGGGTTGAATATATACACAGCGATGAAAAGGAATCCTACGTGATCCTGAACGGGGAAAAAATATACGCACAGTATATTTTCAACAGTGTACTTTTTGAAAAGCCCTTCTTAAATAAAAAAGATCATTACCTCCTGCAGCATTTCAAAGGCTGGGTGGTGGAAAGCCGGAATAAAATATTTAATCCTGAAGAAGCTGTGCTGATGGACTTCCGCGTCAGTCAGCAGCAGGGGACTGCCTTTGTTTATATCATGCCTTTTTCCAAAACCCGGGCACTCATAGAATATACCCTGTTTACAAAGAAGTTGCTGAAAGATCCGGAATATGATGATCTGCTTCGTGCCTACATGAAAAATATACCAGGTATGGAAGGATACGAGATCCTGGAAGAAGAATTCGGGGTGATCCCAATGACCTCCCACCATTTCCCCGCCAGGCAGCACCATATTTTCAATATCGGCATCGCAGGCGGCCAGACCCGGGCTTCCACCGGGTATACTTTTCAATTCATACAAAAACAAACGGCCGAAATAGTAAAGCAGCTGATGATGAACAAAGAACCCCGAATAAGCAGGTTCCCCGGACGTTTCCGGTTTTATGACCGTTTGTTTCTGGACGTGCTCACGCGGAGTAATAAAGACAGCCCTTACATTTTTGCTTATTTATTTGGATTCAATCCGGTAAAAGATATTTTTGATTTCCTGGATGCTAAAAGCAGCATACTGCAGGACTTTATGGTGATCTCCAGCCTGCCCAAAAAGCCTTTTATCCGGGCGGCCCTGCGGGAGATGTTTAGAGTAACCCCTGCTTAGTTCCCGGATTTACCTTGAAGAAAAAGATATGGATCGATGGAAGCTTCATTTTCCTTCGGGCCCGGAAATTCGTAAAAATCCAGCGCCAGGAAGGAACGTGTTTCGTGGATCTGCCAGAGCCAGAGTTTTTTATTGGAGATCAGCGTGATATCCAGTTCCGGAATCAGCTCCTTTACGAGACCGTCCCAGCACGCTTTCTCCAATTGTTCTATCGCACTCAGGTTTTCGGATCCTGCGGCATCCAGGTCAGACCATTTTCTATGTGCAAAATTCGAATCCGTACTGAGGAGTATTTCCTGCTGTGTGGTAATCGGTTCCATATACGCGGGTTTTAGGTTCTATAATATAGACGCTAAAACCTGGTAAATGTAAACACCGGGGTAAATGAATATATTGTTAATTTCTTTTCGGGCAGGAAGCTTTTGACCGTTGATCGTAAATCGGACCGGGATAATCGATCCACGTTAAACGATAAACTAAGTGAATCCGATTTTGGCCCCGGGGTTAAACAATACCCGCTTCCGTCCATTCAACAATTTGTCAGAATAATTAATTGCTTCTCCCGTACGGATTTCTGCAACCTGACCCGATTTTAGCAGTATTTAAAGCACAGATTTTCCCCCTTCGGTAAATCGTACCTCCATCAGCGTTCCTGCCGTCTCCCATTAAACAATGTTGGCAGAATCGGGGATTCTTAAGGTTTTCCGGCGATAAGCAATGCTGTGTAAAAAATATAGTCCGTACCGCTTAAATCGCAAGCCATTTACGTGAATCTTTGAATGAACAATAGTCATGGAAGAACCTCTTATCATTTTCCTGTTTGTTAAATCAGGAATAAAAAAAGCCCCGGGTATTCCAGAGTCTTCCTTTCATTCCATAATCAGGTTTTGATGGAAATACCCGATGGTTGCCCATAGACTAAATTTTTAATAATTAAAAAACATAAGTCGCAGCCAATAAACCGGTAAATGTATTTTTAGTTGGCGAATCATCATGTTTCTGGAAGGTTGACTCGTTTGAATTGTCAAACCTCAATTCTGGCATGATAGTCAGTTTACCCAGGTGGAACTGACCGGTCAGTGTATATTCCATGAAACTACCCGGACTAACAACTTTATCGGTATCACCAAAATATTCGCTGCGTATGGTCAGGCCGAAAAGAGAAACGGGATCCCAGTTCAGATAAATTGCCGCACCACCCCAGTTTGTTGAAGTTGCAGATTTACGCCATTGGTCGGTTGCGTTGAATCCAACACTGAACCTCGGCGAAACGGTTCCCGTTAATACCAGGTCCATCTGATCAAGCTTAGTGGAATCATTCATTCTTCCCCCTTGAAAATTCAGATAAAATTTCCAGTTGCTGTTGCGCGTTGCGGTACTGAATTGTGCAATAACCATTTTCTGGCTGCTTATCGTGGTTGAATTGTCGGTTGGGTTGGATATTCCCACCATGAATGCAGTTTTACCCCCAAGAGAAACATCTGCCTTAAGCCCCATGTTATAGAAGGGTCCATAGGAGAACAAATAACTCATGGAGTAGTTCCGGTTCAACGCGGCATCCACTACTTCATAACCGATATGGGTTCCCCATTTACCTGCAGTCAGCCTGACTTTATCGGTGATGTTGTAGTATAAAAAAGCCTGAACCACATTTGCCAGTGAGAAGTAAGAAGTGGGCGGTGCCCCAACCACACCACCCTGGTAGGCTTCATTATAGGAGAATTCCTGCTCCCTTCTGCCGAATCCCAGTTCCACTGTTAGGCCGGCTTTTGACCAACTATGGTCAGCCCGCATGGTAACCATGCCCAGTTCAAAGGAGTTCTGTGAATTGGTGAAGCTGGTATAGTTGTTAAAAGAACTCCGGGGATTGGCAAAGTTGTACCTGTAATAAAGGTCCAGAGACCCCGAAAAAGTAGTTGCCGGCAACGGAGCGATGGTATCTTTTTTGAGTGCTGTAGCAGTTAAGATGGATGAATCCTGTGCCCGGGCCGAAATAAGAAATCCGAAAGCCATGATAAATAATTTGAATCTTTTCATCTAGTTTGACATTTTTTGGCCGGATAGTTCCAAGTTCATGCCGATATGATGGCTTTTGATTTAAGATGGCCACAAATCACAGCCGGGGAGTAGTTCACGACGAAAAGCCACTACTGATTTATATAATGAAAGATTTTCATAATCCATTTCAATATGAAAAAACCGTCCAAAATGAAAAAGCCGATTTCCCTTCCCGAAAGGATATTCTGTCGGAAGTTCAATCAAGGATTGGATAAGCAAAGAACAACACAACAACGTATGAATTTTCATATCCCGTTTTATATTCTTAAGAAATTATGGCAATGGTTATAAACAAATAATGTCAGTAGAATTCTTGTCCATTTTAGTTTTATTATGGACAGCAGCGTATACGGCAGTCCATTTTGGTTTGTACAACAGACTGTCCTTGCTTTTATGAAGTCTGCAGGTCAAATCGACCTGAAGAACCAGGTAAAAATGATTTTCAAAATGGAAAGAGTTTTTCAAAACGGAGCAGTATTATGAAGATCATTGAAAAACACCTTCAATACAAGAACACAGATAATTTACTGATTCTCAGCAGTATTTCCCTACACATTGGTACGGTTCCATGTTCCGGCACTTGCTTTGGTTCTTTTGACAAAAAGAAAAATCTCCGGTTTAAGATAAACCTGACGATTCGCCGATGTTTCTGAAGTATGCTTCTTACAAAACACACTAATATAATATGACAAGACTGAGCAATCATGATACAGTTCATAACAGACAATGACCGGAATCAGTAAAATTCAACAATCTAAAATCTAGCTTGGAAATGTATCGTGGGAAAGGTCATATTTCAGACAAACTGGCTTTAGCGATTATCTGGGCGGTGGCACTTGCTTTCCTGTTCCTGTTTTTTCAAAAATTGAAAATATTGTTTCATTAGGCAGATTAATTATAAACCAAATGATATGCTCACGTTGATCCTTTTTCTGGCAGGCTTTATATGCTTTGTCATTTTTTTCAAAGCCATTGATTTTTTTGATAAAATTTAAAACGCTATGACACTATTACTTATTATTTCGATCCTGGTTTTCTGTTACCTCTGTTATGTACTGGTGAAGCCGGAAAAATTTTAATCTCTTATTCCTCAAACTGATTGTATGAACACAGAAATTCTCGGCGTAGTGACCATGTATATTATCATGGTATTACTGGCCATACCCCTGGGCCGTTATATCGGTAAAATCTATGAAGGGCATCCCACCTGGACAGACCGTCTGTTCGGTCCGCTGGACAAATTGTTTTTCAAACTTTCTGGTATAAACCCCGATCGGGAAATGACCTGGAAACAGCACCTGCTGGCTCTCCTGACCATAAATCTTGTCTGGTTTATTTTTTCCATGGGCATACTCATGAATATGGGCTGGCTGCCTTTAAATCCGGACGGAAACCCGTCGATGTCTGCAGACCTGGCATTCAACACGACCGTGAGTTTTGTTTCGAATACCAACCTGCAGCATTATTCCGGTGAAACCGGTGTTTCCTATCTCGGACAGCTGATCCTGATGTTGTTCCAGTTCATCAGTGCCGGCGCAGGCATGGCTGCCTGTGCCGTGGTCTTTACGGCCATGAAGGAAAAGACCAGTGAAAAACTCGGTAACTTCTATAATTTCTTTATCAAATCCTGCACGAGGATTTTGTTACCCCTGTCCATCGTCGTTGCAGTGATACTTCTTTTTAACGGCACACCCATGACCTTTAAAGGAAAGGACCAATACATTTCCTTACAGGGTGATACCGTAAACGTAAGCCGCGGACCTGCAGCGGCCATGATCGCCATCAAACAGTTGGGAACAAACGGTGGCGGATTTTTCGGCGCCAATTCAGCTGTTCCCTTCGAGAATCCGAATTACTTCACCAATATGGTGGAAAACATCAGTATCGTACTCATTCCCATCGCCATGGTTTTCGCACTTGGCTATATGTTGAAAAGGAAGAAACTGGCCTGGGTGATTTTTACTGTGATGACCCTTGGTTTTTTATGCTTTGTGATCCCGTCCATTTATTTTGAAATGAAAGGAAATCCGGCGATTTCCCAAATGGGTATAGCCCAGAACCTGGGAAGTATGGAGGGAAAGGAAGTTCGTTTTGGTCCCGCAGCTTCCGCTTACTGGGGCATCACGACAACCGTTACTTCCAATGGCTCGGTGAACGCAATGCACGATAGTTTCACACCACTCACCGGCATGTTTGCCATGATGGGTATGATGGTAAATTGTTTTTATGGCGGCGTCGGAGTAGGCTTTCTCAATTTCTATATTTTCATGATCATTGCTGTATTCATCTCGGGATTGATGGTGGGTCGCACACCCGAATTACTGGGTAAGAAGATTGAAGCTAAGGAAATGAAAATTGCGACCATCGTCGCTTTATTGCATACGCTGTTGATCCTGGCTTTCACCGCCTTATCCTCCCATATGTATGCACTGGATCCGAAAACCTATGCGGGATGGCTGAACAATCCGGGCAATCACGGCTTCTCCGAAATGCTGTACGAATACACTTCCTCTTCGGCAAATAACGGCTCCGGCTTTGAAGGACTTGGGGATGGCGTGCCTTTCTGGAATATCACCTGCGGATTGGTGATGCTGCTCTCCCGCTTCCTTCCCATCATTGGTCCGGTAGCCATCGCTGGCATCCTCGCCAAAAAGAAATTCGTTCCGGAGTCTGCCGGAACACTGAAGACGGATACAGGCACTTTCGGAATCATGGTATTCGCTGTGATTATGATCGTGGCAGCCCTTTCGTTTTTCCCGGCTTTGGCTCTGGGACCCATTGCTGAATTCTTCTCACAGAAATAATATCCAAGAACATGTCAAAAGAAGCTAACAAATTATTCGAACCTGCATTGGTAAAGCAGGCATTGAAACAGGCATTTTATAAACTGGGGCCGCGCAGCATGATTCATAACCCGGTCATGTTCACCGTAGAAATCGGAACGGCCATCATGCTGGCTGTTTGTATATGGATTTTTCTCGGAGAAAAATCGCAGGGCAGCCTCGCCTACAATGTGATCGTCTTTATCGTATTGCTCCTGACCCTGCTGTTTGCCAATTTTGCAGAAGCCATCGCGGAAGCACGGGGCAAGGCCCAGGCCGACAGCCTGCGGAAGACAAGGGAAGATACACCTGCAAAAAAAATATTCCCGGTAGGTGATATTTTTGTGGATGAAATAAAAATTGTTCCTTCATCCCAACTCAGAAAAGGAGACGTATTTGTTTGTGAAGCCGGAGACACCATCCCCATGGACGGGGAGATCATTGAAGGACTGGCCAGCATTGATGAAAGTGCCATCACCGGGGAAAGTGCACCGGTGATCCGTGAAGCCGGCGGAGACAAGTCCAGCGTTACCGGAGGCACAAAAGTGTTGAGTGATCAGATCAAAGTGAAAGTGACCACCAACCCCGGCGAAAGTTTCCTGGATAAAATGATTGCCCTGGTGGAAGGCGCATCCAGGCAAAAGACACCGAATGAAATTGCGCTGACCATCCTGCTCGCAGGATTCACCATCATATTTGTAATTGTCTGCGTAACCCTGAAACCATTCGGCGATTATGCCAGCACACCGATTACGATCGCTGCATTTATTTCATTGTTTGTGTGTCTGATCCCCACAACCATCGGGGGTCTGCTGAGCGCCATCGGGATCGCAGGCATGGACCGTGCACTGCGTGCCAATGTAATTACCAAAAGCGGCAAGGCGGTTGAGACAGCCGGCGACCTCGATACCCTCCTGCTTGATAAGACCGGCACCATCACCATCGGAAACCGGAAAGCAACCCATTTCTGGCCTTCCGGAAATATCGATGAAAAAGTTTTTATAGAAGCCTGTACGCTGGCTTCCATGGCAGACCAGACACCCGAAGGAAAATCCATCATCGAACTGGGCGGCATGAAGCCCGATGCCTTTTCAACAAACGGTGCGCGGTTTATCGAATTCACCGCGGAAACCCGGAGCAGCGGTATTGATCTGCCCGGTGGACTAAAAATCCGTAAAGGGGCTTATGATGCGATACGCCTGATGGTAACCCGGGCAGGTAATCTGGTTCCTGCAGATACCGAACAAAAAGTGAAAGAGATTGCAAGCAACGGCGGAACACCGCTGGTTGTAAGTCAGAATGAAAAAGTGATGGGCGTAATTGAACTGCAGGATATTATCAAGCCCGGCATATTTGAACGCTTCGACCGGCTAAGGAAGATGGGTGTCAAAACCGTAATGGTTACCGGAGACAACCCCCTTACGGCGAAATATATTGCTGAAAAATCCGGTGTGGATGATTTTATTGCGGAAGCCAAACCGGAGGACAAGATGCATTACATCCGCAAAGAACAACAGGCGGGTAAACTGGTTGCCATGATGGGCGACGGAACCAACGATGCCCCGGCACTGGCACAGGCCGATGTGGGCGTGGCCATGAACAGTGGCACGCAGGCCGCTAAAGAGGCCGGGAATATGGTTGACCTGGACAACGATCCAACCAAACTCATTGAAATCGTTGAAATCGGAAAACAGCTGCTTATGACAAGAGGTACGCTGACAACTTTTTCCATCGCCAACGATGTGGCAAAATATTTTGCCATTGTTCCCGCCCTGTTTATCCTGTCCATTCCCGGACTCAGTGCATTGAACATCATGCGGCTGCACAGTCCGGAGAGCGCAATACTTTCCGCAGTGATTTTTAATGCGATCATCATCCCGTTGCTGATCCCGCTGGCACTTCGCGGCGTGGCATATAAACCCATTGGGGCCAGTGCCCTCCTGCGCCGTAACCTGTTCATTTATGGTTTGGGCGGAATCATCGTGCCTTTTATCGGAATCAAATTGATTGACCTGTTAGTATCTGTCTGGTTTTAAATTCTTTTTTATGAAACAACATATTTTTCCTGCCATCAGGCTTACCATCATCTGTGTGATATTCTTTTCCGGCATCTATACTTTACTGATCTTTGGGATCGCGCAATTTGCGCCAGCCCATGGGGAAGGTGAAGCGATATTGCGGAACGGAAAAGTTACCGGATATGCACTCGAAGGACAAAATTTTACCAGTGACCAATATTTTATGAGCCGCCCCTCGGCAGTCGGTTATAATGCCGCCGGCAGTGGAGGAAGTAATAAAGGACCAACCAATCCCGATTACTTAAAAGATGTGCAATCCAGAATAGATAGTTTCCTGGTGCATAATAAAATGGTTAAAAAAGAACAAGTCCCTTCCGAGCTGGTCACTGCATCAGGCAGTGGTCTGGATCCAGATATTTCTCCTATGGGCGCATACATACAGGTACAAAGGATATCGCAGGCAAGGGGAATTCCGGTTGACAAAATCAATTCCCTGATTCAACAAGCCATCCAGAAACCTTTATTTGGACTTTTTGGCACAGAACGGGTGAATGTTTTACAATTGAATCTTGCCCTGGATAATCTAAAATAGACATGCCTGAACAGGAAAAAAATACGGCGCATTTTATAGATCTCATCCGCAAGTCCCGGCGCGGAAAGTTTAAGGTTTATATTGGCATGAGTGCGGGTGTAGGCAAAACCTTCCGGATGCTGCAGGAAGCCCAAACCCTGTTAAGAAACGGCATTGACGTCAAGATTGGCTATATCGAAACCCATGGCAGAAAGGAAACGCATGAATTACTGGAAGGCCTGCCGGTAATACCCAGGAGACGATTATTTTATAAAGGCAAGGAACTGGAAGAACTGGACGTGCAGGCCGTGATCAATCTGCATCCGGAGATTGTGGTTATTGATGAGCTGGCCCATACCAATATTGAAGGAAGCAAAAATGAAAAGCGCTGGCAGGATGTCATGGATATCCTCGACGCCGGGATTAACGTGATCAGTGCTTTGAATATCCAGCATATCGAAAGTCTCAATGAAGAAGTGAAGTCCATCACCGGTATCGAAGTGGCTGAACGGGTACCGGACAATGTTCTAAAACAGGCGGATGAAGTGGTGAATATCGATCTTACCGCCGACGAACTCGTGATCCGTTTAAAAGAAGGAAAAATTTATGCGCCTGATAAAATTGAACGGGCATTAAATAATTTTTTCCAGTCAGATAAGATTCTGCAGCTCAGGGAACTTGCCCTGAAGGAAGTCGCCAGTCAGGTGGAACGCAAAATAGAAACCGAGCTGCCGCGAAACGCCTCTTTTAAAGACGAGCGATTCATGGCCTGTATCAGCAGCAACCATGAAATTGCAAAAATGGTGATCCGGAAAACAGCCAGGCTTGCGTCTTATTATCATTCGGAATGGTATGTGTTGTATGTCCAGACTGAACAGGAACGCGGCGACCGGATCGGCCTGGCTGCCCAGCGCCACCTGATCAATAATTTTAAACTGGCAACTGAATCCGGGGCTGAAGTCATCAGAATGATCAATAACAATATTGCCCGTGGGATCATAGAAACCGCAGAAGAAAGAAAAATCACCACCATATGTATCGGGAAACCCCACCTGAGCCTGATGAAAGTCATTTTAAATACAGCCGTTTTTAACCAGCTGCTGAATAAATTGTCGGAGGCAAAAATAGATATCGTAATATTATCCTGATATGGCAGTAAAACTCAAAACCAAATTAACCGTCGGGTTGATTTTTCTGTTCGGGGTGATCCTGATATTCGGGATCCTGGGAACCATTTATATCAACCGGCTCAGCCGGGATGCGGATCTCATATTAAAGGATAATTACGAATCGATCCTTTACAGCAATAATATGCTCAAAGCACTGGAAGTGGTAAATACCCGGAAGGATGCCCTGGAAATTTTTGACCGGAACCTGAAAAAACAGGAAGTCAATATCACTGAGCCGGGAGAAAAGGAACTCACGGAGGACATCCGCAAAAACTTTGAAGAATTAAAAGCCGATCCGAAAGACCCGTCTAATTATAGCGAGATCCGGCAATCCGTTCACCAGGTAATGGACCTGAATACATCCGCCATTCTTCGCAAGAATGCCGTTGCCCGGGAAACAGCCGGCAATGCCAAGCGTTGGCTGGCCATAATATTCACCATACTGACCCTGGTATCCTTTACATTCATCTTCAACCTGCCCGGGATCATCTCCGGCCCGATCCAGTCTTTATCCGACGGGATAAAGGAAATTGCCAATAAAAATTACAGCAAGCGCATTTACCTGAAACAAAAAGATGAACTGGGCGACCTGGCCATTGCTTTCAATTCGATGGCTGAAAAGCTGGACTTATACGAACATAGCAATATCGCCAAAATGCAGTTTGAAAAAAGCAGGATCGAAACGATTATCAACCAGATGCGGGATGGTATTATCGGCCTGGATGCGAATCGGAATATCCTGTTCCTGAACGTCGTGGCGCAAAAACTCCTCGGACTGAAGGAAAATGAAATCGTTGGTAAGTATGCACCGGATATTGCCCTGAAAAACGATTTAATGAGAAAACTGCTTCAAACCGGTGAGGACAAAATGGATTTAAAAATTTACTTCGATAATAAGGAAGGTTTCTTCAATAAGGATATTCTGGACGTGACCAACAATAAAGAAGTCATCGGGCAGGTGATCGTGCTGAGGAATATTACCATTTTCCATGAACTGAACGAAGCCAAAACGAATTTCATTGCAACGGTATCCCATGAATTGAAAACACCGATTTCATCCATTAAAATGAGCACCCGCTTATTGTCGGATGAAAGAACGGGGCCGCTTACAGCAGATCAGACGGAACTGGTGAACAGCATCGGTGACGACGCAGACCGGCTGCTGAAGATTACCAGCGAACTGATCAATATGGCCCAGGTGGAAACTGGAAATATTCAGTTTAACCTGCAGCCTACAGCAGTTGTTTCCATTGTGGACGATGCCCTGGACGCCGTTCAGATCCAGGCCCGGCAAAAGAATATTACTGTTAAAACCAATATCCCTCCTGTCACACCCATGATCCGGGCCGACAAAGAAAAAACAACCTGGGTTTTGATCAACCTGCTCACCAACGCGATAAAATATTCCTTCGAATCCTCCGTCATTGAAATTTCAGTCACCTCCCAAAATGACCGGGTGGAAATTTCCGTAAAGGATCACGGAAGGGGGATTGATGAAAAATACCTGCCCCGGGTATTTGACCGCTATTTTAAAGTGCCCGGCTCGCTGGAACGCTCCCGGACCGGCCTGGGCCTGGCCATATCAAAAGAATTCATAGAAGCCCAGGGCGGAAAGATCTCGGTGCAAAGCCGCCTCGGGGAAGGAAGCGAATTCGGGTTTTCGTTTGAACGTCTGAGTTAGGCCGCTAAGGGTTTTCCATTAGACAGATTCATATTGACTTTTCATAAGGATGTCTGAAGTCTGATTCCGAAATTCCTATGTGAATATATAACTTACCTTGAACAGGATTATTTTTCACTTAAAAATAAATCCATGACCAGACTGCCACTTATCTTCCTGGTAATTTTTTCCTGTTCTTATTCGGCGAACGCCCAGCTCAGTAAAGGATCCTATCTTTTAGGAGGTCAGCTTTCTTTTTCTTCAACAACAAACAGCTATCCCTCTTATTATCCCCTGCAAGACCAAAAATCCAATTCCGGAAATTTTGAAATTTCCATTGGTAAGGTAATCCGGGAAAATGCCGTACTCGGAATTAATATATCGTATAACCCGTATTCTTATAATTACGAATATTATGGCAATATAGCAGAACCCCTCAGGTATTCTAACAATGGATATTCCATCGGAATATTTTACAGGTTATATAAAGGCCTCGGAAAAGACTTCTTCCTTTTTGGCGAAGCCGGAGCCTCCTATACCGGTTCAACCCAATCCGGAAAAGACAGTACAGGCAGTAAAGTACTATCCGGATCGGGCAGCGGGGGATCCGTTTATGTCATGCCTGGCATTTCATATAAGATTTCAAAAAAATTCTACCTGGAACTTACCATCCCTGATATATTTAATGTAACCTATAATTCGACAAAAACCACCGCCAGCCAGCAAACCGAAAAGATTGATCAATTCAATATCAGCACCAGCCTGAATGCAAACCCGCTCAACGCGCTGGGTATCGGATTCCGTCTGATTCTGTAACTGCAATTGAATTTTATAAGAAGAAACTTCTTATTTCAGGAAAGGACTGCAGGAAGCAGGGCCTATTGATTACAGGCTGATTCAGTATCTTAGACAATCGATTTAAGCCAGATGAAAAAAACATTTCTCTTTCTTTTCATTTCGGGATCCTTCGTTTCACTATTCATTGTTTCCTGTGGTCCCGGGAAAACCTCCTCTCAGATTGCAACCGACTCACTGTCCATCGCAGCAGGGCAGGTCGCTGTTTCATAATAACTGCAGTGGCTGTCATAATTTTAAACAGGATGGGATCGGACCCGATCTTGCGGGCGTTACAGAATCGGACTCCACCGAATGGCTGAAAAAATACATCCGCGCACCAAAATCCCTGATCGAATCCGGTGATGACCGTGCCAAAAAACTGTTGGCCCGGTACCATACCCTGATGCCTTCGTTCCCGGGAATAAATGATGAACAGACTGACCAGCTGATCGCTTTCCTCCATACACAAAAAGGGAAAAGTAAAAGAAAGGAGGATCCCCTCGCTATCCGGGATCCATTTCCGGAAAAAATCCCGGCTTCTGATATCCGGGTGGAACTTGAACCATTCAGCCAGATGCCCGCCACCAGCGATAAAGAACCCCTGACCCGGATCAGCAAGATGGACTGGGTTCATCCGGCCAAAACCTGGTTCATCCTGGATCAGCGGGGGAAATTATATAAACTGGAAAACGGGAAACCGGTTACCCTGGCTGGACATATCCCAATGGAAACCCCATTTTATTAATCAACCCGGACTGGCAACCGGTTTCGGAAGTTTTGCCTTCCACCCGGATTATGCAGTGAATGGACTCTTCTATACCACACACTGCGAAGCGCCCCATTCAAAAAAGGCGGACTTTTCCATCCCGGACTCCATCCATCAAACGCTTCAGTGGGTGCTTTGTGAATGGAAGGCTGCCAACCCGCTGTCGCCTGCCTTCAGCGGGACCTGCCGTGAATTGCTGCGCATCGATATGGTCGCCGGCATCCATGGCCTTCAGGAAATTATTTTTAATCCCCGCGCAAAAAGGGGAGATGAAGATTACGGCAACCTGTATATCGGCGTGGGTGACGGCGGCAGCGTGGAAAACGGATATCCCTTTCTGACCCACCATCCCGATAAGATCTGGGGAAGCATTTTACGCATCAACCCGCAGGGAAAGAACAGCGCCAACGGACAATACGGCATCCCCGCTCAAAATCCTTTCATCAAAAATCCGGATTCAAATACGGTTCGTGAGATCTATGCGGATGGGTTCAGAAACCCCAACCGGATCACATGGACGAGCAAAGGACTGATGCTGGCTACAAATATCGGGCAGGCAAATATTGAAGCGATCGATATTATTTTGAAAGGCCATGATTACGGATGGCCCATCCGGGAAGGAAAATTTGCCATGCATCCGGATGGCGATATCAATAATTTATATCCGCTGCCGGCGAATGACAGTATATTCCATATTACGTATCCTGTTGCCGCTTTTGATCACGACGAAGGAAATGCCATTGAAGGTGGTTTTGAATATCTGGGAAAGGAGATTCCGCAGCTCAGCGGAAAATACCTGTTTGGTGACATTCCCTCCGGAAGACTCTTTTATGTAAACACCGCAGATCTGCAGATGGGTAAAACAGCTCCGGTAAAGGAATGGTTCGTTTCTTTAAACGGAAAACAGGCAACCCTGCGAACAATATGTGGTCAAAACCGTGTGGACCTTCGCTTTGCGCGGGATGAAAAAGGTGAAATGTATTTATTCACAAAGCCGGATGGGAAAATTTACCGATTAGCGGAATACACAAAATGATATTTTACATACAGGAACACAAAACAGGTGGTTACAAAAGGCGGGGATGACAGACGGATCCCGTCTCTAAAACGGGATCCGTCTTACCAGGACGCCATTACTACTTTTTAACAACGGGAGCGGGAAACTGTCGTTGCTTCTCATCATACTCAACGATCTTTCCATTTTTTATCAGCACATCATCCGTATAATAGAGAGAATCCGTTTTCCCCTTTTTATCCGTCCATGTTTCGGTATACCACAAAGTAACCCAGGTATCATTTTTCTCCGGATAAAAAGTGGTAATCCAGGTATCGAAAACTTTTGAAACTGAAGACAATTCCGCACGTTCTGCCCCAATTATTTTCGCCAGGCTGTCCCTGCTTCCGGAGAAATGGAATTTGTCCCCGATAAATTCTACTGAATCTGCAAAATCCGCAAACGTTTCTTTCATATCGCCATCCACATAGTGTTTAAGACAATTCAATACCATCAGCGCATTCTTCTCATCACCCGGTTCCCACTTCAGGGAATATTTGGGGGTGAAGGGATAAACGATCGTTTCTTTTGTAACTGCGCTGTCGGTTTTGGCGGTATCGGGTTTTGGCTCCGAATTACAACTCAGGAGAAAGCAGGCACAAACGCCGGCCATAAAAAGGGATTGTTTCATATACTCGCTGGTTTAGGGGTTACATTCCTTTCTGCTGACATGGAATTTTCAACTCGCATTCAGACACCCAGGATTAATTTCTGACCCGGACGTACCGTTCAATATTCAGCCGGTTCACTCCGATCTTTTCTATTTTTTCAATCCCGGTCTGGGTCAGTGAATCGTTTTGAATCAATATATGAAAGGGGAAATCATTTCCTTCCCAGGCCCGGTCGCTGCAGAACTCCAGGTGTTCGGTATAGACGCTGTCAGTCAGCGTATAGGTTCCGGCACCGGACGTATAGAACGCCAGTGAGTCTTTTCCCTTGTTCAAATCATGACCGACAAAAGCGAAATGGGAACCGTTAATAATTTTTAAGAACTTCCGGTTCTTTGTATAATCTGTAATGGTCGTGTCTTTGCCCTGGATGGTCGTTCCCGAAATCAGTTCCCAGGTTCCGGTCAACGGATTAACAGGCATTGCGGGCTTTTCAGTACTTTGTTTTGATTCGCAGGATAAAAGAAAGAAGAGAACGAACAGGCAGGCAGAACTGAATTTCATTGGTTGGTTATTTATAGGGGAAGTTATGCATTTCAGGAAAACGAACCATCCTGTAAATGGCCGGCCACCCTTATTTTTTTGCCCTTTTTTTTAAATTAAGTTTGTCATTGAATAAATGCATCCGGTCATGGCTGAAACCAAACATTTCTTTCTTAAACTGAATCCGCCCCGGGCCACATTTACCCTTGATATGTCGGCGGATGAACGCGCGGTCATGCAACAGCATGTTGTGTACTGGAAACCCTACGTGGATGACGGAACGGTCATTGTGCTGGGTCCGGTATTGGATCCGAATGGAGGTTATGGCATAGCGGTCCTGCGTATTACCGACGATTCCCTTCTGGATCAGCTCGTAGCCAATGATCCCGCTAACGGACTGTGCCGTTATGAAGTTCACCCGATGATGGCTGTTACAAAATAATTTTATAAAATTTTAATCCCCCATGATCACGATAAAACCGGTAACTGAATTTGCAGAACTGGAAGGCATCAGAAAATTACAGGAGGAGAACCTGAAAAAAAATCTGACGGGAGAAGAAGCCGCATCCCAGGGATTTGTTACGGCAGAATATTCCATGGACTTTTTAAAAATTCTCCACCAGGCCTGCCCTTCGATCATCGCAAAAGAAGGTGATCGCGTGGTGGGTTATGCCCTGGCTGCATTAAAATCCACACGTCATCATCACGACCTGCTGGGAGATCTGTTTAATGTGATAGATAAATTAATTTACCATAACCTGTCGCTTAAGGATACCCGTTATATAGTAGTCGGGCAGCTCTGTGTGGCAAAAGACTATCGCGGTCTTGGCCTGGTACAACAGATGTACCAGCATTTCAAAACCAGCCTCTCCGGAGAATTCGATTATTGTATAACCGATGTGGCACAGGACAATCCCAGGTCCCTGAAAGCGCACCAGAAAACCGGGTTCCGGGTGATCGATACGCTAACCTATGGTGGGTTTGGCTGGGATATCGTTCTCTGGGACTGGACTTCGCATAACTGAAATGTAGTTCCCTCAGAACTGGAAATAAATAAATGAACTGCTCGCATTCTGGCTAAGGGAAATCAACAGCAGCATAGCGCCCATACGGTTCCCAGCAACCACCAGGGCATTTTACCAGCCACTTTCAACACCATTGTATTCCTCATCAGCCAGTGTGCGATGATCAGGGCAAACCATGATCATGGTCACTTTAAAAATATCCAGATAGGATAATAAGGAACTGCCTTTGGAGTATTGTGAACGAACATGGAATGCAGGATGCGCCAGGCTGATGTAAAATCAGCCGACCGGAAAAATACCCAGGTCACATTGATCAGGAAAAAAGTGCACAAGGCCAGCAGTAAAATTGACGTGAGATTTTTCGGATGATCTGTTTCCGGAGGAAATGATCCCTTACCGGTTGACCTGATGGCGGTGCAAACGAACTCTTGATATATTCCGAAGTGGCCAATGCGGTTTGCCGTATTTTCTCCGCATATCACGATATGGCTTTTTCAACCCATAAATAAAATCCGTGCAAGGCACCCCATACCACAAAGGTCCAGTTTGCTCCATGCCAGAGACCGCCAAGCAGCATGGTTATCATCAGGTTGAAATAGGTTCTGTATTTCCCGCTGCGGTTTCCTCCGAGTGGGTATATACAGATAATCCCTCAGCCAGGAAGAAAGGGTAATATGCCATCTGCGCCAGAAATCAGTAAAACCCACGGCCGCATAAGGAAATAAAAAATTTTGCGGTAACACGAATCCCAGACAGAGAGCAGCTCCGATCGCACAGGAAGAATAACCTGCAAAATCAAAAAAGATCTGACCGGAAAAAGCCAGCACACCCATCCAGGCATCAAGGGTTTTCAAAACATCATGGGAACTGAAAACCGTATTGGCCGAAGCGGACAACATGCCATCGGCCAGAAATACTTTCATGAATAATCCCAGTGAAAGCAGAAAACAATCCCTGGATCAGTCTGCTGCGTATTTGCTTTACGCGGAGATTCAAACTGTGGAACCAGTTGGGGAGGCCTTACAATCGGACCAGCCACCAGGTGCGGAAAGAAAGTAACGAACAAGGAAAAATCCAGTAAGGTTTTTACCGGTTTGCTTTCCTTTCTGTACATATCAATGGTATAACACAAAGTAGTAAACGTGTAAAATGAAATACCTGCAGGCAGAATGATATTGGGTTTTGCGGGATGGTAATTAAATCCCGATCGCATTCACCAGGGTTGTAAAATTCTCCAGGATAAATCCTCCGTATTTGAAAAAACAAAGCATGCCCGAGGTTGCCGATCAGGCTGATCACCAGCAGCAATTTTTTCTTGTGTTTATTCTCCTGCGTATAAAGTGCCCGACCTACGAAAAAATCCACCAGTGTAGACAGCCACAAAAGCAGAATGAATGGCGGATTCCAGGCGGCATAAAAAATATAACTGGCAATCAGCAGATTTATTTTTTTTGTCTTCCACGAGAACGGCATATTATGCAGAATCAGCACAATGATGAAAAAAACAAGAAAGGTGTATGAATTGAAACAGCATATCGCTGATGTATTAGGGGTTATAAAATTTTAATAGCCTGGCTAATTTTTTATTAAATGACCATCCCTTTATCCTCTTCCATGATTTTCAACCAGGTTCTTTGTATAAATAACCGCATCCGACGGTTTGACGATGGGACCACTCCGGACAATTAAAATGTGGCAAGGCGGGATAGTCTTGAAAATAAATCCCCTGGCAACCCGGTACGTTAATATCCTGTCCCAGTAATTTTTTCGGGGAAAACCCTGTTGTTCACCCTGCATACCGGGCCACTGGATGGTGTACGCACAAATAATACCTGCCGCCTCGTTTCTTAATTTTATCAATCTGGTATCTTACCGAGTCTAAAATGGAATCCAGTGCTTTGCCTGAAACCGGGGGCGTGGTATTCATTCTTGCAAATATCATCCAGATGGCTTTCACCTGGTTTTGCAGGTTGGTATCAGCTACAAACCCGGCTGTCATATAGGACTGCCTGGCAAAACTGATCCTGTTCGAATTCCCTTGGGAAAAAAATCCGGGGAAAACATCCACCCGTACGGTCCGAAGGTTTTCATTTTATCGAGCATGGCATTAATGGTGAAATTATCCTGGTCAAGAAAAACAAATTGCTGATTCCAGCACGCTGATCCACCTGGAAGCTGAAACGCGGGGTTGGTGACATCCGTATGGTAATAGCGCAATCTTCTTTCCGGTTCTCCATCATTGAAACTTGCCTTCAGATAAAAAATAAACCTTCCGTAACATCCATGACCAGTCGGCCTTTAAATTTTTTATCCTGGGCCAGATCTTCCAGCACAGGCCGGGGACTGCTTCCCACATTTGCCAGTTGAATGGCATGGTTGCCTGTCATATCCTCCCAGGTCGGGATATCCAGGTCGTATTTAATCCGGGACGAACCAATGAATACGGTCGCCTTGTCGCCGGGCTCATAAACCATCGCCCTTTTGTCAGCCCATAAAGCTTCATTGTCATCATACGCCACTAAAATTCCCCGGTGTCGCAAATAAAATTCCCAACCTGCAATAGATAAAAAAGTAACGACAAGCGCCAAAAGACCGGCTTTAATGAAGTTGGCTGTTTGCATTGATCAGGGGTTAAAAAAAGTCAAAAAAATTTCTTCGGAGGGTACATCAGATCAGGACCGGAAGCGTTCCTTATTATTATAGATTGGAGATCTATAACACTCTTGAAAATAGAGACAAATTAAAAAGCACCTGCAAAAATATATTTTTTAAAACTTTTTTTAAAATACCGGCATGCCCGGTTATTAGCGGTTATAGTACCTTATAGCATTTCCGGTTTTCTTTTGAAAGTCCATCCTTTCTCCTCCAGGGATTTGACCAGGCTATAGGTGTAAATCACTGCGTCCTCCGGTTTCAGGTGCGACCACTCCGGACATACCATATGCGCGGTGGCAGGATAATCTTCGAAATAAATACCGGGACAACCGGTAATCGCCAGCAGCCGGTCCCAGTAAACTGCCCTGGGATAATTCTTGATTTCAACCTGCCTGAAGAAGCCACTGGAGGGTGTACGGACGAACAGAACCTGGCCGCCCCTGCTTTTGATTTTGTCCACCGCCCTTTTCACTGAATAAAAAATGGAATCCAGTGCAGCTCCTGAAACCGGGGCTGATGTATCCTGTTTGCCAAAAAAGCCCCAGATCCCCTGCACCTGCTTTTGAAGATTCGTATCTGCCACAAATTTCGGCGTCATATAGTTCTGTCTTTCCAGACTGGTCCTGTCGAATTCCGGGGGAAACAGGGGTTCAAGAACCACCTCCTTCCTGTCGGGCATTTTAATATGATCCATCAGGGCGTTGATGGAAAAATAATACTGGTCAAGCAACGCAAGCTTTGATTCCAGCACCCGGTCCACCTGGAAACTGAACCGCTGCGTCGGCGTGATATGATGGTAATAAGCAATCTTTTTGTTGGTCTCCCACTCATCGGGTGCAGATGGGCGAAAGAACAGGCCTTCGGTAACATCAATCACCAGCTTCCCCTTAAAATTTTCATCGTTTGCCAGATCCTGCAGGAAGGGCCTTGGATTGCTGCCCGTGTTAGCAAGCTGAATGGCGTGATCGCCCGTCAGTTCCTGCCAGGTCGGGATATCCAGGTCATATTTGATCCGGGAAGAACCGATGAAAACCGTAGCCAGGTTGCGCGGTTCGTACACCATCGCTCTTTCATGGGCCCATAACGCTTCATTATCATCATAAGAAGGTCCAAAACCATGATGGCGCAAATAGAATTCCCAGGAGATAATGGCGATGAAGGAAATGACTAAGGCCAGGAGGGCCCCTTTAATGAAATTGGCGGGCTGCATGGATCAGGAGGTTAATTGAAATAAAATCACTCGCGGGGTATCCGGATCAGATCTAAAGGATGATCCAGCCCTTGCCGGCATGGATTTCCAGAAGTATGGTGAAAATATATGCAAAAAAACCGACCTGAAAAATTTAGTTGCCAACCGGCAGGCTGGTAATGGCCCATAAACTGGTTAAAGAAACTGCCAGCCATAAAAGAATACCCAGGAACAGGGGCCTTACCCCTACTGACAGCAATACTTTTTTAGATAACCCGCTGCCAATTAAAAACAGGGTCAGCGTTAACCCGGCTTTTGCCAGCGCAACGAGGTAATGGCTGTTCTGCTGTACAAAGGGAATATAGGTATTGACAACCAGGGCCATCACGAAAAGGCCGATGAACCAGGGGATTTTTATTTTGCTGGTTTTGTTTTTGAATAAAAAGGCTGACAGAAAAGCAACGGGTATGATCCATAAGGCACGGGCCAGCTTGACCGTAGTAGCTACTTCCAGGGCCTGCTGACCATATTTACCGGCAGCGCCCACCACGGAACTGGTATCATGTATGGCCAGGGCGCACCAGAGGCCGAACTGCGTCTGGGACAGGTTTAACTGATGGCCAACGAAAGGGAACAGAAATAATGCAACTGAGTTCAGAATAAAAATAGTCCCCAGGGCAACGGAAATTTGTTTTTCTTCTGCCCTGATTACCGGTGCAACGGCGGCAATGGCACTGCCCCCGCAAATTGCCGTACCGGCAGATATCAGGTGCGTTGTTTTCTTTTCTATCTTCAGGACTCTGCCGATGAAAAATCCCCCGATTAGCGTCCCGGTAATGGAAACAACGGCGAAGAGCATACCTTCCCTGCCTGCTTTCAGAGCGCTGTGCACGTTCATGCCGAAGCCCAGTCCCACTACGGAAAACTGCAACAGGATATGAGTCGCTTTATGGTTGAGGTGTAAATAAGGATGGCCGATATACTGGGCCACAACCAGCCCCAGCAGCAGGGCGACGGGTGGTGAAATGAGCGGCGTCAGGCACAAAACCGCCACTCCGATAAAAATAAATTCCCTTGCAGAGATCCTTTTGTCCAGCAGGGAACCTGCATGTATTTCCTTTCCATCCAAACGTGTAGTCTGTTCCATAACTCAGGATTTGAGTCACAAAGGTCCCGCAGGCCGGCCCGGAAAAGAAATTGTTACTGGTAATGCCCCATTACCTGAAGTTATAATGCATGGCAAATTTCATGAACAGTTCAGGCAGTGATTCCACCTGACCCTGCTGGCGGATGAAGTAAAAATACCGTTCGATGTTCAGTCCTTTTATATCGATGATGGCAAAATCTTTATTTTTCAATTCCTTTAAAACAGAATGAATGGAAAGAAAGGCCATGCATTCGGAATGCATCAGGTAGAGTTTGATACTTTCCGTACTGTCCAGCTGCATTTCCTTCTGTAACTGGGATATTTTGATACCCATCGGTTTCAGCGCATGTGCAATGACTTCCAGCGTGCCTGATCCGGGTTCTCTCAGGAGCAGGGGAATCTTCAGCAGTTCTTCCGGTCTGATGACTTGTTTTTTTGCCAGGGGATGGTTTCCATTCGCCACCAGCACCAGTTCGTCCTTTACAAACTCCGTGTATTTTAACCGCGCATTTTTTGAATGCCCCTCAATAATACCCAGGTCGATTTGATTATTCAGCAGGGCCAGCTCGGTCTTTTCCGTATTATTGATCGTCAGGGTAACCTGAATGTCCCTGAATTTCTTATGAAAGGCAGCCAGTACCGGAGGCAAAACATACTGGGCGACGGTTGTACTCGCGCCGATCCTCAACCTGCCGGTATGGCTTTTCGTTAAGCTGTTCATCTCAAACTCCAGGTTGCTGTAAATGGAAAACAACTGCTTCGTGTACTGGAGTAAAGTTTCACCGGCAGTCGTCAGCCGGATGCGCGTGCCGCTCCTTTCAAACAATTTTACTTTAAAATGATTTTCTATTTCATGCACATGTTTTGTAACAGCCGGCTGGGTGATAAATAATTCTTCCGCGGCTTTGGTGAAGCTGAGGCGCGTGGCCACAGTATGAAATACCTTCAGGCGAAAATCAAACATAGAAGCAAAGGTATTTCTATTTATCCGGCGAATAATCATAGGGAAGCATCGTAGCCATTGGGCTGGTAATTGTATGAAAACGAAAAACACCTGCAAATTTTACTCTGCAGGTGTTTTGTTTTCAGATTCCCAGACGGACTTGAACCGGCAACGCTAAAATCAGCGATTAGTATTGGGAATAAATAAGTCTTTATTTATATGGAAAGCTGCCCCCAGCCCTTCCTGTATTCCCTGCGTACGAACTGGTTGGCGGGTTCAAAATTTGTCACCTTCATATTCTGAGCATCCCATTGCAGGGCTTTATAACGCCCGCTGAATTTGTATCCTTCCATATTGCCGTAAACAGGGTCATTCCGTTTTATTTTTTCCCGGATATTAAAACTCCGCAGCAACAGGTTGCCGAGCAAAACAGTTTCTGTCAACGGCCCCGCATAACCAACAAAAGGGGAATCCACTTCTTCCTTACCATACCCGGCGATACAGGCATTCACCCATTGCCACCAGTGACCATCCATGCCGCCTTCCACGCGGGGATATTTTTCAAGGATGTGTACATCTTTATTTAAGGATAACGGCAGCAGCCTGGGATGACTGCCTCCCCATCCGCAGGAGACTTTTCCCTTGGTGCCAATAAACAGGGTGCCTCCTTCAAAATCATTTTCGCCCGGCCAGTCGGCCAGCGCTTCATTGGAATTCAGGTCCGGGTCCAGTTCTGACAGGCGCTCAGGTGTAATGCCTCCGTCCATCCAATAAAGATCCAGATCCTTCCCGTTCTTCTGTTTGAATTTAAATTTCAGGGAACTGGATACCGGTCCGCTTTCGGGGTAAACCCCTTCTTTAAATATCCCGCTGTACACGGTGCTGGCACTTCCGGAAATCTCGGAAGGATAACCCAGTCCCAGCAATTTAAAAGGCGGACCGATGATATGACATCCCATATCACCCAGGGCGCCGGTACCAAACTCCCACCAGCCGCGCCAGTTGAAAGGCACCAGGTTATCTATATAATTAATGTCGCCTGCCGTTCCCAGCCATAAATCCCAGTTGAGTTCTTTGGGTACGGGCGGTTTACTTTCCGGCCATGCGATTCCCTGCGGCCAGACCGGACGGTCGGTCCAGCAATACACTTTTTCGATATCCCCGATCAGTCCCGCTTCAAACCATTCCCGCATGGTGCGCATACCATCGCAGGAAGCGCCCTGGTCGCCCATCTGGGTCACGACTTTATATTTCTCAGAAGCCTCCGTCAGAATACGGGCTTCATAAATATCATGTGTCAGTGGTTTCTGGAGGTAAAGATGTTTTTTCAGCTTCATGGCACTCAGTCCGACAATTGCATGGTTATGATCGGGGATCGCCACAGTGACGGCATCGAAATGTTTACTTTCTTTTTCAAACATCTGGCGCCAGTCCTGATAGAATTTCGCACCCGGGAATTCTTTCCGTCGCGGAGCAGCCGGACGTTCATCCACATCGCAGAGATAGGCGATCACGGCATTTTTCCGTGGGGCAGCAGCAAAATGATGGATATCATTCTCCGCCTCACCACCACATCCGACCGCGGCAATATATAATTTATCACTTGGTGCGGTATAACCCTTCCCGCCCAATACAAAACGCGGCACGATATAAAATCCGGCGGTCGCCATAGCTGCCTTCCTGATAAAATCAGCCCTGCCGATGGCATGCACATCCGGTTTTCCCTTTTTATTTTTCATGGTGATGACTTTAATTTTTTGTAAGCGGTTTTACGGACACTTCCTTAAAAAACACGATGTCGTCATTCCCGTGATTTTGCAACCCGATATAGCCTGAGTCGGGTCTTCTGCCGCGCATCGGTTCAAAATCAAATTTACGCCCGGGCACAGGTTCTCCTTCCCGATAGTCCGTTACTTTCTCACCATTTACATATACAAGGGTGCGGGGCCCGTCTAATGTAATTTCCATGGTATTCCATTCCGGACCGGGTTTTCCGGGCTTAGCCAGAGGCTTTGTCAGTGAATAGAGGGTGCCGGTTACATGGTAATCGTCTTCATTGGAAGTTTCGGGGTGATTGTCGATCTGCACTTCATACCCGTAAAACACGGGCATCCAGGCCTCGCGGGGTTCGATGGGTATGCGGATAAAAACGCCGGAGTTGCTGTTGGATTTCTGCATCCTGTAAACTACCCGTATCGTGCAGTTCTGAAACTTTCCCCAGGTGCAATACAGCAGGCCCATTCCGCCCGTGCTGTGGATCAGTCCGTCTTCCACGAAATGGGTTCCGGGACCGACCTGTTTCCATCCGGTAAGGTCTTTCCCGTTGAAGAGCTGGATCCACTGATCCTGCGGGGACTGGGCAGCGCAGGGCTGCACGCTGAAAGTTAAACACGATATAGAAAACAGAATGGCTAACGTAAAACGGAAAATGTTCTTAGGCATAGCGAATCGTTTAATTGGAGGTTAAAATTATAAACTAAACAGTTTGTTTGCATAATTACCTGAAATTATATCCCCGCGGTAGCAAAAGACGGATCACCGGTAATTTTTTACCCGGTCCCCGCTAAGGCAGGAAAATGATCTGCGTAGTTCCCGTCCCTTTGGTTCACAGATTTGGCAACCCAGATTTTTTTAGGTAAGATTGTAGGTGCTATGTATTTTCATTCCCTCTAACGATTTTGCATGAAAAGAAGTTATTACATGGTCGGTATCGTGATGCTGACTTTTTTCGTCATCTCCTTCCTGACAAATATCATCGGCCCGCTGATTCCGGATATGATCACCGGATTCAGTCTCAGTCTGACCCTGGTAGCCGTTCTTCCCTTTGCCTTTTTCATTGCCTATGGCGTCATGTCCATTCCGGCCGGTATGCTCATTGAAAAATACAATGAAAAGAAAATCATGGTCGACTGCTTTTATTGTTGCATTCACCGGCTCCCTGCTGCTGGCGGTATTTCCGAACTACCTGTCGGCCCTGGGCTCCCTCTTCCTCATCGGTTGCGGTATGGCGATGCTCCAGGTTGTGATCAACCCGCTGCTGCGCACTTCGGGGGGAGAAGAAAATTATGCATTCTATTCCATCATGGCCCAGCTCATTTTCGGACTCGCTTCCTTTCTCAGCCCGCTGGTCTATTCCGGCATTGTACTCAACCTGAAGCAGGAAAATCAGGGCAACCTGTTTTTCAAAATGCTGATGAAACACGTGCCGGTACAACTGCCCTGGATATCCATGTACTGGCTGTTTACCATTATCTGCGTGGGCATGATCCTGGTCCTTTTGTTTTCACGTTTTCCGAAAGTGGAGTTGAAAACAGAAGAAAAACCCGAAGCCCTCAGCATCTATATTCAACTATTTAAAAAAAGAGTGGTCGTATTATTTTTTATTGCGATGCTCTGTTATGTCGGAACGGAACAGGGCGTTGCCAACTGGATATCCCAGTTCCTGTCCACCTATCACGGGTATGACGCACAAAAAACGGGCGCGGAAACCGTAGCTTATTTTTGGGGACTGATGACGGCCGGCGGCGTATTGGGACTGCTGCTGGTGAAACTCATGGACAGCCGGAAAGTCCTGATCCTGTTTTCGGTACTGGCTATTGCCAGTCTGACCGCCGGGCTGTTCGGCACCGGGCCTGTCGCATTGGCCGCGTTCCCCATGGTTGGATTTTTTGCCTCCGTGATGTACCCGATCATTTTCTCCCTGGCCCTGAATTCCCTGGATGAACACCATGGTTCCTTCTGCCGGCATCCTGGTTACCGGTATCATCGGCGGCGCCATCGTTCCGTTGATTGTCGGATGGCTGGGAGATCATACCGGACTTCGGTACGGCATGTGTTTTCTCTACCTGACGATGGGTTTCATCCTGAGCATCGGATTCTGGGCAAAGCCCATCATCACCAATAAAACCATCAGCTTCAGCAAAAGAAAAAAAACATCCAGTAACTAACAGGATTTCTAAATGAATGACCGGAAAGTGATCGGCATGGACCTGGGGGCCACCAATATCCGCGGCGGCCTGGTTCATGAAAACCATATTACGCAGATCCATTCCAGGCGCATCCAAAGTGCCGGCACCGTGGAAGATGTTCTGAACGATATCTATTCCATCATCGATCAGCTCACAGATAAAGAAGTGGCCGCCATTGGCATCGGTGTGCCCAGCGTGGTGGATGTCGAACAGGGGATCGTATATGATGTGCAATATATCCCCTCCTGGAAAGAAGTACACCTGAAAAAAATACTGGAAAGCAGATACCGGGTCCCCGTTTTTGTAAATAACGACGCCAATTGTTTTGTGCTGGGTGAATATTATTTCGGAAAAGGAGCGGGAAAAGAAAACTTCATCGGACTGGCTATCGGCACCGGCCTCGGCGCGGGCATCATCATCAATCATCGCCTGTATGCCGGACCCAACTGCGGCGCCGGAGAATTCGGGATGGTGGATTATCTGGATCACTGTTTTGAATATTATTGCAGCGGACAGTATTTCCAGAATGTGTACCATACCGACGGACAAGTCGTTTTTGAAAAAGCAAAAGCCGGGGACCACAGGCACAGCAATGGTATGCCGAGATGGGCAAACATCTGGGCAATGCGGTTAAGATGATCATGTACACGTATGACGTTTCCCTGATCATCTTCGGCGGATCCGTGCGCCATGCCTATCCCTATTTTCGAAAAAACGATGTGGAAGCGTATCCACACTTTCGCCTATACCAAATCACTCGCAAGATTCCGGATCGAGTTGTCTGACCTGGAAAACAGCGGCATCCTCGGCGCAGCAGGACTGTACTATGATTCAGTGAAAAAGGCGGGTCAGTCTGCATAATCGTAGTGGCAATCCTATGGAAGCGGTCTGCCAACGGCGATCCGTTTGAACAAAAAATTAACGACCTTTAATCCGGTATGAATAAAGTCTTATTATCTGTCCTGAGCCTGGTAATACTCCTGTCATTAAGTTATGGGATTTTCAGATTTTACAGAAACCGGGCTGACAAAAAGGAAAAGTTATCCCTACAATACCAGGAGGGCTTAAAAGAGATTTATGATAAAGACAATTTTTTCTGTCCCGAGGCGCAGTTTGCCTACTGGGATTCCCTGATGAAATCGTCCGGGGACAGAGAACAAAGACTGGTTGCACAAAGATTTGAATCGGTGATGCTGCTTCGGATGGGGCAGGAGAAAAAAGCCATTGATTTATTGCTGGATCTTATTGAAAAAACGAAACCGGACAGTACCGGCAGGGTTTATGTGGATGCCCGTAATTACCTGGCGCTCGCTTATCTGAGACTGGGCGAGCGGAACAATTGCATTATGAATCATTCTTTCGAATCCTGTATTTTCCCGATTCAGGGAAGCGGCGTTTACATGGATCCGACGGCATCGAAAAAGGGCATTGACGTTTATGAACAGATTTTGAAATCTTACCCGGATGACCTCGATGCCAGGTGGCTGCTCAATTTTGCCTACATGAGCATCGGTCAGTACCCCGGTCAGGTACCGGCGAGATGGTTAATCCCGGGACTGACCAGTGACAGCAATACCTACCATGTGAAACCATTTCAGAATATTGCCGGTAATCTTAAATTAAACGGATTCAGGAATTTATCCGGCGGCAGTATCGTAGATGATTTCGATAATGACGGTTACCTGGATATTGTGACTTCCTCCATGGGTTTGGATGAAAGCATGCATTTTTTTAAAAACAACCAGGACGGAACATTTACTGATGTATCAAAAGCATCCGGACTTGCCAATATCAAAGGAGGGCTGAATATCATCCAGGCGGATTATAACAATGACGGGTATACGGATATTCTCGTGCTAAGAGGCGCCTGGATGCAGGAATTTGGCAAACAACCGGCAAGCCTGCTCAGGAATAACGGGAACGGAACATTTTCCGATGTGACGCTGGAGAGCGGCCTGATTTCATTCTATCCCACCCAGACAGCGACCTGGGCTGATTTTAACAACGACGGCTGGCTGGATCTTTTTATAGGATATGAAACCACTTCACCGGATCATCCGCATCCGGCTGCCTTATTTATAAACAACCGGGACGGAAGTTTTACAGAAACCGGCAAACAGTCCGGCTGCGACATCGTAGACTTTGCAAAGGGAGTTGTTTCCGCTGATTATAATAAAGACGGATGGCCCGATATTTTTATTTCAAGTCTTGACGGGAATAAAACGCTTCTGAAGAATAAAGGTGTAAAATCCAGGATACCGAAATTTGAAAACGCCACCCATGAGGCCGGTCTGGATTTGGATATTACCTATACGTTTCCCACCTGGTTCTGGGATTATGATAATGACGGTTGGCCGGATATTTTTGTTTGTGGCTATTTATTCAACGGGTCGCTGGCTAAAACTGCGGCCGCAGAAGCATTGGGCAAACCGCCGGGCGATGTCAGTAAAATGTATTTATACCATAATAACCAGGACGGAACATTTACGGAAGTCTCCCGGGAAGTCGGGCTGGATCATCCGGTTTTTGCCATGGGCGCCAATTTTGGAGATATCGACAATGACGGCTGGCCGGATATGTATTTGGGCACAGGTAATCCGGATCTGAAATCCCTGGTCCCGAACAGACTGTTTAAAAACCTGGGAGGGAAAAAATTTGCAGATGTAACGGTTGCCTCCAGACTCGGCAATTTGCAGAAAGGACACGGCGTATCTTTCGCAGACGTGGATAATGATGGCGACCAGGATGTTTTTATTGAAACCGGCGGACCCTTTAAAGGCGATTCTTATTTTAATTCATTTTATTTGAATCCGGGTCAGAATAATAATAACTGGATCAGCATCCAGCTGGAAGGGACACATTCAAACCGTTCCGCCATAGGCGCTCATATTACCATCCGTTTTACTGAAAACGGGGTGACCAGAACCGTTTATAAGGATGTAAACTCCGGCGGGAGTTTTGGAGCCTCCCCCTTTCGCCAGGAAATAGGTATTGGCAGCGCGCCCATGGTGGATGAGTTAAGCATTCAATGGCCGTCGGGCGGTAAAACACAGGTTTTTAAAAATGTTTCCCCGCGACAGTTTATTAAGATCAGGGAAGGCGTTGACAGGATTGAAGTAATGAATCTTAAAAAACTTCAGTTTGATGAATCCCATGTGGCTCCCATGGATATGAGCCATATGACTTCATTTTAAATTTCCCCGATTCAGATACCTGTCTTTATTTATTAATTACTACTATTATCATGGAGTGCGATGGGATGCCAATCTAGTAATGGGAACATGTTCACCCGTTTAACGCTTAAAGAAGTATTTCCAATTAGAAATTATATAGCCCTGATCCTGAGGAAACCTGCATTTATAGCTACAACAATTGTACTGGCAGTCATCAGAACGGCACCAGCCGCCGGGCTTAGCAAGATACCCTGTTTAAACAGTATGCCGGCAGCCAGCGGCAGCGCCACCACATTATATCCGGTTGCCCAAACCAGGTTTTGGATCATTTTTCGGTGTGTAGCTTTTCCAAATAATATCAGGCTTACAATATCCTTAGGATTGCTGTTAACGAGTACAATGCCAGCCGTTTCAGCTGCAATATCGCTACCACTGCCAACGGCAATCCCAATATCCGCCTGGGCCAATGCAGGTGCGTCATTAACGCCATCGCCTGTCATGGCAACAAACTCACCTCTATCCTGCAATTCTTTTATTTTTTCCAATTTTTGATGAGGCAAAACCCCGGCAAAATAACTATCCATATGAATAGACTCACTGACACTTTTTGCTACTTGATTATTATCACCGGTAAGTAAAATGGATTTGATATGGTTTTCCTTCAGGGTTTTAACAGCGACAGCAGATTCCGGTCGGATCTTATCGGACAAGGACATATATCCGGCAATTACATTATTGACAATTACAAATACAATTGTTTCGGATTGATTAGATGAAAACCCCTCAGGTACCGGGATGTTGGCTTCTTTCAAAAAGCCGGGGCTGACAACCTGAACTTTTTTGCCGTCTATTGTGGCTTCCACACCCTTCCCTGTAATTGCAATAAAATGGTCTGTTGCGGAAATGGTGACAGACTTCTCCTTTGCCTTTTGCAGGATGCCTGTTGCGATAGGATGTTCTGATTTTTGTTCCAACGCTGCAGCAAGCCGGAGGAGCTCATCTTCACTGATATCTTTCTGTATCGGTACAATCCTTGAAACTTCAAACTTTCCCACAGTCAATGTTCCTGTTTTATCAAAGACTATTGTTGTGATTTTCCTCGCGTTCTCAAAAGCCGTTCTGTTTTTAATCAGCAATCCATGCTTCGCTGACAAAGCTGTTGATTTTGCCACTACCAGGGGTACGGCCAACCCCAACGCATGCGGGCAACAAATGACAACTACGGTTACCATTCGTTCAATGGCGAATGCCAGAGGCTGGCCAGTTACATACCAATACAAAAACGTGCTGATACCTGTAACAATTGCGATTATGGTTAACCACCTTGCAGCAGTATCAGCCAGGAGCTGGGTTTTTGATTTGGATTTTTGTGCATCATCAACCAGTTTGACTACCTGAGAGAGATAAGAATCCTTAGCGGCATGGGAAACGGTCACTCGAATATCGCCGTTTCCGTTGATAGAACCCGCAATGACTTTGTCCCCCTTCATTTTTTTGACCGGTTTCGACTCACCTGTCAGTAAAGACTCATTCACATAGGATTCTCCGTCCAGGATGACTCCATCCGCCGCTACTTTTTCACCAGGTTTCACCAGGATGATATCCTTTTCCTTCAGTGAATCTGTTTTTACATCATGTACTTTATCACCCATTACCATATGGGCATCGGATGGCATTAACTGAACCAGTAATTCGAGGTCTTTTGATGCTCCCGCCACCGACTTCATTTCTATCCAGTGCCCCAGGAGCATGATCAGAATAAGTGTTGCCAGTTCCCAGAAAAAATCCATGCCCTTCAGCCCAAAAACAACTGCCACACTATAAACGTAAGCAACTGTGATGGCAAAGCCTATCAGGAACATCATACCCGGATTCCCCGCTTTTACCTCATCTTTCAAACCTTTCAGAAAGGGCCAGCCGCCATAGAAGTAAACGACCGATGACAGAACCAGTATAATATAGCCGGAGCCTGTAAACTGCCAGTGGATTCCGAAAAAATGCTGAATCATGGTGGATAACAGCATGATGGGAATAGTTAAAGCCAGTACGATATAAAAGCGTTTCCTGAAATCGGCGATCATCATTTTATGATGGTCATGACCTGCCATCCCCATTTTTGGCTTTTCTCCATGCTGCATGGCTCCGTGGTTCATTGTTGAATGGTCCATCTGAATAACAGTTTAAACGATATAAGGGTAATCAAAATTTAAATTTATTTTACTACTTATACGCAGTGCCTGATATTTACCTGCAAAACATTTATTTTCTTTTCCGGGACCAGCCGGCGAATCCTACGATTACTATAACCACAAGGGCAATTATCCACCATCCGGCATGCATACCCCAGAAATAATAGTTATTATTATGATGCATCATTGATTTTAGTATAAAAACCTACATGTTTTATTAATTAATAATGCGGTCTATTTCCCCATCCCGCCCATGTGATCCATGCCCATCATCCCCTTGTTTCCAGCCATTTTTTGCATCATTCCCCTCATTTGCTGGTTTCCCATCATGGTTCTGATCATTCCGGACATCATACTGGTATCGCCTTTGGCTGTTTCCACCATAGCAGACATCATGTTATTCATCATACCGGGATTGTTTTTTGACATTTCCATCATAGAACTCCGGCTTTCCATCATCATCATGGCGTGTTGCTGCATCACGTTCATACCGGTTTTGCTGTTCATCATGGCGCCCACCATTTCTTTTGACATGATGCTGTCGTTGGCAATCGTGTTTATCACCTGAGATCTTGTTTCTTTGTTTAAAAGCACCTGGCCCGGATCAGTAGCAGATTGACAGGATGCGAACATGGTGATTAGTGCGACCACCAGTAAAAAAAATTTTATCATTTTCATTATTATTAATTTTTTTTTTTGAATATAGAGTTGTGCCTGGAAATATTTAATGGTTGTTAAGGTACACTGATTCAGCTTTTTATTTGTTACACATTAACCGGAGAAAGTTGCACGATTCCCACATTTTTGTAAAATTCCCAATTTTTAAGTTTTCAACAGGCGATCCCGCTTCAAATTTCTCCCAGGTTAACAGGTGCGGGTTAATTACAGCCTGATTTGGGTCCGGTCTTCATGTAAAAGATAAATTGATAAATCCAAACTCTGCCTGTTTACGTAACTGCTTTGGATCTGACATTCAGCAAATATGTTCACTTTAAAAACATTATTATGAAAACGAGTCGCCTGAAAAGGGTTATGATTTATGCATTTTCAACTTTTTCCCTGTTGGCAATGATTTTAGCAGTTCATATTTATATGGTCTATAAGCCCAAAGCGCCTGACGCACACACCAGAATTATGGCCAGGATCGACATTAAACAACAGATTACAACAGCAGATTCCGGCAGGATCACTTTCTGGATGTATCAGCAAAAAGGTGTGGACCATGTACTGGTAAACCCGCACACAAATATTGTGATATTTACTTTTTTCCCTGTTAAAGTCAGCGGAAATCAAATAGTAAGAGATTTCAAAACCAGATTCTCCGTTAAAGCGGAACGCTTTATTCCGACCGCTGAGAATTTAAAGCACAGCTGCCCGGTAGCTGCTTCCTCTTTCACTTATAAAGTTTATAAATTAATTGACCAGCATCATTTAAAAACAGTCTATCATGAAAAAGTCATCATCAGCACAATTAATTTTAGGACTTGGTATTCTCATTTCCATTTCAACCATCGCGTCCTGTAGTAAATCTTCCAGTAACTCCATGCAAGCTGGTTCAACAGGTAATACTTTATACGACTCCCTGGGCGGGACAACACTCGTCCCGGATCCTGCCAAATCAGGGGCAACCATTGAAAGGGGTCGTTTGGGAATTCGCAACGTGATCGACAGCACGATATTTGTCATTGCTGCAGATTCCAGAATTAACGGGCACTTTACGGTACTACTCTCCGAAGTCAGTTCCGGAAACCTGTCCGGATTTACAGATCTGAGCGAAAACCTAACCACCTTCGTTTCAAACGCGACCGGAGCCAGGAATTATACTTATATCGGCCTCAATATGACCGACGCACATAATCCCGCTACCAATCCACGTATGAACGGCAAAGCAACCAATGCAGATTTTGACGCCTTCGTATCTGATTTGGTAACCGGGGCGAATAAAAACCAGCTTCCCGCCAATCTGCTCCATTCTGTGGGAGCCCTTGTTGAAAGTTTAAGAAGCCAGGTAGTTCAACAATAATTGCTGCTCACCGGAATCAAATGATAAAGCTCCATGAGTAATGTAATATTTTACTGATTTTTGTAGTCCGATTATCAGATAGAATGAATCCTGACAACACAGAAGCTTCACACGAACCTTTATTAGGCTACTTCGACCGGCTTATTCCTTTGGACGATGAAGAGAAAGAACAGGTCAGGGCAAAATTTCATTCCCGTCTCTTCCGAAAGAAACAATATGTGCTGCAGGAAGGAGATTTGTGCACGCAATTCTATTTTGTAGTTCGTGGATGTTTGCGATTATACAAAATCGATGAGAAAGGCAATACGCATATACTTCAATTTGCTGCTGAAAACTATTGGATAAATGACCTGGGAAGTTTTCACGGCGTAAAGCCATCCGCATTAAATATAGATGCACTGGAAGATACCGTTGTGCTGCAGATCAGCCGTGACGACCTGATATCTCTTTATATCCTGGCGCCCAAGTTTGACCGCATCTTTCGTGTGTTATGGAAAACAGCTTTATTCGTCTGCAGGAGCGGCTTCTGCAAAACATCAGTTCCACAGCCGAAGACCGCTATCAGTCTTTTCTGGAGATCTACCCACACCTGATTAATCGTCTTTCACAAGTACAGATAGCAGCCTATTTAGGTATTACCCCGGAGTTTTTGAGCCGCTTGCGGAACAGGAGAACGAAGGCAGTTAAGCCACCAAAATCTTAAACCAGATCAAGACTATTTCTTAAACCAGGTCATTGGAGCGGGCCGCCTCCGTGGCAGAGATTTGCACTACAATTCTTCATCTAAAAGAAATAGTCATGAAACAGAAATCAAAAGTAGCCGTCATAGGTCTCGGAAATATCGGGTAGCCGTTGCCGCAAATCTGGTAAAAGGTAATCGTTCGGTTATAGTTGCCGACAGAAAGATCAGAAAAAGCAAAAACTTGCCGAGGCAACTGGGAACCCTGGCACAACCATTGAGAAATTGCCGATGCCATTAAAGAAGCAGATATTATCGTGTTTGCTGTTTGGTTTGATGCGATCAAAGAACTGTTTAATACCTATGCGGCACCGCTACAGGGAAAAATTATTATTGATCCGTCGAATCCGATTGCCCCGGACGAAAAAGGCGGATTTAAAAAAACTATCGGAGAAAACCAATCTGCAGGCGAAATCCTTTCTTCACTTCTTCCCAAAGAGGCCAGGCTCGCCAAAGCACTGGGAACGCTGGGCGTGGCTTCCCTTGCAAGTGCTGCATTTCAGGAACCTGCCCATGTTTTATTCTACGCCACTGATGATACCAGTATTAATTCCTGCAATCGAAGAACTAATCCGCGACAACGGTTTTGAGCCCATCCGTGTAGGTGGTATTGACCAATCCATTCGTATCGAAGTATTTGGTGACCTGCATGAATTTGGTGCGTTGGGTAAAACAGTTACCGTATCGGAAGTAAAAGCGAAAAATATAGCTGCTGTTCCCGTGCCAACCTGTTGATAACCACATTCTGAAAAAATTTAGTTGTAAATCCATAAATAAAAAAAATGTACAGAAGACCGGCAATTCTGGTTGGATTATTTCTGATATTAATTCATACCTGTTCTGCAAATCCGAATGACACGGTTGTCCCGACCCCCTATAAACTGGACAGTTTTCTAAAGGTAATTGAGTAGTTTTTGATTTTCAAAAGGGATCTTCCCAAGTGACTAAGGCGAAAAGTGATGCCCCATTCTGTACATGTTATTGCCAGGCAAGAGGACATAATAATAATTCAAAATTGCGTCTTACCTTAGTTTTCACATTGAGAGGGTTATATTAATTAAAACCCGGTTTTCGGGGATAAAGACATCATATGGCAAATAATATTTACGACGCGATTGTGGTGGGATCAGGCATCAGTGGTGGATGGGCCGCTAAAGAGTTATCTGAAAAAGGTTTGAAGACCATCATGCTGGAACGCGGAATGGACATCGTCCATATTAAAGATTACACCGAAGCAAATAAGGAAGCCTGGAATTATCCGCACCGGGGCGAGCGTACCCGGGAGATGATAAAAAATTATCCTGTACTGAAAAGGGATTACCCGCTGAATGAAAGAAATCTTTCCTGGTGGGCGAACGATCAGGATTCCCCCTACACAGAAATAAAACGGTTTGACTGGTTCCGGGGTTATCATGTGGGAGGACGCTCCTTATTGTGGGGCAGACAAACATACCGGCTGAGTGATTTGTATTTTGAAGAAAATGCAAGGGACGGCATCGCAGTCGACTGGCCGGTAAGATATAAGGACATTGAACCCTGGTACACTTATGTTGAAAAAATTGCAGGCGTAAGCGGGTCGGTCGAGAATTTGCCGGAATTGCCCGACAGTCATTTTCTTCCCGCTATGGAAATGAATTGCGTGGAGAAAGATCTTTCAGCCCGTTTCAAAGATCATTATAAATCATCGAGAAAAATGATCATCGGCCGTTGCGGTCATGCCACGGTGCCCCTGGACGGAAGACAATGTATGTATCGCGATAAATGCTGGTTTGGATGTCCGTTCGGCGGTTATTTCAGCACACAATCGGTTACACTTCCTGCAGCGATGAAAACCGGGAACCTTACCCTTCGTCCCTGGAGCATTGTTACCAAAGTTTTATATGATAAGGATAAGAAAAGAGCTACCGGTGTGGAAGTGCTGGATGCACAGACCAATCAAACCTACACCTATTATGCAAAAATCATTTTCCTGAATGCCTCCACTTTCAACAGCACCTGGATATTGATGAACTCAGCAACGGATATCTGGCCCGACGGACTGGGCAGCAGTAGCGGCGAGCTGGGTCATAATGTGATGGACCATCACCTGGACGTTTCTGCAGGTGGTATTGTGGAAGGGTATGAGGATAAATACTATTATGGCCGCAGGGCCAACGGAATTTATATTCCCCGCTACAGGAATTTCTTTGGCGACAAACGCGATTATCTGCGTGGTTTTGGATACCAGGGCGGAGGCGGTCGCATGGGCTGGGATCAAAATGCCGGATCAGAATATTCGATTGGTACGGATTTAAAAGAGAAACTCAGCGAACCGGGACCATGGACCTTTGGAATCGGTGGCTTCGGTGAAACACTTCCCTATCATGAAAATAAAGTGACGCTGGATAAAACGAGAAAAGACAAATGGGGACTCAATGTGCTGGCCTTTGATGCGGAAATAAAAGAGAACGAAAAGAAAATGCGTAAAGATATGCTCAATGATGCCATCGAAATGATGGAGGCATTGGGAGTAAAACATATTCAGTCGTCTGATGATAATCCATACCTGGGTCGTGGCATCCATGAAATGGGGACAGCACGTATGGGCAAGGATCCCAAAACCAGTGTGCTGAATAAATGGAACCAGGTCTGGGATGCGCCGAATGTTTTTGTAACCGACGGATCTTTTATGACTTCTGCCGCCTGTCAGAATCCTTCACTTTCTTATATGGCTTTTACCGCAAGAGCTGCTGACCATGCCGTGAGTGAGCTAAAGAAGAACAACTTATAAAAATCCATAAACTTTGAGTCTTTGCCAACGAACACACGATATTGATTGTTTTCCATACCATCGCTGATAATCTGAGCGGCCGTTTTTGCCGACAGGATTTTTGGCGCTTCTGACGATTGGTTCATCTCGCGTAATCCTGAATTTTTGGTGATATTCGTTTTAACAGCCCCCGGGAATACAACAGTCATATTTACATTGGTATTCATCAAACGAAACAATAAACCGACGTACAGAAAATTTATCGCATAAAATTGGTATGACTATTTCAGTTTTGTAAACTCAAGCCAGGTACGGTCGCAACCAGATTTTGAGTTTTTTACATTCGGGAAGACGGCCAAGATATATCAGGCCGCTGGTGGTTTTGGTTCGCCGCTTCGGCTCTGCTGATGATGCCGGTTCACTACATGGAGATCCTGAAACAATTCTGCTGCTCTGTGGCAGAGGATCTGAACCGGAAGATGAAAAATATTCTGCTGACTGGCCTGCTGTGATTTTTTGAAGCAAACAGGAGCGGCCGTGTTCTTGTAATTTTTCTGACTCCTGTATGTATTTAGGATATGAAATGAAATCCGCTCATGCCTTTTACGCGGTCTCTTGTTACGGGTTCCTCAGCCGTTCTGTTTTCGGAGTTCTTTTTCGGTGTTTCCAGGAGCGGGTCAATATATTTTTTCTTCAGAGTTTCATTAATATTGGCCGCTTCCATTCCTTCCTTCAGCATTTTGATCGCTTCACCCGTCAATGTTCTGTAAAGAGCGTACTGTTTTACCTGTTCCGGCAACATTTTGTACAGCGAAGCGGCGATTGGGGAAGCCTGTTTCAACCTGCTGCTGCTTTGGCGAAACCCTTTAAAAGCGGGATCCTTTTTGGTTCGCTCACCGGTAAGCGAAGACCCACGGCGCCATATATTCTGATCAAAATGAGGAGAATAATAGAAGCACATCCTGAGACCGGGGTCGTTGCCGGTTATTATATTATATGTTAATCGTTTAGCCATCCTGACTATTCGGGAACAACGTAAAGCCGGCGGTTTAAGTATGCAGCTGAAGAAAAAAATGTTTTATGGCCAAAGAGTATCCGTCAGTTCACCAGATAATCGCCATCTGGTCTATAGACATAAAGCGCAGTTTTGCCTTTTCACCATTTCCCGGAAGAATTATGAAATGCTAAACAATCCAGCCAGGAAGTGATTACACTCCTCAGCTGCACTCACATTTTTACATTGTAACTCCAAACCAATCTGCCCATGAAGAACAGCATGATGAGATTCATTCTTTCTCAGGATAACTAAAAGCGCCAAAGAGACAACGCCGCCATTATCAGATTTCAATTTCAAAATAAACGCTGTCATTCGTCGACATTTGTTATCAAAATACGATTGGAAATTGCCTGGAAATAAAAAAACACCTACAGATATTACTCTATATGTGCTTGATATTCAGCTCCCCCTGTTGGGGCGCCAATTTCCTTGACTATTAATACGTATCTGGGCGCGGGTTTAAATGAAAACAGCCCCGAAGTAAATTCGAGGCTGTCCAGTGTGGCTCCCCCTGCTGGGGCGCCTTTAACATTGACTATTAATGCGTTGTAGCAATTGTGCAATACATTTATCATACTTGTATTTCCCGACATCCCATTGCCTGGCCGGAAAGAATATCCATTAAACAGATCCCCTCGCATCAGCGTTATTTGATCAAATGTATTTGGGATAACGGGTCAGCGATGTACGGTCTTCCATTTTAACACTAAGAGTTTTTACTTAGTTGGCTAATATGTAGAGCAACTTTTTTTTGTCTATATTCAATACAAGAATATTGTAGTCCAATTGAAATTATCCGATGCAAAAGAAATATACCTTATTTTTTTGGGTTATTTTTTGTTACCAGTTTACATTTTCACAATCGATTCTTAAAGGAACTGTAATAAGCGAAGAAAATCAAAAGCCACTTCCTTCAGTTTCCATTTACCTCAACAACACTTCAATCGGAACCATCACAAACGAGGAAGGTATATTTACGCTGAGCGGAATTCCCAACGGAAAATTCAGATTGATTGCTACCAGTGTGGGATATAAGACTTTTGATACCCTGATAGACTCGCGTAAACTCAAACAGGAGCTTACCATATACCTGAAAACAAATGCACAGGAATTACAAAGCTTTTCTGTTTCGCCGCCGGATCCCGATGGATGGACAAAATGGGGTAAACTGTTTACCGATATTTTCATTGGCACAGTGCCGACTCGGGCAAATAATTGTAAACTGATAAACCCGGAAGTCATCAAATTCAGGTTGAATAAAAATAACACACTGACTGCCTATTCCAAAGAACCTCTGGTAATAATGAATTATGCACTGGGTTACGAAATACAATACAAACTGGAGGAATTCGAATATGATTTTAATAGTAAACTGGTCAACTATAGCGGTTATGCCCTTTTTAAAGACATGGCCAAGTCCCATCCTAACCGAGTCAACCGTTATGCGGAAGAGAGATGGGAAACATACAGGGGTTCCCTACTTCATTTTATGCGAGCTTTCTATGCCAATGACCTGGAAACCCAAGGATTTGAGATGCACAATCTGGGTAAAATTTCTAATCCTGAAAAAGATCGTGCAAAAAGAATGTTCAGTTTGCATAAGGATTCCGCAATCATAGACACCGCAGATTCCCAAATTGGATATGAGATTGGTCCTAGTGGCCAAATTATGCATTTAAGAACTACCACGCATACAAGAGATTCTACAGACTACTTCAAAAAGATGCTTAAACAACCAGATTCTGTGATCAGCCATCAACTCATTGCTGGGGATAGCCTTGGATTTGCCATAGATAGCACAATAGCTGGTTTGTACTTTTCTGATTCCTTGGAAGTATCCTATAAATTAAAAGAAATACCAAATAGATATCGAACACTCGCCAAAGAACACAAAGATGAAATATATCCTATTTCCCAGTTTGTTTTCGTGTTTAAAAGGCCGATTTACGTTTTAAGTAATGGCTATTACTATAAGCCCTATGATCTAAAGATAACAGGGTATTGGGCGTGGTCGGAAAATATGGCCACAAGACTTCCTTATGATTATTCACCCATAAAAAAACAAGACTAAATGGCGCTCATCAAATGAACAAGTTTCTTTTCATTTTACTGACTCCAACATTCATGTTGGCTCAACCCATTACCAAACATTCCTTTATTTTGAGCGGAAAGATCTATGGGAAGGATTCCGGATTTATTTATCTGTACTATTCCGGAATGCTTGGACCAGTTCAAGATAGTTGCCATTTATACGAGGGACAATTTCTATTTAAAGGAGAAATAAAAGAGCCGTGCGCTGCCCTTTTATCAAATTTCAATTTTATCAAAAATAACTCGTGGGACGAGGATTGGAAACTATTTTCCGAATTCTACATCGAACCCACCGAGATGTCCCTAACTGTTAATACAGATCATTTTAAAGACCTGCAATTGAAAGGATCAATGGCTGATATGGATAGAGTAACACTATTAAAAATGAAAGAACCGGCTGAAATGGCAATTCAACCCTTATGGAAAGAAAGGGATAAATTTTTTCCGGCGTATCGAAGGGAACTTAAGAAAGACCGTCAATCCGATGAATTCAATTATATCAAACATAAAATGGACTCCTTAGATCAACTAATGGAGCCTTATTTTAATCTGGAATGGCAAACCGATTCCGCATTTATCGCAGACAATCCAAATTCATGGGTGGCTGCAGATATGCTCTGGAGATCTTCACGCGGGGGATCGGGTAGGGAATTTCCTGATTTAAATGCCCTTTATCAAAAAATGCCCCCTGACATTCAGGAAAGTACTTACGGCAAGGAAATTTTTTCAGTAATTGAATCTGAAAATCATATTTACCCGGGTATGGACGCTATTAATTTCAAAGCCATTACCCAAAAGGGAGACACCATTCAACTCAATGATTTCAAAGGCAAGAAATTTGTATTGCTGGATTTCTGGGCGTCCTGGTGTGGTCCATGCAGAGAAATTGCTCCACTACTGAAAAGCATACATACCCAATATAGCGATCATTTCGAACTCATCAGTATTGCCAATCATGATGAAAAGCCGGACTGGCTTCATGCCGTAAAAAAGGATGAAATGGACTGGACGCAAATTCTGGATAACGACAGCCTTAGAACATTTGAACCGTTTAACAGTACCATTACGGATTCTTATTATATCAATGCAATTCCTTCACTGATTTTAGTCGACAAAAATGGCAAAATCAAACAACTCTTTGGAAATGGAGGAGACAAGAAGATGCGTATTAGCTCTTTGAATGAAGAGCTTAAAAAGTTGTTGAATTAATTTGACCTGATGCGCTTTGGATAGTTTTCTTTTCAAACATTAAACTGTCCGGGAATAAGAAATACTTACAAAGGGGATTAAAAAACGCGAGACGAAATAGATGTTGTTTATTCACTCATTAAGAATTGCTCTCGTTAAAATAAACTAATCATGGCTCCTCGTAGAGTAATCATTAAAATTTTGCTTTTGTATACTGCCCTAATATCCTGTATCTCAAATGAGAAGTACAAGAGGGATCTGCTTTCAGACGACAAGGAGAAAATTGATATGGCATGTTACAAACTGGGTGAGAGAAGAGATACATCTGCAATTAAGTTACTTTTTACAAAAATACTTGATCCACGAATTTCTAATGACCTAAGGTTTAAGGGTATGTCAGTAAATTACTGCAGGCTTATTTCATTAAAGAAAATATCGGGGGTAGATTTTCGGAGAAAAATAGACCAATTTGGGCCTGACACAACTGCAACATTATTCTATCTGGATTGGGCAGTTAAGGAGGGTTTTTTAAGGGGCAAGAATGAGGTCGATATTTTATATTACAAGTGATAAAGCTGAATTGACGCAAGATGAGGGTCAAAGCAGCCGTGTTTTTGCCATGTAGCCCTATCGTGATTTTTAAGTAATTTCACCTGATGTATAACACGGATCAGATCCTGAAAATACTGAAGGCTATAAAGCCGGAATTGGAAAGGAAATATCCTATTTCAGAATTAGGATTGTTTGGTTCTTATGCGCGGGGGGACTTTAACGAGAAAAGTGATATCGATATCCTTGTTGATTTCAATGGTCGGATTGACGGCTTTGATTATATCCGGCTGGCACACGACCTGGAAGACTCGCTGCAATATAAGATCGATATGGTTTCCCGCGGCGGAATTAAGGCCCAATACCTACCCTATGTAGAAAAAAGTCTTATCCATGTCTGAGAGAAATCTTTCATTATTACTGCAGGATATACAAACTTCCATTTCAAGAATACTTGATTATACCAAAGGCATGGATATCGGGCTATATGAAGCCGACATCAAAACCAAGGATGCCGTAGAACGAAATTTTGAAATTATTGGCGAAGCTGGTTCCCGAATTCCGGAAGATTTTAAGAAACTTCATCCGCACATAGAATGGAGGATAATTAAGGACTTTCGCAATTTTATTATTCACGAATATTTTGGGATCAATAATAATATCGTCTGGGACACCATTCAATACCGCTTACCGGAACTACATTCCCAAATTACATTTTTACTGCAACAGCTGTAAAACCCACCCAGACGGACGCTCTTATCCCGGAACCATCAAAGGCTGATTTTGTGCGGAAACGGGGGTCAAAGCAGCTTGTTTTTCCGCAATACAAAGTGCAATACATTTTGGTAGAATTAGCACGATTAGCCAATACGACCTAAAATGCGAAACCCTCGCTGGGAGCTGGTCCTGGCGCGGGTTTCATTCGTTTTTAGTCCTTTTTAGAACTGTCTTGTGCTCCCCCTGCTGGACTTGAACCAGCGACCCTCTGATTAACAGCCGAGAAAAGGGCCTAATCAGGCCAAATCGGGATTAACTGATTTTAACTTAACTATTTAATTATCAATCTTTTACAACTAATCCTGTAATTTCGAGATAACTCCCGAAAGGGCGTTTAATCTCGTTTTACTGGCAAATTACTGGCAAATTTTGAAGCGAAGGTATTTGTGAATTTGAAAAAATTTGAACTATGTCTGTATCAGTTGTAATTACACTTGACACCCGGAGAATGAAAGTAAAATCCGGAAAGTATCCCATTAAATTACTCGTCACCTGCGATAGTGAACCGCGGCGTTACCAGACCATCTATGATCTAACGCAGGAAGAATTCAACTATTTGTCGGCTAGCCGTTTATCTGATGGATTGAAATTAATCCGTGAAAATTTGAAGCAGATCAAACGGAACGCCGAAGATGCCGCCCAAGCTCTGGACCCATTTAGCTATGAAGAATTTGAAAAGAATTACATACTAAATAATTCCTTTTTTCATCAGCGAAAATCTATCAAAGCTAAAACAGTTACCGTTTCATATAATTCCTACGGGCTGGCCTATGACCGGCGTTTCCCGATATTTAAGCACCCAGCTCCAGAACCTGGTACTATGTTGGTGACCTTCCTCTGTTATATCCATAAACTTCTTGGAGAAGGCCGAATCCGTTCAGCCGCAAATTATCAATCTGCATATACCACGTTCTACAAATTCAGGGGAAACGTGAAATTTACACAGATCAACGTTGCCTTTTTAAAGCAATTGGAGGTCTGGATGCTGGAACATGAATATTCGATTACAACAGTCGGCATTTACACCCGCTGTTTGCGCGCTATTTTTAACGAGGCGATTTTTCAAGGTATAATTAGAAGAGAGAAATGTTATCCCTTCGGCAGACGAAAATACCAATGCCCAATATCACGGAACACTAAAAAAGCACTGTCATTGGAAGAGGTAGGGAAAATTTATTATTATGTACCACAGTGTGAGTTTGAACGAAAGGCAAAAAATTTCTGGGTGTTCTCTTATTTAGCAAATGGCATAAATCCCACAGATATTGCTTACTTAAAATATAAAAATATTGAAGAAGACTATATAACCTTCCATCGATCCAAAACTGAAAACGCCACAAGGTCTTCGCCCCGGCCAATTACGTTTTATATCACAGAAGATCTCAGGGAGATAATTGATTATTGGGGCAATAGGGATAAAAGCCCCAACAATTACATTTTTCCCATACTTGAACACGGTATTTCAGCCTTAAGGCAGGTCGAACTGATCGAATTATTTGTTCAGTCTATTAATGATTGGATGAAAAAGATCAAAACGAAGCTTGGAATTGAAAAAAAGGTAACAACTTATGTAGCCAGACACACTTTCTCCACCATTTTGAAACGGTCTGGTGTAAGCACTGAATTCATTCAGGAGTCTTTAGGGCATACAGATATAAGAACAACCGAAAATTATCTGGATAGCTTTGAAAAGAGTGTTATAAAGGAGTTTTCTAGGAAACTTACTGCATTTGAAAACATAAATCAACCTCATTAAGTTTCAAATCCACAGTGTAGAATTCGGAAAACAAATCAAATTCCCGGCAGGACTACTAATTTTAGCCTGAATTCATTTGTTATCAATGCTTTGCAGGGATCATGGAATCCTGCTTACCTAATTGTTACCAGAAATGAAGGAAAGAACTGTTTGTTGAAGATAATAAATTTAGGTATTGGCTACGTCAACTTACATAATGAATGTTCACTCTCTAAATTACATGCGATTGCCCTCTAAAAAATTCGGTTAAATATTTTATGATCATTGAATCACAGATTTGATAATTCATATGAAATCAACTATTATATTAAACATGATGATAAGAATCTTTTGTTCGAATGCTAAAATCCGGCGGGCCTGCTGTGTATGTCATTAGTTAAGTGCTTTGCTGAATTTAGGAACTTGTTTTGTGTCAATATGACTGAAGATTTACAAGCACGTTTATTTGTATTCGAATTCAATCAATACTCCTAATAACAGAAACCCTGATTTTATTTATACATTTTTCCATCAAAGGATCATTTGATGACGAAAATTTGGTTACCAAATACGTTCGTTTACGTTCGATTAGCTGTGGAGGAACGTTATCATCTCCATAAGCCACAAATTCAGTATTTTCGATATTATTGACCCACTTATTAAATGCTTTAGTAGTTCTCGGCGATAATTCAATGGCTTTAATGAAATTTTGTCCATCTATTATTAAACAAGTAAAATATACATTTGAAAGCTCATTTACATTACCTCCTCCTGCATTCTCGAACCGAAGCATAAGAGATTGATATTGGTTTCGTGTTAATGCAGTATCTAAATTCTTAGTAAAAGAATTGATCAACAGTGCTGATTCAATTGGATATCTCTTTTTTAAAATGGAGTTTTCTATCAACCTTTTTCTAAAAAACTCTGCTTCCATATCCGTTGTGATATTATCCAAGGAGTCATCAAACATTTTGTACAAATTTTTAATCTTCCTTTCCCACTTGGCTGGTAGACTATCATTATTATGAAGTACTGTGCATAATTCGCTTTCACAGAAACTTAAATTTATCAGACTGCTATAATAAAGATTTTCCCTAACAAATTTTGTTATTGAGTCAACTTTAGATGTATCACTCGTATTTGATTCTGCTTGATAAGGAATATTTTTTACCGAGTTTTCTTTGTCTTTGATTGAATGACCTTTGCACTGAATAATAAATATTGTTAAAATTGGAAAAAAATAAGATTTCATACTTTTTATTAATTAAGAATTATTTTGTTTGTACTACGGGCGCTTTAATTTCATACTCTATGGAAACGGTGCCGTCCCCCCCTTTTTTAATATCCGCTTTCGAAGCCTTGTCCATATAGTCATTGATTTTATCAAGCATGTTTTTACTACCCGAAACCTCATTTTTTCCGGCTCCCGTGCCTACTAATTGACATCCATGTGTATCGTCTGCTGTATTCCCTTTATGGATAAGAATAGCACTCTTTGTTCCCAATAGAGCTTTATTTTTCAATTCATATGTGTTTGGAAATTTCTTTGAATTATGCGGAACTACCTTATATTTTCCGGGAGAAATAGCCTTATTTGAACCTTCGGTTTTAGATTCTTTATCTGTGCCTTTTGGAGGTTCAAGTACATGCCCACTAAGCTTGTCTTGACTTTTATCGTTTGTAATCGTAAGATCACCGATAGTTGATTTGGTAGTTTCCTTCGTTCTTTGATCAACCATACTAACGTGCGCTGTATCACCCAATGGGTCATTTTTCAGATAGGGGTTATTACCCATCGAGGTATAGGGGCTTTCATCATGGTTTGGTTTCGGGTCAAGCTGCCACCACCTGCCAAGCTGTGGATCAAGGTCCCGGAGATGTGTTTCATACATCTCTAGACCAGTTCCATCACTAAATTCCTTATTCTGAAGCTCAGATCCTTTATTGTAACGATATTTGTTTTCAGTATAGTTGGTTTTTAATGCTTTATCGCTTATCCCAGCCATTGTTAATCCGAACGGATAATAATGGTTTTCCTCTAACATTGGACCAGTGTATTGTTTAATTGAAAGATTGTCAAAAAACACATCCCATGATGGGGTTTCATTGCTGACCCAAATGTAAAGATAACCACTCTTCGTTACCGGTAATCCGGTGTACCCTAGAGTATTCAAAGTTCCGGCGGCTCCAACTACAATCGCTCCACTTTGTGGATAACTACTAACATATTTTAGTTGATTATCCAGTAAAATCCAGTTTAGATAGGCTTTAGGTTTACCAGTAGGATTCGGATCACTATTAGCAAAAAAACTGTTTAATGCAGCATAAATAGGGCTCGTCGTTGTGTTGTTTAGGTCCGTAATGGACCCTTTGCCTCCAGAAGCCATATTAACCAAGCCTGTTGCTAGTGATGCAAGCACGTCTGTTACACTACTGTTTGGAGAGCTCGTTGTTCCGGAATTATAAAATGATTGAACGCCAAGATCTATTATGTCTCCGCTCATCACCTTAAGTAAAAGGGAAGGTCCCATTTTATGACCTCCGATATTTCCATTAACCTTAAAGATGGTATCGTTCGGATTAGTAATTGTCAAATCGGACGGGTAACCAGGGGCGGCAATTCTTGCCAATGCTGTTGTTGTAAGATTTGAAAAAAGCTGATTTTCAGTCGTCCTGTAAGCAGCCTCGCCACTGGCTAGGTAATTCGCCGTATCTTTCTCTTGAGACAGAACAATCCTTGTATTACCCAAATGATCCCTTTCAAAGAAATCATATTCAAATCCATAAGCAGAAGTACCGCTTGCATATTTGTGATAGGCCCATCTAACTCTTCCCTCTTCGTGCGCAATAAACTGTAAAGTGTCTGCGGCCACGGGGCCACCGGCTGGAGGAGAAGTTGCCAAATAAACAAAACCCCCTATATAAGTCGTCTGCGTCGTCTTAGCAGGGGAAATGGTATTATCCACAGTAGTCTTATATAATTTAGCTCCATTAGCGTCGTAGGTATAACTCACTATCCCTTTTGAAGTTATTGTAACGGCCTGAGGTAGATCCAAGTAATTGTAGACTATTGAACTGATGGCTTTATTATTGTCAGCTATAAGATTTCCGTTTACATCATAGCTATAATCCGTAGACTGTTTAGTGCCAGAATAATGGAAGTCACCAAGCGTTGAAGTAGGATCATTTACTGCATCATTAACCTGTGCGAGCTTGTTAGATGATGCCTGATAAGAATAAGTCAATTGATCAATGGGTGTTGAGCCTCCAACTTTAAATCCACTTTGGTTCATTGACAAAATATTTCCGTTGGCGTCATAGGTGAGGTTGCTGACACTAAAATCGATCCCCGCTGTTTTATCAAATGCAGCACCACTATTCTGATTGTAATCGGCTCCAGTGAGGCGATTTATGTTATCATAAGTGAAATCATATTTTCTTCCTACACCATCGCCTGCCGATTCCCAAACTGTTCCTGTTATATTCCCATTATACAACGCGTGTGCATAAGAGGTTGTACTCGCCGAAGAGGTAAGTTTATCATATCCTAATTCCAGGCCGAAATAGTTTCCCGGTGTACCCGCTAAAAATTGTTTATTTATACTCGTCAGCCACCCCCTGATATTATATGAGTAACTGAGATTATCCAGATTGGCTCCGAGTTGCTTACTTAACAGTTGACCCAGTTCATTGTAAGAACTTGTTGCAATGAGCTGATCGGTTCCCGAATTATCGACATTTTTATAGGAGGTTAATAACCTCCCATTGGGGTCATAATTCATTTTCGACAAAACAATATGACTTTGAGGATTAGTACCATTTTTTTGGTGTTGTAAAAGTTCCCGTAATAATTTCCCCGAAAAATCATATTGCGAAGTCGTTTCGTCATTACCGCCTGTTACATTTATTTTCTGGGTTTGAATGACACGATTCCGGTCATCATAAAAATTAACGTTATATAAATATTGGCTCGTCGTACCCAAAACTTTTGACATAGTACCCGTGGTCAAAGAACGGGTTAATTGGTTCTGACTTATCGTTTGTGAATAAACTGGGGATGCATTATATCCTGTAATAAAATATGCACTATTACTTGTATTCGTGGCATCAATTGAAGATCCTATGGAAGCGCCTGTACCTGCAACCCAGCTGTAATTTTCAAAGTAAGTCTGTGTCAGTACTTCATAATTGCTGGAAGTGTTTGGATAACCAATGCTATTGTAGGCCAGGTTTTGATGATAAGTCTGGTTATTGGGGTCGGTTAACAGGCCGGTTCGCCAGGGCCTGTTTTCACTATCATATTCAGTAACCAGCCATTTACCTATTGCACGTAGGTTAGCATCCTGGGTCATTACAAGCCTGTCTCTGGAATCATAAACCATCCAAACCTCACCAGCACCCGGGATTTTTTTAATACCCACTCTTTTCCGCTGGTCATACTCATACCTAAAACAAAGCTCATTTGATGTCGCTGATAAATTTACACCTGCAAGATAAAACTCCATCGCCCTTGGAGATATTACAAAGCGTAAATTGTTCAGATCATCATAAACGTAGTAAGTGTTCAACCATCCTACGTGGGCAGAGCCTGGATTAGTTGATAATTGAACCTTTTTCAGGATTAGTTTTCCATCTAAATCTGTATAATTTGCTGATTGAATTCCCTGTTCATCAATGCTAATATTTTTGTTCAACAAACCTGAGCCATAATTTCCAACATTCGTTGGAATGCTTCCTTGAGTAGAAGCAATAGTCCAAATAATGACGCTATCGACAGCAGTATTTATCGAATTTTGCATAGATATCCCCCGGTTACTACCAACCCAGCTTGCACCCTGCGGGTAAACCGTACTAATTCGATTTAACGAAGACTGCTCAAAATCTGTCTGACTGTAATAAAATTGTTCACCAGGGAATTGCGAAGAATTAAAACTATTTTGCTCTGTTAACGGCGAATTCTTATAGTTCCCATCACTCAATGTAGAACTATAAGGCAGGTATTTTATGGGTTCCCTACCCACATTATCTAAAAAGTTCACCGTTACCATATCTTTTAACGCCGGACTGGCTTGTTGCGCTATTGTCTGAACAATATTCGACAAACCGTCAATGTATTGCGTGACCTGTTTAACATCATTTGGATCTGTTAAATTGCCGGCAACGGTCGGATCAGTCACAAGTGGTTTGGTTATTTCTCTTGTTCTTAAATAGTTCAAAACAATATTACTTGTCGTACCAACGGAAATTGTGCAGGTATTCGTAAATACAATATCGGCACCACATATTACTTTCCTTCTGTAATAACTGGTGACATTAAGGCTTCCAGGTGTATAATTCTGAGAGATAGCTCCTGAAATATCATTCCATACAATATTATCTGTAGATATCTGCCATTGATACGCAAAACTTCCTGAACATGCTCCCCCCAATGCTGCATTGGTCGAAAGAAAACCTGGACTAGTATTCGTGGCAATACTCAAAAAGGCAGGTGTAATTGTTCCAGCAAAAATTTGTGGATTGACACCGACATTAAGAACATTAGTAAATCCTGACTCAGTACCACAAACTACTTTTCTTCTGTAGTAGGTATTTTGCTGAATCCCGTCCGGTGTAAATGTGGGGTTTGTAGCCTGCGGAATGTCCTGAAAGTTCACCCCGTCATAACTCATCTGCCATTGATAGGTATAAGTACCACTGCAATTACCTCCGGTAACGGCAGTTCCGGCATTAAATAATCCGGGAGAATTATTAAAGGTAATTGGGCCCGTATTTCCAGTTATAGATCCATAAGTGAGCTGGGGCATCACATTAACTGTGAGGGTATTTGTATAAACAGTTTCCGTTCCACAAGTAGTAGCCCGGTAATAGTAAACTGTTGACGTTAGGTTTCCAGGTGTATAATTCTGGCCTGTTGCACCGCTAATTGCAGAAAAAGAACTGTTATTTGGGCTTTGGTACCATTGATAGGCATAGCTACCACAAATGCCGCCTGTCGATGAATTTGCGCTAATCAATCCCGTACTTGTATTATAAGTAATGGTAAAATTGCCGTTTATTATATTTCCAAGGGCTAGATGAAGGTGTATGTTAACTGTCGCAACACTTGAATAGGCCAGATCACCACTGCAAGAAACTTGTCTCCTATAGTAAGTAGTAGTAGTTAAAGTAGGGGGTGAAAAGGTAGTCGTTGTAGCACCACTGATTGAATTAAAATTGATGTTGTCTGTACTTTGCTGCCACTGATAAGTATAACTTCCACCACACCCACCGCCATAAGCAGGTGCACCGCCGATCTGACCTGGCGTCGCATTGGCAAAGATATCCTGCACGGCAGGTCCCAAGACATTTCCCTGCAACTGGGGATTGACAAAAACCGTTGCCACATCCGAATAGGCAGTTGAGCCAGACACTGTCTCGGTCACCAACCGCCGATAATACATAGTCTGTAACAAAGAAGACGAAAAACTTAAGTTTAAAGCCGTTGCTCCGCTAATTGCTGTAAAATTTACGTTGTCTGTACTCTGTTGCCATTGATAAGAATAAGAAGGAGAACAAGTACCTCCTGAAGCAGCGGAACAATTTATGCCCGCTGGCACGTGATTATAATTAATTGTCTGTGTCTTATTGGTCGAAATAGTCCCTCCAGACAGCGTTGCAGCGATACTAACACTTAATGTTTTGTTTCCAATGGAAGAGTTTAAAGTTACGGTCCCGCTGGAAATACCTGTGTTCCATGTTACTTGTACACTGGGCAACGGCGTACCGCTTCTGCAAGTGCCATATCCAACGATGGTCCCTCCAGATATACACCAAGACATGTTAGTTCCCTGGCTCCAGTTTCCACTTATGGTATATTGATACTGCGTACTTGGATTAACGCAGGTAGGACCAGATATATTTACCTGACTTTTCCCTAAAAACCCAGTAAAAACAAGTAGCAAAATCAATAATAATTTCCGCATACAATTTTAATTGTAGAATAGGCAATATCTAATGAATTCAATTTTTAATTCTTTCCGCCCGAAATACCCGGATTTAAATACAATGCAATCACATTTGAATAAGCCATGGTCCCTGAACTAGTCTCCGTCACTTTCCTTCTAAAAAAGCTCGCCGTTTTCGGTGCCGAAGAAAATACTAAATTCTGTGATGATGCATTTTGAATGCTGGTCCAGTTTAATTTATCCGTGGATACCTGCCACAGATAAGCAAAAATCGGTGAGCAGCTTCCTCCTGAAGCAACAGAACAACTGATACTCCGAGGAATATCTTTGGAATTAATGGTCTGTGTATTTGAAATAGTATCAATTTTGCCAGGTTGTAGGGTATCCGTTATCCTGACGTTTAAATTTGCATTACCTCTGGAAGACGAAATTGCAATCGATCCATTAGTTGCATTGTTCCAAACGACTTTTATTAATGAAAGCGGACCGCTGGTCTGGCAACTTACACTCGTATTGACCTGGAGTCCACCAGTCAGACATATATTGAGACTAGTAGCAGAGTCCCAATTCGCCGTGATATTATATTGATAAGTTATACCCGGAATAACGCAGGCTGGACCAGATATTTCAATTTGACCAAGAGAAAATTGAATGATAAAAAAGGAGCTAAAGAAAATTGATAATTTCTTTTTCATGTTCATGCCTTTTAATAACCCACCTGATCTTGATAGTGGTATTCAAACGTTTTTACAATATTCCCGTCCTGGTCTCTTATGCGAAGTACACGCTGAAACCCATCGTATTCATAATAGTTAATTCGATTGTTTACATCAGACACGGTACTGACACCAAACAATGGCAGGTAGGTATAACTTGTCATTTTAGCTGTTGCAGGATACAATCTGAGTTCATCTATGGTTGAACTCCCACCGATAATGATGCTGGTAGTTGTTGTTGGCAACAGGTGTTCATAATAGGTCCATCCGTTTCTCGTCGGACCAACCGTTGGACTAACTCCGTTTACGTTTGCAGCTCCATTATAAGACCAATAAGAGACTACGTACTGAGACCCAGAAGGTATGGAAGGTTTAGTAATGCTTCCATTAGAAAGGGTATAGCTTTGCGAACCTGTTAAGAAATTTGTTGTATTTCTTGACGTAGAATTAATCGTCCAGTTTCCTGAACCATTTCCTTCGAATGAAGTAAATGCAATTGAAGAATTATCCGCATTGATCACCTCTGCAATGGGGTAGCTGCTAAAATAATCCCAGATATAAGAATGAACGATATCATTGGATTTGTGATCCTGCCAGATATTACCATAGTTGTCATATGTATCAAACAGAACCTTAGATTCAAAACCAGTTGGATAAGTTCCGGTAGAAGGATTATATGCAGGAAATGTTGACAAACTCTGAGGTGCAGTTATGCTTAAAGAAGCTATCTCAGCCGGAACCAGGATGCCGTTTGTACTTTTATATTTTTGTATGACACCACCAATTACCCATTGCGAGGCATCAGGTTTTGTCAGCCAGTCCTCTTTCATTACCAAGTGATTATGCATAAATAGGCTATTCTTCATGCTTAAAAGAGCTGCGTCACACTGCGCATCCGCAAAATCGGCTGGGTACATATATTGAGAAGTTCTCGTTTGACCATTACTCAGAGTTTCTGTTTTCTGAGTCAATTGCATGTGCGTAGGATTTGAATAGGAATAAGTAGTGGTTTTCGAAAGTACTGTACCGATATTCTTGATACTATAGTCATTTTCAACTGTGGTTACAGGGGTCACCCAGTTACTTACTATAGCTGGGTAAACGAACACATCAATATCATTACAGGCGTTGGTTACGATATAGGTTCCGTTCTGCCTAATATCCAGGCCATACCACTGCCATAACGATTGAGATGTCTGATAAACATAGGTATTGAAAACGTCCTTAAGTTTAAAATAAGTCCCATTAATATTTGCATAGTCCGCTTGCTCAAGTAGATTACCATTATCATTAAACGGAATCGTTGACGCAATGGGAGGCCTTCTGGGCATGCGATACGTGTTATTGGTATAATCCCAATAGTCAGTCGTACTGTAATCAATGACTAAATCCGGAGAATTTTTATATACATATAAAGTTTTTCCATTTTCGCCGTTTTCGCCAATATATTCAGTAACACTGTCATAGCCAACGACTGAGCCGCTCGCTGACCCGTTTAAAGGAACATTGCTGTCTGATCCATACATCAAATTCTGGACAGTGGCATTAAAATATGTCTTACCTCCACTTAAATCGCATTCAAGTTCTTTGTATTGTCTTTGAATATAGGCATATGCCGGCCTGGACATTCTGACTCCATACGAATGCTGTACACCCGCTCCATCCAGATATCCATAAGAATATCGCTTTATTTGAGGAGGGTTTACACCCATGTTGTCATTAGAAATAATTCTCTTGACTCTCATGCCCCCTCCATAATCTGTTGGACTTAAAGCCGAAGCAATACCTAGAAAAGTGACCGTCAATGATACGTCTGCAATGACATTAACGGTAGGGCCCATATGTAGTTTCCATATGTATTTGCCTGGTGTCAAATTGTAGGTATTCGAAAATTGAATTCCAGCGACTCCATTAACACATGTAGACATCGGTTGACTGGTTGCTCCTAGATAGGTAAATAGATCACCGTAATCTACCGCTTGACCAGTTGCTGCATTTGTTAAAGAAAATGTTATAAGTCCATAAAACTGGGGCAATGCGCAAGTGGTTTCTGTTTGATTAAACCTGAAAAAAGCCGAAAGGCTAACTGACGAAGTAGGGGAAGTAGGATCTATATACAAAGTTGTCAGGTCGAGCGTTTTTGCTGCAATGTCCGCTGGATCTGTTGTCGGTTGGTCTACTACTCCACCGCTGTAACGTACCCTTTGGGTTACAGATCTGGTAGCTGGAAAACTACTGTACCATGAATGATCGTTTACATTAGATTTGTTTATATCAAAATCATTAGATTCTAGTTGGAATTGGGTATTTCCGCCAGTCGGGTAGGTAATTTGGTTTAACAAAAACAGGCTAGAATAGGCAGGGTCCGTATTCCGATTATCGCCCATAGTTCCAACTGCAAAAACTACAGGATCACTGGATTGTGTCGGAAAATAAGTCGGAACGAGTGAATAATTACTCACTTTCCCATTATAGTAACCCCAGTGATCTCGTGCAAAAGAAGTTTTAGCCGGCAAATTGCTTGGTTGATCAGCGGAATTATTATAAGTAAACTGATAAGGAGGTATTGCATTGCCGGCTGGATTCAACTCTTTTACGCTATCAAGCCGCATTCTTTGGGTTACATAGTTAACTGGAACACCCAAATTATAATCCTGGTCCCCACTCCCGGAAAAATAACTTTGATAAAAATTCCACGTCTTGATTAGCACAGCAGATCCTGTCGAAGAATAGCTGTATATCTGGATACCTGTTATTCTTCGGTCATTTTGAACATCCGTCCTGTCATCCGCATAGTTTATATCCACCTCTCCGGAACGGAATATTACTTTGCTCAAATAAACATTTGTATAGAGCTTACCCAGAACAGGGGCGCCGTTTGTTCCCGTGGTTGAAACACTTGGAGACGTAGTATTGCAAATATTACTAGGCACATGATATGTAAGCGTCGGGTTTTGGGTTTCAGAATACCCTCCTATTGAATTTATGTAGTTGCTACTAGTGCTATACTGAAATGTGACCGTATTGCCCGTGGGCGAATTGATAGAAGTCAGATACCAGGCTGATTTTACAGCAAGAGGAGATCCGGGCGCAGTAAAATCGGTATAGGTTTCATATTGGGAAAACAGGTAAACAGTACCGTCAGCAGTTGTAATTGTGCAGGAAGTACCTATGGCATCGGAAAATTGGATATTTATTTTTTCTTGCTTATCTACAATCGCTGCACCACTACTTTTTAAAATAAATTTTCCGGAATGATTAAGGAAATTAAAATAGAACTGATCGGGTTGAAAATCATAAGTGGGAGCAGTCGTCAAGTAGTTTGAAATATCAGGAAACCCCGCTATATTGACCGCACAGCCGTATTGTATCGTGAAGGCCGAACCTTTGTCTGCACCCAGGCCACTTACAATATCTGGTTGTGTATGGGTGGAATTATCCATATAACTATTTGGAGAAGCCAAAAAATCATCAGCTCCTATAACGCTTCTGGTGACTACGCCACCAGCGTTTAGGACCCATCCCAATCCTACTCGGCTGGATTCTTCAGACACTTTAATACCTGAAGCATGGTAACTTAAACTAATCGGAACTGATATATCTCCGCTTACAATCTGATACAGGGGGATGTTAATATTGGGAATACCTGTATAAGCACTTACAGGGATACTGCCATATTTTTGGAAAGCAGCTGCATTGGGGGACGGCGGAATGATCGTGGGCAATGTCGTCGAAACTTGCCCATAAGTCATTAAACTGACTACTGTTAATAAACCAAAAAGTAAAAATCTTACTTTCATAACTCGTATTTAAAAATTGTAACCTACTCTGAATAAAATCGGTTGTGTCCTTGGCAGTTGGCTATAACTCAGGAAATTCCAAAGCAAGGAAACCTTAGTTTTCTTAACAACCTTTCCGGGTAGTGAAACCATCTTACTAAGACCGATCAGTCCGCTTCGCTGCCATATACTTGTTGTCTGTAGCTGGGCTATGGAAGTAAATGGTGTGGTATAGTTTTCTTCGAAGCCTCCGCTGATATAAATGTTCTTTTTAATTTGCACATCTATAAATGACCTAATTCCTACCCCTTGACTGGAGAAATGTATGTGTTGGATACTGGTTCCCCATCCCACATTATATGAACCTCCGATCCCAATTGTGCTCTTGTTTGAAATTTTATACCCCAGAGAAAGCCCAAAATCCGTAGTGCTTGGAAAATACCCATTTGCCCTGGTTGTCTGAATGTTCATGCCCAGCTCAAGTCGCTTCAGGAACGTCTTTGTTTTCTGGTCATTGGGTTTGAAGTTTGGCATATCTATATCTCCACTGCCACCACCAAGTTTGGACAACTTGTCCTTAAATTGATCAAGTTGTTCGTGGGCCGATTCAAGATTAGATTGTAGAGCCGCCATTGCACCCCCTCCTGATGAACCTATTTGGCTTTGGAGAAGTTGTTGAACCTGATCTCTGGTTTGTAAACCTTGGAGACCTTGAGCGGTTCCATAGTCAGCGGAAATCCCAAAAAGACCTGCAAGCTGTCCGTTTTGTTGAATAAAATGAGAAAAAGCCGGAATCTTGTTTAAAATATAAAGTGCTTTCTGGAGCATCTTATCCGGATCATTGAGTGCCTCTTTATATTCTCTAACTTGTTGCGAATAATAATAAACCTGCTGATTGTATTCATCCAGGTATTTCTTCATGGATGAATTCTGGATATACCGGTTCAACTGATCCTTGAAGGCTTGCTTTCTTTGTTGTATATAGGCCTTAACCTGGTCGGCGCTAGTAAAATTATTCTGCAGCTTATTATATTGGGCCAAAGATTCACTGATCTCCCGTTGAAGTTTAGGAGAAGCATTGAGCAGATTGGGATTTGTTTGGGCAAAACTGAGGGAACTTTTTATTGAATCGGCGTAAGGAAGATACTCACCTGTTAGTGGCGCCCCGTTTGTCGAGGCTCCAGACCTCATATTCGCTTCTAAAGAGGCATATTTTTGTTGCGTACCATTAAATAGATTTCTAGCGGCATTAGAATCTAGTTTGTATAACTTCTCCTGAATTTTTTTTTCTTTCCTGGCTAAACGTTGAAGGTATTTTCCCGTTTGTCTGGTTAAAGCATCATCCAGGCCCTCTGCTTTCTTGTTGATCTTTGCAAAAATGCGATTTGGAAATTGTGCCAGCTTTACCGCTGTGGAATCTATTTGCCCAAGCGAGTTATGAACAAATAAAATCAATGCGCCGAGAAGGCATACAAGGATTCTCATACAGCGGTTGGTGTTTTAAGGATTGCCTGATAAATCTGAGGGAATATTTTTACATGGCAATAAATATCTTAAATAAATAGATTGAAATCAAGAAAATAGTTGGTGATTTACCTCTCCTCTAAATGAAAACACTTATGAATTTCATCTTTTCTACATAGAAACACTTATATAATTTATTATTTTCGAAGTTTTAGCTAGATAGATTATCATTTTTAACTTCTTAAAAAAGTACAAAAACGAAAAATATCAATCTTCAAATAGAAAACTTTAATCTTATTTCCAATAGAATTCACAGTCTCCAAACATATCCACCCGCCAGATTTGTTTTACTTTTCAAAGCGCTACTAATGGAAGACGGAGAAAGCTTAATCTTGGCGGCCGCAGCCTTCACACTTTCAAAAGTCCGGATATATTTTCCCGTTGTATTGTATTGTCTGACCCTTTTCCATTTTGCTTTGGCCCTCAGTGCTTCTCCAAAACTGTCTTCTTTTACATGGATTTTGACTTTGCTCCATCCCATTCTCCAAATAAAGCCACCCGCACTTTTCTGCTTACCGCTTACTGCAGCGGAAATGTCACCGTTCTTAATCCCAGTTGCTTTTGCCGCATCGGTCATAGTAAGATAAGTATTCACCCTCCTGCCCTTAGCGTCAAACTGGGATACCTTGATACCTCGGAGTATTTTTCTATGAATGGCTCTTTTTTCCAAAAGGGGCTTAAGATCCACTCTAGATTCAGCTCCATATCTCCAAACAAATCCACCACTGCTGATCTGCCTTTCTCTTAAAACTGCGTGGATTCCACTATCCGAAATAGCGAGACTTATTGCAGCTGCCCTAACACTCAGATAGGTTCTGATTCTTTTCCCGTTCATCTCGTATTGTGTAACTTGTCGGCAACCTTTATTTGCAGACCTTTCTAAACCCTTAGAAAATTCATCAAAGGAATAAATAACAGGCTTTTTATACCGCTTTCTGTCGAATATTCTTTGTTGCCTTTGGTTTCTATTTACTAAATCGATATTGTCCAACCGGATATTCCTGCCCTCTCCATCCAGAGCAATCGCCATAAGATTCATATTGTTCAGATCAAATTTTTTTCTGAAACAATAATATAATACCCTAGCTATACTAATTTCATACCTATTCCCCCCTCTCATAATTTTTGCCCTTAGATGATAAACTTGGTCGCCTACATAACGATTAGGAAATTTTTGTAATTCCGACCTCAGCATTTTCTCCTGAATCACCCGGTGCAATCCATTTTTCATGATCATTTCAAAAGATTCTCGTTTAACTCTCCCAAAACTTGAAATCTTATAATATCCTTCCAGCCAGGGTATCCATTTCCATTTTTCCCCGATCAAATCATTTAATTCTAAATGTTGATATGGATATTGTTTGACCAAATAAAATGTTTTTGAATATTTGAAAAGTCAGGCATCGAATATAATTATTTAAGAAATAAAAGGGAAGAAGATTATTTAAAAAATTAAAATGCACCACAAAAGAAAGGATTGAATTCAACAGCGCTGTTGGGCGTAGCTCTCAAAGGTTTCAGTTCTTGTACTAATTTTAAAGGTTCAAAGACAGAATAAGTTTTAAATTACCTTAAAATAAAAATGTATGGGATGGAAACAAAACCTATTTTCAAACATGTTCCTTCGGAATATGTTGGCTGATTTCGGGGAACGTTCGGGTTATTCCAAGTCTCCCGGAAATTTTATCCCCTATTTTCAATATAAAATTGGCAAATACCAGTCTGATTATTTTTTATATTTCCCCACAGAACCCTTCGCACTTCGCTATAAAAATGAAATATTTAATAAACTAAATGAATACACGGGCTATGATATTATAAAATTTCTCGAATTTCATTATACTGCATATCCGGGTAAATCCGATTTCCTCCGCTTCCTACATTATGAAATCTCAGAAAGGTTAAAACCAAATAATGTTCAGAAATCATTCCTCCTAAAGTTAGAATCTTCCCTAACCTGGGTATCCGAAAAAAGTCAGGAATTAAAAAAGTCGCAAGCGGATCTATTGCGGGGAGAAATTGAACAGGGTGTCAAGACTATAATCAAAAATCAATCCGTAAACTCTCCCCACCAGGTTGGTGACCAAATAAAGGCCTTTTCTGATCAATTAGGCCTTCATATCGAAAAGTTAATGGGTGAAGCCGAAAAAGGAATCCGGGAGTTAGCAGGATCGTTTTCTACTGGTAATATTCAATTAAATAACCGCAACCACGAGGAAAAAATCATTCAATTATTGATTTTGATTGGGCAGGTTCAGGCCCCACCCCAGGTATCTAGGGGGGAACAGTTGTTTAAAAAGTTCACCGCTTCAGATATTGCGACCATTCTCCACCTCCACTTTGATGCGTTCCGGGATAACAAAATCAACACTTTACAAAAAAAAGTGGGTGACCAATCCGAACGGATTAAAGCCAGTCACCCTAAGGTGAAGAAGCTTTCCGAAGCCTTACAGGAATTTTTTTACTGATAAACTCCCCCAGTCGTTTCGCTTTACTTACGCCCCTGCATCCGGTATAATGCATTATAACTCCCTATATCTTAAGGCAGTAAAATACACGGGATATCTATCATTGACTTTTCCTCTATTCTAACCCATTTTGCGTTCATAAAACTTTTTTTATGGACAGCTTATTTATACCGAATGAAAATGATTTCCGGCGGTGGATCAGGGATGCAATGAAAGAATGCCTGGAAACGCCAACTATTAAAAGCGGGCTGTTACCCGATCAATCGCAGGAGGAACCGCTTTTGAGTCGAAAAGAAATAGCCGGCATTTTCAGAATTTCCCTGGTTACCCTGCACGATTGGATGAAGCGTGGTCTACCAAGCCACAAGCAGCGGGGCCGGGTTTACTTCCTGCGAACCGAAGTAATGGACTATGTTAAAAGGAACAGGCGGGAAGTTTCGGAAAGTGATCATTGATGAAAAGAGACTCCATGTTGAAAAAGCATATGTATGGGAAATCCCCCTCCCCCAAATATTGTTTTCCGTTTCACAAGCCCATTCATCCACCAGTTGGCAATCAATTTATTAACGACTAAAACAAAAAGTCATGGCAGAAATTAAAAGAAAAATGCTCCTGCTTAGTTCAGGGAAACAAATCAAATTAACCGGAACTGGCTTAGCGATTGCAAAAAATCTCAATATCAGCGAAGGATATGTCCCTTATGTCTTTTCATGCGCGGAGGAACAAAAGGAGAATAATGTAGGTTCCATTATTTTAAATCCCTACAAATTAACCGCCGACGAAATCTATGATATAGCGGATTATAATATCCAGTTATGGATGGATCTAAAATCCAATATTCGAAAATATGGCCCCGATGACCCACGGGTATTCAATGCGGATTCCGCCAGTTACCAAATTGCAAATACCAATGATTACCTGGAAAACCCAAAAAAGAAGCGGCTAAAGCATGCTGATTAGAGCATTGATCATCTAACCTTCGAAACAGGCTAGAATCAGACCTGAAGGGCATTTAAGCTACCCTGAAAACCATCTGACAACTTAAGGCAAGCGGTGTTTTCGCTGCGCGAAAACTCTTCCGCGGCTACCGCCGCGCGCTTGCCTTTTGCTCCCGTTGGTCGCAAAAGGAAATACAAGACTACAAAAAATCGTGTTTATGGAAACCGTGAAAGAAGGAACTAAAAAGAGCGGAAGACCGAAAAAAGCGGTCATTCGGACCAGAACAACCGGTATCAGGTTCTCCCATACTGAGCTTTTTATAGTCCGGGAAAAGGCAAAAACGGCTGGATTAAATCTCACTACCTATATCCGGCAAGCAGCCGTGGAGGCTAAAGTTCAAACCCGTATGACGGCAGAAGAACGGCTTTTTGTCCGGCAACTGATCGGATTTTCAAACAATATAAACCAGATAGCCCGCGCCTGCCACCAGGAAGGAGTCCTCAAAGCTTTACTATATTTTGAGAATTTCAGAATCCAGATTGATACCCTTTTGAAAAATCTCAAACTATGATCAGTAAAATATGCGTTGGACATAGCTTTTACGGATCCATCCGTTATATCTGTCATGAATTAAAAAAGGCCGAGATTCTGGCAATTGAGGGAGTCCGGGGACATGATCATAAGCTGATGATTCAGGATTTTGAAAGACAACACGGCTTAAGACCAGAAAAAAAACAGGCCTGTTTTCATGGAATCTTAAGCTTTTACCCCGGAGAAAAGCCGACAGACAAAACCATTGTCGAGATCGCCAGAAAATATCTGGAGGGGCTTAATTTCAGAAATACTCAGTATGCGCTCGTAAAACACACGGATAAAGCACACCTGCATGTCCATTTGATTGCCAATATGGTAAATAATGATGGAAAGAGTATTTCCGATAACTGGATAGCACTTCGGGCTAAAAAGCAGGCTCAGAAACTTACCCTGGAATACAAACTGGAACAGGGTTTATCCAAAAAACTCTTTTTAACCCAGTATCAAAACCTCCAGGAACCGGAGCAATATCAGTACAAAATCTATGCAGCCATTAGGCAGAATCTCAGGACCTGCCGGAATATGGATGAACTTGAGCAAAGGCTAATGCCACTCGGAATTGAAATGCAATACAAATACAAAGGCCATACAAATGTAAAGCAAGGAGTCAGTTTCCGGCTCGGTGAATACTGTTTCAAGGGAAGTCAGATCGACCGGCAATTTTCTCATGCAAATCTTGAAAAGGCTGTTTCTCTCCAGCAAAGGCAATCCCTCCTTAGACCATATCCTGAAAAACCTCTGGTGGGTTTTTCAGGATATGCAAATTCAAATCTGGAAAAAAGCAAAGGTTTGGCAAGAACCGTAACCAAGGAAATGCATAAAACCCTGGAAATGCTCCTTAAACAGGAACAGGCCATCGAACAAATTCCTTACGAACTAACTAAGGAAAACAAAAGAAAACGCCACCGGCAGCGGCAACATCCCCACCAACATGGATAATTCACTATGCATCTTTTAAAAATTAGACACAAATGGAACCACTGATTATTGATACAATCATTGAAAAGGTAGAATCCAGTGTAAACAGGTTGGACGAACAAGAGAAATTCATGACAGAAATATCCCAAAAAGTTGCTGTCATAACTGACCAATCTAATTCCATTAAAAATGTTGCCGAAGTGGTTAAAAAGCTTCAAGAAAATATGAATGCCGTCCGGTGGCCGGTAAAAGAAATGACAGAAATGTCGGGCCGCTTGGCTAGAAACAACGAACTCCTTTCAAATCCCAGGAAAACAAAACAGGTAATTTTTCATACCGCAGGGAAATTGCTTTGGGTCGTTATTGGATTCTTCATTGGATTGGTTTTCTTGATCATGGGATGGATTAACACTTCAAACAAGCTAGATCTATACCGAATGCACGATATCATGTGGCGATATATTAATCTAACCAATCAATCCCAAAACCTTGAATACCTACATGCCGTCGAAAGATTATACTTCGCCGATCCAGAAAAAATGAAGTCCTTGGTAGAAAAAGAAGAGTTGCGCCTGAAACTACAGGAAGAATCCACTCAAAAAACTCTTAAAGACGATCCTACAAACCCGAATAAAGTTACTGACACAGCTGTCTTTTTTCCCAGAAAAAAAAGACCCAAAATAAAAGAAGACTACAAATAGATTAATTACCATAACCGAAATAGAACACCAATACTTCTGTCACCCTATGATTTTTTGGCAGGCCCACTGGTGAGTGTTCCTATCGCTATACGTAAGGATATTGGACATTTGTCCATCAATAAGAAATCCAAGTATGGGTATTTACCTTTTTGCCAGTTAGATTGGATTAGGTAAATTCAATTTCCATTCCCTTTGATTTCTTTCCCCTCTGACTACACTACTATTTTTAACTAAATATCAATCTTATGAAGTTCACGCCCGAAATTGAAGCATTTATAAAGAACTATGTAAAAGATCTGGAAGATAATAATGCCGCTCTTTTTGTCGGCGCCGGCATGTCAAAAGCTGCTGGATATGTAGACTGGATAGAATTGCTCAAGGAAATTGCTGATGAACTCAAATTAAAATCAGAAAATGAAAGCGGCAACCTAATTTCTCTCGCTCAGTTCCACTTTAACGAAACTGGAGGTAGAGCAGGTTTAACAAGAAAGATTCTAGAGGAATTTTCCAGACATACAGAATTTACCGAAAATCATAAAATTATTGCACGGCTTCCTATAAGGACAATCTGGACCACGAACTATGACTCGTTACTGGAAGATGCGATGAGGGCGGCTAATAAAGTAGTCGAAACAAAACATCAGGTCAAGCAGCTGGCAAATTCAAAGCCAAGAAGAGACGTGGTTATTTTTAAAATGCATGGGGACAGCCAGCATCCGGCTGACGCAATTCTTACCAAACAACAATATGAATCTTATTATAAAACACATGAACCTTTTATCACAGCTCTTAGCGGAGACCTGGTCTCAAAAACATTTCTTTTTATCGGTTTCAGTTTTTCCGATCCCAATCTCGATTATGTTTTAAGTCGTCTGAACATACAATTTGGGGCAGATAGGCGGCAACACTATTGTTTTATAAAAAAAGAAACACGTAAAAAGGATGAAGATGGTGAGCTCTATAGTTACCGGATTCGGAAACAGGAATTGATGATCGGTGATTTAAAACGGTATGGAATAAAAACACTCCTTATTGAAGACTATCCTGTTATAACTAACGTATTGAAAGAAATAGAAAACCGGTTTCAGAAGAAAACTATTTTTATTTCTGGGAGCGCCGAAGAATATGGCTCCTGGGAGAGATCTCAAGCGCTTTCGTTTATCCATCAATTAAGTAAAGGTCTCGTCGAATCAGGCTACACAATCGTTACAGGTTTTGGCTGGGGTGTGGGCAGCGCCGTCATCAATGGAGCTCTGGACGGCATTTACGCTCATCCTGACCGGTATTCGGAAGAACAAATAATTATGCGACCTTTCCCACAATTCAAAAGTGGATCCAAAGAACTTCCGGAAATGCGGGAAGCATATCGCCGGAGAATGATTTCATTGGCCGGTATTGTTGTTATTTTATTTGGCAACAAATTAAATTCCGAAAAAAAACTTATAATGGCGCCCGGAGTACGACGCGAATTTGAAATTGCGACCGAACTTGGCTTAGTCCCCATTCCCATTGCTTCCACCGGATACGTTGCTGAAGAAATATATCATGAAATAATGAATGATCCGGCAAGATATTATGGCGAGGAAAAATGGATTGTATCGATCATCAAAAAATTATCATCGGCCTCGTTGGATAGCGACGAAATAATCAAACAAATCATTTCAATTGTTCAACTTTTAAATAAATAAGATTATGGCAAGACAAGTATTTTATAGTTTTTACTACCGCGAAGATTCGTGGAGAACCTCTACTGTAAGAAGTATTGGTGCCATTGAAGGAAACAGAGCCGCCCCAGACAATGATTGGGAGGCAATAAAAAAAGGTGGGGATCCCGCAATTCAAAAGTGGATCATTGATCAAATGCGCTATCGATCATGCACCGTTGTACTGATTGGAACCAATACAGCTGGCAGGAAATGGATCGAATACGAAATCAAAAAATCGTGGGAAAATAAAATGGGAGTGGTTGGGATTTGTATCCATAGACTAAAAGATTCCAATCAACAACAAAGTAACAAAGGACCCAATCCCTTTGGTTTAACAGTCAATGGCTTTTATTTATCCAACGCAATTAAAACATATGATCCTCCGTATTCCGACAGTAAGGATGTATACAATCAAATTGCCAGCAATATTGCAAGCTGGGTTGAAGAAGCGGTTAATATCAGAAAAAAGTATTCTTAAACAAATATTCTACCCCGATGCCCCTATTCACCAGAGAGCAGTTTGCGAAAACAACAGAACAGCGTGCAGGATCAAAAGGTTTGAGGGGTATTGTCAATGAGATCAAAGCACAGTCTAAATCAGTTCAGGCCACCAGTATATTTCTATCTCATTGCCACACGGACAAAAATATCGTTGAACAGGCCGTAGCCTTTCTAAGAACCCTAAATGCTACCATCTATGTTGACTGGATGGACGAAACCATGCCTGAAACAACCAGTGGTAAAACGGCAACTAAGATTAAAGAAAGGATAAAATACAACGATAAATTTATTTTGCTTGCCACGAACCAGGCGATTGCCTCCAAGTGGTGCAATTGGGAAATTGGCATAGCTGACGCGACAAAACTAGAAAAGGATAAGATGTGTCTCCTTCCCCTGGCTGACAATCAAGGGAATTGGGATGGGAGTGAATATCTTCAGATTTACCCATTTGCGGAACAAAATGCGAACTATGACAGCATATTCAATCTTATCTATCCGGACGGTAGGCGGCTATGGTTTGACGAATGGCTTAAAATAAACTAATATGGCGAGGTCAATTTATTTCGGATTCCATTATGAAGATGTTTCTTCCTTCCGGGCAAATGTGGTAAGGAACAGCTGGGTTACAATGAAAAGAGGGGGAGAACATTTTGTCGATAAGTCGATCTGGGAAGAGGCTCGGAAAAAAGGACCTGCGGCTTTAAAAAAACTGATTAGTGACGGCCTTTTAGGTACTTCTCTTACAGTGATCCTGGTCGGAAGTGAAACGTATAAACGCAGGTGGGTCAGGTATGAAATAGTAAAAAGTTTCACGGAAGGCAAAGGCATATTACCCATTTATATTAATCGTATTCCATCGAGGAATGAAGGAATAAAACCAAAGGGAATGAATCCCCTCGAAAGGTTAGCAGTTGAAGTAAGCACAGATTGCCGGACACTGACATTTTACGAGCTCGTCGATAATAAATGGATTCTTTTTCAGGATATGCCTAGCGACAACAACAGGACAACGAACAGCATTTATTTTGAAAATATCGCCTATGGCAATTACAAAGGAGGAAGAAAATACAAATTTTCAGACCTGTTTGAAGAGGGATACGATTGGGCGGCGGACGACGGCTACAATAATTTCAGTGAATGGATTGAAGATGCCATCGATTTTGTTGGCCGGTAAAATCAATTTATCAAATAAATAATTATGTACAGGGGATTCTAGCTGGTTTCATTTGGTGTAACAAATGAAGCGTACGGAAAAAAAATGTTTGAATTAGGAAAAGCAAATTACCGACTCAGATAGACTTTTGATTTAACCCAGCTCAAAAAAGTTCATGTTGTCAGACAATTCACTGGATGGAACTAGTATTCAAAATACCTTGTTCCCACAAATAGAAGCCGATGTTTTTATTTCTCATTCCCATGGAGACCGGGAAATGGCAATGATGTTGGCCGGCTGGTTGGATGCCAATTTCCATATCCAATCCTTTATAGATTCCTGTGTTTTGGGATATGCCAATGATTTGTTGAAAATAATTGACGATAAATATTGTAAAAATGAATATGGTCTGACTTATAACAACAAGTCCAGAAGTTATTCCACAAGTCATGTGCAAGCGAATGGACTGGGGTAATTGAAACATCAATAATCCTGTTAGAGAAATATCATTAGTCAATGTCAAAACAAGGAGCTTTGAACCATAATATCGGATTAACAGTCAATAGAGTTCATATTCCATTTTTACTCCTGCATTTTCTTTTATTGTCTTGTACTTCAAATGAAAAGTACAAGAAGGACCTTCTTTCAGACGACAAGGCGAAAATTGACGTGGCCTGTTACAAATTGGGTGAGTTGAGAGATCTATCCGCCATCAAACCATTGTTTACGAAAATACTTGACCCGCGAATGTCCAATGACCTGAGATTTAAAGGGATGTGAGTAAATTACTGTAGGCTTGGGGCATTAAAGAAAATATCGGGGGTAAATATTGGAAGAAAAATTGACCAATTTGGGCCAGATACAGCTGCAACATTGTTCTATCTGGATTGGGCGATTAGAGAAGGTTTTTTAAAGAGCAGGGACGAAGTTGACATTTATTATTACAGATGACCTATTATTAAGCAAAAAATATTTTAAAAATATACAACTGAAAAACAAAAACTATGAGGGGAATAATTTTGATGCTAGCGTTTATCACAACAATTAGTTTGACAGCTTTCTCACAAGAAAATCAAACAGAGAAAGACCAAACATTTTCATATGCTTATATCTCAGTTGAGGGTAAAGCATTTTCTAAAAAACTCAAAGTAGAAGTTGATTTTGGAGACACACCAGAACAAATAAAAGCAGGTCAGGAATATTCCGAAATACTAACAAACAAGAAATCATACGCAGCAGTATTAAATTATATGGTTGAAAACCAATTTGAACTTGTTGAAGCTCATGAATTTGTTTCATCGTTTCAAGGCACAGGTGGGACTTCTGGTACTATTTTTATTCTGAAGAAAAGGAAATAGATATTATCATGTATTTGACTTCGACGGTGGGATCACTAAATATGAGAATACTAAAGAAAACATCTCATTATTATTGATCAATTATACCTGAAATCAAAATAGGCTAGTGATAGCTTAAAATAATAAGAAATTTTTTGGTCGAATTTTTTATTTTCAATCCAACAGCTCAAAAATTAATTTCTGAAAAGAAGTCTTGAAAAGAAATAACTTTATATAACTAACAGCTCTTTGCTTAAATGCTAAAAATCTGCTGGCAAATTACTGGCAAAAAAGAAAAAGCCGCCATTGGCGACTTTGTAAAAGATTGAAAATCAGCTCCCCCTGTTGGACTTGAACCAGCGACCCTCTGATTAACAGTCAGATGCTCTAACCAGCTGAGCTAAAGGGGAATCTCCCTCCCGGTTTCCCGGAAAGGGCTGCAAAAATACGATTTTTTAGGCTCCGGCAAAATCAGAATTAAACTAATTCGTTCATATATTTTCTGTTGAACCGGCAGCAGATTATCATGATTCCGGAAACTGCCCGGCAAACCTTCGTTGCCCTTTCGGAAGGCTACCTGAGCCCTGCCATTAGGCGACTAAGTCCATACGAAGTCCATTAATGATTGGACTTCGTATGGACTTAGTCAATATCTGTCAGCCTGTTGGTAGCCCGTTGACATTACGATGTCAGGTCTAATAAAAATGCTCCGTCCGGTAAGGATACCGCTCCCGGTATAATTCCTTCACCCGGCTGAGCAAGGCTTCCCGCAGACCATCGATATTGGCCCGCTCCGTTGCCGACATAAACACACAGACCGAATGCGTTTCGCCCTCCCATCTTTCCTTCAGCTCTTTCAGCAGTTCTTCCCTGGTGCCGGCTTCCAGCCAGGCATCGAAATTCAGTTCCTCGTAGCGGTCCATCTTATTAAAGACATAGATCACCGGCTTGTCGAAGGCGTTGATTTCCTGCAGGGTCTTGTTCACCACGCCGATCTGTTCCTCATAGCGCGGATGGGAGATATCCACCACATGTAATAAAAGGTCCGACTCCCTTACCTCATCCAGCGTGCTTTTGAAGCTTTCCACCAGGTGATGGGGCAGTTTCCGGATGAACCCCACCGTATCGCTCATCAGGAAGGGCATGTTCTCATAAACGAGTTTGCGGGTGGTGGTATCCAGGGTCGCAAAGAGTTTGTTCTCCGCAAAAACCTCGCTCTTGCTCATTAAATTCATGATGGTGGACTTGCCCACATTGGTATATCCCACCAGGGCCACCCGTACCAGCTCCCCTCTTTCCTTTCGCTGGGTCTGTGCCTGCTTATCGATCTCCCTGAGTTTCTTACGGAGCAGGGTGATTTTGTCCCGCACGATACGACGGTCCGTTTCAATTTCCGTTTCACCCGGTCCCCTGGTACCGATGCCGCCTCCCAGCCTTTCCAGATGTTTCCACATCCCCCGTCAGCCGGGGCAGTAAATACTGGTACTGGGCCAGCTCCACCTGCAGCCTGGCCTGGGCCGTCCTGGCCCGCCGGGCAAAAATGTCCAGGATCAGATCCGACCGGTCGATGGTTTTGCAGTCCAGCACTTTTTCAATATTGGTGATCTGCGAACCGGAGAGTTCGTCATCAAAAATCACTACCCGGATATCCTTGCCCTGTATATAATTTTTTATTTCCTCCAGTTTGCCTTTGCCGATAAAAGTCCTGCTGTCGGGATGCGCCAGTTTCTGTACGAATTTCCGCATGGACTTCGCTCCGGCCGTTTCAGCCAGGAAAGCCAGTTCTTCCAGGTATTCATTCACCTGTTGCTCGGTCTGGTCCTGTTGCATCACCGCCACTAAAACAGCCTTTTCTTCCGGCTGCATGATATGTCGCTCTACTGCCAATTGGTATAAATTTCGATAAAGGTAAGATGGATCGCCCGGCCGGAGGAAATACCTTCCTACAACCCGCTGAGTACAATCCCGATGGAATAGGGATTGACCGTGGGCCCCGCCCCGTTTTTAATCAACGGGGTCAGCTGAAGCTGCCCGAAAACACCGATCCACCCATAGCTGACGCGGGCCGTACCGACGATGCGGCCGCCATTGAAGAATTGCTTTGAACTTTGCTTTTCAATATATTGATTGGTTACCTGTCCGGCGGCATTTTCCAGGGTCTTCCCCTTGGTATAGGCGCTCATTAAAACGCCGGCTTTAAAACCCAGGGCTATTTTCCAGCTTTTGTTGGTATTCTCCGGATTGAAAGCATAACGGAGTTCCAGGGGCACTTCCAGGTTTGTGAGTACGAGTTTATATTTCTTAAAATGATCCGAATTCGCCGTATTGTGGAAGGCCAGGGTCTGGTTTCCTGCAATGGCCACTCCCACATCCGTTTTATCGAAATAGATATTGCTGGCGTCAATGCCAATACCGCCGCCCACACTGAAATGCGGATCGCTTTTAAAAGGGAAATCATACATGAAGTAAAAAGCGAACCCCCGGCTTAAGCCCGTTGTAACCATCGAATCGGTCTTTCCTATCCAGTTATCATAGCTCAGCTCGATCATGAAATGATCATTGGCGCGGTTTTTCAGGTTCAGCGACGCATAGGTCATTTTTTTCTTTCCCGTCTGGGTGGTATCGACCTGAGCAAAAACAGCATGACCCAGGAAAACCAGCAATACCATGCTAACGAGCTTCTTCATAATTTCAATTGAGTGACAAATGTATTTGCCTTGAGGTTAATAAAAGGTTAAAGCAATTATGAAAAAAGCTCACAGCCAGGACTATGAGCCTTTGAAATTCAATGCGTTTTAAAGAATATCATCTGACGAACCCCGACCGGTCTGAACCCGCAATCCGGACACCCGGTGAAAAAGGTCCCGAAAAAATCCCGGCAAAAGTAAGATTTGTTTATCAAAGAGAATACGGTGATTTTCATTCCTTTACCGGCTGGCCGGAAACGGGAAGAACCCGGTTGAGCAATATCATGAATACGCCTGACAGCCATCAATATAATAAAGGTTTAACCGGAATAGATTTACGTACCATGAAAATCCTTCACGCCCTGCTTACCTACAACTGTTGCTGAAAAACGTCCGGAGATAAACCCTTTCGTATTGCTGTAAGAGTGACCGGCTGATGAACTGAAACAGAAATACATACAGGGTGTATTTAAATTCCCTTCTATGCTTAAAACAACTTCCGTTTTCATTTCCATGTGGATTATTCTTTCGGTGCGGGCACAGGATGGCCGTGAGATTGTAAAAAAAGCAGACGAAAAAGCAAAGGGCAAAAATTCCCAGGCCAGTATGACCATTCAGATCGTCAGGCCCGGCTGGAGCCGGGAAATGGTGATGAAAACCTGGACCAAAGGAAATGACCTGGCCCTGATACTTGTTGTTTCACCGGCGAAGGACAAAGGCATTGCCTATTTAAAAAGAAAGAAGGAAGTCTGGAACTGGATACCCGCCATAGAACGCAATATCAAACTGCCTCCCTCCATGATGAGCCAGAGCTGGATGGGTACCGATTTTACGAATGATGATCTGGTAAAGGAAGCCTCAGTGGTTGATGACTATGATCACACCATCATGGGAGATAGTCCGATTGACGGGCGTCTCTGCTATATGATCCGGATGTTACCCAAACCCCAAACATCGGTGGTCTGGGGCAAAGTGTTTCTCTGGATCGATAAAAAAGAATTCATCATCCTGCACGCCGTCTATTTTGATGAGGATGGAAGTCTGGTTAATACGATGCATGGTTCCGATATTAAAATGCTGGGAGGCAGGTTATTGCCTGCAAGGATGGAAATGATACCTGCTGAAAAAAAAGGAAATAAAACCGTTCTTATTTATGACGACCTGAAATTCGACCTGCCTATGGATGATGATCTGTTCACTACACAGCATTTACCTAAAATGAAATGATAAAAAAACTTACCTGGAGGAATTTGTGGCGTAACCGCCGCCGTACAACGATCACCATGGCATCCGTGACGTTTGCCGTTGTGCTGGCCATTGTGATGCAGTCTCTCCAGGCCGGGGTGTTTAATCACTTGCAGAAAAGTATCATCCGTTTTTATTCCGGATACCTGCAGGTACACCTGAAAGGCTACCAGGATGAGCAGATCATTGAGAACAGCTTCACAGCATCTGACAGCCTCATGAAAAAAATCGGATGGTCCGGGGTGAAATATATGGTACCCCGGCTGGAATTATTTGCCCTGGCTTCAAATGGAAATACCACACGTGGATGTATGGTGGTGGGAACAGATCCTGAAAATGAAGACCGGCTTACGACGCTTAAAAGTAAAATAATAAAGGGAACGTATTTCACCGCCACAGAGCATACGGCCCTGATATCAGAAGGACTGGCAAAAAAACTGAATCTGTCTGTGAATGATACGCTGGTGCTGCTGGGCCAGGGTTACCAGGGTACGCTGGGCGCAGGAAAATACAATATCAGGGGCGTGGTTCAGTTCGGCCAGCCCAAACTCAATGAAGGACTGGTTTACCTCCCTTTGAAAACCGCCCAAGGCAGTTTTAATGCAGAAAATATCCTCACTTCGGTCGCACTCGGAATAGATGATCCGGCGGATCTTGAAATCATTCAGCAGAAACTTGTTTTAAAACTGGGGGATCCCTATGAGGTACTGAACTGGAAACAGATGATGCCGGATGTGGAAAACCACTTAAAGGCAGATACCGCAAGTTTTTATGTGTATGCAGGCATTCTGTACCTGGTCATTGCCTTCGGACTTTTTGGTACCGTATTGATGATGATCGCGGAAAGAAAAGTCGAGTTCGGTATGCTGATCGCGATTGGTATGAAGAAAACAAAATTGGGAGGCATGCTGATTGCTGAAACCCTGTTAATCAGCATTTCCGGAGCTGTCCTGGGCATGGGTATCAGTTTTCCGGTTGTATGGTATCTCGAAAAAAAACCGATACGGTTTTCCGGCGAGTTTGCAAAAGCCTATGAGCAGTTTGGGTTTGAAGCCATTTTCCCGGCCATCCTGAAAACGGAGATTTTTATTTCCCAGTCTGCTGTTGTTCTGGTCATGGCATTGCTGATTGGAATTTACCCCTTATGGCATGTGAGCAGGCTGGATCCTGTAACGGCTATGAAAAAATAAAGAAGTATGCTGATCAAAGTAGCATGGAGGAATATCTGGCGAAATAAAGTCCGCAGTCTGATCATCATGATGGCTGTGGCGAGCGGCTTATGGGCAGGATTTTTTTTAATCGCTTTTTACAACGGCCTGATCGATCAGCGCATCCGGAGTTCGATTGAAACAGAAATTTCCCATATACAGATCCACCATCCGCGGTTTACCGACGACTATGAAGTACAATATTACATACCCTCCGCTGAGGCCATCCTTGAAAAGATCGTAAAGAACCCGCGCGTGAAAGCTGCGGCAGGCCGGGTGGTTATTAAAGGAATGATCTCGACGACATCCGGCAGCAGCGGCATACAAATTAACGGCGTGATGCCCCGCGAAGAAAACCAGCTCACGCAAATCAGCAGCAGGCTGATCACCGGGAAATATTTCCCCGGTATCAGGCCAAACGAAATGATCATCAGTGAAAAGCTGATGAAAAAGCTGAAATTAAAACTGAACGCGAAAGCCATACTGACCTTCCAGGATAAAGACGGCAACCTGGCTTCCTCCGCTTTTCGCATCACCGGCATTTACAAAACGGTAAACACCCCGTATGATGAAGCGAATGTATTCACCAATATTCATTACCTGGATACGCTGGCCGGCATCAGCCGGCAATACGATGAAATTGCCCTGTTGCTGCATTCGGGGAAAGACGTGGAAACACTCCGGCAGCAACTACGACAGGAATACCCGGAGTTGGAAATAAAATCCTGGATCGAGATTTCACCTGAAATGAATTTACTGGTTTCCACTTCAGACCAGGCCATGGCCATTTACATGATCATTATCCTGCTGGCGCTTGCATTTGGAATTATCAATACCATGCTCATGTCCGTGCTTGAAAGAACCAGGGAAATCGGTATGCTGCTCGCGCTCGGTATGAACAAAATGAAGGTATTTACCATGATACTGCTCGAAACCATCTTCCTGGCGCTGGCAGGATCTCCCATTGGTGTCCTGGCAGGCGTTGGAACGGTGGTTTATGCACATCGCGTCGGGATTAACCTGGAACAGTTTTCCGGAACATACTCCAGTTTCGGTTACAGCAGCCTGGTATATCCGGTTTTGGAAATTCAGCAAATAGTCATGATGCTGGTGATGGTGATGGTGACGGCGATACTGGCTTCCCTGCTGCCGGCCAGAAAGGCGCTGGGATTACATCCCGGCGATGCGATCAGACAATGAAACCGCTACCTGGTACCATGACATAAAAGTGAATCACATGAATACGGTAATAGACGCCCACGACCTGGTAAGAATCTACGATAAAAAAACGATTCCCGTTTATGCACTCAACGGCGTGCACCTGCATATAGATCGCGGGGAATTCACTGCCATCAAAGGTCCCTCCGGATCGGGCAAAACCACCCTGCTCAATATCCTGGGCGGACTGGACAAGCCCACCGCCGGTTATGTGGAGATCAACGGGACGAACATCACCAGGCTGAAAGGAAATGAACTGATTGATTTCCGTTTACACAATATCGGCTTTGTATTTCAATCCTATAATCTCATACCGGTACTTACTGCCAAAGAGAATATTGAGTTCATCATGCTCTTACAGAAAAAACCGGCAAAAGAAAGGGAAGTGCGGGTACGGGAACTGCTGCAGCAAATCGGCGTTGCGGATAAAGCCAATAAGAGACCATCGGAACTGTCCGGCGGTCAGCAGCAGCGTGTGGCCGTTGCCAGGGCCCTGGCAACAAAACCCCAGTTCATCCTGGCAGATGAACCCACGGCCAACCTGGACTCTGTTTCCGCCGGTCATCTCCTGGATATGATGGCCCAGCTGAATAAAGAGGAAAACATGACATTTATTTTTTCAACCCACGACCAGCGGGTGATTGAAAAAGCCCGGAGGGTCATAACGCTGGAAGATGGTAAAGTGGTAAATGATACTGCACCCGCAAAACTTATTCATTCGTCTCATTCCGGCTGATGCGGCAGGTATCGATCGTAAAAAAATGCGGGACAAGATAAAAATATTAACCCTGGCCTTGCTGCTGTTACATACAACCAACCTGTTTTCGCAGGAAACATCCGCCGACAGGCCCAAATGGGTGGAACTCCACGGTTATATCAAAGACATGCAGATAGCCGGTTTCGGAGGGACGGCGGATTCCCTCAGCTCTTCCAACCTGGTGTACAACCGGCTGAACTTAAAATTCAACATGTCAAAAAAATTTTCCGCCCGTCTCGAAATACGCAACAGGATGTTCTACGGAGACCAGGTAGCAGCGATCCCGGATTTCGGGAACCTGATTAACCAGTATCCCGGCAATTCCAATTTATCCGTGTTATGGGTAAATCAGCGGAACCTGGTGATCCAGTCAGTCGTGGACCGGATGCTGGTTCAGTATTCAACAACTAAATGGGATGTGACTGTCGGCAGGCAGCGCATCAACTGGGGCGTTAACAATATCTGGAATCCGAACGATATTTTCAATGCCTATAACTTCCTGGATTTCGATTATGAGGAACGACCGGGCAATGACGCCATCCGTGTTCAGCATTACCTGAAAAACAATTCCACGATTGAATTTGCTTATAAGCCGGCTGATGCAGATAACCAGAGCATAGGAGCCGTATTATATAAATTCAACCGGAAGAAATACGATATCCAGTTCCTGGCAGGTGTTTTTAATACGGATATCGTTGTCGGGACAGGCTGGGCAGGAAGTATTCATGAAGTGGGCTTTAAAGGAGAGATCAGTTATTTTCATCCTAAGAAACAATTTACTGACAGCGCAGGGGTGATATCGGCTTCGGTAATGGCGGATTATACATTTAAGAATAACTGGTACGTCAATCTTTCTTTCCTGTTTAACAGCGACCCCTCCAATAGCTTCAACCTGAATTATAAATACATGAATTTTAATGTCACGGCAAAAAACCTGTTTCCTTTCCGGTACACCCTTTATACCGGGGTGGTCAAATCTTTTTCACCCATTACGTCGCTGAATATGGCATTGGTGTATTCACCCACCGACAACACACTCTTATTATATCCCACTTTCTCCTGGAACATTGCGGAAGACTTCGATATGGACTTTATAGCACAAAGCTTTTTTGCCAGCCAGGCAGGCCGCTACCAGTCGCTCGGCAGCAGTGTTTTCCTGAGATTCCGGTGGAGTTTCTGAAGAAAAGGGGTGCCGCTTTCCCCGGGAAATACCGGGTTGCAGTATAAAAATCCCGGGAGCCGCCTGCAAATAAAAAAGCACTTAATGAATGAGCTTCCTAAGTGCTTGATTACCAGTGGACCCTGCTGGGCTTGAACCAGCGACCCTCTGATTATGAGTCAGATGCTCTAACCAGCTGAGCTAAGGGTCCTTCAAAACAGTGCCTGGCGAGGCCCGCCCGGTACCATTTTGAAAACGGAGCAAAAATATAGAATTCATCGTCCCCCTGAAAATATAATCCCCTGAAAATAAAGGACCCAAATAGCGCTCACCGACCTGATTTATTATCAAAATTTTATATAAAAAAGCTAATTAATCATTAATATTGCTTACTGCCGCTGCTGAAAGAAAATTGGCTCAGATGTCCACGATTGTTGCCGCTAGAATACGCTTTTTACAAACGCGCATTGCCAGGTTTGAAGATCAACAGGCATATAAGGAACTATTTTTAGCCTTCTACCCGGCCCTTTTCAGTTTTACTTCCGGAATTATTAAGTCCAAACCCGCTGCTGAGGAAATCATTTCCGATGTATTTATCAAGATTTGGGAGAAACGCCAGGACCTGGAGCTGATCGTAAACCTGAAAGTTTATTGTTACGTCATTGCCAAGAACCTTTCCCTGAATTACCTGGAAAAACAAAAACGCATCACGACACTGAATATTGAAGATTTTCCAGACACCCTGACCGATTCCTATATTGACCCGGAACAGCTTATGATCACTTCCGAAATGATGGACCGTATTACCGTGGCGATTGACACACTTCCTGCCCGGTGCAAAATGATCTATACGCTGATTAAGGAAAATGATTTCAAATACAAGGAAGCCGCGGAAATCATGAATATATCAGTTAAAACGGTCGAAAACCAACTGGCCATCGCATTAAAAAAAATCAGCGTTTCCATCAACTTCGACATGTCCAGATCGCTCCGTGTTACCCTGGGAACCGGAAATTAATGCCATTCCTTTCCTTTGCAGGTTCTACAGGTTCGGGCTGGTGAAACGCCAGATTCTTCATCCCCGTTTTTACTTCAGGGCAACTCATGAATAAATTCCAAAGCAAGCCGCTTCTGTAATTCTCAATCATCACAATTTCCGGTCCCTGGTCAATGGCCAGACAATCCGAATCGAACCAGAGATTATTCAGGTTGAAACGCATCTGTAAACCCATATTGTCCCCAGATTCTGTCGCCCAGTTTATAATAAAAAAACCGGATGGCATTCATAGACTGCATCGGTGTATATGGCAGCGAAGCAATGGCTGCCGTCGGAGCAATCACGCCGAGATCATTGGTTGGTGAACTGCGCTGTCGTAACCACCCTGTATATCGCTCGCCGTAAGTCCCCAGCATACATTGCTGTAACCAAAATTATGTTTTGGATTATTTACACAATACAAATAATTGATCGCTGGCATGCGCCGTATCCTGCTGCCAGTAATTGGCATATGCATCCGAAAGGTTCTGCGGATTGATGCCCGAGAAAAGAATAATGCGCAAAAAATAAGGGGCCGCCATAATCCGGTCCAAGCGGCAGAGTTATCACCAAAAAAAGGTTTGCCATTCTTCATCTGCTCCATTTCCCGCCCACCCATTGTCATAAACAATTTTGGGAATCGTGTTGGCAGGGACATTGGAAGAAGCCGCCAGCACATAGGTTATATGTGCTTCATCCCATCCGCTCACCTGTACATTGATGGCCCAGTTGTAATCCGGACTCCAGTTCCATGTTAATACATTCTGATTGTTCTGCCTGTACCAGTTCCATTGCACGCCATCGTACAGATGTGTTAATGGCAGTTGCGCAGCGCTGATTTCATTGGCATCTGTGTTGCTGTTAAAAAACTGTCTTGCACAGAGTAATCCCTGGATCATGTAGGAGGTTTCCACAATATCACCTCCGTCGTCTTCTGTGCCGAAAGGTACCGTTGCACCGGTTGCACCATTTATCCAGTGAGGAAATGCACCGTGGTAACGGGTGACTTTACTGGTAAGAAAGACTACGATGGTATCGATGCGCGTTAACGCATCCGCCCTCGTTATAAAATTCCTCTGCACCGCGACCAGCATGGACATAATGCCAAATCCGCTGCCGCCTGTCGTAACCATGTCACCGGAGGAAGTACGTTCCCTGGCCATTCCGGAAACCGGATGACCAAAATCCCAGAAATAATTAAACGTCTGCTGCTGCACCAGGGTAAGCAACGCACTGTCGGAGAATTGCGGGAATTTATCGGTTGAATCTATCTGCGTATAAAACTGTTCCTGCACATTGCTGATCAAATTCCGCCTGCTTTGGATTGCAGGGCGGTCGTTATGGCAAATGTATATCTGGTCAGGTATTTTAATGGGGCGGAGGGCTGGAATATTACGACGGAATCATTATTCAGAAAACCTGCTCGTCAGCTGAACCGTGCCTCCGCCGCCGGTTAAGGTAACCGAAGCGGAAACGGAGCTTTGTAATATCGGTTGCGAAAATTGCACTTTGATCACGGGTTCCCGTTTAATATTATAGGTCGGATTGGTAAAGGAAATATTATTCAGCATAAATGCTTTTTAAGGCAACGGGCAATACAGGCGGTGGTGGCGGAGTAGTGGAACCCCCGCTTTTACTGACAGGCATGCAAAACAAATAGCCATACATGCCAGTAAACCTAGTTGATGCGATTGGAAATTTTATTCATCTGTTTGGTTTCAAAAAAATTAATGAATCATTATTCCTCGCCAACACCAATAATCTTTTTGCCATCCCGCCGCATTCAGCCATTTGGCATCCCGAATTCTCCACTTACACCCGGCAGAATGGAAGCCAGTTTAAACCGTGACTGATTCTGGTCAACATGTAAAACAGTAGCCGGATACAAAGCATCATATCTTCCTTCATAGGGCACAACGCCATAAAAATTACCCGCCGGCCATATAACCGGCTGCATCATGATTCGGCTACCGGTGCAAATGAAAAAACGGGTGCCAATTGCAGTTCATCCGGCAAATCCATTCTGCTGAAATTACCCTTTGCCATCATTTATAAAACAGGAAGAACTGAGTGTTTCTGCTTTTAGTTCCGTATAATCTTTGAACAAATCATAAAACATATATTGCACGGTTTTTCCTGCCACCGCATCATATCTTTCATATGCTTTTTTCAATACCGGCAATGCGCGTTCCAGTTCATCCTTTGCAAGAAAAGTATATTCCTGTCCATTCACGGTATAACACATCATTTGTTCAACCGTTCCGTTCTGGTCGAAATCCTTCATATATAATTTCAAAGGCCCGTTTTTACCTGCCCATAGTTTTGAATTATGGCCCCAGTTACCGGCAAGAATATCCGGGAATCCGTCTCCGTTCACGTCTGTCATATATATGGTTTGCCATAAGACCGGTTGATTGCGGAATATCGGTTTCTGTAAATTTTCCCTGATCATTCATATAAATTTTTACCGGCATCCATTCCCCGGTAACGATCAGATCCGGCCAGCCGTCTTTATTAACATCAGTAAATGCTGCCGATGTGACTGTGCCGATTTTTGCAAGCTGAATGATATTGCGACATGCTGAAATGACCCTTCCCATCATTTAGATATAAATGAGAGGTCTGGGGCAAACCAAAAGCAGCGCCGGTGGTGCTGGCGAGATTGCCGATAAAAATATCCATGTCCCCGTCATGGTCCACATCTGCGACTGCAATGCATGACTTGTTTTCATATAGCTGGGCAATAAAATTCAAAGTTTTTGTAAAATGACCCTTCCCATCATTCAGATATAACCTGTCTTCCAAGCCAAGCGGGGAAACCGGAGGCCTCATTTCCGCCGCTCACAACATATAAGTCCGGAAATCCATCCCCGTTAGCATCAAAAAATACCGCGTCCACATCTTCACAAATAGCATCTTTATTGAACAAAGCCGTATCCGATGAAACAAAAGTTCCGTCCTTTTGCTGGATCATCAGTGACGCCCGGCTGACCTTTGGCACCGCATGCGTAAAAATCATCCAACCCGTCATGATTCACATCGCCTACAGCAATTTTCGGTCCCCGGGTACTTTCCTTATGCGGAATCAGATATTGCAATGCAAAATCATTGAATTCATCCTCCTTATGTTTCCAGTTGCATTTTATCTGCCCGGTTACGTCTTCCAGTACCTCTCTCTTTTCGGGGAAGAATGAAGTAATAATTAAATACACCGGCTGCCTCCTTTTGGTTTACCACCAACTGTTTGTTGACCTCCACATTTTTTATGACCTGGAATTTCTGGTCCGGCCAAACAATCAGCAGGCTGTCAATAGCCATACTGTCCAATCCAAAATGCAAGCGTGTATCGGATGAGGATTCAAAACCCCGGGTCAGCATCAGTTCCTGGTATTGCATCTGGGCATTTCCCGATTTTAGAGATCGTGTGCCCATAAATAGGCTTTTGCACCAATGCCAAATCTATTCATGCCTTCGCCTTTAAAGGAGAGAGAAAGAAAATTTTTCTTTGCCGTGTTGTTCTTTAAGAGCATGGACCGTGCATTCAGGCAATTCATCACCAGATCCAGGTTGCCGTCGTTATTCAGATCCGCATAAGCATGCGCCATTAAAATATCCTTTCATTTTTCCCGGTGCCCCAGAGATTACTTTCATCTGTAAAAGCGAACCGCTGCCCGTATTCCTGAATAAAAAAGGATGGGAGCGCCGTCAGGAATTTTTTTGATGGTCATCTCATCGTACTCATCCGAATCATCGCGGTCGGTTTTAGCCGCGAGGTCAGAAACAAAACGCACATAATCCAGATCAACCGGACGTTTTACGATACCGCTTGAAATGAATAAATCTTTGTTTCCATCGTTATCAAAATCTGCAAACAAAGGGCTCCAGCTCCAGTCTGTGGCCGAGATGCCGGCCATCAGCGCCACATCGCTGAAAGATTTTCCATCGCCGTTATTGCGCTGCAGGCAATTTCTTGAAACCTGGTTCTGGAATCCGTTGCGTAATATCTTATAAGTATAGATCTGAAAATTCTCATCACTGCCATAAGTTTTAATGTTTTTTCATCCGGAGGCAGCATATCCACGGTGACACATCGGGTTGTGCGTCGTTGTTATAATCCGCAATGTCGTTGCCCATACTGAACCGGGAATAATGACCGAAATGTTTCGCCCCGCTTTCCGTAAAATGGCCGTTACCGTTGTTGATATAATAATAATCGTTCTCATGAAAATCATTCCCGATATAGATATCATCCCATCCGTCGTTATTCATGTCAGAAACAGAAATACCCAATCCATATCCCAGGCTGCTTTGATAAATACCGGCGGCGGCTGTGACATCTGTAAATTTTCCCGTGGTACTGATATCATTTCTGTAAAGGCGGCTTCCCGCATTGGGATCAAACTTTCTGCGATTGCTGGTGTCGACGATATTCTGATTGGGATGATGGGACTGGTTCAATATAAAACAATCCAGGTCACCGTCGTGATCATAATCAAAAAATACGGCCTGTGTGGAATAGGCTGATAAAGCGAGACCATATTTTTCTGCGCTTTCAGTGAACGCTCCTATTACCGTTATTGATGAACAGTTCATTTCGCCCCTGCAGACCGTGTTCTCCCTGCACCGAACAAACGTAAATGTCCAGTAACCCGTCACCATTTACGTCGGCCATGGTAACTCCGGTACACCAGTCTGAAATTCCCTGCACACCTGCTTTTTCAGTTACGTCTTCGAATTCAAAATTGCCCTTGTTGAGGTACAGTTTATTATGTCCTTTACTGTTGGCAGTAAAATAAATATCCGGTAATCCATCATTGTTGATGTCGCCGATAGCAACTCCGCCTCCGTTATAATAATAGAGATAATACAGAATATTGAAAAGGTTTCTTTTCTCCAGTGTATTGGTGAAATTAATATGGGTCTGGGAGGATGGCAGGGGAACAAATAAAGTTTCCTGCCGGTTACAGGATACTAAAAGAACAAACAAAGCGAGCAATGGAATAAACAAAGAGTATATTTTATCCTGGGCATGTGCTAATTTTATTTAATTGATCTGATGGCGAACCGGCTTTAAATCTATTGGTCGCCTCCGGATATATTTCTATCAGGTGCGAACGAATCATCGCTGCCGTAGGTTTGCTATCGCCTGCGAGCAACTCTGTTATGGAATTCGAGTGCTTTTAAGGGCATATGGCAATCCACGCAGTTTATGGAAATGGATGGACCGACCTGGAGGCGTCATTTTACAAAAGCTGTTATGCGCCTTATTGTGGCAGCTGACATGCATCGTCTGGGAAAATAAAGCGATATTCCCTCTTTCATTTTCATGCGGGTTGTGGCAGGTATCGCATGTCATGTCGGGGCTCATCATAAAACATTTGCTTGAACGAAGCAGTCCGTACTGGTTGCCATGCACATCTATCTTTCCGGGTTCGGGCTTACTGTATCAACCATAAAATAGTCAGCAAGTTTATCGCCGGAACAAACCCAAAAGAAGGTTTTGTTTTCTGCATTCTTCCTCCATGGCATAAGGCACACAAATCCAGGTGCTGCTTTTTCGAAAATGAGGCAGGGTTGATAATGTATTTACCTGTTGTTTCTTTTGGGTTTCGGGATTGAAAAGCAACATGCCGGGCTGCCGGCCCATGGCATTTTTCACAATCCATCCCATATATCATCCGACTGTCGAATTCTTCCGGTTCGATACCGGGGGCCGATATTACTTTTGCAAAAGTGCTGTGGCATTCCAAGGCAACGGGAGGTTATGGGTCTGTTGAAAAGAACCGGATAAACAGGATACAAAGGGCTGTTTGCCCAACTCCCGGCCGCTGTAAAATAAGATACGGGCAGCTGGTAAAGTTGTTTGTGAAACCGGGTAATATAAGTCTGTCCTTTAGAACCCGAACCGACTACGATATCAAAACGCCCGGCCACTTTTTCACTGCCCTTGTAATATCCCACCTGGTAAAAGCCGCTATCTCTTTTTTCCATTACGACCATCCGGCCGGAATCATAAGCATATACTATTTTTTCCCTGTCTCAAAACTGCCTTTGATGTATTTTTCAAAGCCGGCCGGGTTGTAAGGTAATGCGCAGTATGAATATAGCTGTCGTAAATATTTTTATGACATCCGGCACAGGATGCTGAACCAGCGAATTGCGCTAAGTCAACCTGGTCCCGGACTGAATCTGTGCTGTTTGCCGCTGTATCGTTTGCTTTTTTTTCGCTTTCCCTGTTTACGCATTGTGCAAATAGTAAAATGCAAAATCCGATGAGGGAAACAGCTGTTATGCATCGCCGGTATTTCGCAATCTGATTCATCCTGAATGGTTCAATCGTTATTGTACATATATGCCCAAATTATGAGGGGTTGCCGTAAAGGAAGCAACCCCTGCTTAAACCAAAAAAAACGAACATTATTAACTACTGCTTATTCGCATAACTTGTCGCTACATCCGTGGCGGATAAAGCCACTGCATAAAATTTCAACTGGTCGATGGCGCCGGGAAATCCGGCCATCCAGCCATTGTCCTGGTAGCTTCCCTGAATATTGGCAGCCTGTTCAAAACCGGCAACAACCAGGTTGGAGGCATTCCCGTCAAATGCAATGGTTTCATTTGTTTTCTGATCAAACTGCGCACCGTCCTGGTAAAGTGTACCCGTTAAAGATGGAGCATCATAAGTGAAAACAATCTGATGCCAGTTGCCGTCATACATGTGCGGCAACCTGTTCGCCCCGGTATAATTGGCGAAATCCCAGTTGTCTCCGCTTCCATTGGCAAAATGGATTTTAAAATCCATGGAATCGGAATTCCCGCCGGTGGAATGGTCGGCGAAAACGGTTATTTCGCCCCAGAAATTACTGGTGCTGGCAAGAGCCAGGATGGCATCCGGAGTCGATATTATCTTTCTTTGAAAGGGGAATATTCAGCCAGAACGAAAAAGTAAAACTCTGAGCTGTTGTTGCAAAATCATTTGCTGAAGGGTATACTAAAAAACTGTACACCGAAGTTCCGCCCAGGCCATCTGTTACCGGGTTAAACTGTATCGCCTGGCCGCTGACACCCTGTACATAAGATGTGGCGCTGTCCGTACTGGCAAACTGCGCACGGATACTATCCGCATTAATGCCATCATAAGCTGCATAGAATTTCAGCGGTCCGCCCGGCTGGGTAGCATCCTTGGGATAATCCCCCAATGCAGGATGGACTATTTTTTCACATCCGGTAACCGCAGTGCTCAACGCAAAAGCAATCAATGCGTTTTTGATAATTTTATTTATTAAGGTCATACTTAAGATTTTATTGGTATTACATTATCTGCCCTATCAATAAAAAGCAGGTAATTAAACAGTTTAATAATTTGGATTTTGCACCAGATTCGGATTGGCTGACAGGGCCGAGTGTCGGTATCGGGTAATACTCGTTCTTAGGCTGGTATCCCATGCCTCCCAGTACCGACTGGGCATCACCCCATCTTACCAAATCATAAAATCTTTCCATTTCCATTCCAAATTCAACCCTTCTTTCATGTTTGATTGCATCCCGGAATTGAGCCTGACTTACATACTGGACGTAAGGTAAAACCGCGGTATTGCCATTCCTGGCTCTTGCCCTGATCTGTTCCAGCCATCCCTCTGCAGTTCGGAATCATTTGCATTGGCTCCGCCAATTTCATTGGCACATTCTGCCGCCATTAATACTACGTCCGCATAACGCAACACCCTTGATTTACAAAAGCAGCACCTGTCGGATCTCCGGCAGCCAGTTGTTCTTTCGGATCCACATAAGTCTTTTTGTTCCAGTACAAAGAATTGGTTAACGGCGGCAGTGTGCGGCCATAACCACCGTTGGACGGATCATCAGATGTCCGGAAAATAAAATGGTCGCCGCCATTCTCGGATCTCCGGGTTCATAAGCATTCACCAGATCTGCGTAGGATTGTTCCATCCCCAGCCCAGATTCCAGTCACCGGAACCGCGAACCCCCTGGCATGTGCCCCACCAGCTCCAGTAAGTAGTGGCTGAACCAGCTGCTGTATTGGCATTTTGCTGGCACTGCACTTCAAAAATGGATTCTGAACAATTCTCATTGGCCGTTTTCCATATGGCCCAGTAAGGACTAAACAACGAATACTGCTTGGAATCTATAATAGCCTGGCAAAGATTCAAGCAGTTCTGATAGTTGGCGAGGGTTGTGGGCAATGGCGCATCCCGCATTAAGTAAGTCTTCGCATGAAGTGTCCTGGCGGCATTCTGCACAAGCCGGCCAATTTGGGTAGAGGGTTGCGCCGAGGGAAGGTTGGCTTCCGCAAAGCTTAAATCCGCATCAATCTGCGCATAAACATCCGCGAACCTGGAGATTTGGGAACCTGTCCATCCGAAGGCTGGTATATCCTTTTTGTTATGATGGGTACTTCACCGTAATTTTTTACCAGATCAAAATAAGCATAGGCCCGGAACCATTTTCCTTCCGCAATATTGATCAGGGAAGCGGGATCAGAAAGTTTCAATGAATCGGCTGTCTGAAGTAAAATATTGGCAAGCAGTATCAATTGCATAATGCCTGTCCCAATACACACCGTTCGCCCATTCGTCTTTACTGTATTGAAAATCTGAATAGGCTGTAATATAGCCGGCTGCTCCGGGATCGGCATTAACGGTCTGGTCTCCTGAGCGGAAACTCTGCATGGGGATATAACCGATACCCGTAATACCATCTCCGCAATAGGGTGAGAATGTGAGTTTCTGATCGTACCATATAAACCGATTGCCTGGCCTTCCAGTCCGCCCTGGTTCAGATCGCTTAATGTAGCCTGTAAAGGCTTACGGTCGAGGAATTTCGTACACCCTGAAAAAAGGGCAAACGCTGAGATGAAAAGAATAAGTCCCCCGAATATTTTTTTTATTATTTGCATAATATTCAAATTTTTAATGGTTTATTAAAATGTTACGTTCAATCCACCGGTTATGATCCTGGGAAGCGCTGCCGCTCGCATCGCCCATATCCACCCCGAATTGAGTGGCAGATCCACCATACTCATTGTGAGTATCCGTAAGGTAAACCGAATTCTCTTCCAGGTTTGCAGATTCTGAACGTTTATAAAAATTTTAATATTTCTTACATGTGCTTTTGATAACAGCTCGTTACCGAAATTATAACCCAGTTGCAGGTTCCGGATCCGGAAATAACTGCCGTCCTCAATACCATAACTGGACGGCGCCCTGTTATTCAAATGCTGTGCGTCTACAATGGGAATCCAGTTGGATGTACCGGCACCATGCCATGCATTCACATCATAAGCGGGATAGTTATACAGGGAATTCTGTTGCAGAGAAGTACCCCATTCCCTGTATATCTGGTTTCCATAAACACCGCCCACTTCAACGCCCAGTTCAAAATTCTTTCCAGGTTACATTTACTGAACCTCCATAACCAAATTTGGGCGTGGGGTTACCAATGTTTGTCACATCGGAACCATTGATTTTACCATCATGGTTTAAATCGGCATATTTCAGATCCCCGGGAGCAACAGGTTGTCCGTTTACTGAGCTAGGCGGGGAATGTAATATGTCGGCATAGCTTTGGTAAACTCCTATTACTTTATAGCCTACAAAATATCCGATGGGCTCACCGGCAACGGTAGAGCTGGGAATCTGCGGGTCGGGCAACAGGGGTGTTCCGATGCTTACCACCACATTCTTATAGGTAGTTAAATTTCCGTTTACTGAGAAGGACCAGTCCTTGTTAATTGCCTGGGTCCATCCAGCAGAAAATTCAAACCCGTTATTTCTGATATCCCCGTTATTTGTCAGTTGTGGCTGCGTTCCGGCCAGATCAAGCTGGACCAGGAGGTCTTTCGTGAGCTTGTTATAGTAATCCATCTCAAAATGGAGCCGGTTTTGCAGGGCTACAAATTCAACCCCCGCTTCTGAACTCTGTACAGTTTCCCATTGCACATTCGGAGAGGCCTGATAATTTGATGTGTATGCATTTACGATGTGGGATCCGAACACTGCTGAGGAATTCGCGGAAATGCCGGGGTAGGCCGGATAGGGGTAATAAACTCCATTAACGTATGCATTGGCATTACCCAGCAGACCAACAGATCCCTTCACTTTCAGGAAATTGAAAAATTTCTGGTTATCCATGAAACTTTCTTTTGTTACTTCCCAGGCGCCTCCCAATGCCCAGAAATTTTGTCCCTGGTTGGGGTCGCTGGGTGCCCACTGGCTGGTCACATCCCTTCTTAAAGAAGCGTTGAGATAATATTTGTTCTTATAATTATATAATGCCCTTAACAAACCGGATACGGTGGTAGCCTCGTTCTGGGGAACCCCGGTAGGCTGGGTGTTTGCGGATGCACCTGCAGCATATCCAAAACCGGTGGATATATACCAGAACCTCTTGTCGTTCGGGATAGGGTCAGCACCCGCCGCCTGCTGGATTTGTCCCTGCAGGGGGAAAGTCCCAATATAAGTGGTTGTGAAACCACCGGTAACATTTAAATTACTTTCGCCGATCTGCTTCTTATAATTCAGGATAAAATCCGTCTGGTATTTTTTGATTTGTGTAATCGTCTGGGTCACGCTGGTCAGACCTGGAACCAAACGGGATCACCACAGGAGCTCCGGGGAAGGGGTCCGGGTTGTACTGATTTTGCAGTGGCGTATACGCATTCGCATTCTCTGTACTTAAATCGAGATAACCGGTCGCCCTGAAATTAAAGTTCCTCAGGAAATTAACTTCTACAAAAGCGCTACCCAAAACCCGGTCCCTAACATCAACCTGTCTGCTATTCTGATACATCTGGAGGAACGGATTTGCCAGGGTGTTCTGGATGGTGGGTACCGTAGAGTATAAATCATAATTGGCAGAATCTGTAAGAGAGCCATAAGGATTACGGGAATAAAATGGTTGGGTGCCACCCGGTATAATGGGAGCAACCTGCATCGCATTGTTCAGCGGGCCATTCCCGTCCCAGGGCAGGTTTTCCCGGCTGCCATTTAATACAAATCCTACTTTTACCGCTTTGTTCAGTGAATACTGGTCCTGTATGGATAAGGACATCCTGTCATATTTTACGCCCTGGACCAGGCCTTCATCGGAATTGTAGCCTGCACCCATATAAAATTTATTTTTATCGGAGCTGGCAGAGACGCTGATATTGGTTGAACTCGTATGCGCCGTCTGGGTAATCGCACTGATCCAGTCCGTATTCCCCGTCCATTTACTCATATCATTGGCAACGAAATTATTGATGGTTGTATAACCATTGTCATTAAATCGGTTTTGGCCTTCCTGGGCTAATATGGACCGGAACTGATCGCCATTCGCCATCTGAATCTTATCCACCAGTTGTTTTGTTCCGTAATAGGTATTAAAGTTTACAACCACCTGACCGGCTTTTGCACTTTTTGTAGTGACCAGGATCACACCGGCCGCACCCTTTACCCCGAAAATGGCTAAGGAAGATGGATCTTTCAGGATTTCAATGGATTCAATATCATTCGGATTCAAAAAACTGATGTTGTCACTGAAAATTCCGTCCACTACATACAACGGATGAACAGAACCAATACTGATGGTTCCCCGGATACGGACATCGGGATCAGATCCCGGCGTCCCGTTGTTTACGACAGACAAACCAGCAACCTGACCCTGCAGAGATGAAATGGGATTTGGGTTGGGTTTATCAGCCACATCCTTGCCGGAAACTTTCACAATGGAGCCCGTAAGATCTCTTTTACTCGCCGTACCATATCCGATCACGACCACTTCGTCCATGGTCCGGGTGGATGCAGAAAGTTTTACATTGATAACCGACTGGCTGTTGACCGGAACTTCCTGGCTTACATACCCTATATAAGAAATCACCAGGGTCCCTTTTTCGGGAACGGTCATCGTGTAATTTCCGTTATTATCGGTTGTGGTTCCAATGGCAGTTCCTTTTAAACTGACGGTTACACCGGAAAGAGGTTCACCGGTTTCTCCGGTTATTTTACCGGTAATTTTTATATCCTGAAAAGCCAGCGTATTGGAGAGTACAACGATCAGGTTGTTGTCGAGAATTTTGTAAGTAAGGTCTGTACCGGTGAAAAGTTTTTCCAGCACCTCCTTGATCCCCGCATCATTGACATCAATATTTATTTTCGCACTGATGCTTTTGAGATTATTATTATACAGGAAACGGTAATCGCCCTGATTCTCAATGGTTTTTAATGCTTTCGCAATCTCAACATTGGTTAGTTTGAGCGTTACCATGGTCTGCCCGTTTACTTTAGCAGACACCTGTAAAATCCCCACCAATAGGAAAACCAAGGTTAGTTTCATAAGAAAAAGAGCTTTTTTTACTGCATGAAAACAGGTGCTTTCAATCGTTAGTTTTTTCTTCATACTTTTATAGCATTATTGGTTATAAATGGTGAAACGTAATGCCTCCCGCATTATCAGTTTTGATGAGTAACCAGTCAGGGAAATGCTCCAACATTTCCCTTTTTTGTTTATGTACTGTTGATTTTTATCATATTAGCAGATTTGTTTTGGCTTCTACCATCTACCTCTAATAAATGGTCACATTATTATTATTGTCAATTTCGTATTTAAAAGAAGCCGTGAATTTCAGGGCATCCAGGGCCTGCCGGATCGTTTCATTCTTAAAACTACCGGTAAGATGATTTTCCTTTAACTGTTTGTTTTCAAAATTAATGGACACACCATACCAGCGCTCCAGCTGGCGGGCAATTTCTTCAAATGATTCGTCCTGAAAAATTAGCTTATTCTCAACCCAGGATGTTTCAATGATGGCGCCCGTCTTATTTTCATAAGTCAGGTTTTTGATAGCCGCACCTTCAACCTCATTTATTTTTACATGGCTTTCCGGATGGTAGGGTTCTGATACATTTACGGGATTCAGGTCATTGTCAACCACAATTTTTTCATTGGGCTTTAATATGATCTTTTTGTCCGGTTTGTCTTTAAAAGTCACTTCAATGCTACCCCGGATCAAAGAAGCTTCTGTGGTTTTGTCGCTGGGGTATGACCTCACATTGAACTCCGTACCGAGTACTTTGATATTGATTTTGGAAGCATGGATAATAAATGGCTTCTCTTTATTCTTAACCACATCAAAAAAAGCCTCTCCCGGACAATGCCACTTCGCGAATATTCCTGCCATAAGAAGAATCGTATGTTAGGGTGCTGCCTGCATTCAGCCACACTTTGGTTCCATCGGGCAATATGAGGTTGGTTTTAGAGCCGTTTTTGGTGGAAATCCGGCTGACAGCCTTTTCAGGATCCCTTTGTTAAACCGGGGTGAAGTAGGAGCATGGGAACCATTAACCTGACACCCAAAAATAAGACCCCGACAAAAATGGCAACAGCCAAAGCCGGCCACATAAAAAATTTTTTATTGATCCTCGTAATTTTATCAGCTGATCCTTCCTCCCGGATTTGAAATCTATTTTCAAATCTTCCATCCTTTCAACATGGCTGTTAAATGCTTCATGGGCTTCCTGTTGGTCAAATTGCATATCGGACGACCATAAATCCATGATGGTTTGCACAGGATAATGGAGTTCCGGATTTTCCCGAAGCAGTTTTTCAAACTCCCGTAATTCTGGTTCTGTCGCTTCGCCAGAGAGTTTTTTTGCAATCAAATTCCAGATATGATCCTCGGCCATAAGTACTGGTTGGTTAGTTAAGGACAGCCGGGCAGGCAATAACCCCCAAAGAAAAGTTAACTTTCTCTTATTATTTTGAATCGACCGGGCCGGAGATCGAATATCAGCCCGGACATTAAACATCCCTGAATTTGCGTTATTTAAAGCCTCAACCGGTGATCAAATTCCGGATCTGAATTGCATTCGCGCTAGTGAGCTATTTTATGACTTTTCCGGCAAAAGGATCAGTACTCGATGGTCTTTTCAGCGACTACTTTCTTTTCTTTCCTAAAAACGGGTCTTGGTCAGTCAACTGTCGTCCATCCGTCAACCGCCAACCATCAACCGTCAACCAAAACCCCTCCGCCACTTTCCGACAGCGCCCTGCTCGACCTGGTTCAAAAACAAACCTTCCGCTATTTCTGGGATTTCGCCCATCCCGTCAGCGGACTCGCCCGCGAACGCAGTAATAGACGCCCGAATATGGCAATGAGGTCGTCGCCACCGGCGGCAGCGGATTTGGCGTCATGGCCATTATCGTCGCCACGGAACGCCACTGGATCTCCCGCGATACCGCAGTAAAACACCTGCTGAAATCCGTCAACTTTTTATTAAAAGCCAACAGCTATCACGGCATTTTCCCGCACTGGCTCAACGGGGCCACGGGAAAAACCATTCCCTTTTCACGGAAAGATGATGGCGCTGATGTAGTTGAAACCTCCTATCTTTTTGAAGGGCTGCTCTGCGCGCGCCAGTATTTTAACCGTCCCACCCCCCTGGAAACTGATTTAAGAAAAAGAATTAACTGGCTCTGGGCCGGAGCCGAATGGAGCTGGCACCAGCGCGATGGCGGAAATTCCTATTACTGGCACTGGAGCCCCAATAACGGCTGGAGTATGAATGTGGAGATCCGGGGCTGGAACGAATGCCTGATTGCCTATGTGCTCGGCGCTTCCTCCCCTACCTATCCCATTACGGAAAATGTGTACCGCAACTGCTGGGCTGAAAGCAATCATTTTATCAACGGAAGAACCTATTACGGGATCCGGCTGCCCCTCGGCTTCGATTACGGCGGCCCGCTTTTCTTTGCCCATTATAGTTTTATGGGACTGAACCCGCATGGACTGAAAGATAAATATGCCGACTACTGGGAACAGAACGTAAATCATACCCTGATCAACTATAAACATTGTGTGCTCAATCCCGGTCATTTTAAAGGATATGGGGAAAATTGCTGGGGCCTCACGGCCAGCGACACCTACGATGGATACAATGCGCAGTCGCCCGACAATGATTTCGGAACGATCACACCCTCGGCCGCGCTTTCTTCCTTTCCTTATACCCCGGAATATTCGATGAAAGCGCTGAAGCATTTTTATTACGATCTGGGAAATAAAATCTGGGGGCCTTATGGATTTACCGATGCGTTCAACGAAAGCAAAAACTGGTATGCAGCCAGTTACCTGGCCATTGATGAAGGCCCCATCGTTGCCATGATTGAAAATTACCGGTCCGGCCTTTTATGGAAACTCTTTATGAGTTGTGATGAAGTGCAGCAGGGACTCAAAAAATTAGATTTCCAAAGCCCACATAATAAGTAATCGTTTTAAAAAACGAATACCTTTAGCGTCCTTTATTGATTGGTTGCATGAAAAAAATTTATTCCCCGGCCGGAAATTCTTTTTGCATTTTATTCTTCTTCGCCCTGCTGCCTTTCCTGGCAAATGCCCAGCAAAAGACCTATTGCAATCCCATTAATATCGATTATGGTTATACGCCCATCCCCAATTTTTCTGAAGCGGGCAGGCACCGGGCCACGGCGGATCCCGTAATCACCCTGTATAAAGGAGATTATTACCTGTTCTCCACCAACCAGTGGGGATACTGGTGGAGCCCCGATATGCTGAACTGGCATTTTATACGGCGTTCTTTTCTGAAACCTTATCTTCATGTGTACGATGACCTCTGTGCCCCGGCTACGCTGGTGCTCGGCGATACCCTGCTGGTGATTGGTTCCACGTACACAAAAAATTTCCCGCTCTGGATGAGTACGGATCCGAAAAAAAATCAATGGAAGGAAGCCGTGGATTCCTTCCAGGCCGGTGCCTGGGATCCTGGTTTATTCCTGGATGATGACGGGAAAATTTTTCTCTATCACGGGTCCAGCAATTTTTATCCTCTGTACGGATGGGAAATAGACCGCAAAACCCTGCAACCCATCGGTGAGCACCAAGAGCTTATCAAACTGCACGACGATATACATGGCTGGGAACGTTTTGGCGAATACAACGACAATAATTTCCTCAGTCCGTTTATTGAAGGGGCCTGGATGAATAAGCATCATGGAAAATATTATCTGCAGTATGGGGCGCCGGGCACGGAAATCCGAGGCTATGGCGATGGCGTGTATGTGTCAGATCATCCCCTGGGACCTTTTACTTACCAGGCCAGCAATCCTTTTTCCTATAAACCCGGTGGTTTTGCACGGGGTGCGGGTCATGGATCCACGTACCAGGATGTTTACGGAAACTGGTGGCATGTGTCTACCATGGTCGTGAACATGAAAAATAATTTTGAAAGAAGAATCGGCATCTGGCCCGCCGGTTTTGATCAGGACGATCTGCTCTGGTCCAATACGGCTTTTGGCGATTACCCGCAGTTCCTCCCTGCTGAAAAAAAAGACCATCTCCACGGAAATTTCACCGGCTGGATGCTGCTGAATTATAACAAACCGGTGCAGGTCTCATCCACTTTCGGAGCCTATTCGGCCAACAACGCCGTGGATGAAGATATACGGACCTACTGGAGTGCCGCCACGGGCGGGCCACGGGAATGGATCCAAACTGATCTCGGAAGTCTGAGCACCGTATATGCCGTCCAGATAAATTATGCCGACCAGGACGTGGACTCTTCCTTTCTCGGAAAGATTCCCGGTATTTATCACCAGTATATTCTCTGGGAATCAGCCGATGGAACCAACTGGAACCGGCTCGTGGATAAAAGCCATAACCAGACGGATATTCCGCATGAATACCTTGAATTACCAAAACCCGTCCGCACCCGTTATTTAAAACTGGAGAACATACACATGCCAACCGGTAAATTTGCGATCAGCGGCTTCCGGGTTTTTGGAAAAGGATCCGGCGAAAAGCCGGATACCGTAAAACAGTTCCTGGTATTGCGAAGTGAAAAGGATTCCCGGAATGCACTGATCAAATGGTTCACCGTAAATAATGCCACCGGATATAATATTTACTGGGGTATCGCTCCGGATAAATTGTATAACAATGTGATGGTCTATAATGACAACCAGTATTATTTCAAAGCGATGGACAAAGGCAGGACCTATTATTTTTCGATTGAAGCATTTAATGAAAACGGGATCTCTGAAAAAACAAAACCCGTAGAAGTAAAGGCAGCGAATCCCTAACCCTGAAAATTATCGGAATCTGATTTATAAATACAGCATGATGAAACTTTTCAAAACCCTGCTGCTGGTCAGCGGTCTTTTTCTTACCGGGCAATGCCTGGCCCAGCCTTTCGCGGGCGAAATTGAACAGTTTAAAAAACAGGACCAGGTCAGTCCGCCTCCGTCCCATGCCATCCTCTTTGTAGGCAGTTCCTCTTTCAGGAAGTGGACCGATGTCAGTTCGTATTTCCCGGGCTATACGATTATCAACAGGGGATTCGGCGGTTCCACCTTACCGGATGTAATCCGGTATGCCCCGGACATCATTTTCCCCTATCATCCAAAACAGGTCGTGATATACTGTGGTGATAATGATCTGGCTGTTTCCGACAACATCAGTGCCGACACGGTATTCGAGCGGTTCCGGGTGCTCTTTGAACTGATCCGCACCAGCCTGCCAAACGAGGATATTGTATTTGTTTCCATCAAACCCAGCCCCAGCCGGGCACGTCTCCGGGAAAAAATGGAACAGGCCAACCTGCTCATCCAGACTTATATTTCCATTCATCCCCATGCGGCATTCGCGGATGTCTATCACAAAATGCTCAACCCCGACGGATCCATCAGGACAGATATTTTCCTGGAAGACAACCTGCACATGAATGCGAAAGGGTATGCGATCTGGCAAAAAGTACTCACTCCCTATTTATCAAAATAAAAAGAATATGAAAAAAGTTCTGACGGTTTTTCTTGCCCTGATGATTACCGGACTGATCCAGGCACAGGATGCCAAAATGGATGCCTTTATCAGCAACCTCATGAGTAAAATGACGCTCGATGAAAAGATCGGTCAGCTCAATCTCGTTACACCCGGCGGTGCCGTAACGGGTTCCGTGGTTAGTAAAGATGTGGACGATAAAATCCGCAAAGGCATGGTAGGCGGATTGTTTGGAATCACCGGGCCGGATAAAGTCAGGCAGGCACAGGATATCGCCGTAAAAAATTCCCGTCTGCATATACCGCTGATCTTCGGACTGGATGTGATACACGGGCACAAAACCGTTTTCCCCATTCCCCTGGGACTTTCCTGCTCCTGGGATACGGTACTGGTTGAAAAATCAGCCCGTATTGCCGCCCGCGAAGCCAGCGCCAACGGGTTGGACTGGTCCTTTTCACCGATGGTGGATATTGCGCGGGACCCCCGCTGGGGAAGGGTTTCGGAAGGTTCCGGAGAAGATCCATACCTGGGATCCGTACTGGCGGCCGCGATGGTGAGAGGTTACCAGGGCAAAGACCTGAGAAACACGGAATCCGTAATGGCCTGTGTAAAACATTTCGCCCTGTATGGCGCTGCAGAAGCAGGCCGGGAATACAATACGGTCGATATGAGCCGGATAAAAATGTACGCAGTATTATCTGCCCCCCTATAAAGCAGCGATTGATGCAGGGGCCGGATCAGTGATGAGTTCATTTAATGAAATAGACGGCATACCGGCCACGGGTAACCGCTGGCTGCTCACGGACCTGCTGCGCAGTCAATGGCAATTCAAAGGACTGGTCGTTTCCGATTATACTTCAGTCAGTGAAATGACCGCGCACGGCATGGGCGACCTGGCAACCGTGTCTGCCCTGGCCCTGCATGCGGGACTGGATATGGATATGGTGAGTGAAGGATTCCTGACCACGCTGAAAAAATCGCTGCAGGAGGGGAAAGTAACGCAGAAAGAAATTGACCAGGCCTGCCGCCGGGTGCTGGAAGCAAAATATAAATTAGGCCTGTTTTCAGATCCCTTTGCCCGTATGAATGCCGAACGGGCAGCCAAAGAACTGCTCTCCGTGGATAACCGAAAGGCTGCCAGGGAAATCGCTGCACACAGTTTCGTGCTGCTGAAAAACAACGACCAGCTCCTTCCCCTGAAAAAAACAGGTACCATTGCCCTGGTCGGTCCATTGGCCGATAATCATCGCAATATGCTGGGCACCTGGAGCGTCGCGGGCGACCCTTCCCAATCAGTAACCGTGATGGAAGGGATAAAGAATGTGGCGGGCAACGGGGTAAATATTATATATGCAAAGGGCGCCAATATTTCAGACGATTCTGTCCTGGTAAAACGTACCAATACACTGGGCATTGAGATAGAACCGGAAAGCCGCAGTTCCGAAGCGATGCTCGATGAAGCCCTTGCTGCGGCATCGAAGGCAGACGTGGTAGTGGCCGTGCTGGGTGAAGCCGCCGACATGAGCGGTGAATCGTCCAGCCGCGGTGATATTTCCATTCCGGAAAGTCAGGAGAACCTGCTTAAAGCCCTCGTTAAGACGGGCAAACCCGTTGTACTCGTGCTCTTCAACGGCCGGCCGCTGATTCTGAACTGGGAAAACGGGCATGTGGGCGCCATCCTGGATGCCTGGTTTGGCGGAACCGAGGCCGGCAATGCCATTGCGGATGTGCTCTTTGGAGATTATAACCCCTCCGGGAAACTCTCGATGACCTTCCCGCTGAGTCCCGGCCAGATACCCATTTATTATAATGCAAAAAATACCGGCCGTCCCTATACCGGCGACGGGAATACGAAATTCAAATCAGACTACCTGGATATTCCCAATGATCCCCTGTATCCCTTTGGATACGGACTGAGTTATACGAAATTTTCCTATAGCCCGGTTTCCCTGGACCGGCCCGGTATTTCAGCGGGCCACCCGGTTACGGTTAAGCTAACGGTGACCAATAGTGGAAATTATGACGGAGAGGAAACCGTGCAGCTCTATATCCGGGACCTGGTGGCTACCGTAACGCAACCAGTAAAAGAGTTGAAGAAATTCCAGAAAGTATTTCTGAAGAAAGGCGAAAGCAAAGAAGTGAGTTTCACGCTGACAACAGGAGATCTGAAATACGTAAACAGCGATTTAAAATGGGTATATGAGCCCGGCGCGTACAAGGTATTTGTGGGCGGCAATTCCCGCGATGTGGAGCAAGCGGACTTCATGGGAAAATAAGCTTCAGGCCTGCGCTGGTTAATTATAGTAAGTTGAAGTTTTTTAATCGCGAGTCTGTTACTACCATTGCAAATAAACATAAACAAAAGCTTCAGGCCTCCGCCTGAAACCTCAGGCTAAAAATGGAAAATGTAAAAAATGTAATCTTTGATTTAGGGGGCGTGATCATGGACATCGATGTGAAAAAGACGATGCAGGCTTTTTCACGGCTGGGGATGAAAAATATGGATGCTTATTTCGGGCATGGTTTCGCCGCCTCTTTTTTCAGCGATCATGAAGCGGGCAGGATTTCGGATGAAGTATTCCTTCGGAGAAATTAAGAAGCTGATAGGCGGGGAAGTATCCGACGAGGCGGTTATCGATGCCTGGAACGCCCTGCTCCTTCGTTTTCCGCCTGAGCGGATCGCCCTGCTGGAGGAATTGAAAAGCCGGTACCGGCTTTTTCTATTCAGCAATACCAATGCCATTCACCTGCAAAAATTCAGTGAAATATACCGTCAGTCATTTCCCGGCGATCTGGAAGATCATTTTGAAAAAGCCTATTATTCCCATGAGCTGGGGCATCGCAAGCCCGACACGGCAGGCTTTGAACGGATTATAAAAGAAAACATGCTGGATCCGGGAAAAACGCTTTTTGTGGATGATGCCCTGATGAACGTGGAAGGGGCTGTCAAAGCCGGCTTAAAGGGGCTTTACCTACCGCCGGGATTCTATATCACAGATATTCGCTGGTGAATTTCGTTGGTCGTTAGCCGTTGGCCGGTGACCATTTTTCAATAGGCTCGAGGTTCACTTGACTTCTTCAAAATCAATGTATTCCCCCACTTTAGGAGACCCGCTTCCCGATGGTCCGGGCTGGCCCTGTGGGCCGGGGGCGGGTTGATTGCGGTTCGCCTCCGGTCCATGGGACCGGGCATTCATATCCTGGAACTGCTGGCGCATAGTACGGGTGGTCCGGAACAGGGGCACCAGGAAACCCGCGATGAAACGGTACAGCAGGTAAACCAATATGACTTCTACTAAAACATTCATAAAGAACAAAATTAATACAGCCTCATCAAAAACCCTGTTAAAACGGGTCGTTAATTTAAATAGCTTTTTTGGCAGGAATAGAATAAAACCGTTAAATTTGCAACCGGTACAGTGAATCAACAGGAAGGGAACGCAATCGTTCCCTTCTTCTTTTCGTATGGACAAGGAAACCCAAATTGAAAGCATCCGGCACATGATCGGGGAAATCCTCTCGGAAGAACCGGTTTATTTCCTGGTGGATCTGCGGATCAAACCGATCCATAATATAAAGGTTTTTCTGGATGGCGATTCCGGCATTACTATTGAGAAATGTGTACAGGTAAACCGGAAGCTGTATAAAAAACTGGAAGAGTCCGCTTTATTTCCTGCCGGTGATTTTTCACTGGAAGTATCTTCGGCCGGCCTGGATGAACCACTGAAATCGCTGCGCCAGTATAAAAAGAATATTGGCAGGCCCGTGGAGGTTCAACTTCAGGACGGTACACAGAAGGAAGGTGTGCTGACCGGTGTGAATGAAGAGGGGATCGTGCTGGAAGTGAGTACGGGTAAGCCTTCCGGTGGAAAAATTCCTTCCAAAAAAAAGGAAATCAGTTCTTATACTTTTTTATTTAATAATATAAAATCAACCAAGATCCAGATTGTCTTTTAGCTGGACGTAAAAAGATCGGTTATGGCAAGTATCAATTTAATCGAAGCTTTCCAGGATTTCAAAGAAGCTGAAAATATTGACCGCCCCACCATGATGAAGGTGGTGGAAGACGTTTTCAAAACCCTGCTTCGTAAAAAATACGGCAGTGATGAAAATTTTGACGTAATTGTGAACGCTGAAAAAGGTGACCTGGAAATCATGCGCAGGCGCACCATTGTGGAAAATGGAGCGGTGGAAGATCCGCTGGCGCAGATTGCGTACAGTGATGCGGTGAAACTGGAACCGGATTATGAAGTGGGTGAAGACCTCTACGAAGAGATTGAAATCCTCGATTTCGGCCGCCGGGCCATCCTGGCAGCCAAGCAAACACTGGCCAGCCGCATTGGCGACCTGAAGAAAAACGTATTGGTAAAGAAATACAGTGAACGGATCGGCGAGATCATCAGTGCGGAAGTATACCAGGTATGGAAAAAAGAGATATTACTGCTGGATGAAGAAGGCAATGAACTGATTCTTCCCAAGTCAGAGCAGATACCGCAGGACTATTTTAAAAAAGGAGAAAGCATCCGTGCCGTGGTGAAGAAAGTGGATATGAAAAATAATTCACCCGTGATTATTCTTTCCCGCACCAGCCCTTCATTCCTGTCCAAACTCCTGGAAATTGAAGTGCCTGAAATTTTTGATGGCCTGATCGTCATCAAGAAAATCGTGCGGGAACCGGGCGAAAGGGCTAAGGTGGCCGTTGAATCTTATGACGACCGTATTGACCCGGTAGGCGCCTGTGTGGGGATGAAGGGAAGCCGTATCCATGGCATCGTACGGGAACTTAAAAATGAAAACATCGATGTCATCAACTACACCAATAATACCCAGTTGTTACTCCAGCGTTCCTTAACGCCTTCGAAAATAACCAGCATGGATATAGACAGCGAAAAGATGCATGTGAATGTCTATTTAAAACCAGATCAGGTTTCGCTGGCGATCGGCAGGAAGGGGGTCAATATCAAACTGGCCCAGGAGTTGACGGGATATTCCATCGATGTGTTCCGCGATAATGAAGGGGAGACTACAGAATTCGATATCGACCTGGATGAATTCAGCGATGAAATCGAGACCTGGATCATTGATGAGCTGAAGCGGATAGGCTGCGATACGGCACATAGTGTACTGGATTTGTCGGTGGAAGAGCTGGAACGCAGAACAGACCTGGAAAAGGAAACGATTGAAGAAGTTCGCCGCGTACTGAAAGAAGAATTCGAAAAGGAATAACCGGTAATCATGATTTTATGATTCAGGTTGTTCAACATTATAAATCATTTATAACAGCATGACGCCGGTCCATGGACGGACCGTCAGTTCATGGATTCAATTAATATGGCAGAAACGACAACACCACGTTTAATGGCAGCCGCCAAGGAATTCAATATCGGTAAGGAAACACTGGTGGATTTCCTGGTAGGCAAAGGATTTAACAAGGATGACCTGAAACCGACGTCCAAGCTGACCGACGACATGTACCGTTCCCTCCAGCTGGAATTCCAGGGAGATAAAGTAGCCAAGATCAAGAGTAACCAGATTGACCTTCCGAAGGGCAGTGTGGAAGCGAAACGCAAGAAAGAAGAAGAGACCATTCTTTTCCGGAAAGAGCCAAAGAAGATTGTGAAGGAAGAACCCGTGGTGGTGGTGGAAGAAGAGAAGCCGGTTAAAATAGAAGAACCGAAGAAAGAACCCGAAATCATCAAGATCGAAGCGCCGGATATTGAAGGGCCGAAAATCATCGATAAAATTGACCTGTCCACCATAGATTCTTCTACCAGGCCAAAAAAGACCCCCAGGAAAAAAGTAACGGAAGAAGCGGCTGTGGAACCTGAAGAACCCACGCCCCCGCCCGTAGTGGAACGGGAAGAGCTTATACAGGAACCCGCCGTGCCGGAACTGGAAAAACCCGAGGAAGCCACTATTGAAAATATTCTTGTAGATAAGATTGAAGGCCCCCGGATTCTCGGAAAAATAGATCTGCCTGTTGAAACGGAAAAGCCCAAGCAGGCTGACGAAAGAAGAAAAAGAAAGCGCATTCCCATTGAGAAAAGAGACGGTGGCGGAAAACCTTCCGGAACCGGAACACCGGTACAGCGGGAACCGACGCGTCCGAGCAGCGGAGCCAAGCCCATATTACGCCGCGACCTGCGTTCCCCCGCAGGCGGCACCGGCCGCGGTGCGGCCGTTTCCCGCGATCAGAAAGAAATAGATAAAAAGGAAATCCAGGAAAAAATACGCGAAACCCAGGCCAAACTGGCCGGAACGGGCGGGCGTGGTAAAAGCAGTAAAGCAAAATACCGCAGGGCACGACGCGAAGAGAATGCCGAAATATCCGGCAGTGAACAGCAGGAAAGCAACAAACTCCAGGTTACCGAATTTATCAGTGTCAGTGAACTGGCCAACCTGATCGACGTGAGTTATGCCGATATCATCAGCAAGTGTATGAGCCTCGGTATGATGGTTTCCATCAACCAGCGTCTGGAAGCCGACGTCATTGAGCTGGTGGCCGGGGAATTCGGATATACCGTGGAATTCATCGGTATTGACGATGCCCTGGAACTGGAAGAAGAAGAAATCGTGGATACGCCGGAAGACCTTGTGCCCCGTTCACCGGTGGTCACCATCATGGGTCATGTGGATCACGGTAAAACCTCCCTGCTGGATTATATCCGCGAAGCCAATGTGGTTGCGGGTGAAGCGGGTGGTATCACACAGCATATCGGGGCCTACCAGGTCACGACTGCCAACGGAAAGAAAATCACGTTCCTCGATACACCGGGTCATGAAGCGTTTACGGCTATGCGTGCCCGTGGTGCCAAGGCGGCGGATATTGCCGTTATAGTAATTGCAGCGGACGACGCCATCATGCCACAGACAAAAGAAGCCATATCCCATGCACAGGCAGCGAACCTTCCCATGGTATTTGCCATCAATAAAATTGATAAGGACGGTGCCAATCCGGAAAAAATAAAAGAACAACTGGCAGGGATGAATCTGCTGGTGGAAGACTGGGGCGGGAAATACCAGAGCCAGGAAATTTCAGCCAAAAAAGGACTGAATATTGACCTGCTCCTGGAAAAAATTCTGCTGGAAGCGGAAATCCTCGACCTGAAATCCAATCCTAACCGGGAAGCGACCGGGACCGTCATTGAGGCGTCCCTGGACAAGGGAAGAGGTTATGTGGCCACCGTACTGGTGCAGGGCGGAACACTGAAAAGCGGGGACCTGGTGGTGTCCGGTCAGTATTTCGGTCGAATCAAAGCCATGTTCAATGAAAGAAATAAGAAAATTGACGATGCGCCGCCTTCTTCACCGGTATTATTACTGGGACTGAACGGCGCTCCGCAGGCAGGTGAAAAATTCCAGGTATTTGCTGATGAGGCGGAAGCCAAGGAAACCGCCAATAAACGCGCCCAGCTGGCGCGGGAACAGGGTATTCGTACCAAGAAACATATTACACTCGATGAAATCGGCCGCCGGCTCGCACTCGGCAACTTTAAGGAACTCAACCTCATTATCAAGGGTGATGTGGATGGTTCGGTGGAAGCCCTCAGCGATTCCCTGCAAAAACTTTCAACAGAAGAAATCGCCGTGCGTGTCGTTCACAAAGCAGTGGGTGCGATTACGGAAAGTGATGTGCTGCTGGCAACCGCTTCCGATGCGGTCGTGGTCGGCTTTAATGTACGTGCTTCCATGCAGGCTTCCAAACTTGCGGAAAATGAAGGGGTACAGATCAAGACCTACTCCATCATTTATAATGCCATCGAAGAAGTAAAAAGCGCCATGGAAGGGATGCTGGAACCCAAGATCCAGGAAAAAGTGGTGGCCAATGTGGAAATCCGTAATGTATTCAAGTTCGATAAGGCAACCGTTGCCGGCTGTTATGTACTCGACGGAAAAATATTCCGGAACTCCAAGATCCGGCTGGTTCGCGACGGTATCGTCATTTACCCGGTTGGAGAAGGGGCAACCGCCGAACTCGCTTCACTGAAGCGGTTTAAGGATGATGCCAAAGAAGTGCCCTCCGGTATGGAATGCGGTTTGACCATTAAAAACTATACGGATTATCATGTGGGTGATATCGTGGAAGCTTATGAAGAAGAGGAAGTGAAGAGAACGTTATAAGCCGCAAGTCCAAAACCTGTATCACAACCCGTGTATCGTAAATCAATAAGCGATTTTCGTATATAAAAAACCTTTCAGTATATAGGGCAAAGCAATTTTTTGTTAAATAACCTTGTCCGGGCCCCTGCCGGAGTGAATGAGCGTATTTTTGACTCTCCAGATTCCCGTTTATGAAAAAATTACTTTCTGCTGCTTTCCCCCTTCTGCTTGCAACCGCCGCGATGGCCCAGCAAAAAGTAGTTGCAGATAAAATCGTCGGTATCGTCGGGGACAAGATCATCCTGAAATCAGAGATTTTCATTGCAAATGAAGATATGAAACGCCAGGGCGGTCAGGAACAGGACCCCTGTACGATCCTGGATGGAATGCTCGTTCAGAAAGCCCTGGTATTACAGGCTGAAAAAGATTCCATCCCCGTAACAGATGAAGAAATAGATGCAGAGATCGATCAGAAAATACGCTATTTCGTGGCGCAGTACGGGAGTAAGGAAGCCCTGGAACAAATTGCCGGCAGGTCCATCTACCAGATGCGGGAAGAGTTTCGCCAGCCCATCAAGGAACAGCGTATGGCGCAGGGCATGCGCAACAAGATTGTGGATGGCATCAAAATAACCCCTTCCGAAGTAAAGGAATATTACGACCGGATTCCCAAGGACAGTCTGCTTTTTTACGAATCCGAACTGCAGATCGGCCAGATCGTTGTTTATCCGAAAGCAAGCCACGATATTGAGCAGCTTGCCATCGAAGAACTGAATGAATACAAGCAACAGGTTGAAAGCGGAAGCAGACGATTTGAAACCCTGGCTTCTTTATACTCAGATGATCCCGGAAGCAAAGACAAGGGGGGAATGTACCAGGTCAACCGGCTCGAAAAACAATGGGATCCCGTATTCCTCGCGGCTGCCTTCCGTTTAAAAGACGGACAGATTTCACCTGTTATCAAAACAAAGTTCGGATACCATATCATACAGATGGTTAGCCGCAACGGCGACGATGCCGTAATCCGGCATATTCTCCGCATTCCCCAGATAACACAACCGGAAATTGACCTGGCCACTGTCAAACTGGATTCCATACGTCAGCAACTCGTATCCGGTTCCATTGGCTTCGGAGAAGCGGTGGCAAAATACAGTGATGATGAAAATGCCAAGTTCACAGCCGGCATCCTTATGGGCCACGACGGATCAAACTATTTGAAAATAGATGAGCTCGATAAGGATATGGTGCTGTTGCTGAAAAAATCAAACCTGAATGCCGGACAGTATTCACAGCCTTCCGTATTTTCTGATGATCGCGGCAAAAAAGGTGTTCGCATTATCTATCTTATTTCCAAATCGGAACCGCACCGGGAAAATATGAAAGACGATTACAACCGGATCGCCCAGCGGGCTTTGGAAGAAAAAAAGAATAAGGCCCTCCAAACCTGGTTCCAGTCCAGGATTTCCACTTATTATATTATGATTGACGGGGATTACCGGAACTGCGGCAATCTTTCCAAATGGCAAACCCGCCAGTTTACATCCGCTAACTAACCGGTTTGCCCGGCAAATACAGAAAAAAAAATCTTCTGTTTCATTATTCAAACCGATTGGTTAATTTACATATGGGTAAGGTGAAAATAACCGGTAACCAGTACATACCATCTGAAAACACTGAATATGATTCATATTTTGATTGCGGATGATCACAAGCTGATTAGAGAAACCTGGACTTATATCCTGAACCGTAATCCAAGGTTCAAGGTAATCGGATGCTGCTCCAATTCGGAGGAATCCGTAAGAATGAGTGAAGAAATGAAGCCGGATGTGGTGCTGATGGATATCAACATGGGACCTTTTTCAGGTATTGAAGCGACCCGGCGGATCCGGGAGGTTTCCCCATCCACCCGGATTATCGGTGTTACCATGCATTCCCAGCCGGCTTATGCCAATAAGATGCTTCAGCTGGGCGCCAGTGGTTATGTCACAAAAAATTCATCAAAGGATGAAATGGTCAACGCCATCATGGAAGTATCCAGAGGAAATAAATTTATATGTGAGTGAAATCCGGGAGCTGTTATCCGAAGCCACGGAAAACCGGGATGCCGTTTCCGCCATTAATACACTCACAGAAAGAGAAATGGAAATCATTAACCTGGTCAGGCATGGCAGTTCATCCAAGGATATCTCATTAAAATTGGAAATTTCGATTAAAACGGTTGAAGTACACCGGCATAATATTCTGAAAAAATTAAAGCTGAAAAATGCCGCTTCGCTGATTCATTTTATGAATACCAGCTCCCTCCTGGCATAACCACCCGCCCGTTTTTCAGTCATATGGTTATGATAACCAGCCCGTTTCCATTCCCCCACCGGGTTTTAACCATTTTCTGCATCCCCTTACTCTTTCATTACGCAAATTCGACTACCTTTGCGCTTCACTTTCGTTTCAAAGTCTGCTGCCGGCCCTCCGGAGGCATAAAAACGGAAAATTGAGTGCCGGATCCCGGATCCGGTGCCTTTAAACAGAAAAAATTGAGCGACCAAATTAAACATGAATGCGGACTGGCATTCATCAGGCTTCGCAAACCTTTCTCTTATTATCTCCAGAAATATGGTACGGCATTGTATGGCTTGAACAAGCTTTACCTGCTGATGGAAAAACAACATAACCGCGGCCAGGACGGGGCCGGTGTGGCTTCTGTTAAACTGAATATCGAACCCGGTCATCCTTTTCTCCACCGTTTGCGCAGCAATAACAACCAGCCTATTGCCGATATATTTTCGAAGATCCATGAAGAAGTAAATGACCTGGAAAAATATCAGCCCGATATCACCCGGCATCCCGGACTTTTAAAAGGACATATTTCGATGATGGGCGAACTCCTGCTGGGCCATCTCCGCTATGGCACCCAGGGGAAGAACAATGTTGAGTTCTGTCATCCCTTCATAAAAAGGGATACGATTCCTGCGCGGAACCTTGCACTGGCAGGCAATTTCAACCTGGTCAACACAGATGAACTCTTTGCGCTGATTAATATTGAACCCGGTGAATTCCAGAAACAAAGCGACCTGGCGGCCATGATGGAAGTGATCCACCATTTCATCGTGCAGGCAGACGAAGAAATGCCGATGGAACTGGATCTCAAAAAAGTGTTGCAAAGGGCCCTGCCGCTTTTCGATGGCGGATTTACCGTGGGCGGACTCGCAGGTAACGGAGACGGGTTTGTTTTCCGGGATGCACATGGCATACGGCCTGCTTATTATTATGCCGATGATGAAATCATTATTGCAGCCTCGGAACGTTCAGCCATCCGCACCGTTTTCAACCTGGGAGAAAATGAAGTACTTGAACTGATGCCCGGAAATGCCCTGATAGCAAAATCGGACGGAAGGTTTTCAGTGGAACAAATCATTCCGGCCAAAGAACGTCGCGCCTGTAGTTTTGAACGGATCTATTTTTCAAGGGGAAGCGATGAAAAAATCTACCGGGAACGCATTGCACTGGGCTATAACCTGAGTGAACAGATCCTGAATGCCGTTAACCACGACCTTAAAAACAGCATATTTTCTTTCATCCCCAATACAGCGGAAGTCGCTTTTTACGGCATGTGGAAAGGCCTGGACGACTACCTGAAAAAGGTCATGATCCAACGGATTCTATCCTGGGGAATGATCTGACGGAAGATAAACTTTCGCAAATGATCAACCGGAAAATCCGGATTGAAAAAATTGCGATCAAGGATGTCAAGATGCGCACATTCATTACAGCAGATGTCAGCCGCAAGGAAATGGTCCAGCACGTATATGATATCACCTACGGCACAGTGGAGAAAGGGTGGATACCCTGGTGGTAATTGACGATTCCATTGTTCGCGGAACCACGCTGCGGGAAAGCATTGTACGCATGCTGGCGAGGCTTGAGCCGAAAAAAATTATCATCGTTTCCTCGGCTCCCCAGATCCGTTATCCGGATTGTTATGGGATCGACATGAGTAAACTGGGCGATTTTATTGCGTTTCGCGCGGCCATAACCCTCATGCATGAACGCGGAAAATCCAATTGCCTTACCGAAATGTATGATCATTGCAAGGAACTGGAACGCCTGGGTCAGCTGCATACCGAAAATATCGTCCGCCAGGTATATAAACCATTCACTACCCAGGAACTCTCAGATACAATAGCCAGACTGATTACCCCTCCGGAAATTACAACCCCGGTAGAAGTGATCTACCAAACCATCGAATCCCTTCACGAAGCCTGCCCCACCAACACCGGTGACTGGTATTTCACAGGCAATTACCCCACCCCGGGCGGCAACCGCGTTGTCAACAAAGCCTTTATCAACTATATGGAAGGAAAGAATGTGCGCGGTTATTAAATTAAACCCTTAGGCTTTCTATAACGCTTAAAGCTAATACGCCCAACGCGCTTTACTGATAAAACCGTCAAGCTCCCAATGCCAATAAAAAAGGTCCCCCCAAACGGGAGGACCTAAAAATGATTTCGTATGAATAGGGATTAACCCTTCTTTGGTTTCGAGCAGATTGAAGAACTGATCCAGCTGTGGAAGGATCACGATCCTGGTGCGGCGGTTGGCAGCGCGGCCTTCATTGGTATCATTCGACATCAATGGAACATATTCACCACGGCCGGCAGCAGTCATTTTTGCCGGAGGAATACCGTATTTTTAGCCAGGATGCGAACAACTGAAGTAGCGCGTTTGCAGCTCAGATCCCAGTTGTCAATTAAATCAGCGATGTCCTCGATAAACTTTATTATCTGTATTTCCTTCAACCATGAATTCAACATCCGGCTGGTTTTTCAGAACCGCTGCAACTTTGGCAAGAACTCCTTTAGCACCTTTGGTTACTGTAAAACTTCCGCTTTTGAAAAGCATCTTGTCAGAAATGTCGATGAATACAACACCCTTGTCGACTTTAATGTTAACGTCAGAATCGTTTGATCACCAACTGCACCTTTCAGATTCATCACCAGCGCCATATTCATGGAATCTTTATGGGCCATTGCCTGACTGCAGATCGCGGATATAAGCATCTTTGGCTCCGATGTTTTCCAGGGATTTCTTGATGCTTTCAGCCTGTGCACCGGAAATAACCGACATATCTTCCAGTTGTTTCAGGGCCTGTGTATTGTTTTCCCTCAGGAATGCCACCTGTTTGTTTAATTCGTCTACCTGTCCCTGTAAGTCGGTTTTCTGTTATGTAAGGATCTGCTGTCTGATCGTTACAATTTTTCAGGTCGCCCTGGAGTTTTGCATATTCAGCACTCAGAGAATCATAGCGGCCCTGCCATCTGGGCCTGCATCGCCTTAAATTTTTTGTTGCTCACGCAGGAGAAAAGATAACAGTGAGGAAACGGCGAAAAGTAGAATGTACCTAAGCTTCATAAGAATCATTTTAAGAAATTAAAGAATAATCGATTATGCTAAAGTTAAAAATACATAACGCAGTCAGCAATTGTTGTACCAATCCGCTGTCCGGGTCAATTAATTTTATTTAATAAATACAGTTTTGATGAATACGAAATCGGGATGCATAAGGTAGGGCATACGGCCGCAAAGCAGTTTAGTCAGGCGAAGATATGTGAAAAAATAAATTCCCATGCATTTTCTGCCCTGAAAATTATTTGTGAACCAGTTTCCCCATTGCATGAATTGCTTAGCTTTAGTTTCCCAAATTAATCAGCATGAAATTTTCTTTATATGTATTCCTGCTGTTCTGTTGCTATTTCCTCATCCTGTAAACTCATGCACCCGGACCGGTCCCTGGCGGATAATAAAGAGTTAGGGGTGGTTTTGAATGATTATTATAATGACCGGATGAAATATCTCCCGCTGGAAGCCACCCAAAACGGGGATTCCCTTTATAATGACCTGTTACCGGCTGATTTTACGGATAGTTACCTGGATACCCTTCGTAATTTCTATGATTCGTATCTCAAAAAAATCCTTGTTTTTGACCGCGAAAACTCAACCGGAACGACCAGATCAGTTATGATATTTTTGTCAGGGAAATGAAAATCAACCTGGAGGGACTGGATTTACACCTGACACTGAATCTCGTGCTCGATGCCCAATATTCAGTATATGCCCTTTAACCAGTTTGAAGGTGTTCCGATTTTCCTGGGCCAGATGGGCAGTGGCAGCGGCATTCAGCCTTTTAACACTGTAAAAGATTATGAAAACTGGATAATCCGGGCGGGTAAATTCCAGGCCTGGACCGACAGCGCCATTGTGTATTTCCGGAGGGGTTTGCAAAATGGGTATATTCTTCCCCGCTGCCTCGTCGAAAAAATGATTCCGGAAATGCAGGATATGGTTGTAACAGATATTACCAAAAGTATTTTTTATACTCCGCTTACACTGATCCCCGCTGCTTTCCCAGCCGCGGATCAAGCAAACCATCCGTTCCAGGCTCACCGGTATCATTACACAGTGTGCTTCTGCCTTCCTATAAAAAGCTGGCCGATTTCCTGCAGAACGAGTACCTGCCTAAAAGCCGCAGCAGTATCGGCTTCGACGCATTACCAAACGGAAATAAACTGTATGATTTCCTGATCCGTTACTGGACGACTACCGATAAGAATGCGGAAGAAATTTATCAGACCGGCCTTTCAGAAGTAAAAAGGATACGGGAAGAAATGGAAGCAACCAGGGAAAAAACGGGTTTTACCGGAGATCTGCCGGCCTTTTTTACCTATATGAAAACCGATCCCCGGTTCATGCCTTATAAAACACCGGAAGAAGTTTTAAATGCTTTCAAAAAAATCCAACTGACGATCGACCCCAATCTTAAAAAATTATTTGGTCACACTCCAAAAATGAAATTTGAAATTCACCAGACAGAAGCTTTTCGGGCAGCCAGTGCCAGCGCAGAATATATCCAGGGAGATCCGGGTGGAACCAGGCCCGGTGATATTTTATGTGCCGATCCTGGATGCCACGAAATTCAATACCACTTCGGGAATGGAATCGCTTTTTCTGCATGAAGCCATTCCGGGTCATCATTATCAGAATTCGATTCAGATGGAAGATACCCTGCTGCCCAAGTTCAGGAGGTTTCGCTGGTACGGGGCTTATGGAGAGGGCTGGGCCCTTTATTCGGAATCACTGGGAAAGGAACTGGGGCTTGTATACCGATCCGTATCAATATATGGGCGCTTTGGGAAATGAAATGCACCGGGCCATCCGGCTGGTGGTGGATGTGGCCATGAACCAGAAAAAAATGACCCGTGAAGAAGCGATCAAATACATGATGGATCAATGAAGCCATCAATGAACAGCGCGCCACGGCTGAAATAGAGCGGTATATTGCCATTCCGGCGCAGGCCCTGAGTTATAAAACAGGGGCCCTGCTGATCCGCGAATTGAGAACCCGTTATAGCCGTGAACTGGGAACGAAATTCAATCTCAGTGCATTCCATGATGAGGTGTTGAAAGATGGATGTATGCCACTGGATGTGTTTGAAAGAAAAATGGATGCCTGGGAAATGAATCAATAAATCTTCAGTTTGCCATCTTCATATATCGGAAGTACATTGGCCAGGTTGGGTTCCAGGCAATATCGGATATCTTTTTCCAGGCCGTAACCCATCAGCCGGTTATAATGCGATGCATTATTTTCTTTCATGAAATCCAAAAGTCTCCGGCTGCCCTTTGATACAGGGTGACGGCGATATGTGAAGCATCGCATGCCAGATTGAAATGATCTCGAACCCTGTCAATGACGGCCCCGGCAAATAAGTGTGTCTTCAATATTAATCCTGTCTTTCCAGGCAGCGCAGGCCAGAATAACATTATTTTTCTGACTGATCAGATATTCAGTAACCGCGTCCAGATTGGCAAAGGAACCTGTAACAATTTCCCGCGCCCCTTTATCCAGAGCCATATGCAGCAGGCGCGTACCATTGGTGGTCGTCAGTACCAGGATTTTCCCGTTGATAAATTCACGGTTATATTCAAAGGGCGAATTGCCATAACTGAGGCCTTCGGCAATCTTCCCGTCCCTTTCCCCTGCAGTGATACAATTGATCTGCCGGCCCAGTTCAATACATTTTGCCACACTGTCAACCGGCACAATATACCTGGCGCCATTATATAAGGCCGTGGCAATTGTGGACGTGGCGCGCAATACATCAATAATCACGACGGTTGCCTGGGATACATTATACAAATGCAGCAGGGCGGGCGACATGGAAGTATATAAATAAGGGTTTGGCGTTCGGCATCAGTGTAAATGAAATTCAATAATTATATCACCGTTAGCGGGAAAAACACGAGACGTTCAGGAAATAAATGGAAGTTTGACAACACTGGCCTGTAAAAGTTTATCCCGGATCTTGATATAAATTTTTGCATCGGGGTTATTAAATGGTTCCCGTACATATCCCATTCCGATGGCCTTATTTAAAGAAGGTGACTGCGTGCCGGACGTCACCTCCCCGATCTGCATTCCTGAAAAATCCTTGATCTCATAACCATGGCGGGGAATACCTTTATCCACCATTTCAAAACCCACCAGCCTTCTCTGTATGCCCTTTTTCTTTTTCTGTTCAATCGCTTCACGGCCAACGAATGCCTTGGTAAACCGCGTGATCCAGCCCAGCCCGGCCTCCAGTGGGGACGTAGTATCATTAATGTCATTCCCGTATAAACAATATCCCTTCTCCAGCCGCAGTGTGTCCCGGGCAGCCAGGCCGGCAGGTTTAAGACCCAGCGGCTTTCCTGCAGCGAAAATGGCATCCCAGATTTTATTCGGCTGCATTGTTTTTGTCTTCGAAATAAATTTCAACACCCCCGGCACCGGTATAACCGGTCGCACTGATCAGATACATTGTCCACCCCCGCGAAAGGACCTTTTACGAAACTGTAATACTTCAGGTTCATCAGGTCCATGGAAGTCAGTGGCTGCAGTATTCGCGTGGCATTGGGTCCCTGAATGGCAAGCAGGCAGGTTTTGGATGAAATATCTTCCATCGAAACGCCTCCGGTATTATAACCGCTTATCCATTTCCAGTCCTTTTCAATATTGGCGGCATTGACCACCAGCATATAGACTTCCTTTTCCTGGATACAATAAACCAGCAGATCATCTACAATACCGCCCGATTCGTTGGGAAGGCAGCTGTACTGGGCCTGGCCGTTCGTTAATCTGGAAGCATCATTGGATGTGACGCGTTGTATCAGATCCAGGGCCCCGGTTCCTTTCAGAATAAATTCACCCATATGGCTCACATCGAAGATACCGGCATTATTACGCACAGCCAGGTGTTCATCGTTGATCCCTGAGTAACTGATCGGCATATTATACCCGGCGAATTCAGCCATTTTTGCACCCAGCTCCAGGTGCTTATGCGTAAAAGGTGTATTTTTCATATCCCGTTTTAAGTTTAAGAAACCGGTGGCGAAATTAAAACTTGCCGTGCAGGCAGCCAATAAATAATATAGCCACCCGGAGGTGGCCAATTTTATATGTATCGCCCGAATTAACCCAGCTGGGTTAATAAAACCAGTATTGTGCTGAATTCCGGGTCATGTTTTTCCATGATGGCGGCCGGAACCGGGATATTTGCTGCCGCTGCAGCTGTTTTTGGTTTATGATAACGATAATCCCCGTTTGGATTTTTATTTTCTACTGCTATCCGGGCGCACAGGCCGGGTCTTCTGTCTTCTGTTCCTCGATTCTTCAGCATCGTTCTTATGGGTTCTTTCCAATCCATGTTCCGTCATGATATATTCCGAATCGGCATCCCAGGAAGATATCATCATCATCTGAAACATTCCAATTCGACATTCATTCCCTTGTTATTCCATCTTTTTCTGTTTATATCAAACCAATGGTAGTCATCCAGGTTTGGAGACATGAAAATCTTCTTACCAACCGGCATTTCCAGGACCAGCAATACCTGCTGATTGCGAAACTGTTGTTTTGGTGAAATCGAAAATCCGTGTGCCAGTAACAGCAGGCTGTCTCTCTGTTCAACCGGAAATCTATTTGTGAGGCCAGGCTGCTGGCTTCAGCATTACTCGAACCGCGGCTGAGTTTTTCACGGTGAAGATGCCAGGAGCTGTCATTGCTCTTGATCAAATTGATCCGTACCGTGTTCATTGTCAAACTGTCTTCGGTCATGTCAAAGAACGGACCACTGTGATGCCAGTTAATCCCCATCCAGTCGGAATCCATATATATTGGTTTCGAATCATCCATCTTAACAATCATTTCCCGCCTGCCGGGGCCGTTAACCGGATCTCCTCGCTTACACCGTGCGCGAGTTCTGAAATTGCGAACTGATTGAAGCAGCCAGTGCGAACAGACTGATCAGGCCGATCACCCAGAGGCTGCCGAAAATATATCCCAGATAATTGCCGCCCCTTCTTACGCCAATAATACGGCGTATCAGCCAGGTCAGTAAACCGACCACCGGCAATATCAGGAACAAGAGCAGCACTGACCAGGCCAGTATATTCTGCCAAAATCCATGGATAAAATAATTTTTAAATGGAAGCACGCCGGCACCGGTAAAGATGAGTCCGATCAGGGCCATAACCAATGCAAAAGTGATAATCACGGAGATGAATAAAAAGAATGCTTTGAATAACACGCCGATGGCATGACCGATACCCTGACGTGGAATATGTACCGAGGATATATCTTTTCTCAGGCTGCCGGAGTGGTCTCTCACTTCACTGCCGAACTGTTCAGCCTTCTTTTCATTTCCGCACCCACGTTAGCGCTTTCTGCCTGAATCCTTCCAAGTCGCCTTTTAATGGTATTTTTGATAGAATCCAGATCGATCTTTTCACCCCGCATTTCAAGCTTTTCTGAAGCGGTATTGGCTTCCGGAAAAACAATCCAGAGGATGATATAGGTGATAAACAGGGTACCTCCAAAACCTCCGGTAAAAAATACCGGCCCGTCAAATTCAAACCAGGCATGGCGGAACAAAGAAGTCAGCGTCCCGAGTATCAGGGGCAGGGAAAATATCACCCGGGGAATCCAGATGTCAATATTAAAATAGGCAGCCAGTCCGCTGGCCACGCCACCGATCACGCGGTGATCGGGGTCCCGGTACAGTCTTTTTTTAATATTCGTTTCCACGGATTTGGGCGGAAGCGCGATCCATAAAATAATATATAACAACAGGGCCGTTCCAAAACTGCCAGGATCAGAACCGCATAAATGATACGCACTACGGAAGAATCTATCCGCAGGTAGGCAGCCAGACCACCGCAAACCCCACCCAGCATCTTATCGTTTTCAGAACGGTATAACCTGCGGGGACCCTCACCGGAAGTTTCTTCTGCGAATGCGGTTTTACTGCTTCCGCCGGTTGCGCCGGCATTTTCATCCTGGTCAAAATCTTCCGGGCGGCCCATACTCCGGATAATTTCCTCCACATCAGCATCCGTAATGCAGGTGGCGCCTTTTTTGAGACGGTCGGAAAAAAGTTCTGCGAACCGGTTTTCAATATCATTGACGATTTCGTCGCCGCCTTCCTCTCCCGAAAAATGTTTCTTAAGGCTGTCAATGTATTTGCGCAAAATATCATAAGCCGTTTCTTCAATCGGTATAACCCGGCTGTGAAAGTTTATGTTGATGATCTTTTTCATTGTATGCTTATTTGAAGACGTTAAGGTTGAATTATGGATTTACGGTTATTTTTTCACTCTTGTTTGCCAGGGCATCCACCGCGTTGGCGAGTTCTTTCCAGGTCGTTTCCAGCTCCCGGTAAAACGCCAGTCCCTTTTCTGTAAGGGAAAAATATTTCCGTGGAGGGCCTGAATTACTTTCCACCCAGCGGTAGGTAAGCATATCCGCATTTTTCAACCGGGTCAGCAGGGGATAGAGCGTTCCTTCCAGGATATTCAGATTCGCTGATTTCATTTCTTCTACGATATCGGAAGGATAGGCCTCTCCACGACGGATAATGGAAAGGATACAGAATTCCAGGATTCCCTTTCGCATCTGGCTCTGTGTATTTTCTATGTTCATGTTCTTGCGTTTTTAATGAATGATTTCCGCTTTCAGCACAAAGATAAGGGTGAATCTAGTACTATGCAAAACAAAGTACCATAGAAAAATGAATACTTTTCATAACTGTCGAGGTTATAAGTTAATAATATATTGAAATTCAATAAGATATTGAAATAAAATTTAATAAATAAAAAAGTAAAAAAAGGATGAGCGGTGGAAAGCAGGGTTTGAAAGGCCTCAGGGCGGACTTAAAGCCCATCGCCTGAAGCCTGGGATTTTTGTAGTATATGTCACTACCCTGCCAACGAAACTAAAACTCCGCATTATTTGGGGTGCGCGGAAAAGGAATTACATCGCGGATATTGGTCATTCCGGTAACAAACTGAACCATACGTTCAAATCCCAGCCCGAAGCCTGCATGGGGAACGGTTCCAAAACGGCGGGTGTCCAGATACCACCACATCTGTTCGACGGGTATATGCATTTCACGCATCCGGTTCTCCAGTACCTCCAGCCTTTCTTCTCTCTGGGATCCGCCCACGATTTCACCGATGCCCGGCGCGAGGATATCCATGGCTGCTACTGTTTTGCCATCCTCATTCTGGCGCATATAGAAGGCCTTGATTTCTTTGGGATAGTTCGTAACTATCACCGGCTTCCTGAAATGTTTTTCAACCAGCCAGCGTTCATGCTCGCTTTGCAGGTCCGTACCCCAGAAGATATCATATTTGAATTTTTTCTTTTTATAGGCGGTGGACTGAAGCAGGATATCGATGGCCTCTGTGTAGGTGATCCTTTCAAAATCCTGACTGGCTACAGCTTCCAGTTTTTCAATCAGCCCGGTTTCACTACGTTCATTTTGCGGCTTTTGCCTTTCTTCTTCTGCCAGCCGCTGGTCCAGGAAAACCAGGTCTGCCGGGTTATTTTTTAAAACATAGTCGATCAGGTAACGAACAAAGGCTTCGGCCAGGTCCATATTATCTTCCAGGTCATTAAAAGCCACTTCGGGCTCAATCATCCAGAATTCAGCCAGATGCCGGGCAGTATTGGAGTTTTCTGCCCGGAATGTAGGTCCGAATGTGTAAATCTCGGAAAACCCCATGGCCGCCAGCTCCCCTTCGAGCTGACCGCTCACCGTGAGGTTGGTGGCCCTTCCGAAAAAATCTTCTTTATAATCGACGGCGCCTCCTTCTGTACGCGGTGTTTCATCGAAGGGCAGGGTGGTCACTTTAAACATTTCGCCCGCCCCTTCGGCATCAGAAGCCGTTATGATAGGGGTATGCAGGTAAATAAACCCCCGCTCGTTAAAAAACCGGTGTACCGCAAATGCAAGGGCATGCCGCACGCGGAATACGGATCCGAAGGTATTGGTCCTGAATCGCAGGTGGGCGATTTCCCGCAGGAATTCAAGACTGTGTTTTTTCGGCTGAAGCGGGAATTTTTCCGCATCGCTTAAACCCAGGATCTCTACGGTATCGGCTTTCAACTCCACCGGCTGGCCCTTTCCGGGGGAAACCACCAGCTTTCCCACTGCCCGCACCGAAGCCCCGGTCGTTATTTTCTTCAGGAGGATTTCATCAAATAAACCCAGTTCAAGAACTACCTGAAGGTTTTCATTGGTGGAACCATCATTTAAGGCAATAAACTGGTTATTGCGCAGGGTTCTTACCCATCCCATGACCGTAATTTCCTCTTTTCCGGCAGGCATTCCGAGGGCATCTTTGATTTTGACACGTTTATTGAACATTCAGCAATTTTAAGCTTGCGGGTGATTAAAGAAGGCAAAGATAATCCTTGAAATATTTTTTTAGATTTTCCGTTTTTATGCTAACATTGCAGCGGAATCAGGCTGATTCGTTCTTATCCTTTGCTCGCAACCGTCAGTTTTAGTCATTCCGCTCGTCCTTAATCAAAATACATTCACAAATCCTTTTCTACAGGTCAGTTCTTACTGCTGTAATTCTCAAGTTTTACTATGTACGACATACTTCAATTAAACGACATGCTCGTTCCAGAACTGCTCGATATTGCTGAGCAGCTGAAGATCCCCAATGCAAAAAAAGCCGATAAACAGGAACTCATTTATAAAATACTGGATAAGCAGGCCCTCAGCCCCAGTGAAAAAACGGAAGGTGCGGAAGCCGACGACAAACCCAAGCGTAAACGCATCGTAAAAACGACTACAGCCAATTCAAGCGAAGAAGCTTATGTGGAAAGTGGCGACCCGGCCCCGAAACTGAAAAAGCCGGATCCAAAAAAAGATCTTAAAAAGAAAGAGGAAAAACCCCTGGTAAAAAAAATAAGGAGGAAAGAAGACGAGCCGGTGAATGAAATTCAGTCCCCGGTTGAGTTCCACAAACCCCATCCGCATCCGAGACCGGAGCATGTGAACCAGCGGCAAGCCGAAGCCCCCGATGAAACAGAGGGGGTTGAATCTGATAATAACCAAAACGGCCAGCAGGAAACCGGCAATGAAGACAACAGCTCTGCAACAGAACAAACCCGTCCGGGAAACGGCGACCCGCAGCAAAAAGTTTACCCGCAGCGCCGTAATGAAAATTTCAATATCGAATTTGATGGCGTGATCCAGGCCGAAGGCGTGTTGGAAATGATGCCCGACGGATATGGCTTCCTGCGCAGCAGCGATTATAATTACCTCTCCTCTCCCGACGACGTATATGTTTCTCCTTCACAGATCAAATTATTCGGTTTAAAAACCGGGGATACGGTCTATGGATCGGTTCGTCCGCCGAAAGAAGGTGAAAAATATTTCGCACTGCTCAAGGTAGAGACCATTAATAACAAATCTCCTGAAGACGTCAGGGATCGTGTTCCATTCGACTACCTGACACCTCTTTTCCCTTTCGAAAAACTGAATCTTTTTGTCAGCCCGTCAGATTTTTCAACCCGGATCATCGACCTGTTCACGCCCATTGGCAAGGGACAGCGCGGCCTGATCGTGTCGCAGCCAAAAACGGGCAAGACCATGTTGCTGAAAGCCGTTGCCAACGCCATTGCCATCAATCACCCGGAATGTTATCTGATGATTGTACTTGTGGATGAGCGCCCGGAAGAAGTCACCGACATGGAACGTTCCGTTCGCGCTGAAGTGATCGCATCCACATTTGATGAACCCGCAGAAAAACACGTTAAGGTTTCCACCGTTGCTCTGCAAAAGGCAAAACGCCTGGTAGAGTGCGGCCATGATGTGGTGATCCTGCTGGATTCCATCACCCGACTTGCCCGCGCCCATAATACGGTTGCCCCTGCATCCGGTAAGGTACTGAGTGGCGGTGTGGAAGCCAATGCCATGCAGAAACCGAAACAGTTTTTTGGCGCTGCCCGTAAAATAGAAAATGGCGGTTCCCTCACGATTCTCGCTACCGCCCTGATCGATACCGGATCCAAGATGGATGAAGTGATCTTTGAAGAATTCAAGGGAACGGGTAATATGGAATTGCAGCTGGACAGAAGACTCGCCAACCGCCGGATCTTCCCGGCCATCGACCTGGTTGCTTCTTCCACACGCCGCGACGATCTCCTGCTTGAAAGAGAGATCCTGCAGCGTATGAACCTGCTGCGCGTTTACCTCAATGATATGAATACGGAAGAAGCCATGAATGAATTGCTGAAACGCATGCGCGGAACAAAAAGCAATGAGGAATTCCTGGCAAGCATGAACTTAGTTGAATCTTGATTCTATTTATTTTGCTAACAATTAACAATTAGAATATCAGGTGTTCCCGGTGTTTGATCTTTGTGTGGGTTAATTCCGTTACAATTTGCACGCCCGCTATGGATTTGACGGATTCCATCATGTCCGCCATAAACATCATCCGATACCGGATCTCCTTTCAACAGCCAGAAAAAATCCAGGTGTCTGAATTCCGGCAATAAATACTCCCCGTCAAACTGGTTGTTATACAGGTAATGAACCAGGGTTTTGTTCGGTTCCGGGCACTCATAAACTGTAAAATAATACTGCCTTTTTTTCCGGATCATAGGTATTTCGATCTGGTTCGTGATCCTGAAATCCAGCCGCATCTGGCGATTCAGCTGCCAGCAGAAACGGTATCCCTTTTAATGGCGCCACAATCCCTAAACAGCCGTGAGCCGTCAAAAAAGTCGCCCTCCATATTTTCCATGTCCAGCCTGAGCGACTTCATGTTTTATTTGAATTGGACTGCCGCTTTCATTTCTTCTGTTCCCTTAAAAATTCCACCGTCGTTTGGTCGCCCCGGTTGAATTTCGATAATGCCTCCATATAGCTTTGTAAAGAAATTACGGAATAGTCCCCCAGTTTCACAATCACATCGCCTGTTTTTAACCCGGCTTTTTCTGCCGGCCTGCCCTCACTCACCGCATCGATGCGCAGGCCGCTTCCGGAATAACTGTAATCCGGCATGATGCCAAGTGTCACATTAAATGCCGGAGCCACGCCAAATTGTTTATCCCGGGTTTTGGCAAAGGCCGGTTTGTTCATTCCATCCATCTTTTGCGTGATCGCGTAAATCATATCGGATTACCTGCATCTCGCCGACATAATTTATTTTATCTGCCTGGTCTGTCGGTTTGTGATAGTCCGGATGTATGCCGGTAAAGAAAAATAAAACGGGAATATTTTTCAATGTAGAAAGAAGTATGATCGCTGGGTCCCGTACCGCTGGAATCCACATTCAGGGAAAAAACTTTCTTATTCAGTGTACTGCTGATCAGGTCCGGCCCATTGGGGCGACGTGCCATATCCTCCGATAGTGAGTACATGTGTACTGTCGTTCAGCCGGCCGATCATATCCATGTTCAGCATATAGCTGACTTTCGATCAGGGGAACCGGTGTATGTTCGGTAAAATATTTTGACCCGATCAGGCCGGACTCCTCGCCGGAAAATGCAACGAATAAATAATTTGTTCTCAGGCCCTTTGGTTTTTTTCAACAGCCTGGCCAGTTCCAGTAAACCCGCCGTTCCGCTTGCATTATCATCGGCGCCCGGGTGAATCATTTTTTCCAGGGCCCCGGTATAAGGAATTGCCATCCTCCCCATATCCGAGGTGATCATAGTGTGCACCAATGACGACCGTATAACGTGCCCCGTTATCCAGGAAGCCAACCACATTATGTCCCCATCTTCTTTTCTCTTCCATGACCACCTCTATTTCCACATCAAGTGACTGGGAAATATCTTTCAGGTATTTTTTCCTGCCGGTTTTGGTTACATAGAGGGCGGGAATTTTTTCCGCTTCGATCCCTTCGGCCGGATCAAATGCAATTCCGTCTTCTCTTATTGAGCTATTGTAAAAAATTACGGCACTGGCTCCCTTTTCCGCAAACAGCCGGGTCTTTTCGCGAAGTATTTTTATCAGGTCTATATGGGGATTGTTTTGCGCCGTTTCCATCATTTCCTTCAGATCGTAAAACCAGGGAGATCCTCTTTCCTGCAGGGCAATGGCGGGCGAACCTGCTGTTTTCCCGGCTGCACTGAATGGCAAAGGGAAAAATTCAGTGCTCAAGAATAAGCGGGTATTGTTGATCGTGACACCGGGTACGCCTGGATGTCTTTGCCATCATAAATTTCAAATCTCTGAAGACAGGTCCCGCTGTCACCCAGGGTTTAAGGCTCCGATTTTTGAAACCCCGCAATGATATAATCCGATGCCAGTGTTTCGCCGGCGTGCCCGATCGCCGCCCTCCAGTTTATTATTTGATAAATAACCGATTTCCGATTGAAGTTCAGTAATCATTTCCTTATCTGCTTTGCGAAGCTTTTGTGAAATGGCTGATGGAAAAAAGGCCTGGAAAGAAATCAGGAATAGTAAAAAGCTTCGTGTCATGAAGATCGGTTTACGAAGTACCGGGTACCTAGTTAAAGCGGCAAACGTCATTCCAAAATGATATGAAATTACAGTTACTTTACAATATATACCGCGGGATATGAAAATAGTTTTTACGTTTTCCCTTTTTATTTTTTCCCTGCAAGTATATCCGCACACCCTGATAACCGGTTCGGGATACGGCTCCGTAATACAGTCTGATATGAATGGTTTACATCCCGGGCGATACACTGGCCATTCGTGCGGGGCATTATGAAAAAGGCGGTACCTTTTCGAACCTGACCGGAATCACCATCATCAATTATCAGGGCATGGTTGATTTTGGAAATACCGTTACCCTGGGAAACCTTCAAATGGTTTCGATCACAGGATCCGGGTGGAAAAAGGCCGTATACGGATTCCGTTTCCGGATTTCAGGGGGGATGCTTTTTTGCTTGAGGCTCCCTGCCGATCCCTTTCGCTCACCTGGTGTGAATACCGGAACCTGGACGGAATAGCATTTAATGCCAGCCGCTTTTTTACAACTTATAACGGGGACCGTTCCACCTTTGCCTTATACAAAACAGGCTTCCATTATCAGAAACTGGTACACTCCGGTGCGCTGTTTCGTGGGCAGCTGGGCAGCAAACGCGCTTTTCCAAAACGTGGTGGACAGCATCGCCTTCCTGTATATTATTGTGGATTCCACCAGCAGTGATGTTTGCCAGGTACTCGGGCATTCCATCTACCGCATGTTGGCCAGCCACTGGCGGATTACCGGACCCTGCCCGAACGGAAAACACGATGCGGGAATATTTCCAGACTTCAGGGAACGGAACGGTTTGCAATGTTTACCGGAAAGATGGATGGGGTTATATCTGGCGCTCTGGAACCTGGGACTTAATGGACGGGCAGATAGTTATTTGTATAATTGCATTGATCTGAACACAGACAACTACGGAACCATTGATACCCGGATCGAGGCCGCTGATACAACAACCGGCAACCATATTCCCTTTTTCCGCGGGGAAATATGCATGTACTCAACAATACGATCGGAAATAAACGAACAAAAAATTATGTGTCCCAGCTGGTCATAGCCGGGAATTTTTGTCCGGCAAACGGATACCGGCTGGAAGTGCGGAATAATCTCTGTTTTAATACCATAGCCACCGGCTCAGATCCAATCATAAAACAAAATACCCGCGATCCACTCAAGGATACCAGCAATAATCTCTATACCCGCAACCCGATTGCCGCCGGAATCCTGCTGGATACCATCGAATGCAAATTAAATCCCGGAAGCCCGGCCATAGATCAGGCCATCACTTTTTCATTTATCCGATTCCGATATTGACGGGGTTCGCCGCCCCACGGGCAAATCATCGGATATTGGTGCCCGGGAGTACCACGGGTATCAGGGCCATCCCGCATTCAAACCGGGGCGCCCTGCCGGAAAAATGGCTGTTCCCGGGCCTTGGCGTTCTATTGGCCGCCGGTTTTTTCCTGGTTTACAGCGAAAGGAGTTGTTAAAAAGGGGGTAAATCCCGGCTTTCTTTTTCAGGGCCTGCCATCGACCTCGGATAACCCTTTCAAAACTTTCAAGTCATAAAATTTTTCCTTTACTTTTGCAGATTAGCCTTTTCCGAACCGAAACTCAACCGGTATCAGGCTGACCGTAAACAGAAAAGCTGAATGGCCTTACCGCACCTTATTAAATACGTATATACAAACGGAACCGATGAAGTTATCCGACGGGGAAAAAAAATCCATGCGATAGGATATGTTGAACTCATTGAATACGATGAACTGTTCGAAACGGTAACCTTCCGTATCAAGGACGACAGTTATACTACCTACTATAAAGTTTTTGTTCAGAAATTCCGCGATGCAAAAGCACTTGTCAGTGCGATGCAGTTGCCCGTATAACCTGGGAGATATCTGCCGGCATGAAGCAGCCGCGCTGATCCAGTTGCAGGAACTGCTCGACCGGAATATGCTGAAAGCAGAAGAGATCCATTACGACCAGTCGCATACGGTGATCAAAATGAAGTCAATTGACCTGAAAACCATCCGCCTGCTCTGCTCCCGCGAAGTATATGAAGAAGCGGGGAAATTTCTGCAATCCGATAACGCAACGATAGAAATGGCGGCTGATGAAACAGTAAAAGCCTGCGTGGAACTGGATGGTGTCAAATATCCGGTTCTTATAAGGAAAAATGAAGAAAGGAATTTTGACACCAGCTCTACTTACCCGGATACGGACCATCCGCTTTGTTTACCTAAAGTGATTTTATTTCTTCAGTTATTGCAGGCACATGGATCTTATTATTTCGACAGCATCCGTAACTGGGATAAGGAAAAAAATAAACTGCTGGAGGCCTATGGTTATTCCCTGTCCGACGACCTGAAAGGGAAATTTGAATTCTCCTATAAAGAGGGCAAGCCCTTTCTCCGCGTGCTCGATATGTCCATCAAACGCGTGAATCCGTCGGCATTGGCCCGGCCCAAACCTGAGTTGGAAAAAGAATTGACGGAGGAAGTGATGGAGCCTGAACAAAAACCAGGTAACATACAACGGCTCGGCGTGGTATTTAATTTCAACCATGAAGCGTATCCCGGATTTTTACTGGATGCCGTCAGCGGTGAAAGCAACGAACAGCAAACTGCTTTTGTGGGAAAGGTTGAAAAACTGGAACTGGCCAAATTCGTAAACACCGAAAAATTTAATGAACCCGACCGGCAGCTTGTCTTTTCCCTGCGCAAAACCCAGGAACCAGAAGTAAATAAATACCTGAACCGCAATTCCCCATTCAGCGGGATGTGGGAACATATCGTTCATACGGAAGGAGAAGAACTTCCAGATGATACCAAGGCCCTGATCATTGAATATCTACACCCCCGGTACAGAAAACTGTTTAGTGAGCTGCATGAAAATCCTTTTATCTTTTTTTTGAACGGACATAAACCATTCAAGACTGCCAACCTGCAAACCGTGAATCTGTCGCCCGATCCGGTGAGCCCCTCGTTCCGGGTTTCTGTCGGCAAAAACAATATCGAAATAAAGGTATATACCCGGATCACCGGGCAATCGATCGATCTGACGCAGAATAAATGCAACAGCCAGGTCATTTTATTCTTTAATAACTGTCTGTATCTCTGGGCAAAGGCCGGAGGATATCGCCGTCATTTCCAAATTCAGTGAGGGCCGGATGACCATTTCCAAAGCCGACTGGCCCGCGCAGCTTCGCGCAGTTTCGTTATACCCCTGCAAAAGGAATACCATGTGGAATTCGAAAATGAACTGATCCGGGAAATAAAAAGCGGGGACCCGGAAAGAAAAATACTACTTCAGGAAAAAGGCGATTATCTTTTATTCCAGCCCGTATTTTCATACAAAGGATTTGAAACCACTTCCATTGGAAAGGACCAGCTCGTGGTGCCGGATGGCGATAAAGTACTGCTCATCCAGCGGAATAAGGAAAAGGAAACGGCATTCATCACCCAGCTGCAGTCGCTGCATTCGCAGTTCATTCAGCCCCAGGGCTCTTCGGGCCTGGCTTTGCGCGGAAGTGATGTTTTGAAGAACAACTGGTTTTTCCTTTTCATGGATGCCATGCAGGAAATGAAAGTGACCGTGCAGGGATTTGATGCACTGAAAAATTTCCGGTTCAATACTTCCCGTCCGCAAACAAAAATCCATATCAGCAGCAGCACTGACTGGTTCGATGCACGGGTGGATATTATTTTCGGTGACCAGAAAGTAACCATCGCAGATGTTAAAAAAGCCCTGGCCAACAAACAACAGTTTGTTCCCCTCAACGACGGCACCCTGGGTGTGCTGCCTGATGAATGGGTAAAAAGATATGCCCTGCTCTTCCGCGTGGGCGAAGGGAAAAGCAATGAACTCCGCTTATCGCGGTATCACCTGAGTGTGATTGATGAGTTATATGAAAACAGGAATGAGGAAGAACTGATCATTCACCTGGAAAAAAAATATGAACAACTCAGGGAATTTAAAAAAATAAAAGAGATCGACCCGCCTGCACATCTGGCCCATATTCTCCGGCCATACCAGGTGCATGGATTTCACTGGCTCAACTACCTGCACGAAGTAAACTGGGGTGGTATCCTCGCCGACGATATGGGTTTGGGTAAAACCATCCAGGCACTTTCTTTCCTTCATCATTATAAAGTGCATTACGGGCACCTGCGCGCACTGGTGGTTTGTCCGACGACCCTGATCTTTAACTGGGAAAATGAAATTAAAAAATTTGCCCCTGAACTCACTTACCGGATCCACCATGGCGGCGAGCGCCTGCGGATCAAAGAGGCGCTGAATGATTTTGAAATTATTATCACCACCTACGGTACCCTGCGAAGCGATATTAAACTGCTCATGGATATGCCCTTGGATTACGTAGTGCTGGACGAATCGCAGGCCATTAAAAATCCTGCAAGCAAGGTAACCAAAGCGGCCTGTCTGCTCCGGGCGAAACACCGGTTGTGCATGAGTGGCACCCCGCTTCAGAACAATACCTTTGACATTTTTGCGCAGATGAATTTTCTGAATCCGGGCATGCTGGGCAGTATTGAATTTTTCAGGCAGGAATTTGCGATCCCCATTGATAAATTCGGGGAACCCGACCGTAAAGACCACCTGAGAAAATTATTATATCCTTTTATTCTCCGCCGGACCAAGGAACAGGTTGCACGCGACCTGCCCGAAAAAACGGAAACGATCCTGTTTTGCGAAATGGAAGAGGAACAACGGAAAGTATACGATGCCTACCGCAATGATTACCGGGATAAAATCCTGGGCACTATTGAAGCCCAGGGCATTCAGAGGTCACAGCTTACTATTTTGCAGGGCCTCATGAAACTCCGGCAGATCTGCGATTCTCCGGCCATCCTGAATGAAACGGAAAAATATCCGAACCATTCCATCAAACTCGATGAATTGTCCCGGGAGATTTCAGAAAATATCGGCAACCACAAAGCCCTGGTATTTTCCCAATTCCTCGGTATGCTGGCACTTATACGGGAGAAACTGACCGAACTGGAAATTCCTTTTGAATATTTCGATGGCAGCACAACAGCCACCGACCGGGAAAAAGCCATCCGGGCTTTCCAGGACAACGACAGCTGTCGTGTTTTCCTGATATCGCTCAAAGCGGGCGGAGTCGGTCTCAACCTTACGGCAGCAGATTACGTATACATTGTGGATCCCTGGTGGAACCCGGCCGTTGAACAGCAGGCCATTGACCGGACGCACCGGATCGGACAAACAAAAAATATTTTTGCCTACCGCATGATCTGTAAAGACAGTATTGAAGATAAAATCCTTCAATTGCAGGATCGTAAACGCCTCCTGGCCAAAGACCTGATTGCCGACGATGACGGATTCGTGAAAAGCCTTTCCCGTGAGGATGTGGAATACCTTTTCAGCTAAAAACTGAAAATACTGCCGGAGGGAGTGCCTGGATCATGGCCGTATTTTCCCTATTGCACCGACCTTTTTTTTATCTTAATTTAGTTCCCAAATCCAATGCTATGCGAAGCACGCTATTAACCTTTGCTTTCCTGCTGAATACCGCCTGGCTTTTCTCCCAGGACGATGTTTTCTCCAATAAGACCAATCTGGCGCTGGAGAAAGTAATCCGCGACTACCCCAACCGCTTTCAAAATATCAGGGGTGATATGATCTCCCAGCATGCCCGGGAAGCAGAATATAAGACCACCATTTCTGTTCCGGGTGCCAGCTACTGCAGTATCTGGAAGTATACCGTAGCTAACAATGAAACATATAACTGGACCTGCACCACCTTCAATTCCCCGAATTTTATGCAGGCACGCGCTAAGTTTAAGGAGGTTTATGACCAGATAGAAAACACAATCATCAAGATTGAAGGACAGAAACCCTTTATCCTGAATGCGCAGTATCGCACCCCTACCGATCTGCATTCCATGAATTTGATCAGCTTCGAACTGCTGCCCCAGACAGAAGAAATGAAAAACCTGAAGGTCGATCTCAGCCTCGAAAAAGAATCGAATATCTGGAAAGTAAAACTGAATGTATATGAAGGGGAGCGCAGGTTAAGCAGCCCGACTGCCGCCGTTCAGTAAATGGCAGCATCATTTCGGGAACCGGGTATCGTATATGGAATTTTAAGCAGAATGAAGCTGGTAGCGATATACGATGAATGATCCAGGATCCACATTATACCATCAGTATATATTCCTTCAGAACGGATTCTATTTCATCGAGTTTAAAAGGCTTGGAGACATAATTATTCATACCCGCTTCCAGGCATCGTTCCTTATCCCCTTTCATCGCATCTGCCGTCAGGGCAATGATGGGAATTCTTGCACTGGACCGTCTGCATTTTACGGATGATGCGGGTGGTGGTATACCCATCCATTTCCGGCATATTGACATCCATGAATATCAGTACCGGATCATAATGCGGCAGGGCATCAATCACTTCCCTGCCATTTTGCATCTGGATCACGTCAAAACCCATTCTTTTCAGAACTTCAGATATCAGCATCATATTAATCGGATCATCATCTACCACCATGATACTCGCGGCCTGCGTAATTTTTTCAATGGAGCCGAAAGAAGGATGCAGCGAATCGTTCTGCATGTTTTTTTCGAATAGCGATAACAGGGTACTGTTGAGCTCGTGGAGTTTGACGGGTTTCGAAATAAATTTATTGATACCGGTTTTATCTGCCTCGTGCTGGTAAAGATTTTTCTCCAGCGAAGAAAGCATGAGGATAACCGGCTGACTGGCACCCGGGATGGATTCCTTTATTTGCTTAACCAGGTTGATCCCGTCCATTCCGGGCATATGATGATCCGTTATGATCAGGTCAAACGGCTGCCCGTTCAAGCGGGCAGATTCAATTTTCAACAGCGCTTCCTGACCGTTGGTAGTGGTTTCACAATATATCTGGAAATAACCCAGGGTCTCTTCCAACAGGTGCAGGTTTGTCAGATTATCATCAACCACGAGTACCTTTTTCAGTAATGGTTTCGGCTGCAGCTGGATCTCCGGCTGTTCATTGGCCACTTCCAGCGGCAGGAAGAGGGAAAATAAACTTCCCATACCCGCTTCACTTTCCACCGTGAGGGTTCCGTTCATAAGTTCGGCCAGGCTTTTGGAAATCGCCAGTCCAAGCCCGGTTCCGCCATATTTCCGGGTGGTTGAATTATCGGCCTGTGTAAAACTTTCAAATATTTTCTGCAGTTTATCCCGGGGTATACCAATTCCGGTATCTTTTACCTGGATGACAAAATTTAAAAACTTCTTTCCCTCCTGTATATACGTATCCCCCTGTTTCCGGATCGAAACATAGATTTCGCCTTCCCGGGTAAACTTGATGGCATTACCCAGTAAATTCACAATAATCTGGCGAATACGCACGGGGTCGCCCATCAGCTGGGAAGGAATATCATGATCCACCCGGTAAAGCATTTCCAGTTTTTTCTCAAATGCCTTCAGGGTCAGGATATCCATGGTTTCTTCCACGAGTTCATCCAGCTTGAATAAGGTATGGTCGATCAGGAGTTTGCCCGCTTCGATCCGGGAAAAATCCAGAATATCGTTGATGATTTCCAGCAACCCATAGGCCGATCTTTTTACATTCTTCAGATAATCCCGCTGGGTTTTCTGCAATTCCGTCGTTAGCACGAGGTCCGTAAAACCGATGATGCCATTCATGGGAGTACGCAGTTCATGACTCATATTTGCCAGGAACTCGCTCTTGGTGAGGTTTGCGGTTTCTGCCAGTACTTTTGCCTGAACCAGTTCATCTTCAATTTTCTTTCGCTGGATGGCCGCACCCAGTGAAGAGGCAAAGGACTGGAGGATTGAAAATTCCCCTTCGGTCCATTCTTTTTCTTTGGTGAATTCATCGAATCCGACGAATCCCCAGAAAAAATCATTTACAAAAATCGGTATCGACAAAGTGGCTTCTACCGGGTTGCGTTCAAAAATATTCAGGAGCCATTCATCGGTTTCTTTCCAACGGTAACTTACAAAAGGGCGTTGTTCCCGGAGGGGCCTTACAATCGGTTCGATGGTCTTAAAATTCAGGTTAACCATACGGGGATTGTTCAGCCTGGATTCGCGGCCGCCGGCATTCCATTCATGGATAATGGACGTAAACCAGTTGCCGGTTTCTTCCTCGAATTTATTTTTGAAAACATATACCCGGTCTACCAGGGTTTTGGTTCCCAGGATTTCAATTCCCGCAGCGATGGCCTGGTTCAGATCTGTATTACTCAGCAATAAATGGGTTGCCTGGGATACAGCATAGAGCAGCTGATCCTTCTTTTTCAGTTTCTCCTGTGCGATGCGCTGTCCGGTAATATTCCGGGAAGTACATACGAGTTTGATAACTTCATTATGATCCACAATGGGCTTGATGATGGTTTCGAGCCATAAAAAAGATTTATCCTTTTTGCGGATCCGGTAACGGATGATCAGCGATTCCTGGTCCTGCAGGTCCGGACTCCGTTCCTGTTTGAAAAATTTATGCCGGTCATCAGGATGTACATAATCCAGGATGGCTGTTCCGATCACTTCTTCCACTTCATAACCCAGTACATGTGTTAAGGAGGGGGAGAGGTACCAGATGGTGCCATCTGCGGCATGCACGCTGATTATATCTTCAGAATTTTCTGCGAGCAGACGGAATTTTTGTTCGCTGTTCACCAGGGCATTTTCAGATTCCTTTTGCCCGGTAATATCCTGGGCAATTCCAAAACATCCGTTCACATCCACTACTTTGCCCTTGAGGAATAAATAACGCATCCAGCCCTGGCGTGTAATTACGCGGAAAGAAAAGGAACTTTCAAAACCCAGGTGACCGCGGTTCAGGAAATATCTCCTCAAATTCATCCTTGGCCCTATGATAGTCTTCCGGCACTACAAATTCAGCGATGAAATCATCCAGCCATAATTTTTCAGAAAAATTTTCCTCCATCATCAGCAGCTCCCGGAATTCATTACCCAGTTTTATTTCACGGGTTTCAAAATCCACTTTCCAGGATCCCATACGTGCATAGGTCATCGCATAAGAAAGCGTCTGAATAGCTTCTTCTTTTACCTCCTGTGCCATCACTTTATCGGTTACATTTAACCCGATACCCTGTATCTCACTCACCTCGCCGTTCTCGTTGCTGAGTGCGAGCAATTCCCAATCCGTCCAAACAAAAGAATTTGAATCCTTAAAGGGTTTCCGGATCAGCAGCTTAACAATTTTACCCGGGTTATTCCAGCATTCATTTGCCACTTCCCTGCATCGGGCCAGATCTTTTGGAAATATGGTTCCGAGAAACAGTTTATTCAGCACTTCTTCTTCCCTGTATCCAAAGGCTCTCAGAAAAGACTGGTTTGCATACGTAAAATTTCCTTTCCGGTCTATCCGGATCAGGTAATTGGTTTGGGACTGAAGCAGGGAATCCAGGTGTTTTTTTTCAATCTGCAATTCGTTCTTCGCTTTCTGAAGGTCCCTGAAATTCGTTTCCCCTTTTTTAAATGCCGGCTCCAGCACCAGTATGATCAAACAGATAATGGCCACCACAAGGGATATGAATTTCCCTACCTCAATGGCTGAAGATTCTTCATTTTTTTCGTTCAGGATAGACGGTAAACTGCCTGGGTAATATCCCGCATCAATGGTAAATATTTGTCCTCGCTCTCCATCAGCTTTTGCAGGTACATGCGCTTGTTGATCTGGAACAGGACCGAATCTTCCATTAAAATATTCTGGCCAATCTTATCAATACTGGTGTAATACGGATTGATATAGGAAAAGAGGAGGCGTATCCTGAATACCTGCGCCGGAAGGGGTGTACCGGGATTGTCCAACCCGGTTAAGCAACTGTTCCTCCTGCGATTTTAAAAACAGCCAGGGTCGTGGCCAGGCTGTCCCTGATCCGCTGGGTTTCCGCCGCACCATACAGCCCCCCGGTAATAAGGGCCGCCTGTTTTGCAATGACCTGACTCAGGGTCTGTTGCCGGCCGGCCAGGGATCTGGCAGAGATAAGTTCCTCATTTTCAGCGGATTTTTTATTGCCAAGGTAATAGGCAAAATAATTACACAATAAAACGATCGCAAATAAAATGGTGGAAATGCGTACTAACTTACGGAATGGGCTCTGCATGGTATAGGATTAATCCTTTAACGCAGAAATAGGGATTTTAACTTGTGAAAAGACTAAAAAATACACTTAGGACTATGCTTAAAGTCTAATGCCATTCATCGGCAATTTCTTTCGGCTAAACAGAAGGTCTCTGATTTATAGTTCCGACACGCTTTGACAGGAAAAGCGTTAGGCGTTAATTTTCAAGCATTTAATAATCGATTACCTGCTCTTCCATAAAAGCGGGCAGTTCCCGGAATTCGTATTGCTGGTTTCTCAGCTGGGGTTTAAACCCGGCTTCCCGGATGGCGGCCTGAATGGTTTTGCTTGTAAAACGGTGGGGGGCACCGGCAGCGCTCACTACATTTTCTTCCAGCATAATGCTGCCGAAATCATTTGCACCGGCATGCAGGCAGATCTGGGCAGTTTCCTTACCCACGGTAAGCCAGGAAGCCTGTATATTTTTTATGTTGGGAAGCATAATACGGCTCATCGCGATCATCCGGATATATTCTTCCGGTGTGGTCAGGTTATGAACACCACGGATCCTGGCCAACAGCGTATCTGCATCCTGGAAGGTCCAGGGAATAAATGCCAGGAAACCGTTTGCATCAGCAGGTTTCATCGCCTGCACTTCCCGGATCCGGACCAGGTGTTCAAATCTTTCTTCAATATGTCTCCACATGCCCGAACATCATGGTAGCCGAAGTGGTAATATGCTGCCGGTGGGCTTCCCGCATAATATCCAGCCATTCCTGTGCTCCGCATTTCCCCTTGCTCACCAGCCGCCTGACCCGGTCAACCAGGATCTCCGCCCCGGCTCCCGGAAGGGAATCCATACCGGCTTCCCGCAACGCACTGATGACTTCCTTATGGGATTTTTTTTCAAGTTTACAGATATGCGCAATCTCAGGCGGCCCGAGGGTATGAAGTTTCAACCGGGGATAACGGGATTTGAGCTCCCTGAAAAGATCCGTATAGAAAGCCAGCCCCAGCCCGGGATGATGACCGCCCTGCAATAATAACTGGTCCCCGCCCCAGCGAAATGTTTCTTCAATTTTCCGGACATAGGTATTTATATCCGTTATATACGCATCCGCATGACCGGGAACCCGGTAAAAATTACAAAATTTACAATTGGCGATACAAACATTGGTGGTGTTTACATTCCGGTCGATCTGCCAGGTTACTTTTCCATGGCCTACCTGCTTTTGCCTGAGCTGGTCGGCAATGAACATGAGTTCTGCCAGAGGAGCTTCTTTGAAAAGCGTAACACCTTCTGCTGCCGTCAGAAAATCGAACTGCAGAGCCCTGGTATAAAGATCGGATACGTCCATCTTTGCAGATATTACAGTTAATACAAATTTAGGACAGCAATTTTTCAATTCAGTAATTATATAGTTGGCGGGGCAAGATGCCGAATAATTTGTAGATTTAATCATATGGATTTCATTTAATCTGCGATCCAATTTAACCAACGACCTGCTATCGAATATGAATACGGCCAAACCAAGATATCCGGTTTATTTGCACTCTGGCCTATGCATAAATTTTCTACGGCTTTTTCCTCTCGATGCTGGTAAGTTTTGAAGCGTACGCGCTAAAAACAAATCAATCAATGCAAGATTACTAACGCAGATTCCCTTTTCAACTTTTACCGGGGGTGTTGTTGTGGTGAGAGCCCAGCTTAAGCGGTTATCCCGATACGCTGAATTTCATCATGGATACCGGAAGCGGTGGTATTTCGCTGGATTCCACGACCTGTATCCGGCTAAATATTGTTCCGTCACTAACCGACAGACTGATTATGGGCATTGGTGGCATTCGACAATTGAGGTATGTAAACAACAAAGTCCCTGATCATGGGAGTATCGAGGATGGACAGTTTAAATTTTCATGTAAGTGATTATGACATATTAAGCAGTGTGTATGGGGACAGCATTGATGGAATCATCGGATACAGTTTCTTTTCACAGGTATATTACTAAAAATCGATTACGACAGCAACCAGATGTACGTATTCACGAAAGGGAATATTAAGTATCCAAAAGGAGGGCTATATGCTAAAACCTGCGGTGATTAACCTTCCTGTGCAGGACGCCAATGCTGCGGGACAGCCGGGCAGCTCGATGCCCGGTTTTATTTTGATACCGGCGCCGGTCTTTGCCTATTGCTGAATTCTGATTTTATAAGGGACAGTTCCATCCTGAACCCCGAAAAAAAACCGCTGCCCACCCAGGCTCAGGGCATGGGAGGAAAAGCAAACATGGAAATTACCACCCTGAAGGATCTCAAACTCGGACCTTACCAGTTCAAGAATATCCCAATCTATATTTTCGATGATGAATTCAATATTACCTCTTATCCCTATCTGGCCGGACTGATCGGAAACGATGTGTTGCGCAGGTTCAATATGATTTTAAATTATGAGAAGAAAATTTTCTATTGACCCCCAATTCCCATTTTCGTGATCCCTTTGACTATTCCTATACCGGGCTGGGACTCTATTGGATAGAAGGCCAAATCCATGTAGGTGATGTTATGAAAGATTCCCCGGCCGAAAAAGCAGGATTCAAGGTAGATGATATAGTGATCGGAATAAATAATAATCTGTCGCAAAACCTCCAACTTTATAAATCCATGCTGCAAAATACCGGCGACCGGGTAAAAGTCCTGGTCAATCGCCCGGACAGCAGCATGGTTGAACTGAGTCTGAAAGTGAAAAGCATCCTATGAATTCTTTCACTCCCGGTTATTGAAGTCTTATTAACTTGCACTTCTTTTGAAAGAATTGAAAGTATCATGCCCATGCAGATCGATTTTAAAAAATTTACCCTCTCCAACGGGCTGCGATTTATCGTACACGAAGATCATTCCACCCCCATGGCTGTGCTGAATGTACTCTATGATGTTGGTGCCCGCGACGAAAATCCCGGGTAAAACGGGTTTCGCCCATTTATTTGAGCACCTGATGTTCGGCGGATCTATGAATATCAAAGATTTTGAGACACCGCTGCTTATGGCTGGCGGGGAAAACAATGCATTCACCACCAACGATCTTACAAATTATTATATACAGCTGCCGGCTGAAAATATTGAAACGGCCTGCTGGCTGGAAAGTGATCGCATGCTTTCCCTGGCATTTAGTGAAAAAAGTCTTGATGTGCAACGTAAAGTGGTATGTGAAGAATTCAAGGAACATTATATTAACCGGCCCTATGGCGATGTCGCATTTAAATTGCGCGAACTGGCTTATAAAGAACATCCCTATCGCTGGATGACCATCGGTCAGGAACTTTCCCATATTGAAAATGCGAAACTCGCGGACGTAAAAGCATTTTTTCAAAAACATTACTGTCCGGCCAATGCCATCCTGGTTATGGCTGGAAATATACAGACTGAATAAAGCCCTTGCGCTGGCTGAGAAATGGTTTGGCAATATTCCCTGCCGGAGAAAAATATATCCGCCAACTTCCTGTAGAACCGAAACAGGATGCGCGCCCGCATGCTGGAAGTAAAAGCAGACGTTCCCCTGGATGCTTTGTACAAAGCTTTTCATGTGGGTTCCAGAACAGACCACTCCTATTACGCGATGGATCTGATCGGAGAATTGCTTGGCGGTGGCGGATCTTCACGGCTTATTCCAAAACCTGGTGAAAGAAAAAAAATTATTCAGCAATATTGAATGTTATCATTTCGGATCTTCTGATCCGGGTCTGCTGCTGATTGAAGGCAAACTGATCAAAGGAACCCCCATGATGACAGCGGACCAGGCCATCCGGGAGGAACTGGATAAATTAAGCTCGTCGACCATTTCTGAAAAAGAACTGATGAAAGTGAAAAACAAAACGGAATCCGCCATTTTATTTGAAGATATGAGTCTGATGAACCGGGCCTCCAACCTCGCCATGTACGAATTGATGGGAGATGTGGCCTATATGAATACTGAACTCGATAAATATCATGAACGTAACCACCAGGGAAATCCGGGACCTGAGTGCTTCTATATTTGATGAAAAAAACAGCAGCAGCCTGTTTTACTACAGTAACAATTAACTTTTGAATTCTCTCTTATGTTGAATCGCAAAGCTGCGCCGGAAATTACCGACGCAGTAAAATTTCAGCTTAAGCCTTCCACCACTGTCAGAAAATTATCCCTGCGCAATGGCGTAGAGGTTTATCCTCGTGGATATGGGAACAGTGGATACGCTGATGATGAATATTGTTTTATATGCGGGAAACTGTTATGAGGCTGAAAACGGGGTAGCCGCGGCAACGAATTTTATGCTCAAAAGCGGAACGCGGTCAAAAACTGCTTATGAAATCAATGATTTCTTTGAATACTATGGGGCCTACCTGAACCGGCAGTCAGGGCATGAAACCGCCGAACTCACCCTGCATTGTATGAAAAAACATTTTGCGGAACTGCTGCCCGTCGTCTCCGAACTTATTAGCCGATTCGATTTTTCCGGAAGAAGAACTCGGGATCTATAAAAAAAATATGCAGCAAAGACTGCAGGTGAATTTGCGTAAAAATGATTTTATAGCAGGCCGGCTGATCGATTCCTATCTTTTTGGCGCGGCACATCCCTATGGAAGTTTCATTCCATGGAAGATTATGCCGCCCTCAACGTACAGGAAATAAAGGATTTTTATAACCGGTACTACCTGGGTGGCCGATGTATTATTTTTATTGCAGGTCCGCTGCCGTCCGGTATCCGGGACCTGGCTGAAACAAATTTCGGAAACCTGCCCCTTCATGGGCCTGGCAAACCGGATTTGACAACCACACCCATTCTGCCCGCAAAAGAAAAAAAATACCGGGTCACCAATGATCCCGACAGTGTCCAGGGAGCCATCCGGATCGCCCGGAATTTTCCGAACCGGCATCACCCGGACTTCCAGAAAATGCAGGTGCTTAACAATATATTCGGAGGGTTTTTTGGTTCCCGGTCTGATGACCAATATCCGGGAGGACAAAGGATATACCTATGGGATCCACAGCTACCTGGTCAACCTGATCCAGGAAAGCACCCTCATGATCTCAACCGAAGCAGGAAAAGACGTATCTGAATCAACGATCAGCGAAGTTTACCTGGAAATGAAGCGGCTTTGTGAGGAACCGGTAACGGATGAAGAATTGAAAACCTCTAAAAATTTCATGATCGGCACCCTGCTGGGAGACCTGGACGGCCCCTTCCAGGTGGCCGGTCGATGGAAAAGCCTTGTGCTAAACGGACTTACCGAAGAATATTTTTACAGTGGCATTGAAACCATAAAAAATATTCAACCCGCTGCATTGCAGGAACTCGCCAATAAATACCTGAATGCCCGCTGATTTTTATGAGCTGGTCGTATTTTAAAGAAGCGGATTCAGTATTTTCACAGGATTAAACTTTGCAGTTATGAATATCATATTGAGAATTGTCATTTCTGCCGTTGTCGCTTTTGCTTTGTCTTATGTATTGAGTGGCGTACACATTCAGTCTTTTGTAACGGCCCTGGTACTGGCCATTGTGCTGGGACTGCTGAATCTGATCGTAAAACCCATCCTGATCATTCTCACGTTACCGATCACCATATTCACTTTTGGCCTCTTCCTGTTTGTGATCAACGCCTTGATTATTTTACTGGCCGCCAAATTTGTACATGGATTCTGGGTAGACGGGTTCTGGTGGGCACTTCTTTTTAGCCTTTTACTTTCGGTCCTTACTTCCTTTCTTTACAGGAAGTCGACAGAAACTAAAAACTGATGGATCCTGCCGTTTTTATATAAATACCGGTTTATATGTTTTTTGACCGCAAAGATTTTTCTGATCCCGTATTGCTGGATCTGTACCGGAACCTCCTTTTCCCACGCCTGATAGAAGAAAAAATGCTGGTCCTTCTGCGCCAGGGACGCATCAGCAAATGGTTTAGCGGTATTGGCCAGGAAGCGATCTCAGCCGGCGTGGTATCAGCACTCGCGCCGGATGAATGGATTATGCCCCTGCACCGGAACCTGGGCATTTTTACAGGCAGGCAAATGCCTTTACAAAAACTCTTTTTGCAGTGGCAGGGAAGTGAAGAAGGCTTCAGCAGGGGAAGGGAAAGAAGTTTTCATTTCGGTTCCCGTGAACACCATATCTGCGGCATGATTTCCCACCTGGGTCCCCAGTTGGCAGTAGCAGACGGGGCCGCGCTGGCTTACAAGCTTAAAAAAGAAAAAAAAGTAGCCCTGGCCTTTACGGGTGAAGGAGGAACGAGTGAGGGCGATTTTCATGAAGCCCTTAACCTGGCCGCTGTCTGGGATCTGCCCGTAATTTTTATTATCGAAAACAACGGTTATGGTTTAAGCACCCCGGCGGAACAACAATTCCGTTGTAAACGCTTGGCCGACAAAGGCATTGGTTATGGAATGGAAGCTGTACAAATAGACGGCAATAACGTGCTGGATGTTTATGACACCGTCAAAGGCGTTCGTGAATACTGCATCCGGGAGCAGAAACCCTACCTGGTTGAATGTATGACTTTCCGGATGCGGGGACATGAAGAAGCCAGCGGCACCAAATACATTCCTGCTGAATTATTTGAGACCTGGGGGAAAAAAGATCCTGTGACTTCTTATGAAAACTACCTGAAGGAAACCGGGCTCCTGCATGATGAAAAAGTGAAAGAAATTCGGAATGAATTCAGGAGAATGATTGAATCCGCCATCAGCGTACAGGAAAACCCGGTTGTCGCCGATACCGGTAAGGAATTAAATGATATGTATGCGCCATTGCCGCCCCACCAGGTTCCGGTGGTACAGCCTGCGCCAGATTCCGGAACAGCACCTTCCAGAAGATTTATTGAAGGCATCCGGGAGGGCTTATGGCAGAGTATGGAAGCGCAGGAAAACCTGATCCTCATGGGACAGGATATTGCTGCCTACGGCGGTGCTTTTAAAATCACGGAAGGATTCCTGGAAAAATTCGGCAAAGAAAGAGTGCGCAATACCCCCCTTTGTGAAAGCGCCATTGTGGGGGCCGCCCTGGGTCTGTCCCTGGAAGGATATAAATCCGTCATGGAAATGCAGTTCGCCGATTTTGCGGCCGTTGGTTTTAACCAGATTGTAAATAACCTGGCCAAAATTCATTACCGCTGGGGGCAAACAGCTGATGTGGTCATACGTATGCCTACAGGAGCAGGTGTAGGTGCAGGACCCTTTCACTCCCAGAGTAATGAAGCCTGGTTTACCCATGTGCCCGGTTTGAAAGTGGTTTATCCGGCTACTCCGGCTGATGCGAAAGGGTTACTAAATGCCGCCATACTGGATCCCAACCCGGTATTATTTTTTGAACACAAGGTTTTATACAGGAGTATCAGTGGCCCGGTTCCCGAACACTATTATTTTACTGAAATCGGGAAGGCGAACCTCGTAAGAACCGGCACCGAAATCAGCATCATCACTTATGGGGCCGGTGTTCACTGGGCTATGACTCTGGCCGAACAAAAACCGGATATTTCCTTTCATATCCTGGATCTCCGCACCCTGTTTCCCCTGGACTATGAAGCCATCCGCGAAGCGGTGGCAAAAACAGGAAAAGTTCTTGTACTGCATGAAGACACCCTTACGGGCGGAATTGGCGGAGAAATCAGTGCATGGATCGGGGAACATTGTTTTCAACTATTGGATGCACCGGTATCCGGTGCGCCTCTCTCGATACCGCCATCCCGTTTAATATCGAATTGGAAAAAAATTTTCTGGCCAATGCACGCTTGCCGAAATGATTGAAAAACTACTCGCTTATTAACCCTAATTATTGAATTAAATAGTTCTCCGGGATATAGATGGCTGTACAAAAACAAGTTTATTATTTTTCCTATATAAACGTTTTTATTGAAAACCCCGGTAGTTATCATTGGCTTTGAATACGCGCAGAAAATTTCCTCCCAGAATTTTCGTAATGTCTTTTTCAGTATCCCTCTCTTCATAAGCTCTTCTGTTATTTTTGGAAAATCCTCCACGCCGTCCAGCCCCTGTGGTGAAGATTCAATTCCGTCGAAATCCGATCCCAGGCCAACATAATCTATTCCCACGATTTTTACGATATAATCAATATGATCCATTAGCAGGGAAAATGGCGGGCGCATGATTTCCAATTCATTTTTGTATTTTTTGAAATATAATCATCTCAAGCTCGCGCCGACTCATTTTATTCACACTTCCATCGAATCAAATTCATGTCCTATGCATTTTGAAAAATGTGACTCCAAATTTTCTCAAATAATTTGAATCCAGAAATCCGGAATAAAAATTTACCTGAATCACCCCGCCGTTTTTTGCGATGGCCCTGATCTGGTCATCTTTCAGATTGCGGAAAACCGGGCATAATGCATATACTGAACTATGAGAGGCGATCACTGGTCTGTGGTTGGCTCATCACGTCCCAAAACGTTTTCTCTCCGATATGGGAAACATCGACTATCATACCCAGCTGATTCATTTTTCTTACAACCCGTTTTCCAAAATCATTTAACCCATATAGAGGTTACCTTAAATGACTTATGGCTTTCATCCGATGCTGATGTGGACCAGGAAGTGCTGTTATTCCAGGTAAGAGTCATATATCTGCACTCCTCTTTTATAAAAACTATCCAGGTTGTCCAGTTGTCCTCAATCATATGACCGCCTTCCACTCCCGACATACATGCCAGTTTATGTTTTTTACTGCACGCACGAGTTCTTTATAAGAATAACACAATCTGCATGGTCTTTAGGATTTCTGCCCACGATGGCATAAAGCGAATCCAGTTCCTGGCTCGCTATTTGAAATGCAGATCCTCTGCCATAATGCTCATCACAAAAAATTGAAAAGACCTGCACTTTCACACCGCCCTTATGCATGCGGACCAGGTCTGACTGTGTTATACCTTGAAGTCTAGTGTCGAAACACAACATGGTCTTCCACTGCCTTGCTTAAAAAATCATTGTGCGTATCTACCAGTATGGCATTAGAATGAATTTTTTCATAAGTTTGTGCACGGGACATGATTTGTAACAGGAGCAGTAAAATAAAATCAATGAATACCGCATATTTTTGATCAAGTCCATTGCGTTTCCTAAAAATAATGCTTTCGACCGGTATGGATCAGGAGACCATCAGAAAATATTGCCTGGAAAAAAAATCAGTCAACCGAATCATTTCCATTCGGCGAATCCACGCTTGTGTTTAAAGTAATGGGTAAAATGTTTCTTGCTGATTGAGACTGGATCAACCTGCCCCTTCAGTTTAATGTGAAATGCGACCCGAAATAGCGGCAGAATTACAGGGAAACATACAGTTCAGTGATCCCGGCGTATCATATGAATAAAAAACATTGGAATACGATTATCCTGAATGGCCAACTTAATGCCAAACAAATCCGCGAAATGATTGATGTCTCTTATTCGTCTTGTTGTTCATCGCTTCCCCTGAAAGAAAGGAAAAATGCTCGGCTGAAAGATTAAAGGTAATAGTGATTTCGTTCAATTTCTTCCTTTACCACGTCCGGAACCAGGTAACGGATGGATTTTCCTTCTTTCAAAATATCTTCGGATATGGGTTGCTGAGATTTGCAATAAGGGTGCCTCCAGAATCTGCACACGCGCATCCTGGTAAACGGGAATATTTTCAAATCCGGCGCGTACATAAATAAAAAATGTCGTGTCCTTTAATAATTGTCTCATAATTCTTCCACCTGGGTAAGATTTTGATAGCTGTCACTCCCCATGATGATCGAAAAATCATGCAGCGAGCATATTTTTCACGGATATAAGTGAGCGTTTCGATGGTATAGGACGGCCTGGGCAATTTGAATTCAATATCAGAAGCCCGCAAGTCCTTTTCTCCCTCAATGGCAACCCGGATCAGGTACAAACGATGATATTCGTTTAAAAGTCCTGCGGAAGGTTTTAGCGGGTTTTGGGGTGACACTACAAACCAGACCTGATCTAAACGTAGTGGATTGTACAACATGGCTTGCAATGATCAGGTGGCCATGATGTACAGGATTAAAAGAACCAAAATATAAGCCCAACTTTCATGTAAACTATTAATAATCAATGAGTTAATGGATTACGAGGCATCGGATCCACAAAGATATTCTCGGCTTCATCCAATCGGAGACTAACTTGGTATCCTGCAACCGCAATAGAGATTGGATCTCCCAATGGAGCTATTTTTTCAACTTTTATGATCTCACCGGGTACACATCCCATTTCCATCAGCTTTAAGAAAAACATCGTTTTTTTCAAAGGAATGAATCCTGGCCATCGTTCCCGTTCTTAACTCAGAAAGTCTTTTCATTGTAATAACAAAAGTAGTTTTGTTGGGTCAATCTGCTTTACGATTTTCATAAATGGCATGAATAAAACCAACCCTCTATTCAGTTTCACTTTCAGTTCGCCTTGCAGCCTGGCCGACCGCAGCAGCTGAAAGCCTTTATTCTATCCATTTTTAAAAGGGAAAAACGATCAACTGGAAACGTATGAATATTGTTTTCTGTGATGATCAAGTATTTACTTACCCTTAACATGGCAATTCCTACAACATGATTATTATACCGATATCCTCAGCTTCCCGCTCTCAGCAAAGGGAAAACCACTCATCGCGGAAATTTATATAAGTATTGACCGGGTTAAGGATAACGCCAGAAACCTGGAAACCTCATTCCGGGAGGAATTACATCGGGTAATTTTTCATGGGATTCTTCATTTTTGCGGCTATAAAGACAAGTTCCTCTGGAGATTAAAAAAATGAGAGCGCTGGAAAATAATTACCTGACCGACTACTTTAAGTTGACGAAGAAGGGCGCTAAATTCTGTTCGGACAATCCGTAGATCATAACAAGAGTTCCCTAAACTGCTCATTTAGGGCTGTTCCGGATCAATAATTGAACCTAGCGCGTCCATGATCCATCTTATGTGATTCTTAATCATCGATTTATAACCTGATCCTCCAATGCGGTGCGGACATGTTTCACGTCGAACACTCAACCCCAGCTATTCCAGACATCCTCTAAACTGCTTTTACGACTTTCAGAGTCTACCATCATGACAACAGAGCTAGACTCATGTTCCACGTGGAACATCCCCGCTATAATAGTAATTTTGCAATAATGTTTTCCACTTATGATGTTATTGTCGTTGGGGCCGGTCATGCAGGCTGTGAGGCCGCGGCGGCAGCAGCGAATATGGGCTCCAAAGTGTTGCTTGATAACCATGAATCTTCAGACCATCGCCCAAATGAGCTGTAATCCGGCTATGGGCGGAGTTGCCAAAGGTCAGATTGTCCGTGAAATTGATGCAATGGGCGGTTATTCAGGAATTGTGACGGATAAGACCATGATCCAGTTCCGAATGTTGAATAAGTCCAAAGGACCGGCAATGTGGAGTCCGAGGGCTCAAAGCGACCGTATGCTTATTTGCCGCTACCTGGAGAGAAATGCTGGAAAACACACCAAATGTCGATTTTTATCAGGATATGGTCAATGGGCTCATAGTTGAAAAAGGAGATAGTCCGTGGAGTGATTACCGGGATGGGGAATCGCATTTACGGCAAAGGCAGTTGTTCTTAACGAACGGCACCTTTCTGAATGGAATCATTCATATCGGCGAAAAACAGTTTGGAGGGGGCCGGATGGCCGAAAAAGCAGCTACCGGAATTACCGAACAGTTCGTTACGCGACGGGTTTTGAATCCAACCGCCTGAAAACAGGAACACCACCCAGAATTGACGGGCAGAAGCCTGGATTATAGCAAAATGGAAGAACAAAAAGGGGATGAACATCCTGTTGGTTTTTCCTATCTCAATATCCCTCTTCCTCTAAAACAAAAGAGCTGCTGGATTACCTACACCAATCCTGATGTTCACGATATCTTAAAAACCGGCTTTGACAGGAGTCCTATGTTCGCAGGCCGGATTGACGGGATAGGTCCCCGGTATTGCCCCAGTATTGAAGACAAACTCAACCGCTTTGCCGAAAAAGAAAGGCATCAGCTATTCATTGAACCGGAAGGGTGGAATACTGATAGAAATTTATGTGAACGGTTTAGCACCTCACTGCCGGAAGAAGTTCAATACGAAGCTCTTCGTAAAATACCCGGGTTTTGCCCGTTTCAAGGCATTCCGGCCGGGGTATGCCATAGAATACGATTATTTTCCTCCGACTCAACTCAGTCATAGTCTGGAAACAAAAATTATGCCGAAATCTCTTTCTGGCCGGACAGATAAACGGCACAACAGGATATGAAGAAGCCGCCTGTCAGGGACTCATGGCGGGAATCAATGCCCATCAAAAAATCAATTTTCTTGAGCCGGTTATTCTTGAGCCGGAGCGAAGCCTATATCGGTGTACTGATAGACGATCTGATCAGTAAAGGCACGGAAGAACCCTATCGAATGTTCACTTCAAGGGCAGAATTCCGGACTTTGTTCAGGCAGGACAATGCAGATATTCGTCTAACGGAAAAAAGTTACTCACTCGGCCTCGCTTCTTTACGTCGCCTGCAAACAGTAAATCGCAAGAAAAATGAGGTTGTTGAAGATTACAAAGATTCTTCAGAGATTTCTCGATGAATCCGGACGAAGCAGAAGAATCTGCTGACTGGAAAAAACATGTCACCACTCGGTTCAAAAGCAAAAGAGCCTCCACGCTGCTTTTAAGGCCCAACCTTGCCCTTTGCAAACTAAGCAAGGGAATTCCTGCTTTATATGGGCACTAAACTCCGGGATTTGGTTCCCATGCTCTGGAGCAGGCCGAAATCCAGCTTAAGTATGATGTCGTATATTAAAAAAGAAAAAGAGCTTGTTGACAGAATTTCCCAGCTGGAACAACTTTCCATTCCGGAAAGCTTCGATTACGACCGCCTCTCCGCCCTTTCGATGGAGGCCCTTATCAAATTCAAAAAAATAAAACCACAGAACTCTAGGACAGGCCAGCCGCATCAGCGGAGTAAATCCCACGGATATTCAGATCCTGATGGTTTATATGGGACGCTGATCACAGTCCATAACGCCTGCTGATCTCCAACATCCGGTCAATCGGCTTCCGCCTTTTTCCAATAATTCAGCCGCGACATCATGATTTCCGGATTCATATTCCATGCAGGAATAGAGTTTTTCCAGTGTGTTCAGTTTCATGTAAGGACAATCATTGCATGCACAATTATTTTCCGGTGGTGCAGGAATAAATATTTATCGGGAGAAGAAAGTTTCATCTGATGGATGAATTCCGGATTCCGTTCCAACTATAAATTCCTTAGCCGAATTAGTTTGTGTGTATTTTAAAAGGGCGGTAGTGGATCCTATGAAATCAGCCATACGCAATATGGGTTCCTCACATTCCGGATGTGCAATAAATTTCGCCTGGTGGTGGCTAGTTTTTAATTCAGTAATTTTTTTTACACTGAAAATTTCATGGACAATGCATGCACCATTCCAAAGCAACATATTCCGTCCGGTTTTTTTTATCAGGTAGGCCCCCAGGTTTTTATCAGGAGCAAATATTATTTTTTGTTCCGGCGGTAAGCTTTCAATAATTTTTTCTGCATTTGATGAAGTGCAAATAATATCGCTCAGCGCCTTTACTTCAGCAGTACAGTTAATATAGGAAATCACGAGGTGATCCGGATGCTTCTCCCGGAACGTGCGGAATCGTTCAGTAGGGGCCGAATCAGCAAGGGAGCAACCGGCCTTCAGGTCGGGTAATAATACCTTCTTATCAGGATTCAGTATTTTAGCTGTCTCCGCCATAAAATGAACGCCTGCGAAAACAATGATATCCGCTTTTGTACGAGCTGCTTCCTGTGCAAGGCCCAGGCTGTCCCCGATAAAATCGGCAACATCCTGAATATCGGCATCCTGGTAATAATGCGCCAACAACACGGCATTTTTATCTTTCTTCAATCTTTGGATCTCTGCAAAAAGATCCAGCGCCGGATCCAGCGCCACATCCAGAAATCCTTTTCGGTCAACCTGCATTTTTGCTTCCTCAATGTTGATAACTGCCATAGTATTTAATAATACATTATTTATATAAACAGATCTATTACTATTATAAGGTATGGTTATGTGGATAAACCCACCATCCCAGAATGCAATAATCTGATTATTTTTTATTGTCCACGGATATACACATTCTCTCCACACGCAACGGCATTTTACTGGAACTGCTTTAAAGGTATTCCACATTCACATCATGGAATTTACCGCTCTGGAAAAATACTTAATAACAGTTTTTTTATTAAAAACCGAATAAAAGGTTCTTTGTTCACGGACTTCGAGACCGGAAAGCCTCTGAATAATTTTTCTATTCTCATTCCTTTCACAGAAAATCGGTAAATTTTGGTGTTTTTCCACTAAAAAAACCGGTTATACCCCGAATCCCGTGAATATATGTTCCACTGTTTTCTTTGTTTCACGGAATTTTTTACTTTCTTCACACGGCACGTATGCGGGTGCAAATAAATACCATTTCAATGAGTACCCGCGCGTGTTTGCATGTTTTCCACAATTTGTTCATAACCAATTTTCATCTATTTTTGCCATCTTTTCCAAAAAACCGACTATAATATATTATGTCTATCATTCAGAAAATAAGAGATAAGGCAGCTTGGCTAGTTTTCGGGCTGATTGCAGTGAGTCTGATCGGATTTCTTCTTATGGACGCACGTTCCATCGGCGGCCGGGCCGGTGGATCCACTTCGGGGTCATTGGTTCTGTTAATGGAGAAAAACTGGATTTTTCCGAATATCAGAAACAGGTTTCAGAAAGCGAGGATCAGTATAAAAGTCAGGGTTATCCGGTAAATGACATGCTTTCCCAGAATATCCGGGAAGAAGTCTGGAATCAGTTTGAAGAAAATGCCGTTCTGATGACGGAATACGCAAAACTGGGCATTGATGTAAGTGATAAGGAATTGAATGACATGTTGGTTGGACCCAAATGCTGTACGGAAATCAAGAGGGCGTTTACAGATCCGAATACCGGACAGTTTGATCGCCCAGCAGGCTGCCTCCCGGATCAACCAGCTTAGGGCGATTTATAAAGGAAACCGCAAATCGGACCAGAATTATGCCATGGCTCAGAATTTCTTTGAACAGGCCCTTCCGCAGTTTGTAAAAATGAGACAAAGAGAAAAATATATTTCACTTATTGCACAAACATCCTATATTCCCAAATGGATGATTGAAAAGACCAATGCGGATAACAGCCAGATCTCATCGGTTAATTTTGTAAAAATTCCTTATCAGACCATTTCGGACAGTGCCGTTCATATCCCAGACGCGGAAATTCAAACCTACCTGGATAATCATAAAAACCAGTTTGCACAGGAAGAATCACGCACGATCAGTTATGTAAGTTTCAGTGCCGCCCCCACTTCGGGAGACAGTGCTGCTATTTTCCACAGGTAGCTGACACTCAAACCTGATTTAATACTACAAACAGATATGGAGTCCTTCCTTGCTAAAAATGGTACAGAAATCAATTATAACGATGCCTTTATTCCAAAATCAAAAATTACCGGAGCAGGAAAAGATTCCATTACGGCCCTGCCAAAAGGAGCGCGTGACAGGACCTTATCTGGACGGAACCAATTTTGTGCTGGCCAGGGTCATGGATATAAAAACGCTTCCGGATTCGGTTCGATGCCCGCCATATTCTGGTGGAACTTTTGCGGACCCGAAAACCGAACCAGCCAAAAATGGATGATAGCACGGCGAAACACAAAATCGACAGCATGAAATCCCTGGTTGATAAAGGACAGCCGTTCGACAGTGTGGCTTTTCATTTTTCTGATGACGAAGGAAGCCGCATAAAGGGTGGAGACCTGGGATATTTCGGACCAGGCCAGATGGTTAAAGAATTTGGAGATTTTGCCTTCAACGGCAAAAAGGGAGAAATAAAAATTGTCAAAACCCAGTTTGGATACCATCTGATTGAAATCGTAGATCAGAAGAATTTTGAACCTGCATATAAGGTCGCTTATTTCGCCCGCCGGATTGAACCCAGTCAGGAAACCGATCAAAATGCTTCTGGTCTTGCCAGTCAGTTTGCAGGTGAAAACCGCGATAAAGCATCCTTTGATGCGGGTGTAAAAAAAGCAAATCTTAAATCCATCGCTAGTCCACTGAAATTCAACCCACAGATTTTAATATTCCCGGGCATTGGATCCAGCCGCTCATTGGTGCGCTGGATTTATGCAGCCAAAACTGGGAGAAGTCTCTGAATCTTTTCCTGTCGGTGATAAATATATAGTAGCCTTCTCACGGAAGTCAATCATAAAGGCACTATGAGTACTGGCTAAAGTGAAAGCCCATGATTGAACCCATACTAAGAAACCAGAAAAAAACAGATCTCATTACGGCAAAAATCGGATCATGCTGCTACATTGGAAGCTGTGGCTTCTGCTACCGGCCAGCCGGTCGGCCAGGCGGACAGCCTCCAGTTTTCTTCTCCCTATGTACCCAATATTGGTCTGGAACCCAAGGTTGTTGGTTATTCCTTCGACAAACAGTTGATCGGAAAAGCCGTTTCCGCCACCGGTTGGGGGAAATGATGGCGTATTTCGTATTGAAAGTGGAAAATATTAGTGCCAAAGCAAATTATAATGTGGATGTGGAGCAGGCCAGACAGTCCATGCTGCAGTCCCAGGAATCTGTTATTCAGCGGGCCGGTACTGATGCACTGAAGAAAAAAGCAAAAATCGAAGACGACCGGAGTAAGTTCTTGTAAACAATTCGCTCAATAAATCATTATAAAAGCGGGCCCGTCCCGCTTTTTTTATATGGCGGTGGCTAATTCATTCATCTGAAACTGACAACCCGCCATTCACTATATACCAGGAGTTATGGGTTTTAACTTCATACCTTCTTCGTAACTTTATAGATTGAATAATATGCCAGGAAGAAATTATAAATAAAGTAAGTCAGAGTGCACTGAATACCCTTGATCTGGAGCAGTTCTTTCCGAAAGAATTGATCCGGATTTTCGATATGAAGCCCTTTCTTTTTATGGAACTGATATTGAAAGAAAAAGATTTTCGGGATGCCCTAACTGCCACAGACTGGATCGGCTTTACAGGGAAATCGTTGTCGGATTTTTTGTTCAGCCGACGCAGTCATTCCGGTATGGGCCTATATGCTGGTACCAGTTATCTGCAGCCCTTGCGAAGAAGTGATTATGGGCGATGAAAAGACCGTGTTAAGGCAGGTTATTACGGAAACGATCCAATCGATCGATCCGGAAGATTACAGGGACCAGCGGGTTGTGGTGAAAGGTTGCGGAGACAAACCAGTCGGAGATTTTGCCTATCTCGAAATAACCAAACGGCTCGGCCGGTTGAAAAATATTATGTATGGGGAACCCTGCAGTACGGTACCTGTTTATAAACGCGTGGCGCCTGGCAAATGAGGGAAACTAGTTTAATGAGTTTAAGAGCACATTTCCGGTGCCCTTGTTTTATCAATAGAATTCCAAATGAACTCTTTAAGCTTAGGCGTATCCTTACAAAAGCGTTCCCTTCAGCGTCAGGAAGGCTCGGAAAAATAAATAATCAACCCGGTTACGTCTACCAGTGTGGCGACAAATGGCGCCGAGGAGGCTGCCGGATCGGCACCCATTTTTTTAAGAAGTATCGGCAACATTGAACCCGAAAAAGTTCCCCATAATAACCACGCCAAGCAGGGAGAAAGCCAACAGTAAACCCGACAAGTATCCAGTGTTCACCATAATTGTAAAAGTGAAAATGCTGCCATAGAAAAATCCGCATAAATCCTACCAGGCCCAAGAATCGATCCCAGCACAAGTCCGGAAAATATTTCTTTCCGCATCACGTACCACCAGTCCCGGAATTTATTTCACCTAATGCCATTGCGCGGATAATAATGGATGAAGCCTGAGATCCCGAATTTCCACCGCTGGAAATAATTAAAGGGATAAATAAAGCGAGTACCACCGCACTAGCTGATCTCTCCTTCAAAAAAACCCATGGCAGTGGCCGTTAGCATTTCACCCAGGAATAAGAATGACGAGCCATCCGGCTCTTTTTCTTAACCAGATGGCTAAAAGTAATTGTTGTATAGGGTTCTTCCAGTGCTTCGGAACCCCCGATCCTTTGTATCTCACGGGTATTTTCTTTTTCCGCCAATCTCAATACATCATCTGAGTGTAACAATGCCCAGCAAGTACCCCGGCTTCATTGATCACCGGCAGAGCATAACGGCTGTTATTTTTAAATATTGAAATCGTTTCGTTTGGGCATCATTTACAGAAAGGGCGATGTACTGATGATCCATTAATTTTTCAACAGGGGTGGATGGATCCACTATTAAAAACTCCTTGATATTGATATCATCAATCAATACCCCTTTTTCATCCACTACAAAAATAAAATTCAGGGTTTCGGCTGCCTGTCCGCATTGGCGGATAATGTCCAGAACCTGCTGAACGGTATCGGTTGATTTGATGGCTAAATAATCCGGTGTCATCAAACGACCCACGGATCCTTCCGGATAACCAAGCAGTTTAAGGGTTTCTGCCCGGGTTTCAGGAGAAAGAATTTTTAACAGTTCCTTTACTGCATTTCCAGGCAATAGGCCCAGGAAGGCAGTTCTGTCGTCCGGTTGAAGTGCATTGAAAATTCAGCCGCTTTTTCATCGGGCAGTGATTTAATAATGATCTCCTGCTTTTTCTTTCGCAGGAACTTAAAAACACGCGCAGCGTGTTTGACGTCCATGTGCTGGAAAAGTTTGCCGGCCCAGTTTGTATACCGGTTTGTAAATTCGATGATATCCCGGGAGGAAAGTTTATTCAGCTTTACAAATTCCGTTATGCGGTTATTCTGCAGCAAGTTTTTGATATCATTTAAATTCGGCATACTCCTTAGATTGATCTGGACAAAGTTCTGATTTTCGGAATGTAAATTTCCTTCAGGATTATATTTCAATAACACTCGCCCTGTTCCCTGCTTGGAATTACTTCCTACGGCGGCATGTGTGCCGGCACCGTGGAATTTATAGACAGACCCGGTTTTTCTTTTCTGATACTTCTGCTAATGACCGATTTCCATGACTGCAGGGGACCTTCACAATAAATTATTTCTTCCGCATCCTTTTCATTTTCAGTTACGGGAATATTTTTTTCATCAGTCTGCTGTTTCAAAGTTGGTTGGATTCCTCTACCCCCTTTACGAAAACCCGTCGCAGGACCTCTTTCCCCCGGAGGGATCTTTTAAAGTGGCAGCCCGATATAAGCCAGGCTCCGGTGAATACCGAACACTCAGCTTTAATAAAAGTTCTGAATGAGGAACGGGGTCCTTTGAAATGTTTTTTCATGAACAGTTCCATCGCAGCGTAAAACATTTTAATATGGCGAAAATCCTTTGGCGTGCTTTCCCCTTTGAAATGGATTATGGTTGTACCCGGCAAATAATAATTCCTGCAGCCGGTCTGGCTTATCCGGTAACTCAGGTCAATATCTTCAGCATACATAAAAAACTGTTCGTCAAATCCACCAATTTTTTCGAGGATGCTTTCTTCTGACCATCATAAATGCGCCGGATAAAACTTCCACTGCATGCGGGATCCTTTCATGCAGATGTCCCATATAATATGCTGCAAAGATCCGGGACCGGGGAAACAAACGGGCTAATCCGGTCATCTTGTAAAAGGAAGCGGGGGCGTGGGGAAGCCCCGTTTGGATTCTTTTAAAAAAGTTACCCGCCCACTATCATGTGCACGCCCAGGGCCCCGGCATCCGGGGCTGACCGGAAAATTTCAATGCAGGTATCAAGGCAGTCTTCAGGCAGAATGGTATCCGGGTTCAAAAACAAGTACAAATTCCCCGGAACATTGAACCAGGCGCCTGGTTATTGGCCTTTGCGAAACCGGCATTTTCATTATTTCGTATGAAATGGAACCCGGGAATACAGGGGGATCAGAAAATCCGGGCTTCCATCGGACGAGGCATTGTCCACTATAAAAACTTCTGTTTGTCCGCCGGGTAAAGAAATCCCCTCCACGGCCTTTTTCAGAGAAGAAAGACACTGTTCCAGGAAAAATTTAACATTGTAACTGACGATGACAACAGAAAGAATCATCCGGCCTGCATTGGCACGAAGTACGATTTTTTCAGATACCCGGCAAAATGTAAGTCCTCTGCCGGCCAACCCGCCGGCGGGCGGGCTGCCCCTGCTTTATTATATTTGCACGATGTTAAAAACCACCCTGATCAAGGCCGCCGAACGGGCAGGCGGAATCCTAAAGCAATATTATGGCAGTGCATTCCGGATTTCGAATAAGGAAGGGGTAAACAATCTGGTAACAGAAGCAGATCATGCTGCAGAAAAAGCCATCATGGAAATTATCCGGAATGATTATCCGGACCATTATATTCTGAGTGAAGAGTCGGGGGACATGCCGACCGCTTCTGCCTATAAATGGATCATTGATCCCCTCGACGGAACCGTGAATTTTGCACACGGACTTCCTATTTGCTGTGTATCAATCGGGTTGGAACAGGAGGGAGACATGCTGATGGGAGCAGTGTACAACCCTTTTTTTAACGAGTTTTATTTTGCGCAGAAAGGGATACGGTGCCACGTTAAATAACCAGACCATCCATGTATCGGAGGAAACCCGAGTGGAGAAAGCCTGCCTGGTTACCGGATTTCCTTATACTTATCTCGATGAGCCCAACGGACCGCTTGAGGTTTTTTCCAGATTGATCCGGAAAGGCGTTCCCGTCAGACGTCTGGGGTCGGCCGCCATGGATCTTTGCTGGGTGGCTGCAGGAAGGTTTGAGGGATTTTATGAGCATAAGCTGAATGCATGGGATAGTGCAGCCGGATTTTTAATTGTGCAGGAGGCGGGTGGAAAAGTTACCGATTTCAGCGGAGCACCCTATTCTCCCTACCAGCCGCATATTGTAGCGACCAATGGAAAAATACATGAAGAATTGCTTCAATGGATCGCGGGCAGTTTACCAAAATGAACCGGATCTGATGATTAAAAAATAATACAATGGAATCCCGCACAGAAATCTCTTCTCTGGGTGAATTTGGCCTGATTGATCACCTCACCCGGAATATTGAAATTAAAAACGCTTCCACCATTCTCGGCGTCGGCGACGATGCAGCGGTGATCGATCATTTCGGCAAGCAAACGGTGCTCTCCACGGACATGCTGATCGAAAATATCCATTTTGATCTCATGTATACCCCGCTCATACACCTGGGATATAAAAGCGTTATTGTCAACCTGAGTGATATCTACGCTATGAATGCGATACCCACCCAACTACTGGTTTCCCTGGCTTTAGCAACCGGTTCAGCGTGGAAGCCCTGGAAGAATTTTATGAAGGCGTTTATGCCGCCTGTGACAAATATGGGGTTGACCTGGTAGGCGGGGACACAGTCTTCTTCCCAAAAAGGATTCATTATTTCGATTACCGCGGTTGGGGAAGTGACGCCGGATAAATTTGTACAACGTTCCACGGCCCGGAAGGGTGACCTGTTATGCTGCAGTGGCGACCTGGGCGCAGCCTACCTGGGACTGGTTTTCCTGGAAAGAGAGAAAAAAATTTTCCTCGAAAACCCGGATATCCGACCAGATCTGGAAGGGGAAAAATATGTGATTGGCCGCATGCTCAAACCGGAGGCTTCAAAAAAAACCATTGAATTTTTTGAACAGGCAGGAGATCCTACCAACGGCGATGATGGATATCAGTGATGGGCTGAGCTCGGAAATCCTGCATATCTGCAAACAAAGCGGCCTGGGTTGTTTGTTATATGAAGAAAAGATTCCCATCGCCGAAGAAACGCGTAACGCCGCTTTTAAATTTGAAATGGATCCAACCGCCTGTGCACTCAGTGGAGGAGAAGACTATGAGTTGCTCTTTACCGTGAGACCGGAAGAATATGAAAAACTGGTCCTGAATGAAAACATCAGTGTACTGGGTTATATGACCGGTCTGGAAGAAGGCCGGAAGATCCTGACCAAAGGGGGAAATAAATTTGACATCACAGCCCAGGGCTGGAACGCATTTACAAAATGAGCATTTTCCACAGCCTGCAGAAAATCCGGAAACTGGAAACCACCATACTGATTTGCGCATATATATGCCTGTTGGGTTCCTGCACTTCTGCCTATAAAATATATAATCCCGAAAAGAAATTCCCGCCCGCCGTATTGCAGTCGGATTATACCCTGTTCCGGCATATCCTGGAATCCTCACATCCCAGCATTTATTGGTACACGACGAAAGACAGCATGGATTATTATTTTGATGAGGGGTATCAATTGCTGGGCGATTCGATGACAGAGATCCGGTTCCGTGAAAAACTGGCCTATGTGATTTCAAAAATTGACTGTGGCCATACCACGATGAAGGGGTCGAAAGCATTTAGCAAATATGTGGATACGGCCATTTCAACAGCATTTCCCTTTGCCATGAAATTCTGGTCCGACACGATGGTGATCACTGCCAACCTGCGAAAGAATGATCCGGTTCTGCAAAGAGGCACTGTGGTAAAATCGATCAACGGCTATGATGCGCGGGCTCTGACCGACACCCTTTTCAATTATATTACTACCGACGGCTATAGCGCGACTGGAAAATACCAGAGCCTGAGTACCGGATTTGCATTTGCCAACCTGTATAAGAATGTACTGGGACTGACCGATTCCCTGGACATCCATTATATTGACCAGGAAGGCCGGGAACGACAGACCTGGGTCAGGCCCTATGATTTCAAAGCAGATACCATGAATAAGAAATCCCTGAACCATGGCCCCCCGGCAAAAGGGAAGGGGAAAAATAAAGAAAAACCCCGCTTTTTATTATTCATCCGGCGAATCTGCAGTTGGATACGGTCATGAAAACAGGATTTATGACGGTTGCCACCTTCGACCGGTCGATATCATCTGAAGAAGTTTTTTAAAAACTCATTTAAGAATATTCAAAAAAGGATCATATTAAGAACCTTATCATTGATGTCAGGTCCAATGGTGGCGGGGATGCCGGCTTATCCACCTTACTGACACGATATATTATTGATCAAAAGTTTAAACTTGCGGACTCGTTATATACCATTAAACCACCTTCTGAATACAAAAAATACATACAAAAAAGTTTTTGGTATGGTATGCTGATCAGCCTGGTAACCAGGAAAGGGGAACAGGGTAAGTATCATTTCAAATACTTTGAGAAACATTATAATGCCCCGAAGAAAAAATATCATTACGACGGACAGGTCTTTATCCTGATCGGAGGGAATTCCTTTTCTGCCACTACCCTGTTTGTCGGGGATCTCAAAGGGCAAAAAAATGTAACCTTGGTAGGAGAGGAAACAGGGGGTGGCTATTATGGTAATACGGCCTGGATTATTCCGGATGTTACGCTCCCGAAGACCGGTCTTCGTTTCCGCCTGCCCCGGTTCAGGATGGTGATCGACAAGAACCGGTTAAAAAACGGAAGGGGTATTTTACCGGATGTTTGGGCTCTGCCCACAGCGGATGCCATTCGCGATGGCATTGACTTCAAAGCCATGAAAGTGAAAGAGATCATTGCGCAGCGGGAAGCGCGCTCCAACGCGATATCAGTAACTAAATGAAGTATATGAAAACAATCTGGATGATTTGCCTGATTATCTGTTCACTGACTGCGGCGGGACAGGATTCCCTTGAACAGGCAAGAATCAAATCCCTGCAGGGCAGGATTGCACCCTTTTCCATGTTTGCAAAAAAAGATTCCCTTTTCCTGGTTTGTTTCTGGTCTGTGTCCTCAGACGAAAGCATTACTGAACTGAATCATATCAATGCCAGCTTGGAGAAATGGCAAAGCCTGAAGCCTTTCCGGTTCATAGCCGTTTCGGTGGATGAAGGCAAAACCGCCGGCAGGATGCGGCCGACATATAATATGAACGGATGGACTTTCGAATCCTATTCCGATCTCTACGGAGAATCTGCGCAGGGCCCTGCATTCAAATAATCTCCCACAAAGTATGATTATTTATAAAAATGCTATTATTTACGAACAATCCGGCTGGACGGCCGGCTCAGAAAATTATCTGATCCAGCGGCTGGTTTCAGTAAAAAACTGAGTGAACCAGCTCAAGGTTTTGCATGTTGATGATATTAAAATTCGCATACTGACCGGCTTGGATTTTTCCAAGGAATGGATCTTTTAATAATGCCGCCGGATACGCAGAGCACATTTTCAGGGACTCTTCCAGCGGGATCCCGGCTTTCTGGACCGCATTCCTGCAGGTTGAAATCATGGTCATGCAGGATCCGGAAAGGGTTCCGTCCGGCACGGTATAGCGGTCCCCCTTGAAAATATGCTGGTAATAACCTTCCCGGATGGTTGAAACGGCATCCGTGATAAAAAACAAGCGTTCGCCCATAATTTTTTTACTGATGCGTACCGAGGCAAAATCAACATGCACCCCGTCGCAAATGATGCTCGACATTACCTTCGGATCATCATAAATGGCACCCACCATGCCGGGCTCTCTGCCCTGCAACGGAGACATGGCATTGAACAGGTGGGTGGCGGCGGGAATGCCCATTTGGAAAGTTTTTTTCGCCCGGGAATAAGCAGCGTTACTGTGACCCGCGGAAACAATGATACCGTGATCCAGTAATAACTGTATGATCTCATCATCGCATTGTTCGGGAGCAAGCGTGATCATTTTGACAATACCTTTACCTTTTTCAAGCAGGAGCATCACCTCATCACGGGTAGGTTTTTTGATGAATGCTTCCAGGTGTGCTCCTTTTTTGGCCGGGCTGATCCAGGGCCCTTCCAGGTGAAGACCCAGCAGTCCCTTTTTCCCGGAAGCCATATATACACCTGCCGTTTCAATACCCTTAAAAAAATTTTCCATGGAGTTGGTTGCCATGGTGATCATAAAACGGGAACAGCCTCCCGAAACACAATAATCATAAGTGGCATCCAGCGATGCAATATCGAGGCTATGTGAAAACAATTTTCCGTTGCCTCCGTATATCTGCAGATCTATAAAGGCAGGTACGATCCAGCAACCGGGATAGGATGTTACATCATAACCGGAAGGAATTGATTTTGCCGGGAGGATGCCGGTAATCTGATGATCTTCTGTTAATACAACCTGTTCCTGTAAGGTCCCGGTTCCCGTAAAAATCCCGTCTGCCAGATAAGCCTGCTTCATATTTTATAATTGAATGAAAAATGCATCAGCGTCACGCCAGAAGGGAAATTTTAAGCGGGTCTCTTCCAGTTTCTCCCGGTCGAGGGTATGCGAAAATATCTCTTCTTCTGCCCCAAGCATTTTTATAGGATCACCCAGCGGATCCACGATCATGGATTCTCCGGCATAATGCAGACCCTTTTCATCGGAGCCTGTGCGGTTCACGCCGGCCACATAACATTGATTTTCTATGGCCCTTGCCTGGAGCAGGGTTCGCCAGGCAAGACTTCTGACTGAAGGCCAGTTGGCCACAACAATCAGGAGATCATATTCGGGATGCCTTTGGGGGGCGTCCCGATCATTGGATTGGCGTTGCCATACGGGAAACCGCAGATCATAACAGATCTGCAGGTTGATTTTCCACCCGTTAACGGAAGCAATCAACCGCCTTTTTCCGGCATGGTAATGCCGGTCTTCCTTACCATAAGCAAATAAATGACGTTTGTCATAAAAGCCGCATTCTCCTGTAGGCAGCATCCAGACCAGGCGGTTGAAATACAGGAAACCATTTCCAGTATCTTCCTTCGCGATGATGCTTCCGGTAACAATAGCAGATTTTTTGGCAGCGGTATTTCTCATCCACTCAACAGTCGGGCCTTCCATGGTTTCTGCCAGGGATTCCTTTTCCATACTGAACCCGGTACTGAACATTTCAGGAAGGATGATCAGTTCCGTTTTTTCGGGGATGCCGGAAATTTTTTTTTGCAGCATGTCCAGGTTCGCTGCTTTATCCTCCCAGTAAAGCCGGGACTGTATCAGTGAAATCCGGAGATTGGTCATATTAATCGGTTAATCAGCCGCAGTTCCGGCATTATTTTCACCCGGAAAAGACCAGGATTTGATCAGGGCAGGTTCAAAGCCTCTTTGCAGAAGGTATTGCTGCCATTTATTTTTCCTTACAAAAATATTCTTTTCAGACCGGAGCGCATCCCATTTTTTCCCTGCCTGGCGCCTGAAACTATCAGCATATTCCGTTTCATCCAGGGCTTTCAGAGCCTTGATGATACAATATTCGCTGATTCCTTTCCTGGCGGAGTGCATGACGGATCTTTTGTTTACCCCAGCCTTTGATCCGTGATTTTCCCGATGCAAACAGGCAGGCGAATCGTTCTTCATTAAGATATTCCTCCTCGATCAGGCGGGACATCAGCCCTTCCACTTCTATTTTAAATAAACCCAGGGAATATAGTTTTTGTCTGGCTTCTGCATGACTGCGTTCCCGGTAACCGCAATAATGTTTTAATTTCTGTAATGCCTGTTCGGATGTAATCCTGCCCTTTGAATATGATGAACCGGGGAGCGCCATGGCTCCAAATATAGAAAAATACACAAGTTATTATAAGGATATTCACCCTCCGATAATCGACTCCTGCTCTACCAAAAAAATCAGTAGTTTCGTCCCAAAGTCCCGATACATGAAGTTTATTGTTTCGTCCTCGGCTTTGTTAAAACAATTGCAGCAGATCAGCGGGGTCATCAGTGCCAATACGGTACTACCCATACTGGAAGATTTTTTATTTGAAGTAGAAAAGAACAGGCTCACCATCGTGGCTACGGACCTGGAAACCGTGATGAAGGTTCACCTGGATGCGGAAGCCCGCGAAACCGGGAAGGTTTGTATTCCTGCCAAGATCCTGCTGGATTCCCTTAAAAATATTGCAGACCAGCCCCTGGCTTTTACCATCGATAAACAGTTTGCCGTTGAAATCACCACCGATAACGGGAAGTACAAAGTGATGGGCGAGAATCCGGATAATTTTCCCAAAGATCCTTCAGCGGACGAAACCACTTCATTTGAAATGCCGGCCGCCATCCTGGCTACCGCCATCAGCAAGTCCCTGTTCGCTGTAAGCAACGATGACCTGCGGCCGGCCATGACAGGGGTTTTGGTGGAAATGAGCCCGGCAGCCATTCAGTTTGTGGCAACGGATGCCCACCGGCTGATCCGGTATAAAAGATCGGATATTTCCTGTGCCAAAACAGAATCCCTGATCGTACCGAAAAAGCCGCTGAATTTATTAAAGTCGGCCCTTCCCTCTTCAGATGAACTGGTAAAGCTTACGTATAACAGCAATCATCTGTTTGCGAATTTCGGCGGACTCCAAATGAGTTGCCGCCTGATCGACGCACGTTTCCCCGACTATAAAGTGGTGATCCCGGCCGATAACCCCTACAAGCTGACGGTGAGTCGCAGTGATTTCCAGGGCGCCCTGCGCCGGGTAAGTGTTTTCAGCAATAAGAGTACCAACCAGATCGTACTGAGTATTCACGGAAGCGAACTGCAACTGGCGGCGCAGGATGTGGATTTTTCCTTTGAAGGGAATGAAAGAATGAAATGCCAGTACACAGGAGAAGATATGTCCATCGCTTTTAATGCAAGATTCCTGATCGAAATGCTGAATGCAACGTCTTCAGATGAAATTCGCATAGAATTGTCTACATCAACGAAAGCCGGCATTATTAAACCCGTAGAACAGGATCCGGCAGAAGACCTGTTGATGCTGGTTATGCCTTTAATGTTAAACAGCTAAACGGAGACCCTAATTTTTATTACACAAAAATTGAAAAGGTTTCAGTTCCTGTTGTCTTACGATACGCTGGATGTAACGGGTTCCCCTTAAAATTTTGTAACTGTTGAGATCAAACACTTCGTGTGCAAGACAGAAGGTTTCAAGTGTTTCGTACTGGAAAAGAAGATCATTTAGTTTTTCGAGTTCTGTAGCCATGAACTGCTCAGTAGCGAATTCGTCTTTCATGAGGACAAGTAAATCTCTATCCGGTGTTTTCATTGCAATTAGATTTTAGTATCCGACCATACCCTTGTTGAGCCCGCATCCGCATTTCTTGCTACTGCCTCCGATGTGATTGCTGGAACTGCAACTCGCGCTTACAATTGTAATCATAAATAATAAAAGGATCAAGAGGGTAAGCGGATTTTTCATAGATTTCTTTGCACTAATTTATAAAAATTTGCGGTTAATTGCAGGTTTTTGTCCCATTTTTAGAAATTTTATATGCAGCAAAAAGGGCCTGTTTCTGTGCTCGTCGCACCGCTCAACTGGGGTCTTGGCCATGCAACACGCTGTATTCCAATTATTAGAGAGTTAATTAGCCAGGGGGCCCGGGTCACCATCGCGGCCAGTGGCAGTCAGAAGGCCCTGCTGGAAACCGAATTCCCCCTGCTTGAATTTCTCGAAATTCCGGGCTATGAAATCAGGTATACATCCGGTATTTTATTGAAGTGGGGCCTTCTTTTCCGGATACCGGCCATTTTGAAACAGATCCAAAGGGAAAATAAATGGCTTGTCGATTTAATACAAAACCGGGATATAGATGCGGTGATTTCCGACAACCGGTATGGTCTTTACCATGAAAACCTGTACTGTGTTTTCCTGACGCATCAGTTGTTTATTCAATCAGGCCTACCCGGGATCATGGGCCGGTGGATTGATCGTAAAATATTAAAATGGAATTACAGGCTTGTTGAAAAATTTTCAACCTGCTGGGTACCGGATCAACCAGGTCCTTTTTCCCTCGCAGGCAAACTCTCCCGACCGCCCTGGCAACTGCCCATCCCGGTAACATATACCGGCATTTTATCCCGTTTTAGACCCCTGGAAAAAAGAGGCGGTAACTATTCTTTACTCATCCTTCTTTCCGGTCCGGAACCGCAAAGAAGCCGTTTTGAAATAATTTTATTCAGCCAGTTGGCAAGAACGAACCTGAGGGCCACGGTGATCAGGGGATTACCCGGTTTGGAGGGTCAGGTTCCTTTTATTCGGGAAGGGATAAAAATATATAATCACCTGCCTTCGGAAGCATTGGCAGAATGGATGCATGAATCCCAGGTTATCATCTGCCGGAGCGGTTACAGTACCATTATGGACCTGGTGCAAATGAAAAAAAACGCCATCCTGGTTCCGACACCCGGTCAAACTGAGCAGGAATATCTCGGCCGGTACCTGCACGAAAGGAAATGGATGTATACGGTTTCACAAAAAAAATTCAACCTGGAAAAGGCATTGGCTGCTTTTCAGCAGGCGGAATTGTTATTGCCTGAAAGGAGGGTCTATAATTTGAAAGAGGTCATTGAGGATTTGATTCAGAGAATGACTTAAAAGAATTCGTTTGAACCTGAGATCATGTATTGAAACGCGTTAAACTTCAGGCCCAAGATTAAAAGCTTTATTCCGGTTTATAAAAAAATAAAAATTTTTTTTCCGCCTCTGCAAAATCCTTCCAGGAATCAATAGAAGCGTTCACGGCAAATACACTGCTGGTGGGCATGTTGGTAACCTGGGTATCGGTGAGGGAAGACGCAAATTCAGTAATGCCCGGGTTATGGGCAAACAGGGCGACATGCTGATATGCGTCATCCAATCCGCTGACCACTTTGGAGAATTGATCCGGATCTGCCTGGTATAAAGAAGGGATTAAGAGAATGTCCTTCATCTTACGGTTATATTCATTCGAAAATAATTCTGCTGTTGTTTTCGCTCGTAAGGCCGGGCTGGATACAAACTGGTCTATCGGAATTTTCTTTTTAAACAATTTCTTGGCTATTTCCGCAGCTTCCCGGAATCCCGCGTTCATTTAATGGACGGTCAAAGTCCGGCGACAATCCCATAGAATGCGAACTCTTTGCATGCCGTACCAGTATTAAGGTTTTCATATTTTGAAGAAATTAGATGAATAAATTTTCTAAAGTCTCTCTTTTATATAATAGGCAGCTGTTACCGGTTGTCCATTCATTTCCTTGCCCCCGCTCCGTGAAATTACGTGCTTGTATATTTATTTTAAGGTAAAAAATCGGGCCACAAACGGGGATTTCCGTGGACTTTTACGAATTGCAGCGTTAATTTTTTTATTTGCTGTTTCATACAATAAAAAACTTCAGCTAAATCATTGTAAAAACAACAATCAAATAATATTTTAGTACCTGACCCGTTTATAAAATACCCTAGAAAAACCCCTACCATGCGAAACAAATATCGTGTGTTTTCCGCAGCCCTTTTGTTGACATTCTCTCCCATTTTACAATCCGGAAATGGGCTGATGGCAACAACACTGAAAAAATATCCGGCGCCGATTACACTCTCCAATGCCTCCCTGAAATTTGAAGCGGAAGTAAGTAATTTATATTGCGAGATCAACCTGGAAGAATCAGGCCTTCGCCGGGAAGTATTTGAGTATGCGTATAAAGGCTACCTGAGCCTGCTGGATGAACATCGGATTATGAAGAGTCAATATCATTACGATTTGTGATTTCAGTCAGTCGTCCAGGAATCGGCGTTTGTATGTGGTGGACCTGGAAAGCAGGAAAATACTCGTGAATACCTATGTGGCGCATGGACGCCGGTCAGGGGGTGAGTATGCAAATTCATTCTCGAATAAATGGAGTTCCCATAAAAGCAGCCTTGGTTTCTATGTTACAGAGAGGACCTATACCGGCAAACATGGCTAGCGATGAAACTTCATGGCCTGGAAAAAGGATTCAACGACAGGGCCGACGGCAGAAATATCGTGATCCACGGATCAAAATATGTTGGGAAAGATTTTTACAATCCAATAAGTTTAATGGCAGAAGTTTTGGCTGCCCGGCCGTACCGAATTCTGATGTTAAGGAAGTGATTGAGGACATGAAAGGAGGGATCCTGTTTCTTCATATATCACCCTACAAAAAAATACCTGACTGGTTCGAAAATACTTAATGGTTAACCGGACGTAAACTCCGATGGTTTGAAGGTGAAAAAGTCCAATTTAGGTTCGTACCCTATGATTGGGCTTTTCTTTTTTACTTATACTCAAACAATGGCAACCCGTCTTGTGTCCCTCTGGCCCTTAAAGTTTCATGAATGGGTTGTCTGGAAAAAACCCTAATGCAGCATTCTAAAATATCCAGGCAACCGCCTGGGCCAGAATGCCCACAAAAAATCCCGTAACCATTTCAAACCGGTTATGGGCACCCAGGATAAAACGCGATGAACATACAATGCCCGCCACCAGGACGGGAATGGTTAGGTAAAGCCCGGATGCATAAGGCATCTTCCTTTCGAACAGGACAAAAAAAGTGATCAGTCCGCCCATGGCGACGGCGTGTAAACTTATTTTGTAAAAAATAGTACACATCCAGGCGGCGCAGACTGCGAGAAAAGTACCCGAATATAAAATGAGCAACTACTGGCGGTGTGTCCGGCAGGTTTCTGAATACATAACTTGCCCAGAAATAAAAAAACATCGTCACGATAAAGCCGACCAGCCGGTCGGGCCGGCTTTCCAGGGAAAGACTTTTAACTAATTTTAAGCGCCAGGCAAGTAACAAACTGAGAGCCGGGAAAAATATAGTGAACAATATAATGCTCAGCATGCGAAAGTTTCTGGTATGCCTGTCAATTCCTTCAAAAGCTGCCGGATGGAGGTAGATCAGAAAGGCGAATACATAAGAGGTGATGAGGAGTGGATGAAAGAGGATAGAAAAAAAACGGGCTAAAATACGCAGCAGACGGGAAGGGTGCGGATCCTGTGTTAAAGCTTCGTAATCGGATGTGAGTGCGTTCATTTAAGTTGGCGGTTGACGGTTGGCCGTTGGCCGGTTGGCCGTTGGCCGTTGGCCGTGAATAATTTGCAGCGAAAGGTAATAAGAAAAGCGTTAGGTGTTAAGCATTGGGTTTTCGGCTTTTTAAAGTTCCCTCCGCAACCTGGCAACGGGTATATTCAATTGCTCCCGGTATTTGGCAACGGTACGCCGGGCAATATTATATCCTTTTTCCTGCAGCAGTTCCGTTAACCTTTCGTCACTGAGGGGTTTCTTTTTACTTTCTCCTTCAATCAGGTCGCTCAGTATTTTTTTCACTTCCCGGGTGGATACTTCCTCTCCGCTGTCGGTGCTGAGCGACTCACTAAAGAAAAATTTCAAGACGGTAGGTTCCGAATTCCGTCTGTACAAACTTGCTGTTGGCCACTCGGCTCACGGTGGAGATGTCCAGCCCCGTACGCTCCGCAATGTCTTTCAGGATCATGGGCTTCAGGGACGTTTCATCACCGGTAAGAAAAAATTCATGCTGATAATTCATGATGGTCTGCATGGTATTGATCAGCGTTTGCTGCCTTTGTTTGATCGCATCAATAAACCATTTGGCCGCATCAATTTTCTGCTTGATAAAAAGAACGGCTTCTTTTTGCCTTTTATCTTTTTTTGAACCCCGGTCGTAGTCCTTCAGCATGTCCCGGTAGCCATCGCTGATACGCAGGTCGGGTGCATTGCGGGAATTCAGGGTCAGCTCGAGCGTGCCCGCGTTATTGAATATAAAAAAGTCGGGCACTACATAACCTTCTCCCCTGCCTGTTCCGCCCAGATTGCCGCCCGGCTTTGGGTTCAGCCTGGTTATCTGCCGTATCACATCCCTGAATTCTTCTTCCGTAATATTCAGACCGCGCTGGATCTTATCATAATGTTTTTTGGTGAATTCATCGAAATATTCAGAAAGCACGCTGATGGCCAGGGTCACGCTTTTACCTTCTTTCTTTTTTCTTTCCAGCTGAAGCAGCAAACATTCCTGCAGATTGCGGGCTGCCACGCCGGGCGGATCGAATTGCTGTATGCGCGAAATGACGGATTCCACTTCTGCTTCCGAACTTTCAATATTCTGCCGGAAGGCCAGGTCATCCACGATGGAGGCCGTTTCACGGCGCAGGTACCCGTCATCATCAATACTGCCGACAATCTGCTCGGCAATCCTGCGCGTCCGGTCGTCGAGTTTTAACATACCCAGCTGATCCAGGAGCAGTTCATAAAAACTCGTTTCCAGCTTGTGTGCAACAGACTGCTTGTCTTCCGCATCGGGATAGTTTTCATCCCTCAGTTTATAATCGGCTACGTCATCATCGTGCTCATTCACATATTCGCTGATATCAATATTATCATATTCATCCTGGGTTCCTTCCGGTTCAAAATCCTCATCAGCCGTTTCAAATTCATCCTTGGTATCATCCGTCAAACCATCGTCATGATCCTCCTCGGCAACTTCCAGTGCCGGATTTTCCTCCAGTTCTTCCTTTATCCTTTCTTCAAGATTGGCAGTAGGTACCTGCAGCAGTTTCATAAGCTGAATCTGCTGGGGAGATAATTTCTGGAGTAATTTCTGCTGTAATGACTGACTTAATGCCATCTTTGAGGGGGTTAATGCCGGAGGGACGAATATTCAAAAAATCCGCCCATTCCACAAAAATCGCGCCGTAAATTTACATAACATTATGAAGAATCGACCGGAACGTCTAATATGTTTTCTTGTTGTCTGGTTGACAATGTTTTCCTGCAATGATGTGCGGTGCCAGGTTGTACTGCGGGAAGGGTCAAAAATGGATTTTTTGCACCTTCAGTACCCCGGGGCAAAGAATGGACAATACGGCCTTACAGGGCCTTATTTTCTTTCAAAAACAGGAAAACCGGCAGATATTTCCCCTGATTTCAGTATGAATGCATATGATGCGGGCGACCAGGCCCGGACGGGTGAATTATATAATCAGCCTCCCAATCTATATTATATACAATCCGGCTTTTTTTGTAAAAGGGAATGGGAATTGGAAAAAGCCACCCATATTCCGTTCCGGTTCAGGCTAGGCTCGCTTGCTGACTGTGATGCGCTTGAGGGGAAGCATTAGCCATCACTTTATTAATGGCTGCGACCATTTTTGCAGCTTTTTCCTGCAGCTGGTCCCCGGTCCAGGTCAGACTGATGGCTGTACTGATACAGCAGCTCATAACGTCATCACTTTTACTGAAATCCTGGGTTCCGATTTTTTTCAGGGCCGCAGATTGTGCCGCGGTCAGGCGTCCAAGTGTTTTTTCTGTTTTCAGATGATCCCATTTGCGGATATAATGCCAGTTATGGTCGAACCAGTAAAAATTACCTGCGAAGATCTGCTGGGCCTTCATTTCCGCAACAACCGCCCCGGTCAGTTCACGGCTGGGCATAAACCAGCTCAGGAAGGTATGGCTGTCGCCGGCCGGGTCGGGAATAGTCCGGAACGTAATACCCGGGACTTTTGATAATGCTGCCTGCAGGTACTGATGATTTTTTTTCTGGATGGAAAGAAAGGTATCCAGTTTGCGGAACTGGGCAAGACCCACAGCTGCGTGTAATTCTGAAATCCGGTAATTGTATCCGATAAAAGGATGGAGTTCTGCGCCGCGGTCGTTTCCCTGGTGATCATGTCCGTGATCCGTATACCCGTCGCAATTCAGATAAGTCGTTTTATTATTCGTGATAACAGCGCCGCCTTCTGCACAGGTAACGGTCTTGACAAAATCGAAGGAATACGTTCCGGCGTCACCGATGGTTCCCAGGTATTTTCCTTTATAAGAGCCGCCGATACTCTGACATGCATCTTCCAATAAAAGTAGTTTATGTTCCCTGCAAATGGATTGTATCGCATCCATGTCGGCCATGCTGCCGCACATATGAACCGGCATGATACAGCGGGTGGCGGGGGAGATGGCTTTCCGAACAGATTCCGGATCCAGTGTCAGGGAATCATTGACATCCGCAAGCACCGGTATCGCACCTACGCTGAGTACGGCTTCAAAACTGGCCACAAAAGTGAAGGAAGGCATAATCACTTCATCGCCCGCCCCGATCCCGAGGGCCGCGAGCGCGGTGGTGAGGGCAGAGGTTCCGCTGGAAGTCAGCTGGGCATAACCACAATGGAAACGATCGCAGAGTGCCTGCTCCAGTTCACGGGATTTCCAGATGCCTTTACGGGCTGCGTCAAAACCGTATCGCATGAGGATTCCGGTAGATAACACCTCGTTTACTTCCTTCCGCTCTTCTTCACCGAATAATTCAAATCCTGGCATAAATGGGTATGATTATGGATGTAAAACAATATGCCCGCAAAGTTAAAATCTTTTATACTGACGGCCTTATTATTTGCCCTGGTTTCAGATATCAGGGCACAAAAGGATTCAAACGGGGATACAGCTGCTGAAAAGTCCCGGGGTGAAACCGCTTACGCTTACAAAGAGAAATGGTATTTATCGGCCCTTGAAGGGGAGTGGTATTTGCTGCCTGCTCCGGACAACGACACAACCGGCCGTATCCCCGAAATCCGGTTTGATACCCAACAAAGCCGGTTTTCCGGAACCACCGGATGCAACCGGGTCTCAGGCAGCTTCCGGATAACGGACAGTTCCCTGCATTTCAGTGATAAGATGATTATGACAAGAATGTTCTGCCCAGAGGTAAATGAAACAGCTTTTTTGCAAAATCTTTTAAGGATTGACGGCTATCAATTCAAAAAGGGATGGCTCATCCTGACCCGGAAAGGCCTGGAAGTCTCACGCTGGAGCCGGAAAAAGCCCCAGCCGAAAAAGTCCGGAAAAGCCTAGGTTATTATACCGGATACTGTAAAATTTATCCTGCGGTTCTGCAACCGGCAGTTCGTAAATTGCAAGCATGCTGGAATATATTAAAGGACTTAATGAAGCTCAGAAAGAAGCGGTTTTGCATATTAACGGCCCCCTGATGATTGTTGCCGGTGCCGGCAGCGGAAAAACCAAGGTACTTACGACAAGAATTGCCCATCTTCTTTCAACAGGAGTGGATGCATTCAATATCCTGGCCCTTACTTTCACCAATAAGGCGGCCAGGGAAATGAAAGAACGGGTTGAGCGCATTCTCGGCAATAACGAGGCGCGCAATCTCTATATCGGTACATTTCACAGTGTTTTTGCCCGGATTTTGCGGGCGGAAGCCCCGAAACTGGGCTATCCCCATCATTTTACCATTTATGATACCGACGACGCTAAAAGTGTGGTGAAAACCGTTGTGAACGAACTGAACCTGGACGATAAGCATTATAAACCCAATATCATCTACAACCGGATTTCCCAGGCAAAAAACGGCCTGATCGGACCGGCAGAATATGCGACGGATTATTATATCCAGCAGGAAGATGCGCGCAGTAACCGCCCGGCAATTGCCCAGATCTATGAAGCCTACGCCAAACGCTGCTTCAAAAACGGATCTATGGATTTTGATGATCTGTTGCTGAAGTTTTATGAATTGCTGAAACATTTTCCGGAAAGCCTGCACAAATACCAGCATAAGTTTAAATACATCCTGATCGACGAGTTCCAGGACACCAACCCGGCCCAGTACGAAATCATCAAGTTACTGGGAGCTGTATACGAAAACGTTTGTGTGGTGGGAGACGATGCGCAAAGTATTTACAGCTTCCGGGGTGCGACCATAGAAAATATTCTACAGTTCCAGAAAGATTATGAAGACGTGAAAGTGGTGAAGCTGGAACAGAATTACCGGAGCACGCAAAGTATCATCACGGCCGCCAACGAAGTGATCAAACGTAATAAGGGACAGATTCCAAAGAACCTGTGGACTGAAAATATCGAAGGGGAAAAGATCCGCCTGGTGCGCACCATGACGGACAACGATGAAGGGAAATACGTAGCCGATACCATTCAGGAACAAAAACTCCGCAATCATTTTAATAACCGCGATTTCGCGATTTTGTACCGCACCAATTCCCAGAGCCGGGCTTTTGAAGAAAGCCTGCGACGCATGAATATTCCTTATACTATTTACGGCGGTATCAGTTTTTACCAGCGAAAAGAAATCAAGGATTTTATTTCTTATCTCCGTGTGATCGTTAATCCCAGTGATGAAGAATCCCTGAAAAGGATCATCAATTTTCCTGCCCGGGGTATTGGAAAAACCACACTGGACAAGGCGGTGCTCATGGCTAATGAAAATAATATTTCCATGTGGGAGGTGCTCTGCAATGCTACTTCCATGGGCTTTAAAGCCGGTACGCTGGAAGCTATTGAGCAGTTTGTGCAGATGATCAAAAGTTTTGCGAGTATGCTGAATACAAAAAACGCGTATGAAGTGGCAACCCATGTTGGCAAACAAACGAATATCGTCAGGGAACTGTTCAATGACAAAACCACGGAAGGGCTTGCGCGCTATGAAAATATACAGGAGTTGCTGAACAGCATTAAAGAGTGGGTCGACAACCAGCAAAACATGGCCCTTATAGATGAAGACGGGATCCTGATTGATAACCGGGATACACAGGAAACACAGAAAGGACAGGCTGGCCTGTCCGGTTATCTGCAACAGATTACTTTACTTACCGATACCGATCAGAAAGATCCGGAAGCAGATACGGTAAAGCTGATGACGATTCATGCGGCCAAGGGACTTGAATTCAGTTGCGTGTTTGCTGCAGGTTTGGAAGAATCTCTTTTTCCCAATGCCATGTCCATCAATACGCGGGAAGAACTCGAAGAAGAAAGACGCCTTTTTTATGTGGTGATCACCAGGGCCAAACATAAGCTCTGGATTACCTATGCCAATTCCCGTTATCGTTTTGGAAGCGTCATTCAAAATGATCCCAGCCGCTTTATTGAGGAAATTCCTGAGGATCAGCTGGACCGGAGTTATGCAGGTGGCGGAATAAAGAACCAGGTCGGTACCTGGTCCGGTCGTCCGGCCTATGACCGGCTCAACCGGGGTTATGGCAGTGGTGATGATGCTTCGACGAAAAGCCGGGAGTCAGCAAAGCCAACCTATATCTCTTCTTCAGCCAAGACGCCTGCACCGGTACATATTCCTTCCGCTGGATTTTGCTCCCAGTGATACGAGTCATCTCGCCGCCGGTGATAAAGTGGAACACCAGAAATTTGGATTCGGGGAAGTGGTACGCATGGAAGGATCCGCACATAATCCCATCGCAACTGTCAACTTTAAGCTGGGCGGGGAGAAGAAGATTATGCTGAACTATGCGAAGCTGAGGATTATTAAAGAGTCATAACGTTTTATCGTTCGCCAACGGCAAACGTCATTTCAGCTTCATCACCTGTGCAACTGTCCCCTTCTCACTGCCTGAAAAAATTTTCTTGCCGGATATGATAACAGGCCTTTTGAGGAATGTGTATTCCTGCAGGATCAGGTTACGATAATCTTTTTCTGTAAGTATTTTATCCTTAAGTCCCATAGCTTTGTATTTCAGGGATCTCCGGCTGAAGAGCGCTTCATAACTGCCGGTCATTTCTTTCATTTCGTCGAGTTGTTCCGGTGTGATCTTTTCCACTTTGATATTCTGGTAGGCAAATCCCTTTTTAAGCAGATCTGCTTCCTGGATAATCCGCTGGCAGGTGCTGCAGGTGGAAACACAATAGACTTTTTTCATACAGTTAAATGATCAATTTAGAAGCAATTTGCGGAACTCTAGGGAGTCGCCGTTAAATACGTCAAAGTCAACGATGGTAAAGCAACCATTCACCCGGCCCCTTTCATTGTGCTGCCAGAAACTCCAGTCCCTGTATATCCGAGGCTGCGAAGGTTGCAGGTAATGTGCGGCCCATAAAAGGTAACCGTCAAAATCCTCTTTCAGGTAATGCTGATAAAAATCAACATTGGTATAGATGATGGGTGTCGCACCGTAATATGCCTGCACGGTCTGAAGCCATTCTTTAGCCCGCTGTCTTATTTTTTCTGGTGGCACGCCATAGGTTTGTTCAATATCCAGAACGGGCGGCAGGTCTCCCGGCAGGAGGGTTACCGAATTGATAAAATTTTCTGCCTGTGCCTTGCCGCTTTTGGTCGGGAGAAAAAAATGATAGGCCCCCCGGACCAGTCCGGCTTCCCTGAGTTTTTTCCAGTTCCGGCTGAACATCGCGTCTTCATTTCCCAGTCCTTCGGTCGCCTTTACAAATACAAAGCTGATGTGCACGTCTTCCACGCGCATATTTTTAACCGACTTCCAGTTGATGACGTCCTGGTATTTTGATACATCAATGCCATGAACGCTGTAATTCACGGGAATCGGTATGCCGAATTCGGGATATTCCACAAAGGAGGATCTTCCTTCAACCACCCATTGATAGAGCATCACGATCAGCATGATGATCAGGGTGGTACTGAATATAAATACGATGATCTTCCAGATCCTGCTCTTCTTTTTGGCCATCACGATAGGTAAACGTTTGCAAATATAAACCGATGGCACCCGAAATACGTTCAACCCCTTCCCGCTTTCCTTATTTAAAACTAATTTTACGGCGGATATGGCTAAACTCAACCGGAATGATACAATCAATTTTTTTTCAAAGCTGAGTGTTCGGCGCACCTGGAACGGGATGAAAGTCTTATCCAGTTATTATATCAGTAAATGGACACACAAACCCATACAATGGGGTGTGCCGGTATCCATTTCTTTTGAGCCGACCACCCATTGTAATCTGAGATGCCCGGAATGTCCCAGCGGACTCCGGTCCTTTACGCGCCCGAAAGGCATGCTGGAAATGAATTTCTTCCGTCAGATGATCGACCAGCTGGCACCTGAATTAATCTACCTCACTTTTTATTTTCAGGGTGAACCCTACCTGAATCCGGATTTTCTGGAAATGGTGAAATACGCCGGTTCAAAAAAAATCTATACTGCCACCTCCACGAACGCCCATTATCTGGATGATGAAAATGCACGCAGGACCGTGGAAAGCGGCCTGGATCGCCTGATCATTTCCCTCGATGGGACTACCCAGGATGTGTATAGCCGGTACCGCATAGGAGGCGACCTCGGGAAAGTGATGACAGGTGCTGCCAATATTGTTAAATGGAAAAAGAAACTTCATAGTAAAACGCCGTATGTTTTCTTCCAGTTCCTGGTAGTCCGGCCCAACGAACACCAGCTCGCGGATGCAAGGGAGCTGGCAAAGAAAACCGGTGTGGATGGCATCCGGTATAAAACGGCGCAGATCTATGATTATGCCAGGGATCCCAATCAGCTGATACCCCGGCATACCTCACTGACCAGGTACCGGCAAAAACCGGACGGGAGCTACGAATCAAAAAACCGCCTGCAAAATCATTGCTGGCGTCTCTGGCATGCTCCGGTGATCACCTGGGACGGACTGGTAGTGCCCTGCTGTTTTGATAAGGATGCACAGCACCGGATGGGGGATTTGAAAAATAAAACATTCAAAGAAATCTGGAAACAACCGGAATATCTCGATTTTCGCCGTAAGATTTTAAAAGGGCGGGCCGAAATTGATATATGTTCCAATTGCAGTGAAGGGGTGAAAGTCTGGGGGGACTGAGGGTATCGTGAGGAGATCAATTAAGTATGTCAAGTAATGTTATGACTTTAGAAAAGGATATTAACCAGCATGTGTTCCGTTCGGAATATCAGAAATCGGCTATAAACCTCATTTACACATTTAACTGGGTGAATGAAAAAATAAGCAGGCTTTTTGAGCCCTATGATATCACCCAGCAGCAGTTTAATATCCTGCGCATATTGCGCGGTGCGGGCCAACCCTTGTCCACACTGCAGATCCGGCAGCGAATGCTCGATAAGATGAGCGATACCAGCCGTATTGTGGACAGGCTCGTTAAGAAAGGGCTGGTTAAAAAAACTGTCTGCCGCGAGGATCGGCGGCTGGTGGACGTATTGCTCACGGATAAAGGAAAAAAATTATTGCAGGTGATGGACGGGCTGAACGAAGAAATGGATGCGATATTTAAATTTCTCAATGAATCAGAAGCCAGGCAGCTCAATATCCTGCTCGATCAAATCAGGAAGAACGAAACCATTCCGGAAGTTAAACCGGCTGAAACCCCCATTACAGGCTGATCTTATGAAACGATTCCTCCTGGCATGCCTGTTTTTTTGTTCCCGCTCCGCTTTTTCCCAACCCAAATATGAATTCAGGGCAGTATGGATTGCAACCGTGGATAATATTGACTGGCCGGAACAGGGGAATTATAATACAGAACAGCAAAAAGCCGAATTCATCCGCCAGCTCGACATGCACCAGCGAAACGGGATGAACGCCGTGATCGTACAGATAAGACCTGCCTGCGACGCTTTTTACCCCTCCGCCATAGAACCCTGGAGCGAATGGCTGACCGGTAAACAGGGCAAGGCCCCGGTTCCATATTACGATCCGCTGGAATTCATGATTGAAGAAACGCACAAAAGAGGCATGGAGTTTCATGCCTGGTGTAATCCCTACCGCGCCGTTTTCCAGACGGCTCATACCGTGGTTACCTATAAGCATCTGCATCACAAACGACGCCGTATCGTTACCCACGTGAAACAGTCATCCATTGCGGTAACTCATGTTAGCCGCAAACACCCTGACTGGATATTAACCTACGGCGATACCAAATACCTGGATCCCGGAAATAAGGATGTGCAGTTATATGTGAATTCCGTTATACGCGATATGCTGAGCCGTTATGATATTGATGCCATTCATTTCGATGATTATTTTTATCCCTACCGGATAGGCGGCGTTGAATTTCCAGACAATGCATCCTATCTCAAATATGGAAAGGGTATGGATAAGGAAGCGTGGCGGAGAAGTAACGTGGATTCCGTTATCGTCATGCTGCACCGTACGATACAGGATGTGCGGAAAACCTGCAAGTTCGGGATCAGCCCGTTTGGCGTCTGGAGGAATCAGTCCAGGGATTCCCTGGGTAGTAATACGAAGGCGGGACAAACCAATTATGATGATCTCTATGCCGACATCCTGCTCTGGTTAAAAAACGGATGGATAGACTATGTGGTGCCCCAATTGTATTGGGAGTTTGAACAAAATAACGCACCCTTTGGCGTTTTGCTTGATTGGTGGAGTAAAAACCATTTTGACCGGCCCTGTTATATTGGACTGGGAATCTTTCGCGCCGGTTCGAATATATACTGGAGGGATAGAAACCAGCTTCCCCGGCAACTGCATGCCATCCGTAATGATCCTGATATTGGCGGGGAGGTATATTTCAGCAGTACTTCTTTTTACAAAAATACTTATGGATGGAGTGATACGCTGCGTGAAAATTTTTATAATTACCCCGCCCTGATCGCGCCGATGCCATGGATCGACAGTACCCGGCCATCCATCCCCCGGGTGCATACCAGTTCCGGTCAGGATAGCCTGGTATTTCGTTTTGAAAAAGGAAATGTATCGGATACGCTGAAGGGTTTTGCGGTGTACAAAGCAGAGGCATCTTTTAATATAGATTCTTCACGCGTGTTCCGGTTCATTCCAGATAACCAGCCTGCGCAGATGGTTTTTCCCGTGAAGAAGGGGATGATACAGGCGCAGGGCCGGTATTTTGTTACGGCGATCAGTAAAACGAATAATGAAAGTGACCCGATTCTCATTTATCCGCAAAGTGTGCCGGATACGCTGCCCTGATTTGGTTAACCGCAGATGGTTGGCAGCTGACAGTAAAGCGTGTTCGGCGTTCAGCATTAAGCGTTAGGCCTTCAGCTTAAAAAGGCTTAATTTTGAATGAATTAATATCCCCGATTCTCAATGGCGTTAATTGATGTACAATTACCCAATTCTCTAGCGCGGGCTTTGCGATTGCCAAAAAAGTCCCCGCGGCGCCAGCAAATAAAAGTCCTCAAAAAACTATTGAAAAAAGCAAGGTTTACCGAATTCGGGCAGCAATATCATTTCGACCGGATCCTGCTGAACCGCCATCTCGTAAAAAGCTTCCAGGAAAATGTGCCGGTATTTGACTACAGTAAGATCTACAAAGAATGGTGGTACAAGACACTGGAAGGGAAACAGGATATCTGCTGGCCGGGTAAAATAAAATATTATGCACTGAGTTCGGGAACTTCGGAAGCTGGCAGTAAATATATACCGATTACCAACGACCTGCTGCGCGGCAACCGGATTGTGATGATCCGGCAACTGCTGAGCCTCCGGAATTACCAGGATATCCCGGTAAAAAGCATTGGTAAAGGATGGCTGATGATTGGCGGAAGTACTGACCTGCAGAAAGGGCCCGGGTATTATGCCGGTGATCTCAGTGGAATATCTGCTAAGAAAGTACCGTTCTGGTTCAGCCCTTTTTATAAGCCGGGGAAAAAAATTGCCCGGACCCGCGACTGGACACGCAAGCTGGAAGAAATCATAGAACAGGCCCCCGGATGGGATATCGGATTTATTGTAGGGGTTCCGGCCTGGATCCAGATCTGCCTGGAAAAAATCATTGAACGGTACAACCTGAAAAATATTCATGAAATCTGGCCCAACCTCGGTTTTTTTGTACATGGCGGAGTATCTTTTGAACCCTATAAAATAGGTTTTGAAAAACTATTGGGTAAACCCATTACTTATATTGAAACCTACCTGGCATCAGAAGGGTTTATTGCCTACCAAGACCAGCAGGACCAAAGAAGTATGCGGCTGGTTACCAGCCAGCACCTTTTTTTTGAATTTGTTCCTTTCGACAGTAAAAATTTTGATTCCGACGGGAATATTGTGAAAAATCCGGAAGCCCTGGAAATACACCAGGTAGAAGAAGGAAAGGATTATGCCCTGCTGATGAGTACGGCAGCCGGTGCCTGGCGGTACCTCATCGGGGACACGATCCGTTTTACCGACAAGGAGAAAAGCGAAATTATTATTACCGGCCGTACCAAACATTATCTGAGCCTGGTTGGAGAACACTTGAGTGTTGATAATATGAACCAGGCCATTCAACTGGTGAGTGAAGAGTTGAATATATCCATTCCCGAATTCACCGTAGCCGGCGTACCCCACGGGCTTTTCTTTGCGCATCAATGGTATGTGGCTTCCGAAGGGGATGTCGACCCGGAGATACTCCGGTATAAACTGGATGAATCACTCAGGCGCCTGAACGACGATTATGCCGTTGAAAGAAAGAGTGCACTCCAGGATATCTATGTAAAAGTACTGCCACCGGAAATCTTTATGGACTTTATGCGCCTGGCGGGGAAAGAAGGGGGCCAGCATAAATTTCCACGTGTGCTCAAGGGTAAAATGTTAAAGGACTGGCAAAATTTCCTGGAGCAGGCGAATGCCCATGTGCATACCTGATTATTAATTAAAATGAGAAATATTATTCTATTTTCCGGGTTAGGTTATTTTCGTGTACCGCCGGTAAAAATTATATCGCATGGTCGAAGCCATACTGAAAGGATTAGCGCTCGGAGTTGTACTAGCATTATCCGTAGGACCGATCATTTTCACGATCATTAAACAGAGTATTACAGTTGGCCATAAAGGGGGGTTCAGTTTTGTTGCTGGCGTGTGGTTAAGTGATGTGATCCTGGTTATTCTAAGCAATGTATTTACGGAATGGGTGGCTATGCTACTCGAATACAAAAAACTGATCGGCTATAGCGGCAGCAGTTTTCTGATCGCCATGGGCATTTACTTTTTCTTTTTCAAGAAAGTTCATATAAAATCCACCGGGGGAGACGAACACCGGCATCATTTAAGCTTCCAGCAGATGTCACGGATTTTTGCATCCGGATTTATAATCAATACCCTCAATCCGGGGGTGCTGGTATTCTGGCTCGGAAATGCCACCGTGCTCGCATTGACGCATACCCTTCAGCAAAGGATCACCATATTTTCAGTTTGTCTCCTGGTCAATATGGCTGCCGATGTGGGGAAAGTGATGATGGCTGGTAATCTGCGCAAAAAACTGACCGTACATAATCTCTCCATAATCAATAAGATCTCCGGGGCCATTCTGGTTGCCTTCGGAATGGCTTTACTTTATGGGGTGATATTTCTCCAGAGCCGGATCAGGTAAGAAAACGGGGAGTTATATTTTTCAATTATGAAGAAAATCATAACGGCGTTTATTTTTTTGATTCCCCTGGTCAATCATGCCCAAACCGATGTATTGATTCTTAAGAAAAACGGTAAAAATATTAAAATCTATGCACCCGGACAGCCGATCATATTTGAAACCATTTACGAACAGTGGCTGGGCGGTACGCTTACGGATTTGCGGAATGACAGTGTTTTTATCAATAACATCCCTTTTCATGTTCGTGAGATAAAAACCATGCGCCGGGATTTTACCAACTGGAATTATCAAACCGACGGCACCATCCTGATCATTGCCGGGGTGGGTGTGCTCTTCCTGAATGTTGCGAACGGGATATATACCCACGAAAATTCGGGAAGCTGGGTCAGGACATCCGGCTGGATTGTTTCCGGCGCCCTGATACTGGGAGGTCTTTTATTAAAAAGGGCCCGCTATAAAAATTATCCGATCGGTAAAAAATATACTTTGCAATACATGAATATACGGGTGGAAAGTCCGTTGTACGAAAAGGATCCGTTCCTGAAACCAACTGAACCTGCAAAGCAGCCTGATGCCCATTAAAACGAAAGGAATTGTTCCGCGTACCTGGAGGTGGATTAAAAGGATCTTCCTGTTTTTCTTTTTCCTGCAATTTTTTTATATCCTGATTTTGAAATGGGTCAATCCACCTGTGACGCTGACCCAGCTGGGCAGTTTTTTTCATGGGTATGGTTTAAAAAGGAATTATGTATCTATGGACGCCATTTCACCTTATGCAAAACTCGGTGTGATTGCCTCCGAAGATCAGCTCTTTCCCGACCACGATGGATTCGATTTTAAGAGTATCGAAAAAGCCATGAAACACAACCAGAAAAGCAAGTCACTCCATGGGGCCAGCACCATTTCGCAGCAGGTGGCTAAAAATGTTTTTTTATGGCAGGGCAGAAGCTGGATCAGGAAAGCCCTGGAAGTCTATTTCACGTTTATGATTGAAAAGTTCTGGGGTAAAAAAAGAATTCTTCAAATGTACCTGAATATCAGTGAAATGGGGAAAGGTGTATTCGGAATCGATGCGGCGGCCCTGAACTACTTCAACAAACATGCAAAAAATCTGAACCGGATTGAGGCTGCGATGATTGCGGCCTGTTTGCCGAATCCTAAGATGTATACTATCCGGCCCCTGTCCGGTCACGTGGCTGCCCGGTATCCCTGGATCCTGAACCAGATGCGCCACCTGCAGGATGATCCGGATATTATTAAACTCCTGCAATAGGGCGCTAAAACCCGGAATTTTTCGTAAATCATTTATTGTGGACCGAATATCGGAAACATATACCCGGAACACGATTTACGATAAACGATCCACGAATTGTATCGCTTTTTGTAATCTTTCTTCATAACCTCCGCTAATGTCAAACCATGGAGTATGCTGGTTGATCAGAAGGTCCTTATATATATGGTATAGCTGATAGCGGGTTTTGTGATCCGGGTATTCGCGTAATGTGTCCGCCACCCAGGGCAGATCCGTATTGCAAAGCAAATACGCGTCGTATTTTCTTTTCACGATTTCGTCCAGGATAAACGGATGACATTTTCCAAAAACATATTCGCACCATACTTTTATCACATAAAGATCCGTATCCATAAATACCAGGGGCGATTTTAAAGTGGCCATGATGCGGTCCTCCATGGCTATTTGCCCCCTGGCAATGATCAGCAGGTCGTCATACGTATAGGGGCGCCCCAGTGCCGTCAGATATTCCCGCGCAAATTCCGGGACCCATTGGGTTTGATATTTCAATGCCAGCTGTCCGGAAAGAGTGCTTTTCCCGGTGGACTCAGGACCGGTGACCACAATTTTTTTAAGCGGAGGCATGCGGGATTTTTTTTCTCCAGGTAATATAACCCATTACCGCCAGGATCAGGAAAACCAGGTATTGGAAGCTGGTAAAGACAAGGTGTTTGTAAAAGTTAAGCGGGACGGAAGCCATGTCCGTGATGATCCACCAGGTCCAGTTTTCCAGTTTCTTTTTATTCATCAGCCACATGCCGGTAAACGCGGCAGCAGAGGTAAAACTGTCAGCAAAGGGAACCGTGCTGTCGGTAAAGCGCCTGAGCAGAAAATATAAAATGACCCAGCAGCTTAAAAAAAAGATCCAGGTATTTCTCCAGTCCCTTTTAGAAGAAGCTGTGACTGATAAAGCCGATTTTCCATCGGTCTTTTTTGACCACATCACCCAGCCCGCAACGCTCATGACGGTATAATAGAAATTCACCGAAGCATCCGCATAGAGACCATGTGTGATATAGAGCCAGATATATATTCCGGTACTCACCATGCCTACGGGATAAACGAGTATATGTTCTTTACGGGAAAAAATGACACTTGAAACGCCCAACACAACAGCAATAAATTCAAACAACGTGGTTTGATGGAGGTCGTTGATGAATTGCGATACGATTTGCTGCATTATTCTGCTTCGGCCACCACTTCCTTCACTTCGGGAATCATACGTTTCATCATACCCTCAATGCCTGCTTTCAGGGTGATCATGGAAGAAGGACAACCGGAGCAGGACCCCTGCAGCATCAGGTTTACAACGCCTTCATTATAACTTTTGAACTGGATGGCACCTCCGTCCATTTCAACAGCGGGCTTTACATAACTTTCCAGGAGTTCCTTGATCCTTTTTACCACATCATCGTCGTCCGCACCAATGGCATTGCCATCTGTATGGGCGATGGTAATTTCCTCTTCGTTGATAACGGTCTTGGCATCTTCCAGGTAATCTTTCAGGAACTGCCGGATGGAAGGAATTACATCGGTCCAGTCCGTATCGGAGGTCTTCGTCATGGTAACGAAATTGCTGGCAATGAAAATGCTTTTAATGAAGGGAAATCCAAACAATTCAATAGCCAGGGGCGAGGGTTTGGCCGACTCCACATCGGGGAAATCAATGCTTTTACCCGGATATAAGAGTTTGTTGGCTACAAACTTCATCGTTTCGGGATTTGGTGTCATTTCAGTATAGATACTGATGACCGGATTTCCTGTTTTTATCATAATGCTTATTTGAAGTGCAAATTTAACTGTTTTGCCGCCTAATGCCTAAAGCATCAGACTGAACGCAGTTTTTTTGCCTGAAATCGGAATCTTTTTACAAAGGTATTACCGGATCAGGGTGATTTTCTGCAAAAGAACGGCAATCGCGTTTTATTGAATTCTTTTTAATGTAAACAACCGTTTTCTACGGTTTGTTCCCGGTATTTATGAAAATTCCTGGAGAACCGGATATTGAAAATATGGGCAGAAACGATCAAAATAACGGCAAAAAGGAGTAAAATAAGCTCATAAACCTGCCAATACTGCTTTGCAAACAGGAAAAGTATGCCGGTGGCAAATAACATAAAAGGCACGGGGCTCCGGTGATGCCGGATGAAACCGAGGCGCAGGGACAAGGTACCCACTACGAAAGCCAGGAGGATCATGCCCGACTCAAACCAGAAATTATGGATGATGTTGACACCGAAAACGGACAGGCCGGACAGAAAAAGCGGCAAAACGGCACAATGGACCGCACAGGCAATGGAGGCCCCGATTCCGAGTAAGTCCGGATTTATCTTAAATTTCATTGATGGGCTGCAAAGATAGTTTATAACGCTAAACTTTTTGCTCCCGACCGGGAGGAGTATTTTTGCAGTTATATGAACAAGAAAGTCTGGTTTTATTCTCTTTTTTTTCTGGTCCTGATTATCGGATTTTATTTTTTGCTTACGAAAATAATACCCGGTTTCGGAAAAGTGAGCCTGCCTGTTCTAAATAAAGTGCAGTCATTTTCCTTCCTGGACCAGGATAGTGAAAGAATCACAAACCGGGAGGTGGAAGGCAAAGTTTATATTGCAGAATTTTTTTTCACCACATGTCATGGAATTTGTCCGAAGCTGAATACCAACCTCCACGCCGTTTATGAAAAATATAAAAATGAACCGGATTTTTTAATTCTTTCTCATACCGTAGATCCTTACACAGACAGCGTGGGCAGGTTAAAGCATTATGCCGACTCATTGGGTGTTGATGCCCGACATTGGATTTTTCTGACGGGCAAAAAGGATTCTTTGTACCAGGCAGCGAGAGCGAGTTACCTGCTGGATGATCCGAAAAATAATTTTTCACCCATTGCAGAACAGTTTATCCATACCCAGTTTTTTGCGCTCGTGGATAAAAAGGGGCAGGTCAGATCCATAATAGATGGACTGGAAAAAAGTGAATTGAGTGAAATGCAACATCAGATTGATGAGTTGCTGAAGGAATAATTTATCGATGTCTTTTGACGGTTGACCCTGGTAAAATATTCGCCTCCCTTTGAATTATCAGATAAAACAACAAAAATCGGCCAGCGTAAAAAAGAAAGCCCCGATGTGGAAACACCGGGACTTTTGGTTAAGGCTCTGATTAGTAGCTATTTTAATTAAGTTGTTTGAATGCGTCTCATGCAAATATAAAGGCATGTAATCAATCCCACAAGAAACTTCCCTACCATTTTCGTGGTATTTCTACGGAAAAAAATGACTGATTTACCTTTAGAGGTGACCATTCATCAGGATTTTCATTTCCTTTTCTACAAAATCCATCAGTTCCTTTATATAGGTTCCTGAAAAATCAAATTTCAATCCTGCCGCCGTATACAATTCGGGAAGCGTCCGGGTACCCCCCAGGGACAGGGCCTGGATATAATGATCCAGGGCAAGTTCTTTATTTTTTTTGAATTGCATCCACAAGCCTATGGCGCCGAGTTGTGCGATACCATATTCTATATAATAGAAAGGGACTTCGAATAAATGCAGTTGTCTCTGCCATGTGTTTTTTTGATACACATCAAGCCCGCTCCAGTCCACTGTTTTGGAACTAAACTCGTTAAAGATCCGGTACCAGTTTTCCGTCCGCTGTTCCAGTGTATGGTTTGGATTTTCATATACCCAATGCTGAAATTTATCGATCGTTGCAATCCAGGGAAAAATAGTAATAACCCGTTCCAGCTGATGGATCCGGGCCCGGCGAAGGTCTTCGGGATTCTGGAAATAGATTTCCCAGTATTCCATACTGAAAAGTTCCATGGCCATACTGGCCACTTCAGCAATTTCCATTGGATATTCCTTGAAAGCACTCAGTTCCAGGTGATGGGAAAGAAATGAATGTACGGCATGCCCTCCTTCGTGGACCATCGTCGTAACGTCATGCATTTGCCCTGCCGCATTCATAAATATAAATGGAGCGCCGGTTTCTGCAAGCGGGCAGTTGTACCCCCCGGGCGCTTTGCCAATCCTGCTCTCCAGGTCAAAGCGGTCCATATTCTTCATGGTCAACAGGCAGTCCGCAAAGAACGGCCTGAGCTGTCTGAAGCATTTCATTGTTTTCTCCAGGAGTTCATTGCCGGTCTGAAAAGGGTGCAGTGGCTCCTGACCGGCAGGTTCTGCGTCCAGGTCCCAGGGTCTCAGGGTATCAAGACCGAGTTTTTGTTGTTTGTACTGATTGATGATTTCAACCAGCGGCAGTACATGCTGTTTTACGGAATCGTGAAATCGGAAACAATCTTCCCGGGTATAATCGAAGCGGCCCATTTCCACAAACTTATAATCACGGAAATTGGTGAAACCGGCATTGCGTGCAATCTGATCACGACGTTTCAGGAGTTCTGTAAACAGGTTGTTCAGGGTTTCCCGGTCCTGCAACCTGCGTTCCTGAACTTTGCGGTACACTTCCTCGCGCAAAACCCGGTCGGGGTTCTCGAGAAACTTCATGGCCTGCTGTAAAGTGTATTCCTGTCCGCCGACCGTTACGGTCATTTTTCCTGAGATCTCGCCGAATTGCTGGCTCAGTACGCTGAGTTCCGATTGTATCGGGATATTTTCCTTGCGGAACAGTTCAATACTTTTTTTAACGGAACGCAGGTAGGTAAAATATTTTTGTTTGTCCAGGGAAGCTGTCAGGGGAGAATCCACCAGCTTGCGGTTTAAACGGTCGGCATAGGGCTGGATTTTCGGCTGGATATCCATCATGAAATAAGTAAAATGTTCCCGGAGCTTTTTATCTTCCGTATTACAGGTCATCCGGATATGGCGCCAGGAGACATCTTCACTGATTACGGCTTCCAGTTCGCTCAGGTCTTTCAGCCATTTCTCGAAACCATCGGCGGTTTCCAGAGGTCTTGCCTCGAGGTCCTCGAAATAAGGTGCGATGGAATTCCAGTCACTGATCACAAATTGTTCAGGTAGAAAAACACGTTTGGGTTTTTCAATATTTGCAGATAAGGTATTCGGCATATTTGCGCTTTTTGGGCAGGATAACTGTTCGGTTCGATAATCTGTAAGCGGCCTTTTTTATTTCTTTTTTGAAGCTGGTTTTTTTTCAGCGGGTTTTGCGGCTGGTTTTTTATCCTCTTTGGCAGATTTCGGTTCTGCTTTTTTGTGCGTCGTTTTCTTTGAAGGTTTTTCTTCAGCAACTTCTTTTTTCACGGCTGCTTTTTTTACGGGTTTTGATTCAGCTGCTTTTGGTTCAGCCACTTTTTTTACCGGCTTTTTCTCGTCAGTTGATTTTGTTTCCGTTTTTGTTGCCGTTTTGGCTGGAGCAGACTTTTTCGCCGGCTTTTCCTGTTCAGGTTCCGGGGAGGTGACTTCTTCTGCTGTTTCTTCAGCAGCTGGTTCCGATAGTTTGATCTCCACCTGGTTCTTTGAAAGAACACTAAACCACTTGATCATCTTTTTCAAATCGCTGGTATATACACGGTCGAAATCCAATTCAGGAAATACTTTTTCAAAATAGGTTTTCAGTCCCGCGGCATCTTTATCGTCCGGCAATTTTTCCTTACTGCTTTCCATTGCTTTCAGCACGTCTGCCAGGTTCACATTATGACGGGTTGTATATACTTCTATGCTTTCCAGGTGGGAGAACTGGTGTACCCGGCTTGAAACAAAACGAGTGCTTTTGTCGTCCAGGGAGCGAACAATACCACCATCCGATTTGCTGCTGACCAATTCGAAAAGACCCGGGAGTCCGGTAATTGCAATGATCTTGGAATATTCCATAATTGAGGGCTGAATTTTTAAAGAGGTGCAAGTTAAACATAAAAAGGGAACTCCGGATCCGGTCGGAAATCGGGACCTGCAGGCCTCCTTATGGATCCGGGGGGTATGGTTTTTTTCAGTTATTCTTTTAGATCAAATATTATTTCCTGGGAAAGTCAGGGGATATAACCCGTAAAGGCAGTCTTAAAAGAAGAGGCTGTCTCCTGATTTGAGACAGCCCCTTTCATTTATATAAGATGACAATTTATTATTATCTTCCTCTTCCCCCCCCACCTGGCCTGGAACCGCCTCCGCCACCTGAAGATCTGAATCCACCACCTCCGCCACCCGAAGATCTGAACCCACCACCGCCACCACCGGAAGGCCTGAAACCACCACCACCGCCGCCGGAAGGTCTGAATCCGCCACCGCCACCACCGGAAGGCCTGAAGCCGCCCATTGAAGGACTGGAAGGTATTCTTTGAAAATTCTGTGAGCGCATTTCACCCCGGCTGCGATTCATCTGCTGGCGTTCCAGGTTCTGAATCTCTGGTCTCGAGTTACTCACAGGCGACCAGGCACGGTTCTGCCTTTGCTGCCAGTTACTGTTGGACTGCGGCCGCTGGTAAACATTTCCCTGGCGGTCTGAATAGATGGAAGGCCGGTTAGACCGGTTGTTGAAAGAATTATATCCACCGCCCGACCGGTTTCCGGAATTTCCATAATTACCGGGACGGTTGTTATAGGCTGCGTTGTTGTTTCCTGTTCTTCCGCCTGCATTGCCCGGCCTGGGGTTATAGTTTCCCCCCGTACCGTGGGAAATGGAAGGACGGTTGTAATTCATCGTACGGTTAGCGATGCCACCGGCGCGATAATAACTCTGGCTGGATACACCGCCCCGGCTTCTGTACACATTGTTCGCATAGTTTACATGAACATAGTTATTTGCATAGAAGTTGTTACCGTATAATCCATAGGGCCTTGAACCGCCATACCATCCTCCTCCACCACCCCAGCATGCCGGATGATAAAATGAAGGTCCCCACCAGCCACAACCCCCATAACCATACCCATATCCATACCCATATCCATAACCATATCCGCCGTACCCATAGCCAAAGCCCATACTGAACCAGCCCGGGCTATAACCCCACCCAAAACCCCAGCCGAAATAAGGGGTATATCCAAAATTGAATCCCCATGACCAGGGCCTCGGGTAATAATAATCCCCATACCAGGGCTGATAATAGTACCCGGTACCGTAAACAACAGTGGGTCCGTAAACATAGCTATTCAGGTATCCGGGGGTATAACCCATATAAACATAATCCGGATCCACGTCATATATATTTACATATTTCGCATTATACACCGGGTAACTCGGGGGGATCAGGTCGACGTCTACCGGACGGACCGTACTCACAACCCAGGGTCCGGTGGCGTTATCAGAAACAAACCATACCCCGTTATCCACAACATAAAACCGGCCATCCCCTCCATTGCGCAGGACGGTGGCAGAAGTATTTACCGCGTATTGCAGATTGGTTCCGTCAATATCGGTAAACTTGGGCCGGCCGTCATAGGTAACTGTGGTTGTGGCGGTATTACGATCCACTTTCGCTGTTTGCGGGATTTGTGCATCCATCACCGCGTCGCGGGCCGCATCCGTTCCTGCCACGCTGGCCAGAACATTGTCTTTGGCTGAACCGGGAGGAATCTTTGCAAAATCTCCCGGGAGCTGATCTGCAGGAATATATTTCCAGTTATCACTATTGAGGTTCCTGGTCTGGTACCATCTGCCGGATATGAGGACGAAATACTGCTGGCTGTTTTCATCCATAAAAATATCATTATCCGAATTGCTTACATAAAGCAGGGTTGTACCATCAATCGGAGTAAAACTCGGTTCACCCCTGGATTGAATCAGTTCGGCGGGAACTGTACTCACAATAATGTTCGGAATCACATCGGAACTGGGATCTTTAGTTGTTTTAGTATCTGAATTGTTGTTTTGTGATTTGCTGACGATTACTTGTTCTGCCTGGTGGATATTATCCGGTACCTGCCCATTGGCAAAATCGAAGGGACCCGTAGCCGAATTGGATACATACCAGCGTTTTGCACCATAGAGGTAAAACCGGCCGTCCTTATTTTTCAGAATGGTAAATGGTGTATTGATGACCATATCCAGTTTGATATCCGCATTGTATTGCATTTTTGGCTGCCCGTCTATCAGCACCAGCATGGATGGCTGGGTCACAAATATCACTTTGGGCGGATTATTGGAAATGCCCTGGGAAAGTTTGGTTTCCTGTTGATTCTGGTTCAGGGTGGCGACAATTTCATCCAGGGAAAGGACACCGGCTGCTTTCGGGAAATCAGATTCCAGGGAAGCATCGATATAATCGATCGTATCCTGACCTTCTATAGCCGGAATACGGATGGAAGTAACATCCAGGTCCAGGATTGCCAGGTTCCGGTTGTCCCGGTCGGTCTGCACCTTGGAAGTGCCCCAGAAGGCTCCGAAAACCGGATTATTGCTGCCCTTAGACAATATGGAAATAGCTGACCGGAACATCAGGGTATTCCCCTTAAATGATTCAGGTTCAGGCTGGTATACTTTAATCTCGGTGCCATTTTCGGAATGGATCAATTTAGGCCAGTCATCGGAAGCCCGGCTGAAGCCAAAAGCCAACAGGCTGGCCGAAAGGAGTATAAAATGTAATGTAATCTTTTTCATATGCTAGTGTTTAGTAGGCTGAAAGCCAAGGCAGGGGGCAGGGCCCGGTACCAGAGCTTAACGCTTTTTGAATTGAGACTTATATATACCCCCAAAGTTTATTGTATCTGATAAAAGGAAATGTTAATTAAGGCCTAAGGCTCAAAGCCTAACGCGATTACCTGCCAACCATCAACCGTCAACCGTCAACCCGATCAATGCGCTTCCAGCCAGTTGAGCCCGGAACCGATTTCCGCCTCGGCCGGAACATCGTTGGGTAAAAGCAGGGCCGACTGCATGCATTCAATAATGATGGGCTTGATGGTCTCCACTTCCAGGATATGGGCATCAAAGACCAGTTCATCATGCACCTGAAGTAACATTTTTGATTTAAACCGGTTCTTCCTGAAGGTTTCATGAATTTTGATCATCGCCAGTTTGATCATATCAGCAGCGGTTCCCTGGATCGGCGAATTGATGGCATTTCTTTCGGCAAACCCGCGCACGGTAAAATTACCCGAATTGATATCCCGTAACCAGCGTTTGCGGCCCATCAGGGTTTGCACATAACCGTTTTTACGGGCAAACTGAATGGTATCGTCCATGTATTTCTGGATGTTGACGAACTGTTTTTTATAGTTGTCAATGATCTCTTTGGCTTCCGTTCTTGAGATGCCGAGGTTGTCTGCCAGGCCGAAGGCGCCCTGGCCGTAGATGATACCAAAATTCACACTTTTGGCCCGGTAGCGCATTTCTTTGGTCACGTCTTTTTCTTCCACCCCGAAAACCTTTGCCGCCGTGGCGGTATGAATATCTTTTTTCTCTTTAAAAGCAAGGCACATATTCGGATCTCCGCTGATGGCTGCCACGATTCGAAGTTCGATCTGCGAGTAATCGGCTGAAACCAGCACATGGTTTTCGTCGCGAGGTACAAAGGCCTTTCGGATCTCACGGCCCCTTTCCGTCCGGACCGGAATATTCTGCAGGTTGGGGTTATTGCTGGACAGTCGCCCGGTGACTGCCACTGCCTGCGCGTAACTGGTATGCACCCGGCCGGATTTTCGGTTGATGATGGCCGGTAGCGCATCCACATAGGTGGACTTCAACTTGGTGAGTTCGCGGTATGCCAGTATATCATCCACGATTTTACTCTGATGGGCGAGTTTCAGCAGCACATCTTCCCCCGTCGCATATTGTCCCGTTTTGGTTTTTTTGGCTTTCGGATCGAGTTTGAGTTTGTCAAATAATACTTCACCCAGCTGCCTGGGGGAGGAAAGGTTGAAACGGACACCGGCTTCCCGGTACACATTGGCTTCAGCCTGTGCAGCTTCTTTTTCGAGTTCTTTTGAATATTCTTTCAGGAAATCCATATCCACGCGGATTCCTTCATACTCCATATCCGCCAATACGTTCACGAGCGGGTTTTCCACTTCTTCAAATACTTTACGCACGGATTTCGCATCCAGCAGAGGCTGAAATTTATTTTTTAACTGCAGGGTGATGTCGGCATCTTCAGCGGCATATTCGGTGATTTTTTCAAGGGCCACATCCCGCATATTACCCTGGCTTTTTCCTTTTTTCCCGATCAGGTCTTCGATGGGAACCGGCTCATACCCGAGGTATTGGGCGCTTAACAGGTCCATACCTCTTTTCCCTTCCGGATCAATCACATAGTGCGCCAGCATGGTATCAAAGATTTTTCCTTTGATTTCGATTCCATACCATTTCAAAACCAGCAGGTCATATTTTATATTCTGTCCGATCCACAAACGATCGGGGTTTCCGAACAGGGGCAGAAATTCTGACAGAATATGAAGGGTTTGATCCCTGTCTGCTGGAACAGGCACATACCAGGCTTCGCCGGGCTTCCATGAGAAACTAAGTCCCACGAGATCGGCATTGTTCGCATCTATGCCCGTGGTTTCCGTGTCGAATGAAACCTCCTTTTGTCCCAGCAGGCCGGTAATCAGGGACATCCTTTTTTCTGCCGTATCCGCGCAGCCATACTGGTGAACGGTATTGATGATATTTCTTTCTGCATGCACGGGTGCTGATTCGGGTTCTTCGGTATCCTTTACTGCCGGGGCAACGACTGCATTTCCGAACAGGTCCTGCTGAACGCCTTCCGGTACGTTTTTCTGGCCAGGCGGTCCGGATAAATCTTCGCCGAGTATCCTTTTTGCAACCGTTTTGAATTCAAGGTCTGAAAAAATTTCGCGGAGTGCCTCTTTGTTCCATTCCTTCAGTCTGAAGTCTTCTTCGTGGAACTGCACGGGCACGTTCGTGATGATGGTAGCCAGTTTCTTACTCATGATCGCCAGTTCTTTTCCGGCTTTTACCTTTTCTCCCACGGCTCCTTTGATTTTATCTGCATTCGCTATAACATTTTCGAGGCTTTCATATTCGGCCAGTAATTTGGCGGCTGTTTTTTCACCGATTCCCGGGATCCCCGGAATATTATCAACGGAATCTCCCATGAGTCCTAGTATATCAATCACCTGCGGGATGCTTTTGATATTCCATTTTTCCAGCACTTCATGAGGTCCGATAATCTCGACGGTACCACCCTGATATCCGGGTTTATAAATTTTCACCTGTTCGGTAACCAGCTGACCATAGTCCTTATCCGGCGTTACCATGAATACTTCGTAACCGGCCGCTGCAGCCTGTTTGCTGAGGGTGCCGATCACATCATCGGCTTCATATCCGTCGAGCTCCACGATGGGAATATTGAAACCGCGTACAATTTTTTTGATATCGGGTATGGCTATAACGAGGTCCTCGGGTGCTTCCTGCCGGTTGGCTTTGTAATCTGTGAAGTCTAGATGCCGGTCGGTGGGGGCTTCGGTGTCAAAACAGACAGCCATATGTGAGGGCTTCTGGTTGTTGATGAGTTCAACCAGTGTATTGGTAAACCCGAACTGGGCATTGGTATTTTTTCCGCTCGAACTGATACGTGGTGCGCGGATCAGCGCATAATAAGCCCGGAAGATCAGTGCCATCGCGTCGAGCAGAAACAATTTCTTGTTCATAATCCGTCTTAATTTTTCAATTCTGTTAATTTCTTCTGAAGGGAGAACATACTGTCCCGCAGGCGCGCTGCTTCCATGAAATCCAGGTCCCGGGCGGCTTTCTCCATTTCCTTTTTAATTTTGGAAATGGCTTTTTCCATCTGGGGAATGGTCTGGTATTCCGCTTCTTCTTCCGCTGCGATGATTACCGGATCCTGGTCACCGGCAATGGCGTAAGGATTTTTCTCATCAAAGCCTTTGATGTCAAGCACGGAAGTGGAAGCAAATACGTCCTGCCTCGATTTTAAAATCGTACGGGGGGTAATGCCATGTGCTTCATTATACTTTACCTGCTTTTCACGACGGCGGCTGGTTTCATCAATGGTACGCTGCATGCTTTCGGTCATTTTATCTGCATAAAAAATCACGAGGCCTTCCACATTGCGCGCCGCCCGGCCGGCGGTCTGCGTCAGCGAACGTTCATTCCGCAGGAATCCTTCCTTATCCGCATCGAGAATGGCCACCAGGGAAACTTCCGGCAGATCCAGTCCTTCCCGGAGCAGGTTGACCCCCACCAGTACGTCTATTTCTCCCAGTCGCAGCTGGCGGAGGATTTCAACTCGTTCGAGTGTATCCACTTCGCTGTGGATATACTTGGATTTGATATTAAGGCGATGCAGGTATTTATCCATTTCTTCCGCCATGCGTTTGGTGAGGGTGGTTACCAGCACACGTCCGCCTTTTTCGATACGTCTGTCAATTTCATCCATCAAATCATCAATCTGGTTTATGCTGGGGCGGATTTCTATGGGCGGGTCCAGCAGGCCGGTCGGTCTGACAACCTGTTCAACTACGACGCCACCACATTTCTCGAGTTCATAATCGCCGGGTGTGGCGGAAACAAAAATGGTCTGGTCGGTCAGCGTCTCGAATTCATGGAAATTGAGCGGGCGGTTATCCAGTGCGGAAGGCAAACGGAATCCGTAATCCACGAGGATCAGTTTTCTGCTCCGGTCTCCGCCATACATACCGCTTACCTGGGGAATGGTCTGGTGGCTTTCATCAATCACGCATAAAAAATCCTTAGGGAAATAATCCAGAAGGCAGAAAGGCCTAGTGCCCGGCTTCCTGCGGTCGAAAAACCGGGAATAATTTTCGACTCCGTTACAATAACCCAGTTCCCGTATCATCTCCACATCGAAACGAACCCGTTCGCTCAGGCGCTGGGCTTCGATATATTTTCCGGTGCTCTTGAAATAGCCTACCTGTGCATTCATTTCATCCTGGATCTCCGCGAGTACCTGAGTAATCATATCTTTCGGAGCCAGGTACAGGTTGGCAGGGAACACGGCCGCATGGTCCATCGGCATGATGCGCCTTCCGGTTTTCATTTCAAAACTTTCGATCTCTTCAATCTGGTCACCGAAAAAAGTGATCCGGTAACCGTAATCGAGATAAGGCAGGTTGATATCCACGGTATCCCCTTGCACCCGGAAAGAACCTCTTTTAAATTCCAGCTGGTCACGGTTATAGAGTGAATTGACCAGGGCATGTAAAAATCCCTGGCGCGATAAGGTTTGTCCGCGCCGGATGCGCACGATGCCGTTTTGAAATTCTTCCGGGTTACCAATACCATAGATACAACTCACGGAGGCGACGACAATAATATCGCGCCGTCCGCTCAGCAATTGGGTGGTGGCCTGCAGCCGCAGTTTGTCGAGCTCCTCGTTGATGGAAAGATCTTTTTCGATATAGGTATCACTCACCGGCATGTAAGCTTCCGGCTGATAGTAGTCGTAATAAGACACAAAATAGCCCACCGCGTTGTCCGGGAAAAACTGTTTGAACTCACCGTAGAGCTGGGCGACCAGGGTTTTATTATGGGTCAGGACCAGGGTGGGTCTCTGCAACTGTTCAATGACCTTTGCAATGGTAAAAGTCTTACCTGAACCGGTTACCCCAAGCAGGGTCTGATATTTTTCTCCCTCCAACAGTCCCTTGGTCAGCTGTTGGATCGCTTCCGGCTGATCACCTGCGGGAGCGTAAGGTGAATGGACTGTAAACTCCATTTTCTTCAAATTTGGGGAGCCTGTAAGTTAAGGTTTTTGGAAGCAAAATGGTAAGGCTTAGAGCATTAAGCCTTAGGCTTTGCGCTTTGCTTCTTTTTCTCTTTTCCTGCTTTATGAAAGGGATCCCAGGTGATTTTGATTTTTCCATCCGCTCCCCTTTGGGCCCGAAGACGGGCGCTGACGCCGGTTTTGCTGTAAATGCCCTTGTTCCTGAGTACCGAATCTTTCGTTTCTTTCAGGTTGCTGAGCGGAACCTGTATGCTGAGGTCAGGGCCGGATTTCATATTATACATGCCTTCCACAAACATATGAAGTGCAGAGGAACGGATTTCCATCCGGTTGATGGTTATATTTTCCCCGTTTATTTCCAGTAGGTCGTGGAGGTCAGCAAACTGTAAGTCGGAGAAATTCCGGTTTTTGAAAACGGTTTGCTGGATTTTCTGAACGGGTTCAAAATTTATCAGCTGCCCGTCTTCCAGGTTGAATTTCACAAAACCTTTCAATTCATCGGGAATGATCTCCGCCTTTGTTGTTAAACCGCCGTTTAGTGTTATATCAGCTGTCAGGCCACCTGCAATATTTTTATCTGTAGGGGATTTCAGTCCGAAATTATTGAAAGCGCTAAAAAGCCTGCTCACGTTCACATTGCTCAACCGGGCCTTGAAACTAAAAGGGTTGGCGGCGATTTCATTGCGCAGGATCCCCTGCATCATTAAATTTCCGCCCGAAGCCTGGAGCCTGATATTTTTCAGGTTGATGGCGTAATCGTCCATTTCAAGATTCGCTACCAGGTTATCGGCATAGAATTTTTTATATATGAGTTGTTTTGCATTCAGGTTGAGGTTGATATCGGCCGTTTCCAGCAGGCTGGTGATATCCGTCAGGGTATGGGCCAGCATGGATCTCTTTTTAACCGGGACAGGTTTAGGCTGTTTCTTTTTCAGGTAGGAAGTAAAATCGTTGAGATTGAGTTTATTTGAATGGATGCTCCAGTCAAGCGTCAGTTTCTTGTTTTTCTGGCTGATCAGGTAAAACAAATTTTTCACAGCTCCGTCCATAACCAGGTCCGTGCTGCCCGAAAGCAGACTCAGGTGGTCCACGAGCATGTCTTTGCCTGTAAAACGGATTACCCCTTTGCCTTGGGTAAACAGTAAATTCCTGGGCAGGTAAGCGATGGTTGCAGAATCCAGGTTAAAACGCCCGGTAACCATTCTTAAGCTGTCATAGTTTGATTCCAGGGAACCGCTGTACAGCAGGTTTATTTGACCAAGACCCTTATCAAATACCATGTTATCATCGAGTATATTACTGATATTTTCCAGCCGGAAATCTGACAACACGTGCAGATTTATGCGCGGATGGATGAGGTTGCGGATGACAATGGAATCGCACCGGAGATTTATATGATTCCAGGTCCCGTTAAAAGTGGAAAAATGCATGACCGTATTTTCATCTTCATGCCCCCGGCCTTTTATTTCCTCATTATTGAAGGTGGCGGTAAAAGAAGCATGATCTAAACCGACCACGGGCGTGGTAATTGTTTTATTATCCACATGCAGGCGCAGGCGGATCAGCGGGGTTTTGTATTCCGGCTCGGTATTATCTATCGAACCGCTAAGGCGGGTGATGGATTGTGAAATATCGTATGGGTCGAGTTTTGACCGGATATTTTCTGAAAGAAAGGAAGCTGCTTTTCGGAAAGGCAGTTTGTTGGTTTCCCAGGAAAGCATAAAAGGGGCCGGCACTTCGGCCAGGAAGAATTTGCCGGAAAAAATAAAAGGCTGGCGGTCAACTGCCAGGTGAATTTTTTCGAACAGAAGCACTTTGGAAGCCGTATTAAACTGAATCCGAAAAGCACCTGCTACGGTTTTCCCTTCCAGATAAGAGCCCCTTTCGGGGTTGAAGGTCATTCGCTGAACACGACAATCCAGGTCAACTTCGATCTGCAGGTTTGGATCATCTGCATGGGAATGAATTTCACCTGACAGCCGGTGTATATCGTAACCAAAGAATTTGCGTTTGTTCTGTTGATCCACAATCAGGGAACCATCCCGGATTTCCAGGATGGGGTATTCGGGGGTTTTAGGGGGAGTTGCTTTTTTCGGCGCTTCTTTCTTTTTGAAAATGGATGTATTGGTATATCCGGTGGTATCGGTATAGATATAGATTTTCGGTTTTTCGAGTCGAATTCGGCCGATTCTGATTTTCCCGGTGATGAGTTTGAAGAAATCCAGTGTGGCATAGGACCTGGTTGTGAAAAGCAGGTCGTGGTGGTGCTGCTGCCAGAGACTGTCCCGCAGGGAAAGGGAGTCGATGGTGAAAGCAAAACGCGGGAAAGTATGACTAAAGCCGATATGGATATCGCTGAGATGAATCGTTCCCCCGTTCAGGCCTTTTTTGACTTCCGTTTCGAAATAGGATATGACCTGTTTTTTGTGCAGTTTCAGGTAGATCCATCCGCCGGTAAAAAGAAGTATAATAATAACAAGCAGCAGGGTCAAAACCCATATACTGATTTTAAGTGCTTTTTTCACATGATCAGGTTTAGGACTGCTTTTCAGGTTGAACTAAAGTTAGGAAGAATGGGCTACCGGGGTGGTCTTTTCAGGTAAAGCGAATAATCCGGCTGGATCACTTCATAATCCTGGTGCATCAGTGGCGATGTCAGCAGGAAATCGGCCGTTGACCGGTCGCAGGCAAAGGGGATATTCCAAACGACGCCGAGGCGGAGCAGGGCCTTGATATCCGGGTCGTGTGGTTGCGCTTCCATAGGATCCCAGAAAAAAATCAGGACGTCAATTTTCCTTTCTGCTATACGCGCCCCGATCTGCTGGTCTCCTCCGAGTGGTCCGCTCATGAACCTGGTGATGGATACCCCGAGGGCTTTCTCCAGCATTTTACCGGTGGTACCGGTTGCGTACAGGCGGTGCATGGAAAGCACCGATTTATTATAAACGGCCCATTCGATGAGCTCGGTTTTTTTATTATCGTGGGCTACCAGGGCGATTCGCTTCTTAGCAGCCATATTGTATATACTCATGTTGCCGGGTTTATCTGCAATTTAAGCTTTAAGCCGAACGCAGAACGCCTAACGCTGAACGCCTAACGCTGAACGCCTAACGCTGAACGCCTAACGCTGAACGCCCAACGGCGAACGCCCTACGCTGAACGCCCAAACCCTTGCCCGGACTGCATTTCACCGGCCCCTACGATCGGGTTTCAGGTAAGCGGATTTATTAGGGAATGCACCGCATCAGAGATTGTTTTCAGAACGGCATGGATTTTGTTCACAGTTTATCCACATTTTCTATCCCATGAAGGAACTTCAGTTATGGCTTGCATCAGCATTTTTTTGCTGTGCATTGATGGCTCAGTCAACCGTTGAACAAACAAATGATACTTCAGCAACCGAACCCGCTCCTGCCTTTAGTTTTTTTACAGTGACCCCTCAAAACGGGCAGGCATTATTGCGTTGGGTGGCACCCCTGGTTCAGTCGGAGGATTTTTTTATTGTGGAGAAGAGCTCGGATGCCCAGCATTTTGAAATGCTGAGTGCCCTCGATGCATCTGTTGGAACAGATTCTGTTTTTTCCCTGGTTGATAATGCGGTGGGACCCGGGACCGTTTCATACCGGATACGTATAACCGGAAAAGACGGGAGGGAACTATGTTCGAAAACCGTAAATATGAAACCGGCACCGGCGACTGATTTCCGTTTTTATCCCAATCCGGTAGATAAACTTTTAATTATCAGGTCTTCTCATGCTTTGAGTGTTCAGGTGGTTGATACCTATGGGGTAATATGGTTTACCCAGGAAGTGGATGCCGGAATGCAGATTGTTAATGTTTCAGCTTTACAAAAGGGAAATTATGTACTGAAAGCAACTGATAAATCAACAAATACGGTGATTTCAGAACAGTTGGTAAAAAATAATTAAAGAATCCGGTTATAGGTCTTACTTGTTGCAAATCTGGATGTTAAGGCGTACCTTTATATCGGTTTTTCATAGGATATTGGATTTTAAAACGGGGTTGAATTTTTATTCTGACCCCTTTTTTTATGCCCCTGGTTCCCGGATCAGGGAATTTGCATAAAAAATAAGGCTGTCCATTCGGACAGCCTCTGTACTTACCAACCCAGGTATTTATAGTCCCGGCTTATTTCTCTGTTACCCCGCCTTCCTGGGTCTCTTTGATTTTTGCCCGGATCTTAGCTTCTATTTCTACGGCCAGTTCTGGATTGTCGTGGAGCAACTGACGAACGGAATCACGACCCTGCCCGAGTTTGTCTGATCCATAACTGAACCAGCTGCCGCTTTTATTTATGATTCCCAGTTCAACACCCATATCGATCACTTCACCCATTTTCGAAATGCCTTCACCGAAAATGATATCAAATTCTGCACTGCGGAAGGGCGGCGCCACTTTATTTTTAACCACTTTCACTTTTACGTGGTTACCGATGGCTTCTTCACCGTCTTTAATCTGGGTCATCCGGCGGATATCCAGGCGGACGGAAGCATAAAATTTCAAAGCATTGCCTCCTGTGGTTGTTTCCGGGTTTCCAAACATAACCCCGATTTTTTCACGCAGCTGGTTGATGAAAATACAAATGGTGTTTGTCTTGCTGATGGTGGCCGTCAGCTTCCGCAGGGCCTGCGACATCAAACGGGCATGAAGTCCCATTTTGCTGTCGCCCATTTCCCCTTCCAGTTCCCCTTTGGGAACCAGGGCGGCCACCGAGTCGATCACGACCACATCGAGTGCACCCGAAAGGATGAGGCGGTCGGCAATCTCCAGGGCCTGCTCGCCATAATCCGGCTGGGAAATCAGGAGATTATCCACGTCAACGCCCAGTTTACGGGCATAATTACTGTCAAACGCATGCTCGGCATCAATAAAGGCGCACATGCCGCCTTTTTTCTGCGCTTCGGCTATCACATGGGTCGCGATGGTCGTTTTACCGGAGGACTCAGGTCCGTAAATTTCAATCACCCGGCCACGGGGTAAACCGCCGATGCCCAGTGCCACATCCAGACCGATGGAACCGGTAGAAACGACTTCCATGGGTTCGGTACTTTTTTCATTCATCATCATCACACTGCCCTTACCAAAATCCTTGTCGATTTTATCCATGGTTAACTTCAGCGCCTTTAATTTTTCTGCGTTTGACATTGCGTATTTTTTAGTCGTTCAAAATAGTTGATTCTTCAAAGCTAGGATAAATATTTTATGCACACTAATTTTTTTAGTAATTTAAAACTAATTATTTTGGGCTCCCGTTTTGGATCCGTACCCCGGCCGTTTCCCGTCCCGGCCCTTCCGGGACGGGCGGAACCCGGCCTCATGTTGTAAAGAGAATGAAATTCCGGGCCGGATCCAATACTACGAATGTGGTAAATTTAAACCATGAACCCATCCGCCCCGGGGTTGTCGCCCGCCTTGTCTTATTTTGTTCACACATTAAACATGTTATATGAATACCATTGTTTCGTTTTTTGAAAACCAGGTTAAGTCAGAGGCAGAAATCACGCGTAAATTTTTGAAGATTGTTCCGGAAGACAAGTACGACTGGAAACCACACCCGAAAAGTATGTCCATCCGGCAACTCGCAACCCATATTGCGGAGTTACCCGGCTGGATACCCATGGGTATAAAAACCGATGTGCTGGATTTTGCCGCGGAGAGTTATAAACCCACGCCGGTAAAAAATAACGGGGACCTGCTGGCCTTATTTGAAGAAAACCAAAAAAAGGCCCTGGATTCCCTTTCAAAAACAACGGATGAATTCCTGCAGAATAACTGGACCATGCGCAACGGAGACCAGATTTATTTTACCATTACCAAGCAGGAAGTGATCCGCATGGCCATGTCCCAAACCATTCATCACCGGGCCCAGCTGGGTGTTTTCCTGCGTCTCCTGGATATTCCCATCCCGGGATCCTACGGTCCGAGTGCGGATGAGGCTGGAATGTAGGGGGAGGGCTAATAACCTGATGCCAAAGCCAAATGCTTAACATTTAGTCCTGAATGCGGTTGATGGGTCGCGACAGGCAGTATTTTGCTGTTGAGAAATGATCTGAAAAAGCAATAAAAAGCGTAATACCGGGTTTTATAGTATAGTGCATACTAATATGCTCCGGCACCTGAATTAAATACTATGAAAACCTGGTTTTTTTTCTCCGCGCTTTTGGCTGCTTTTATGGGCGTGGCGGATATTGCTCTTGCACAGGATGGCAGTTTTGCAGAAAATCATCCGCATCTGGCTGATTTAAATCAACACATGAAAAGTCAGGTACGTCACATTCATCATGAAGTGAAAAATGGTGACCTGAAAAGGCGCACCGTACATGACCTGCACCGTCTGGATGACCACGTTACCCGTGAAGTGAAAAGCGGTGATCTGAAAAGGCGCACTGTGCATGGCCTGCACCGTATGGATAACCATCTCCGGAAAGTGGAAAGAAAGCTGGCCTCCCGGGATGAGGGCCATCCCCCAAAACCGGAATAACACGGCCTTTCTGCGGAAAACCATGAATTGATATGGTCCGGAACGTCAGTATCGTTTAATTTAGTGCCGCACGATCCTGTTCCGCTGCACATCACTAAAAACTCAAATGCAGGAAAATCCCGACCGAACCCGGATTCCCCTTAAACGGGTCATTGGCCTGCCAACCGGTATTTTGCTAGTGGCCGGTATCATGATCGGATCGGGCGCTTTCAAGAAAATCGCGCCGATGTCGCAGTCGCTGATGAGCGAACCCTATATTTTACTGGCCTGGATCGCGGCCGGCACGATCTCGGTTTTTGGTGCTTTTACTTATTCCGGACTGGCCGCTATGACCAGCGAAACCGGCGGTATTTATGAATACCTGCGCCTGATCTATGGCGAATTTATAGCGTTTCTACTGGGATGGACCTATTTTATGATTGTAGGAACCGGCTCCATTGCCGCGTTGGCATTCGTATTTTCACAGTCTGCCGACGCCTTATTTCATTTTCCGCAAATGTTGCCGGCTTTTCAGGATGTATCGGTTGCGCATTTTATTTATCCCTTCCGGGGATTGTCCGTCAAGATCCTGGCGATGTCCATGATCATTTTACTAACCGTGTTGAATATACGGGGTGTTAAAAAAGCAGGTATCCTGAACAATATCGTGACGGCCGCCAAGATTCTGGGTATTCTCTTACTGATAAGTGCTGGAATTTTTTATACGGGTGAACCGGGAAACATGCTGCGGGATGGAATTTCATTTCATCCTTTGACCGGAGCCGCGCTTTTCAGTGGTTTTTTCGGGGCCCTGCTCAGCGCACTCTGGGCATACGACGGTTGGGCCACGATCACGTTTGTTACAGGAGAAATGAAAAATCCCGAACGCAACCTGCCTTATGCGATCGTCGGCGGCGTTGGCATCGCCACGATATTATATGTTTTACTGAACTATGTGTATATGAAAGTGCTTCCGCTTGAGCAGCTGGCAGCAATTCCCGAGCATAAAATTGCGGCAGCCGTAGTTTCTGAAACGCTCTTCGGCAGGGCGGGGGCTTCGCTGATTGTAACGCTCATCCTCACCTGTACGTTTGGCGCATTGAACGGATGTATCATGGTCTATCCGAGAATTACTTTCCGCATGGCCCAGGAAAATGTATTTTTTAAGAAAGCGGCCTGGGTTCATCCTGTTTTCAAAACACCCTATGTGGCTCTGGCCTACACCTGTGTCTGGAGCTGCGTACTGGTAATGACCGGGACTTTTGACCAGATTACCAACCTCGTGGTCTTTTCCACTTACCTGTTTTTCGGCCTGGCTGCCGCGGGTCTGATCAAAATGAAAATGCAGAAAAAAATTACGAAGCAGGTTATCGGCTACCCGGTCATTCCCGTAATGATCATCCTCTTCTGCGGGATCCTGGTGGTCAACACCCTGATTGTCCAGTTCCGAGCGTCTTTGTTGGGTTTGCTGCTGATGTTTTCCGGCCTGCCGTTTTATTTCTGGTTTAAAAGAAATCATTAATTTATTAAATGAATCTTTAATTATTCCCCCCAACCGTTCTGTCTGGGGCCGCCTATCAGTTTGGCCGGTATAAAAAAATCGCTTTGCGATACCGGTAGTAGCAGTAACCCTGCACCGGATAACATTTTTTGAAAAATGTCCATTTTATACCGCCCGGCTTGTTATATAACAGATATTCGATTCCGGAAATTACAATGGGAGGAACCGTAAAATGGGAAAAACAGGAAGGCTGATCAGGCTGTTGCTGATTTGTATACCGTTGGTATTATTAGCCCTCATGGCCGGACTCACCGGTTTGGTCCTTTTTGAAATCCGTCGTTGGAAAATATAATTCCGTTAACCAGTAAAATTTAAAAAAATGGACGAATTCATTTTGATCTTCAGGCATGAAGACGGTAACAAAGTAGCTTCTCCCGAACAAATCCAGGTCTGGATGAAACAAACGATGGACTGGATCGGAAGTATTACGGCAAAAAACAAATTTGTCGGAGGAAACGGTCTGCCTTTCCAGGAGGCAAGGGTGGTACGACACAAAGGCATGGTAACCAACGGCCCTTTCGGCGAAATCAGGGAAACCATCGGCGGTTATATTATTGTAAAAGCCGATTCAGTTGATGAAGCCGTGGAGTTTGCCAAAGGCTGTCCTGTTTTACAGGGTGATGGCAATAGTGTGGAAGTACGTAAAATTGCAAAAAGGGACGGACTCCACTAAGCCATGGGGCAGCAGGAATTCATACCGCATCTGTTCAGGACGGAATACAGTAAGATTGTTTCCGTCCTGTGTAAACGTTTTGGTATTGACCAGATAGAAATTGCAGAAGACATCGCCAGCGATACCTTTCTGAGGGCCGCCCAAAGCTGGGGCTTAAACGGTTTGCCGCCTAATCCCGTTGCCTGGCTGTATCACGTGGCAAAGAACCAGGCAGTCAACCACCTGCAGCGGGATCATATTTTCAAAACGAAGATTTCACCGTCATTAAAAAAAGAACCTGATGATTTTCATCCGGAGGACATTGACTTATCACCCCGGAATATCAACGACAGTCAGCTGCAGATGATGTTTGCCATCTGCCACCCGGCGATTTCTCCGGAAGCACAGGTCGGATTGTCCCTCCGGATCCTCTGCGGATTCGGTATAGAGGAAATTGCGCAGGCTTTCCTGACCAATAAGGAAACAATCAGCAAAAGATTATTAAGGGCAAGGGAAAAACTCCGGGAGGAGAAAATAAAAATTGAACTTCCGGGTCCGTCCCAGGTTGGGGAAAGACTGGAAACCGTCCTCACCACCATTTACCTTTTATTCAATGAAGGATATTATTCTGTCAGTAATGATCAGATCCTGCGCAAAGACCTTTGCCTGGAAGCCATGCGCCTCTGCTATATGCTGGCTGAAAATGAATTCACCGGCAAACCGGCCGTCAATGCACTGTTTGCCTTGATGTGTTTCCATGCCTCGCGGTTTGAAGCACGTGAAGATAAAAACGGCGAACCGGTATTATATGATGAGCAGGATATCAGTCTCTGGAACACTGAACTGATCAGTAAGGGTGTGTATTTTTTAAATCTTGCCGCAAAAGGGAATGAAATTTCTACCTATCATCTGGAGGCGGGCATTGCTTATTGGAACACTCAAAAAACGGATACCCGGGAAAAATGGGAATCCGTTTTAGAACTCTATAACCGTTTGTTACAAATTAAATATTCTCCCATAGCTGCACTTAACCGGACTTTTGCGCTTTACAAAGTAAATGGGGCCGTGCCGGCCATTACAGAGGCTGAAAAACTAAATCTGACTCATAATCCCCTCTATTTTTCCCTGCTCGGGGAACTGTATACGGATATTGACAACGACAAAGCCCGAAAACATTTCCGGAAAGCACTTTCATTCATAAAAACGGAAAACCGCCGGATTGCCATTCAGAAGAAAATGGATAAACTCTGAACAGGAATTATAATAATAGGAAGTAAGGATTTGAAGTATTAGAGAGCGATACGCTCTGATCCGGTTTATTGGGAAGAGAAGGACCTTTTCAATTTACGGAGGAACCAGGCACTGACATTTTTGTTATACCGATGGTAGGGATCCGCATAAATTTTTTCAAACAGCGGAAGGGCTTTCCCGGGTTCCCGGTTACCGAGATAACTGAATGCGAGGTAATATTCAGCATCTTCATCAAAAGAATGGGTTTTACGGGCTTCACTGATTTCCAAAAATGCTAAAAAGACATGGATCGCCTTTGCGGGCTGATGCGTTCCCAGGAACGCATTGCCTGCTAAAATATAATCAAAAGGTTCCGGTGATTTTAATGTGTCGAATTCCCTGATCACGGACTCCATGTTTCCTTTTTTATAAGATTCTCTCAGCGGACTGGCAGTTGTATCGCCTGCTTCATTCAGTTCAAAGGCCTGAAAGTTCTCACTGAACAATTTTTCCGGGGTCATGGTAATGTATTCGTAAAGAACAGAGATTCCGAAAAGAATAAACAGGACGACGGTTATCCGGATCCCGTATGAGAACAGCTTTCTGGTTTTCCCCGCTTTAGTCGTTTTATCTTCTTTCAATTCCTGCATGATACCGGTATGCGCAGAACGGATTCTGCTTTATGAATCCAAAACTTATGAGAGTTTCCTGTTAGATTTTAAACCTATAATCCAAAAGTATCTGAATTGCCGGCATATTCCTATGACCTGTATCATCATTCTGGTTAATTAAACCTTAGGAATAGCATCCGATCCGTTTTTTATAAATAGCGGCTGTTTTATTTCCAATAGCTTACATTTATTAAGCAAACCGCTGGCATGCAGTTGCGCCGCCTCTATATTATTCCACTCGTTTATTTAGCAGGATGCTTTCATCCTGCCTTTTCGCAAAAATTCAATCCTTATTATAATTTCAGGCATCTCAATGTTGAAAACGGCCTCGCAAATAATATTGTGTATCATTTTTTACAGGACAGCCGGGGATATATGTGGCTGGGTACACGCAGCGGAATCACGGTATTCGACGGGATCCGTACCATCAACTTCCAGCACGAGGACCAGGATAAAAAATCCCTTGCCGGGAATTTTATTACCCGTATCCTGGAAGATTCCAGCCAACGGATATGGATCGGTAACAATGCCGGGATCGATCTCTTCAATCCCGGCGATAACAGCTTTACACATTACCCCATTGGCATGGCCGATGGCCGGATGGAAGATACGTACTGTGTACTGCTGGGATTCAGTAACCAGGATGACCTGTGGTTTATAGATACCAAATCGAAGGCTGTAAAAATATTCAATACCCGGACAGGAAAATTCCGGCCGGTCCTGTCGACGGAGGCGGTTGACGGGATGCTGGTTAGCCAGGCGGGGAAGGGGGAAATGCATATCTGGACCTATCTGAGTATCGGCACCACCCACTATGTTTTTCATCATGATTCTTTAATCCGGGAACAGCATTTCTTCGTGAACGCGAAAAATCAAAGGGAACCTTCCCTGCAGATTTTCCATGTTTATTTCCAAAACGATACGGCTGCCTGGCTTTCCAGTTCCAAAGGACTGATTGCCCTCAACCCCGTTTCCGGTCTTTATAATATTTATAATAAAATGGGTGCAACACCGGTTACGGAGTCCCGCTATGCCGCCCTGTCCTCCAAAGAAATATTGTGGGTGGGTACCGGGGGGAATGGCATTTTTACTTTTAATACGCTGACAAAAAAGTTTGTAGAGCACTTCAGGAATTATGCGTTGGATCCATTTAGTATCTGCAGCAACAATATCGTTTCCCTTTATTTTGACAACGTAGGAAATATTTGGTCCGGAAGTTTTGGTAACGGAGTCAGCTATACCAACGTCGAAAACAATTCTTTTTCCAAATCGCTTTCAAAAAATGAAATTGATCATGGAGGGAAGGGAAATAATGTTTCCTGGGTAGGGGCCGATCGAAATCATAATGTCTGGTGTATCCTGCAGGATGCCCCCGTATTCTGGCAACTGGACTCCTCTTTAAAGATAACCAGGGTTCACCAGCCACTTACTGAAAATGGGAAGCCATTCGACGGTTCTGTATACCAGTTATACTTCGACAGTAAAAAGACTGCCTGGTGTTTAACCAATAAGGGGCTCTATAAATACAACACGATTTCGGAGAAGATGAAGCTGGCTGTTTATCCACGCATGTCAAAGGAACTTTTTGGATCCGGTTGGATAAACCAGTTGATTTGCCTGCACGATAGTTCCCTGTTGTTTTCAACCTGGGGAGGACTTTACCGGATTATGAACCAGGGAGGGAAAAGCATCATTCTGCCGTTTACGATATTGAATAAGCAGCCGTTTAAGAGTTTTTATTCTTTGTATGAAGATAAAGAGCATAATATTTATGTAAGGGATGTCGCAGACAGCCTGTATGTACTGGCCGATCCCCGCGCAACCGGTGATTATCTGATAAAAAAGAGTTTTGGTTTTCATGAATACATCATGCAATTCCTGGAAGACAGTACAGAAGTGCTGGTGGCAACCAATGCGGGCTTCTTTCGGATAGACAAAAATGGGTTTAATCTCAGGCAATCAAATATAAACGCCCTGCTTCCATTCAGGGGAGTCAATAGCGTGCTGGGGGATCAAAATAAATTATGGGTTTTCGGAGATAAGGGTTTGTATTATTATAATAAAGGTGAAAACAAAGGACGCTTATTCACCGTTGAAGACGGGTTGCCGTCAAATAATTTTAGCGAAAGTCCGGTTGTTATACTTCCTTCCGGTAAATGTATCGCCGGAACGGACAATGGCCTGGTATCATTTTACCCGAACAGGATAAAGGATAAAATTTACCCACCCCGCGCGCAGCTTATTAATTTTTATGTAAACGATTCGTCAAAAGGTTTTGTACCGAATCCACAGGAAATGTCAAAAATTGTTTTGTCGTACGACCAGAATACATTTTCACTCGATTTTTCCTGTATCAGTTTCCAGCATGCGGCGTCCTGTCGCTATGAATATAAACTGGAAGGATTCGATGAAAACTGGATCAAAAGCGGAACCAGGCGTTATACCCGTTACAGTAAAATACCTCCGGGGAATTACCGTTTCCGTCTTCGTATCCTGGATGCAAACGGGGAAGTCAGTCCTTTCATGAAGTCGTTGGCTATTGAAATTAAAAAAGCATTTTGGCAAACGGCCATTTTTAAGTTCATCATGGTCACCCTGTCTGCCTTTTTAATATGGCTCCTTGTAAAATGGTACCTGACCACAAGGATCCGGAAACAGCAGGTGGCATTTGAAAAACAGCAGGCCATAGAAAAGGAGCGCACGCGTATCGCCACGGATATGCACGACGACCTGGGAGCCGGGCTCTCCTCCATTCGTTTTCTGTCGGAAAAAGTGAGACGAAATAGTTTCAGCGATATTACAAAAGATGATATCGATAGAATAATGGACCACTCTGCTGAATTAATCGACAAGATGAATGAGATAGTCTGGGCCATGAATGAAAAAAATGATTCACTGGGTGACCTCCTGGTTTACATCCGTTCTTACGCAAAGGAATATTGTGAAGAACATGAGATCCGGTGTGAGATCAGGTTGCCTGAAAATATCCCGGAAGTTTTTGTAAGCGGTGAGGTCAGGAGAAATGTTTTTCTTACCATTAAGGAAAGCCTGCATAATATAGTAAAACATGCAAATGCCAGGGAAGCCCGGATTGAATTCCGTATAAACTCCGGACTTTTTGTCTCGATTCGTGACGACGGTAAAGGGTTTGATATCAGCCATCACGGTAAGGACATCGCAGGAAATGGGTTAAAAAATATGCAGAAAAGAATAGAATCGGTTGGCGGAAGTTTCAAAATAATTAATGGAACAGGCGTGGTGATCGAAATCGAGGTTCCGCTGTCGGTATAACTTTCGTTATATTGCTGACCCCTGTCAACGCCGGTAAATTTATGCTATGCAACCCATTAAAGTCTGCCTGGTTGAAGACGGCAAAGAAGTGCGCGAAGGCATGGTAAGCCTGCTTACCCTGGATGAACGTTTTGAATTGCTTGCCGCTTATACAGATGCTGAATCTGCATTGGAAAACCTTCCTGCCTGGGAACCTGATATTGTGATCATGGATATTAACCTGCCAGGCATGAGTGGTATAGACTGCATAAAAAAAGTAAAAAAGCGGTGCCCGCATTCCCAGTTTATCATGTTCACCATATATGAAAATGACGAAAAAGTATTTGAGGCCCTGGAAGCTGGAGCCAACGGGTATTTGCTGAAAAAAACACCCCTGTCGAAAATTCCCGATTCCCTGATCGAACTGCATGAAGGTGGCGCTCCCATGAGTACGCAGATTGCCAGGAAACTGATTGAAAGAATGCATAGCCATGAAGGCGGCGACAGGTCCGGCATTTTGTCTGCCCGCGAAAATGAAATCCTGCAGCTTCTCGCAAAAGGATTATTATACAAGGAAATTTCCGACCGGCTCAGCATCAGCACCGGTACTGTGCGCCAGCATATTCACCGGATCTATGAAAAACTGCATGTTCAAAACAGGACCGAGGCCATCAATAAGGCGTTCGGCAATAAATAGCGGGTTAACTCCGCAATTTTTTCTTTTCTTTCCTGGTCTCTTCTAACTTTTGTTCTATTGACAGACTTTTTTCAGAAATGTAGTTTTATCGGAAATTACGCACAATGAAAAAGCTTCCTGCAGTCGCATTCATCTTATCGTTCCTGGTGATTGCCTTTTGCTGTAATAAAGGTTCCGGGCCTTTATCAGGTAACACCAATAACAATAATAACAACAACAATAATACCGGAGGTAATGCGGCAGGAATACCCACTCCCAGAGGAATGCCAACAGGACCAATTGTAAGTAAATTTATTCCGGCAGGCGGAGGAAGCATTGCCACTCCGGATGGGAAAATCGAACTGGTCATTCCCAATGGCGCGCTTCCCTCAGGAGATACGATCACGATTATGAATACAACCAATTTCGCTCCCGGGGGGGTTGGCGATTCTTATGAATTTTTACCTGACGGTTTAAAATTTGCCACTCCGGTTACCATCAGATATCATTATGATTCTACTGATATGAGGGGATCTTCTCCTTTAGTTTCGCGCATCGCCTATCAGGATTCTGCAGGAGTCTGGCATGGGTTAAGAAACAGCACAACAGATACATCCAATCATGTTGTTTCAGTGTCTACCACCCATTTTACTCCCTACAGTCTTTTTGAAAGTGTTTACCTGGCACCTGTGCCGGGTGGCGATTTAAAAAATCACCAGTTAATGGTTAATAAAAAAAATGACTGGGATATTATATTCATCCAGGTTTCTGATGCAACCGTCAGCTCAGGTTCTGGTTCTGAGGATGCAGATTTGCTCGCAGCGCCGGCACCGCTGTTGCCGACTGCCAATAATATCGATGGTTGGACCGTAGACGGTATATCCAACGGGAATTCAGTTTATGGAACGGTAATTCCAAATGGCACATCCTGCAACTATACAGCACCTGCACAGGTACCTAATACTGGTAATCCGGTTGATCTGAGCGTTAAAATAAAAAATTTTCCTTTCAGAACTAGTGTTACCGTCAATGGTGTTACCTCAACAGTTTCCTTTCATGACCTGCGACTGGACGATTCATTTACGATCATTGGCAATGACTTCACATACGATATATCTGTTAAATACGACAACAATATTGTGGACGGCGGTGCGGGATTTGTTTTTGGCGCAACGGACAACGCTGATCTGACAGTAGAGGTGAAGGATGGAACGAATGTAACCGTTACGGTTAATTCCAACGGCAGTACAACGGTAGTGCCCGCATTTCAGGGTGATAATAATTGTAAATCAACATGGACGGGCAGCGGTGAGGTGATGAACATCATTTCAGGTACGGGAACAGTTGTCGATGCCGGCCCAAACCAGCCTTCAATCGTACAGCTTACTTTCAGAGGGTCAAATATCACTGAACCGTCATTTAATCTGAGCGGATCATCCTGTAGTGGTATAGCTGGCGGGCAGACAGTAGTGGGAGATGGCCCTCCGGGCGATTTCGCATTTAAACTGGATACGGGTGCGCAATATCCGGTAGTGATTGACCCTGCGGTTACGGTGGTGGTTAAACCCAAAAACTAATGATGTACATAAAGGAAATTGTGTGTTGGACTGGCGTCTGCCGGGCGGCCCGCTGCTTCCGGTTCCGCCTACCTAACTTTTGTTCTATTGACTTCCGGGAACTGTTTTCTTAGCTTGGCCGGGAAATGAAAATATTAACCTTCCTTCTGATCCTTTTAATTCCCGTAGGTATATACTGCCAGAAAAACGATACCGGTAACAAAAAGGAAAATAATCCTATCGGATTGGGCCTGATAGGAGGCATCAACTTCGCCAATGTAACCAATGCCAGTTCCATCAACAGCAGTAACCAGACGGGTTTCCTGGCGGGTATCTTTTTTTCGCCCCCCTCCAAATCCATATTGGGTTCCCGGACGGAGCTGATCTATTCACGGCAGGGTTATAACTATGCGACCAATTCAGTGACGGGTGCGGTGAACCTGGATTATATCCTCCTGCCCCAGATGCTGGCCATCAACATAACCAAATTCGTTCAATTGCAGGTGGGTATGCAGATCGCGTTCCTGATAAATGCAAAGGCCGACAGTACCAGCGGATCTTCTGCAGCCGGCCCGTATGGTTCGGTCATTGACTATTATAACAAATTCGATTATGGCGCCACCGGGGGCATAGAAATCCATCCGTTTAAAGGGATACTGATCGGTGCCCGGTATAATATCAGTTTCGGGGATATGTATAAAAACCCCGCATCTTATACCGGGGAACAGCCGGCCTTTATTCCTACAGTCAACGTGAAGAATAATGTGTTGCAATTATTTGCCGGTTACATGTTCTGATTTTTAGTCAGTTTATATGAAACCATTAACCATTTACCTTATCCTCATTTTCTTTACATGTTCTGCGGAAGGACAAGCGAATACGGATTACGTATCCGGTCCACAGTATTTAAATCATATTTATTATTACCGGGGGGATTCCCTGGTTGAACTCGAGCAGACTTCAGGCAAAATGGTATCCAAAACCAAGGCCCTGGGTTATGGCGGCAGTGAAGGCGGATTATTAGTGCAGGGAGATCAATCGACTGTCCGTATCAAAGGCGGGGATTCGGTTCGTTTTGCCATAAAAACCGGCATGAGCATGATGATGGATCCGTCCATGATGATCCGCTTGTACAAATTCAGTCCGAAAAAAGGGGACAGGGAGGCAGTACTCAGCAGCGAGGGTGGTATGTATAACCGGGATAAATCGACAACCAATGCCGCTGAGATTCCATTCAATGTTCAGAAGGGAACGGATGACTATATCATGATACCCGCATCCAGGCTGGCTCCGGGAGAATATGGTTTTATGAATTTGATGATGGTCAATGGTGCCGGCAGCAGGAGTATGTCGTACACCGTTTTTGCATTCGGGGTGGACTGATATCTAATCAACAACAGCCCGTACAGCCCTGCCATAGTCGGAGTCGTTATGGATTGATCTGGCAGCCTCCAGGTAAGCGGATTTTATAGTTTCGGTTTTGGGCATTTTCGACGCAATTTCTACCAGGAGGTTCCCCTTATCCATATCCGATTCAGGCTGAGTAGCTCTATGGATCAGGCCGATCCACTGTTTTTCCGTGATATTTTTTTCTTTCATCAGTTCCCTGTACAGATTGATTTTATCCATATCGGAACCCAGATGAGATACCTGTTCCAGCAGGCTGTCGAAAATATTGCCATTTGCCAAACCCTTGTCGATCATCGTCCGGAAAAGATTTGCCTTATCCATATCAGACCCGAGGGATCCGATTCTGTTTGCCATCAACATCCATTCATCTGAAGAAAGTGAATCCAGAGTAAACAGACGGTCCAGATACAACATCTTTACAGGATCGGATTTCATACTGTCTATTTCATTGAGCAAAGCCCGGCTTCCTCCGTTCCGGTAGATGCGCTCCAGGCGGGCTGGAGCATCAAAGCCCCAGTCGATCATTTCACGGATGGCTTCTGCGACCAGTCTTTTCCCCTCTACGCTCATGCCCAGGTTATTTTTCCCGTCGTATATCGTATATTCAATGGTGCCCTGCAGGTTGCTTTCCGCTTTGATGCGTTCTTCATTTTTACGGAACTTAAAATATCCTCCGGGAGAAATGGATTTAAAAGCGGTTTCGTCGTCGGTAAGCTGGAATTTGCCGGCATATTTCATTTCCTCATAAAAGTTATCTGACTTGATAACCATATCACTTACAGACTCGCCTCTTTTTTCCCTGTCCCTTCCGGACCAGGAAAAATATACCCGGATACTCAACAGGCAAAAAGCAACCAGGAAAAAAATCAGTTTCATGTATAAATGTTATTATTCCAATTTTATCGGATTTCACGCCCATACGCTCATACGCCCACACTACGCTTCCGTTTCCCTGGAAAAGTAATAGTAAGCTCCAAAGCCCGCCGCGATACTGAATGCCAGGATGGCCAGTGAATGCAGACCAAAGGGGCGGAATAAATTGACGAGGGTGAGTCCCGCACCGATGGCGGCCAGCATAAAGAACCATTGCAGGATTTCGTTTTTATTTTCCTTTTTATCCGGTTGCAGAAGCTGCCGCACGATATTTTCCTCCGTTCCCTTATCGAGGATCCTGTTCCTGATCCGGTAATTATAATGCTGCCTGAGGATCCGCATGATGATGGAAGAAATCAGGTAAATGGTGGTAAGCACACCGCAGATATTCAGTATATCAAAATATAGCTGCCTGTCTTTCAGGGGATCAAAACTGTCCTCTGCCCGGGCTGCAAACGCAAGAACAAGGATCGTGGCGGTGGAAAGAAGTTTTTTCATGTTCATTTTTTAATATGGTTTCTGAATAAGCAGACTGGTGAATGGAGAAATAGTTTCAAATAATCTGATTAAAATTTATAAGGCGCATTTGTGCTTTATATTTCCTGTACATATCCAGTGTTTTCAAACCCACAATAACGGACGCAAAGGCGATCATGCTGTAAATAAAAAAGGGCGGGATCCCGGTAAACATATTTAAAATATAACGGTGGAAAAGGATTACCGGAATGCCGGTAAAACAGGAAATAAAAATGACCAGGAAAACGGCGATAAAGCGGTCTGCGGAAAAACGCGGGGCCGGCTGCGGCAATTGCTTCATGACCAGGGCAGGCAAATCAAAATCAAAGACCGCTTTGGTTTCCTGCTTTATTCCGGAAATGACCAGCTGGTAGGCTTCCACTTCGGCCCGGCACGCTGCGCAGGATTCGATATGACCGGTCAGGGCCCGGCTGCAGGCAGCGGGATCCAGACAGTATTGCTGGATTTCCGCATCGGTGGGGTGGCTATTCATCATAATGCCTCCTTTTTATATTTTGACAATAAATTTTCTTTCAACATTTTCCGGGCCCTGAACAGGTAGCTTTTGACCGTTCCTTCCGGCAGGCCGGTTATCTGTACCAGTTCTTCATAACGCATGTTTTCCTGGTGGAATAAGGTGAGCAGGGTCTGGTAAATGGCGGGCAGTCCGCCTATTTCCTGCCGGAGAATACCGGAAAGTTCCTTTTGGAAAATCCGGCTTTCAGATTCACTGCTGGCAGCAGATCCGTAGTGCATCGTTTCGGTGGTCCGGACATGCCCGTTATCAGATTCATGCAGGTTGCCGGGCAAAACGAATTTTTTCTTTTCTATCCAGGACAGGCAGGTATTATACGCAATCCGGGCAATCCAGGTAGAGAGCTTGCACTGGAATTGAAAACTCGCCAGGTTATGAAAAGCTTTCAGATAAATATCCTGCGCCAGGTCCCTGCGGTCTTCCGCCACCGGGATCATTTTGAATACAATCCCTGCAACGAGGTTTTCAGTGTTCTTTATAATGATCCCGAAAGCACGGGTATCCCCGCGCAAAACCCGGTTAACGAGGTTTTTGTCATCCGGACTATTTCCAATAGTATGGTTCACGTAGTTGATCAGACCGGTAAATGGTGAAAAAGTTGCAATAAATTTTGTAAGAGTCGGTAGGGAGGATCGTGTTAATCAGTATTCGTTCGTAAATGAAACCCGGGGTATTCTAAGGAGTGTGAATAAATGGCTGGTAAGCTTAAAAAGGAAGGTCGTCGCCATTACCGGTATTTTCCGGACCGACATTACCGGTCGCTTTTTCTGTGGCCCCGGTCGTCGTTCCACCCGCCACTTCTATTTTCCAGGCTTTCACATCCGTGTACCAGCGGCCATTGAATTCACGGCTTTCCACATCAAAATCAATTTTCAGCATATTGCCGGGTTGCAGCTGGCCCGTATCTATTTTGTCACCCCAGATGGAAATACAGATCTTCTTGGGATACGTGGCGTCTGTTTCAACGATGATGTCCTGTTTTTTCCATGGCCCGTTCTTACCGGTTCCGGTCTGCAGGGGAAGAAGCTGGGTGAGTTTTGCCGTGATTTGCATCGAAAATATATTGGGATAAAATTAGCGCTTTTATGGATAGCAAATAACTGAACCCGCCGCCGGAACGGATGCAGCGCCGCTCAGTTCATTCCGGACAAAAAATAATATGAAAAAACAGCGGATTAGTAAATGACTTCCGTTTGGAATTCACCTTCCTGCTGATTGAAAAGGTCCCAGTATAATGCTGCAATCGACTGCGGACTATACTTCGGGTCACCATCTTTTACAAAACCGCAAACGGTTACCGTCGCAATATGTATAGGGGTTCCCTGCACCGAAGCTGCTGCGCCGGCAACCAGATTCCTCAGGGCTGCTTTGCCGATACCCAGACCGGTAAAATTGGGTTGCGGGTAAATGGACAATCCGCCTCCGGTGAAAAACAACTTCCCTTTATTTTTCATTTTACAGAAGGGCAGTTCCCTTTTTAACAGGTGGAAGGCCCCTCCTGCATTCACGGCCAGTTGCTGAACAATGCTTTCCCAGGTTTCACCTCCGATGGGTTTAAGGATACGCGCATAGGCATTGTATAAAATCATCTCCGCATATCCAAAGTTGTCATGGATGCTATCCAACGCTTTATATAAAGAAGTTTCGTTTCCGGCATCCGCAGTCACATACATGGATTTAATTCCATGCATTTCCAGGCTGGCCGATTCCGCTTTTAATTTTTCCTCATTGCGGGCTATTAATGCAACCCGGTAACCTTTTTCTCCAAATAACCGGGCAACTGCATGACTTATCCCCGGACCCGCACCTATAATAGTGATATGCATATTTATTAGTTATTGAACCGGATGAACTTTAATATATCATAAGGGATGAAAAAAAATGACAAATGCAAGTTAAGGATGCAGATCTCATTAATAATCCAACGAAATGAAGTCATATAAACATTTACATATATATAGAAAAATGGTAATTCATAAAAGGAAAATTATCAGCAAAAAGTAAGGCGGGTATCCTAATTAGTTTCTTACCTGGGTCCGGGATTTACATACCTTTAAAGCTAACCCTCAAAAAAAGACAACATGAAAAAGATTATTTTAATGCTCAGCCTGGTCCTCATGGGATTCGCGGGCTTCTCTCAGAAAGAAGAAAAGAACGGAACGATCTACATCAAACACCCCTACATTGATGTGGTAAACAAATCCGTGAAGGCCTACCTCGACAAGGATGTCGCCACCAACACAGCTATTTTCGCAGACACCGCCAGGTTCTGGGTTACGGGTATGGCTAAACCGGTTCCCATAGCCGAGGCTTTTAAAATGTGGACTTCAGATTTTGATTTTTATGACGATATCAAACTCAAGGTTGTGGGCTATCCGGATTACCTGTCTTATAAAGACCAGGATGCCAAAGTGGTGCAGTCCTGGTGGACCTGGTCAGGCAAATCAAAGAAAACAGGAGAAGTTGTATATGTTAGTTTGGTGCAATTCGACAACTTTAATAAAGACGGCAAGATAGTATTTGAAAGCCTTTATGGAGATTTCTCGAAAATGGTAAAGGATTAATACGGTTTAACGATCGTCAACGGGTTGAAAATAAAATAATACCCCCTGTAAGTTTTTTGCAGGGGGTATTTTTATAACTTCCGTTCAGATGACTGAATCCCCCCGGCAAAAAAATAAATTAGGTCTATGGACCAGTACCTCGCTGGTCGTGGGAAATATGATCGGTGCGGGTGTGTTCATGATGCCGGCAGCTCTGGCGGCTTATGGCGGGATCAGTTACTGGGCTGGGTTTTTTCTACCATCGGCGCCATTTTACTGGCGAAGGTTTTCAGTAATTTAAGTAAGATGATGCCGCAGGCTAGATGGCGGACCCTATGCGTACTCGCGAAGGGGCCTTGGGGATTTTGCCGGCTTCCTTGTTGCCTGGGGTTACTGGATTTCCCTCTGGTGCACCAATGCCGCCATTGCCGTTTCCCTGGTCAGCGCATTGAGTACATTTCTTCCCGGCACTGGCAACAAATACCCTGCTGGCCGTGATTTACCGGACTGGGTGCGATCTGGCTGCTTACCTGGATCAATACGCTGGGGATTGTAACTTCCGGAAAATTACAACTGGTCACAACGGTTTTAAAAATATTACCCCTGATTGCTGGTAGCCGGCGGCCGGTTTATTCTTTATTCACTGGAGGCAAATTTTCTTCCTTTCAATGCAAGCGGAGATTCAGATTGGGCCGCTATTTCAGCAACGGCCACGTATACATTTTTTGCTTTCCTGGGGCTGGAATGCGCTACGATTCCTTCGGGCAGTGTAGCCAATCCGGAAAAAACCGTCCCCAGGGCTACGATGTTGGGTATCGGGGTCACCGACGATTATTTATCTCTTGAGTACGATCAGTATGATGGGAATGATTCCCGGAAAAGACCTGCAGCATTCGGTTACACCGTTTACCGATGCGGCTGTCATGATCTGGGGCAGTAACGCCCGCTACTGGGTGAGTGCAGGAATAGCCGTTGCGGCTTTTGGAGCATTGAATGGATGGATCCTGGTCCAGGGACAAATACCTTGGGCCATCGCGAAGGATCATTTATTCCCCACCTGTTTTCGCAAGGAAAATAAAAAAGGCGTTCCGGCGACGGGTCATGGTGTATCGGCAGCATCCTCGGTCTCCTTGCTGATGTACATGAATTATACCCGGGGCCTGGTGGAGCAATTTAAATTTCTCATCCTGCTTACCACGTTATCTGTACTGGTGCCCTATCTTTTTTCGGCTGCATCCTATCTGATTATCCGGCTGGAAAATAAATACTGGATGCCGGGTAACGGCTGGACGGCCCATTGTACTTGCATCACTGGCTTTTTTTTTTCCTTCTGGGCCATTGTTGGTTCGGGCCAGGATATTGTTTACTGGGGATTTATCCTGTTAATGCTCGGCGTGCCTTTTTATGTTTGGACCATCTGGAAAAAAAATTCCTGACGCTTTCGGCGAAAAAATTCAAATCATGTATACCGCTCATTCAGATACCGGAAAAATAAAATCCCTCTTCATAAAAAACGCAGAGCAGGCTTTTATAAGTGATGCACATATTGAAAAATGCTGGAAAGAATTAAATTTTCTCGCTAAACCTGATTTCCGGAAATGCTTTGAAAGAATATGACATGTTTCAGTCTGTTTTAAAAAATCAGGGTGCGGAAATTCATTTCTTACCGGAAGATCCGTCTGTCAATATGGATTCCATCTACTGCAGGGACGCTTCCATTGCTACCAACCAGTGGCATGATCATCTGTAATATGGGTAAAGCAGGAAGGATGAATGAACCCCTGGCCGAAAAAAGGCATTTGAAGCTGAACGCTATTCCCGTGCTGGGCGCGCATCACAGCACCCGGCACTGTGGAAGGAGGTGATGTGGCCTGGCTTGACGAACATACACTGCTGTCGGTCATACCTACCGTACCAATGAGGAAGGCATCAAACAATTAACCCAACTTTGAATCCATTGGGGGTAGAAGTTATCGCTGTTCCCCTGCCTCATTACAAAGGACCGGCAGATGTTTTTCATCTCATGTCTATTTTGAGTCCGGTGGATACAAACCTGGCCGTAGTATATGCCCCTTTAATGCCGATTGTATTCCGAGAGCTATTGATCAAACGGGTTATCAGCTGATCGAAGTACCGGATGAGGAATTCGATTCCATGGGCTGCAATGTGCTGGCGATGGCACCGCGACAATGTCTGATGGTGGATGGTAATCCGCAAACAAAAGCGGCGCTGGAAAAAGCCGGTTGTACCGTCACCGTATATCAGGGAGAAGAAATCAGCGTAAAAGGAGGTGGCGGCCCTACCTGTCTCACGAGACCGGTGTACCGGTATATATCATGATCATGATTCTTATAAAAATTCAACTAACCATTCAGAAAATATGAAATACCGGTTTTTTCTTTCCATACTGATCACCGTAGCGGGCATCACCGCCTGCAACCACCCGTCTGAAAAAGAGCCTGCAACGGCCGGAGGGGTACAGACTGAAATTCCTCTCAGTTTTTTCACGGTTCACCAGACAGACTCGTTGTTGAGATCTGCCCTGGACTCGGTGGTGAAGGCGAAGGTGGAGCCTCCGATGGCCTATCGCATTCTGGGATTCAGTAAAGACCGTGCACCCTACATGGTGACCATCCGGACGGCCGCCGGTGCGGTGGAAATGCATGAGCAGTGGGACGATGTAGCCATCATCCGCTCGGGTCATGGTATTTTGAAAACAGGGCATGAGGTTGGTAATGGGAAAAAGGAAACCGGGGATCATTCAGGAAACTGGGTGGGCGGTGTGATCCGCGATGTTCAGGAACGTGTTTTGTCACCGGGCGATTTTGTAATCATTCCCGCTCTGCTGGCCCACCAGTATATTCCCAATCCCGGGGACAGCCTCACCTACTGGACTTTCAAAGTGAAAAGGCCAAAAAACTAAAAAGAGGAATGGAAGGCTGGTCAGGTTTATCCCGCCAGGTAGGCAAACCCCTCATTCACGGTCTCACACAGATCACTTATTTTTTTTTGCTGGCAGATCGCTTTAAATCCGTCTCTTATTTTTTTGTAATCATTATGCATCGGGCAGGGATGCGTGGCGGAGCATTTACTGAGCCCAAGCCCGCATTCATTAAATACCTCTTTGCCGTCAATCGCCACAATGACGTTGATGATGGCATTGTTCTTTTGTTTGGCCGTAACATAAAATCCGCCATTGGGACCCTTGCTGCTGTTAATCACGTTTTCCTTAACCAGGGATTGCAGCATTTTCCCCACCGTGTGCTCGCTGGCTTCAATGAATTCCGCAATTTCCCGGATGCCTGCTTTTTCTCCCGGCTCCGTTCGGGAAGCGAGATAAATAACGGCTTTAATGGCGGTCTTGCAGGTAAGGCTGAGCATTGCTTATTTTTTAATAACCCAGAAAGTATCTTTCCATTTTTCTTCCAAAGGTTCAATTCTGGTTGGAAAACGACCGGCTGTTTTTTCTAAATCTTCTGATGAAAAATTATTTTGCAGGTGGTTAAACAGTTCCCTTTCTTCAAAACGGATATGTTTCTCCAACGCATCCGCCAGCCGGGTGAGCAGTTTTGTATCATTCTTTGCTTTTTCAATGGCGGCTATCAGTTTATATATAGTTTGATGGTCAGCTTCAGCGCGTTTTCTTAAGAGGTCCCCGGCAGGCAATTTTGAGAAAAGCAATTGTTCTTCGTCTTTAAAATGCATTTCAAGATCATCCTTAAAAAAGAATAATACGTAATGGCTGATCCGGTCCGCCTGAATGGCATGATGCAGACCCTGTCTGATTTTCCAAACCAGTAACAACCCGAAATGATGATCTTTGGAAAAAGAGACCAGGGCCGGATGCCGCTTGATCGGGGTTTGTGTTTTCATTTCTTTATGAATTTTTCCAGTTCGAGTGCTTTGGGAAAGAGAATATTATTTTCCAGGTGGATATGCAGGTGAAGATCCTGCTCAAACTCATCCAGCATCTTGTACAGCAACCGGTAGCTGGCACAGGCATCTTCGGGTAATGTATATTGATGGGAAAGGTCCCTGATTTCTTCCAGGTTCTTTCCGACCAGTTCGTGCTCGTTTTCCATCACCTGAATAGGGTTTTGGACCGTCCCGAAATGCGAGGGAGTCAATGGTTTCATATTATTTTTTGCCGCAACCAGATCTTTTATAAACGGAAATAACACCTTTTCTTCTTTGAAGAGGTGGCCTGTTAATTCGGTATTTATTTCTTCCACCAGCTGATGGATGCGGAATAATTCCGGATGCCGGTCCCCATGTACCCGTCTTACTTTTTCAGCATAAGTCCGTATATCGGGCAGCGTTTTTCTTACATAACCATGATGGGTGTTCACAATAAAATCAGCCAGGAAGTCCAGGCTCCATTCGTCGTAGGGCAGGGGACGGGCGGAGGGCAGTGTATCCGCCTGCTGTAATTCCTGTTCTATTTTGGTCACATCCAATCCTTTTTCTGCGCAGGCTTCTTTTACGGTTTTCTTTCCGCCGCAACAAAAGTCAATCCCGTATTTTTTGAATACCCCGGCTTTGCGTAAGTCTTTGGCGGCAATCTGCCCCAGGGTCTCATCCCTTTCCCCGCTTAGCCGTTTGGTGATTTTCACCTTCCACCATTCCGGTCCCTGTTCCAGGTATTCCCAGGTGAATATATTTCCTCTTTCACCGAGTAACTGGTAATACAGTGGTTTGGGGTCATGATCGTTGTGAATGATCATACTTTCATCTTCCTGCAATTCATCAAAACGCAGAAAAACAGCCGGGTGTTTTTGCCGGGGTTCCAGCAGGGTTACGTTGAGAATATTTTCTGTTGCTGTTAACATATATATTAGTTTAAGAAAGTTGATTTGATATGCCAAAGATAGGCAAAGAATTTAATAAAAGTAAATAAATACTTTTATTAGGCAGGGACCTGACGAAAATCACATGCAGCGGTAACGGTGGAAACCGGCCGGGCCGGTTCAGATGAAAAATCCGGAAATCTTTTTGTTTTTCAATACCAGCGGAATTGCCATCGCGCAAAGGCCGATAATCAGCAGCGTACCTCCTAACAGCTGACTGAACCCACGGCTTAACAGGGTATCTGTAAAACGATGGAATGTAAATGCCTTCCACACACTGTAGGCAGTCAGCAGCCCCATCAGCAGGGAAAATAACAGATCTCCCTTTTTAAAGAAGTATCTGAAAGCAAAATAAAATATGCCAAACAGGAGCAGGAGCAGGTTGACGATAAATATAATGCTCGAAACATTGATGAATTCCGAAGGGCCGTAACTGGTGGCCATCCGGTAAAAAATATCGTATGCAAAACAGACTAGGGTTGCGACGATCCCGGACAGTAAACCACCCAGCATGACATCGCAGAAATCATTTTGATTTGGATCCTTCTTCATAAAAATATTATTTAATGTTTAAAGAGATTTCTTCCCCGGACCATGATGCGCCGGGTTTTCCCGGGCGACTGATAGTCGTGATCCTTTATTTTTTGTGTACTGTAATATTTAAGAATCGCCTCTGAAGTAATCACGCCCGAGACAACCGGCTTGTCCTGGTTTTCCAGTACCAGCAATTCCGCCGTATTATATTTTCCCATCATTTCAGCAGCAAAACCCAGGTCATCCGAAGTATAAATATGGGGCAGTCTGAAATGCGGCCCCTCGGCTTTCTTCAAAAATCCGGCAACGGAAACGGATTGTAAAATATCCGGCTGATAAACGTCCGGCGCATGAATGCCGCGCCTTTTTATTTTTTCAGTCATGATGCTGCCCTCCATCAGGAAAAAAGAGACGAAATAGGCTGCAGCACATGCACCCAGAAGAGGCAGGAGCGCATTGGACTGCCCGGTAGTTTCTATTGCAAAAACGATCGAAGTCAGCAGTGCGCGGGAAGCGCCGGCAAACATCGCAGCCATGCAGATCAGGGCCGCCAGATTTATATTTAAAGGAGCCGCCGGGAAATAGTGAAGTATGCCCGTTGCCGCCAGGGCTCCCCAGGCGCCGCCAATGGTGAAAAGTGGAGCGAGCGTGCCGCCGGATGTACCGCTTCCCAGGGAAACGGACCAGGAAATATATTTCAACAAAAAAAGAGAAAACAGCAGGGTTAAGGGCAGTGAATGGTTTACCAGGTTTCGGATATTGTCGTAACCGACCCCCATCGTTTCGGGAGCAAAATACCCGGTCACACCAATGGCGATGGCCCCGATCGCCGGAAACCACATCCAGTGTACGGGTAATTTTTCAAACAGGTCTTCAATCGCATAAACTGATTTGGAAATGACCGAAGCCATGATCCCCGTTAAAAGTCCTAAAAAAATATAGATCGCTAAGGATCCTGTGGATACCGCCTGTATCAGCGGCATTTCGAATACAGGACGGCTACCGGATAGAAAGATATGCATGCCGGCTCCGGTGATGCATCCACAGGCAACAGGTATAATTGAACGGGGAGAAAACTCGAATAACAATAATTCGACGGCAAGCAGTACGGCGGCCAGCGGACTGCCGAAAATAGCGGCCATGCCCGCACAGGCTCCGGCAGCCAGTATGATTTTTCTTTCGCTGGAGGAAATATGCATCAGCTGGCCGGTGAATGAACCGAAGGCGGCGCCGGTAGCGATGATCGGCCCTTCAGCACCAAAGGGTCCCCCCGTGCCGATGGATATTGCGGCGGAAAGGGGTTTCAAAAGGGTAATGGCGGGCGGAATGCGGCTGTCGTCTGTGATAATTTTTTCCATGGCCTCCGGAATACCGTGACCTGAAATGGCTTTTGAACCGAACCTTGCCATGAAACCCACCACAAGGCTGCCCAAAACAGGAATGATCAAAACGAACCAGCCCAGGTGATTATGGGCAGGCGTGGAAGGCTCGATCGAAAACTTTCCGTAAAAACATAAATTGGTGATCAGATCAATCAGGTAAACCAGTCCCCGGGCGACAAAACCGATAATCACGGCATTAAAAATGGCTTGGAGACTCAATAACAAAACCCGCCGGTTTACAGGCGCTTCCTTCAGGGACCTGCTTTTCGAATGTAAACCGCTCAGGGAAACGGAAAGGGGAATGGTCCGGTCTTCAGGCTGCATGATCAATGATTTATTCCCTCACAAAAGTATTGTTTAAACAATATTTTATCAAATATTTTAATGATAAATTGCTCATAAATATTGTTTATGCAATAATTTTGCGGTCATGGCAAATGCTCACTGCAATCTGAACGACTGTTTTCTTTGCAGGCACTCGATCCCCGAATGGCGGCCGCTGATCGGGCTGAACAAAGAGACCAAAACCTTCAAAAAAGGGAAACCTGTTTTCATTGAAGGAGAACCTGTTAAGGGCATTTATTTCGTATATACGGGATGGGTTAAGATCCACAAAAAATGGACACATCCCAGGGAACTGATCGTCCGCTTTGCCGGACCGGGGGACGTGATCGGACACCGGGGACTGGGAGAAGAAAAAAATTATCCGGTGTCGGCCACGGCACTGGATGATTCGACCATTTGTTTTGTTCCATCGGATTTCCTGGAATCCAGTTTCAAAGCAAATCCAAATCTCACCTACCGGTTTATGCAATTTTACGCCGGTGAACTGCAAAAGGCGGAAAGACGCATGCGCGACCTGGTTCATATGGAAGTGAAGGGCCGGATTGCCCGGGCATTGCTGGATATCAGCAGCCTCTTCGGAACAAACCCGGTGGGTTATATCTCTCTTCCGATCAGCCGGCAGGATATCGCCTCCTATGCGGGCACCACTTATGAAACCCTTTTCAAAACATTTAATGAATGGATGGAGGATAAAATCATTTCGACATCGGGAAAATATATCCGGCCCGATAAGCCCGATAAACTCCGAAAGGAGATTATGTACGACAGCTGACGGTGAACAAATGTAAATCCGAAAAAAATGATACCGCAATTTGAAAAGTTATCGGGAGAAGAAGCGGAACTGCTCCTGAAAGCTCCGGCGCTGATTTCTGTGATGGCTTCCTGCTCAGACCGGATCATCAACAAAAAACAAAAAGCGGATGCCATCAAACTGGCGCATATCAAAACATTTACCGCGATTCCTGTATTACAACCCTATTATCGTGAAGTGGAAAAGGAATTCACGAACCAATTCGACCGGATCGCGGAAAAATATTTTCCATTCGATGAAAAAAAGAGAAATGAACTGAAGGAGGAAATCAGTAAAGTGCAGGTTGTGATCGGGAAACTTGATCTCTCTTTCGGAAGTTCTTTAAGCAAAAGCTTCGAGCGATATGCCAGCCACGTGAAACGTGCAACGCACACTATTTACCAGGACTTCGCATTCCCGATTTACTTATTTGGTCTCACGGATATATAAGTCAGGATCCGATCCACCAGCTATTTTCAAGATGCAATTGTTTTTTTGCACGCGTAACGGCTGTATACCACCACCGGAACAACTCGGGTTTCGGCATGCCGTACATTTTCTTATCCAAAAATAAAAACACTTCGTCCCACTCACCGCCCTGGGCTTTATGACAGGTAACGATATATCCGTAGCCGGCCTGGAGGCAGTTCAGGCAGCTGTCTTTCAACATGGCCTGTTTATACTGCGGTGTATTGGGTTTGGTTCCTTTCTTTTTCATCCGCTGACTGAAATCAATCATCAGCGCCCGGTTTTGTTCCCTGGTGAACTGGCCTGTGTTGCCATATAATATATCCAGGGAAAGCAACAGTTCGTGCTCCTCCCCGGATGCCAGCGCCCGGACCTTCACCTGTTGAAAATGAAGGCCGGACTGTATTTTGGTTTCGCCCATACTCAGGACCATGATAAAATCACCGTTGGTCAGCGCAACCTTGTAATTATTCCGGTTCACCAGCAATATATCGTTCACCTGCAGGGGTTTATTTTCTTCCCCGTACCATGCTGCGCGAAATGCCTGGTTGAGGGATTGAACGGTTGCATTGCTGCGGGCAATAGCCAAGCAGCCGTTAGCGCCCGCTTTTTTAAAACGTTTCAGGTAGGCCTGGAAAAGTTCTTCCCGGCCGGAATAAAGTTTTACATGATTCCTGCCGGCAGCCGGCAGCTTCGGCCATTGCGGCCAGCTTTCCATTTGCAGCATCTGCCGGATGCGTATGGCCAGCAGGGGGATATCATTTTCTTTTTTTGTCCGCTCTATTTTTTCCAGGGTAACGGAGATGGCTGACCGCTTCTGACCAGCCAGCCAGTCCATACTCAGTGAGGGACTGTATTCCTGACCGATCGGCGGTAACTGGCAGGGGTCTCCCACAAAAATGATCTTATTGGAACCCGCAGCATCAAAAAAGTCATTTAATAAAACGCCGGAACCGAAGGCGGCCAGGGAATCATCCGATGGTTCGCTGGAGAGCATGGACGACTCGTCCACAATGTAAATGCGTTTGATCTCATCGGGCTGACGCAACAGGAACTGAAGTTTCATCTGACCGTACCGGTCGGTCGGTGCGTCTTCCGGAATATCCTCATGATCCCCATCCACTTTGCTGAAATGATATAACTCCCCGTGGACCGTCCGGGCGTCAAAGCCTGTCTTTCCTCTTAATACGGTTGCAGCTCTTCCGGTGGATGCCAGGAGGCAGAATGGCCTTTCCTGTTCTTTCAGCCACCTGGCCAGCCATTGCATCAGGAAGGTTTTGCCCGTGCCGGCATAACCGTTCAGGACAAAAGTATCCAGTCCCGCATGGTCCAGGAATTTCTGTATGGTTTTGAATGCCTGTTTTTGTTCTGCGTTAAGTGTGGGTTTATTTGACATGCCTGCGGCTCCATGCAATGATAACACAGTCTGTTGGATTCGCCTTATTTCTTCCGGTACGACCGGATGATATCCCGGTACATATAGAAACTCTGTTTCGGGATTCTTTCCTGGGTCTTAAAATCCACATATACGATGCCGAAGCGGCGGTTATAGCCGAACACCCATTCAAAGTTGTCGAACATACTCCATACGGTATAGCCCTGCAGGTTGGCGCCGTCTTTCCGGGCAGCCAGGGCGGTATCAATATGCCTCTTGATATAGTCCATCCGGTACGCGTCATGAATTTGATGATTCACCAGGCTGTCATCCGCACTGCCAAAACCCGCGCCGTTTTCCGTGATGATCATGACCGGGTTATTATAATCTTTTTTTATCCGCATCAGCAATTTATACAGGTATTCCGGTCGCACGGGTCCGTTGAACATCTTCACCGAATCCGTATTCTGACTCATGAAAGGCACACCGAAAGCCATAGCGGGATCCGCCTTTATATAGTCAGGGGCATAGAAGTTAACGCCCAGGAAATCCGGCTTGTTCGCTGCGAAGAGGGCATAATCGGCCGCGCCGGGATTTAAATTTTTGTTGTACTGCTGGTAGAGGGCCAGGATGTCTTCAGGATATTTTCCCCTGAACAGGGGATCCAGGTACAGGCGGTTTTCCATGCCATCCGCAATCACGGCGGCTTTCACATCTGCAGGATCATCGGGGTTCACGGGAATTTTGGGCGCCAGGCTCAGGGTAATGCCGATTTTGCCTCCCATTTTTTTCTGGTGATAATCCCGGATCGCCGTGGCATTGGCCAGTAACACATGATGAGCGGCCGTTGCCCGGTCAGCGAGCTGCTCCGCAGATAAAGGGAAGGGGGGATTTTTTTGCGCGATCCCGTTTTCGATGATGGGCGTGAATATGAAATTGTCTACATACGGTTCATTGAAGGTGATGAACATTTTCACCTTCCTGCCATACCTGTCAAAAACGAGGTTGGCATAATCCTCAAACCATTTCACGGATTCCGGATTCATCCATCCGCCCTGTTCCTGCAGCGTCTGCGGCAGGTCCCAGTGAAACAACGTGATCATGGGCTCGATGCCGCTGGCCAGCAGGGCATCAATAAATTCGTCATAATGTTTCACCCCCTGTTCATTTACCGCGCCGGTTCCCGCCGGTAATAAGCGGGCCCAGGAAATGGAAAAGCGGTAGGAACTAATCCCCAGCTGTTTCATCAGCGCGATATCTTTCAGGTACTGCGTCCGGTCGTATTCGTTAATAGCCACATTACCGGTCTGCACTTCCCCGGTCATCATCCGGGTAACCTGGTATTGGTTCGTATATACATCCCAGTTGGATACACCCTTTCCGTCTGCCTGGTAAGCGCCTTCCACCTGGTAGGAAGCGCTGGCCACACCCCAGAGAAATTTTTGAGAACCCTTGTTTTGTGCGATGAGGGAAACGGGTGTGCTGAATATTAAAATCGGGATAAGAAGTGCCATCCTTTTCATAGACAATCGGTTTGTATGCATGAAATTAGAAAGAAATTTTTTTCTGCCGGTATTTGCCTACAGTTTTATAAATTCCACCCTTCGGTTTAAGGCTTTGTTGGTGCTGTTATCATTCGGGGCGATGGGATCTTTTTCTCCTTTACCATCCGTTTCCATACGGCCTGCATCGATATTGTAGGAACTGCTGAGCGCATCTTTTACAGCAGCAGCCCTGCGTTTGGACAGGTCCAGGTTGGATGCATCATCCCCGTCAGAATCCGTATAGCCGACGATCTTAATTTTCAGGGCAGGGTTTTCAGTAAGTATCGTAGCGATTTCTTTTAATGTGCCTGCAGATTGTGGTTTTAATTTGTCAGAGTTCACATCAAAATAAATTCCATAACTCACCAGCTTACCTTCCGTTAACAGTTTATTGCGCATATCGGGCAGTCCCGTCGCCACCCGGAAATTGCTGAACATAGGGACACCTCCCTGGAATCGCAGCATATTATATTTGAAATTTTTAGACATGGCTTTGGCCAGATCAAAAAGTTTATCTTCATTCAGGTATAACCGGATCCGTTCTTTCTGAACCATAATGGAAATCCTGTATTTTGTATCTGCCTGGAGTTTGAACTGGGGTGTGTTCCCGCTGAGGTTCGGCGTGGCATCTGCATAATAGGAGCCGTAATAATTATTATATGCAAAATTGAACCAGGTGCCTGTTCCTCCGGGTCTTGCCAATCCATATAATATATCCTTTGGTTTAGGGGTACTGATGATATAAAAACTACATGCGGTGTTCCCGTTATTGGCCGGGTCTTTTTGGGGAATCAGGTCAAACTCAATGGTATAATTATCCGGTAACACCAAAGGCTCGGCCAGGCAGGTGGCGCCCCGGTTATTGGTAATCTTCAACCATTTGCCCGGGTACTTACCAAAGGTTACCACTTCCCCGGAACCGTTCGTATTCCATAGCGCGGGAAAGTCGCCGGTATTCTCTGAAGAAAAGTCATCGAAAAAAATAACTTTTTCTCCCGGAACAAAATCATACTTCGAATAGATTTTTGTCAGGGTATCATTCCCCTGGGCTGCGAGTTGCCTGCTGTTTATTATAAATAGAAATAACAGGAGGGAAACAGCGAGATACTTTTGTTTCATACAGATCGGTTTGAGGTGAATAAATCACACGGTTATCCGTTGAATGGATTCCGCGACGGCTATACAGTAAATCATTTCTTTTCTGTTACAGTTACTAAAAGTAAAACGGCGACCTGTGTTAAATGATGACGTTGAATAAAGGAGCGGGTGATTTTTGTCAGCCGTCAATCGGCCGTTACCCTGATGATTACTGTCATCGGTTCGTCTGATGGCGGTCATTTCCAAAAAGTTCCTGACCGGGTAATATTACATGTGAGAAAATTTTATCATTATTAATAGAAAGGGAGGTAACTATGTCACCAATATTCGAATCTGAAGACGGGAAAAAAATCTATCATGCAGCCGGGGGTGAAAATAGTCAGATCCCCGCACATGAAGGCGCAAGGAATGCAAACAACCTCAGAAATCTCAGCCGGGAAGCGAATGAATTATTAATGAGGTTAAATGAACTGGCAAAGGGGCATCCGTTCAACATTATTTACAAAGCTAAATTGAATGATACGCGTTAGGCTTTGAAGCGTATGTTGTTAATCATTTTTCAGCCTTTATTTGAAGTAGTGAGGATCTGGTCAGGTCCTCACTATTTTATTTACAATGATGCCTTTTGGTTCAACCGTCTTCGAAACCTGATATAACTGATTAATAGATGCCCGTTCAACTAAGGGTATACTCTTATTTTTTTCCGGACTACGGCAAATGAAATTAAAAAATCTTAATACTTCTTTTTGGTTAATCTAGTTTTCTTATACATTTGATTATACCAACACTGACCTATGCGTATCATCCCTGTCCGGGCCCTTCTGCTGATGTTTATTTTCGGTATTTTATTTTCATGTACAAAAACGAATGTTGCAGGCGCCGCAGGCCCGCAGGGCCCAAACGGAACCGATGGAATTTCCACGATTACCGGAACGATATCCGGCAAAGTTGAATTATTTGATTCTCTGGGAAAAGCGCTCACCGACAACAGTGGGGCTACTGTTTTATTCGAAAATACCAGCCCGCAGATTTCTGTTACAACACAGGCTGATGGTTCGTTCACAACGCCCGTGATGTCATCCGGTTTTTATAATATCAGTATCTCTAAAGTGGGTTTCGGCACCATGAAGCTGCTCCACTTTCAAAATACGGGTGGTGTGAATCCAGGCCAGACCGGTATGATCACACTGGGTAAAATGCAATCATCCTGGTTTGATATAAAGAACCTGCAGGTCGATACGATTTTCTCCTATGGTTTTCATTATATGTATTTCACCATCACACTGGCGCATCCGCAAACACTGCCTGCTGCGGAGGTGGTAGTTTATTTCAGTCATGCGCCGGGAGCCGGAAACCTAAGCAACGATTATACCTACCGGACTAATTTCTATCAGCAGAATGATTCGACCCTGGTTTTTTCGCCTTTCGATGTGGACATGACACAGTTCACCGATCAGTTCAATAATACGAATGACGTCTACATATCTGCGGCCATTGATAATCCGATGCTTTTCAGTTATACGGATTCTGCCGGTAATAAGGTTTATCCGGCAACGGGTAACCTGAGCAATGAGGTGAAGGTTTTCAACAACTTAAAAAATTAACGAATGTCCGCTAACTGCTCATTTATAGCATGCATGATTTTTGCCATGAGTCTGGCTTCATCCTGTACAAAAAGCGCCGAGGGGATAACCGGTCCGGCCGGCCCTGCGGGCGCTGCAGGAAGGTCTGTAACAGACCAGCGGAGTGCCATAACAGGTTATGTAGTGCTGGCAACCCAGTTTACGGCAACGGACAGCCTGCTGGATTCCGTAGAAGTTTCAACCGTCATGGGCGATTCCGCGCTGAGCGTGCTGACGGATAAAACGGGTAAGTTCGTCCTGCCTGGTCTTAAATCGGGGACTTACCGTATTATGTTCAGGAAGGCGGGTTATGATTCCATTGCTATAAATATTGAACACAGCGCGGGGAATGCAGATCAGTTTATTAATATCCTGCAGATAGACGGAACACAGACTACCCGGATTCTCAGCCAGAATATGCAAATACTGCCAAGCCCTTTTGACCTGGTATCCAAATACCTGAATTTGAACACCCTGATCAGCGGTCCGGCCATTACGAATGTCACCATGCGTTATATGGATATATATTTCTCTTCTTCACCTGACGTCAGTGCACATAATTATTTGTACACTTTTAATACGTATACACATAATGAAGGAACGAACACGTTTAATTCACAAATCTTTTTCGCAGGAACAGATATTAACAGCACCCGCTTCCAGCCGGGCGATACCGTTTATATGAAATCCTATATCGTACCGCCCTATTCATTTGATGGGTCCTGGTTCGATACCAATACCTACCAGACGATTCCCTATCCGTATACCGGCGATTCTTTATCCAATTATTTTATCTGGCCCAACTAACCTGAATATGTCAAAAACGATTGCTTGTTTTATTTCGATCCTGCTTTTTTGTTATTCCTGTAAAAAGGAAACAGGGGTTCCCGGTCCGGCAGGGCCGGCCGGAAATACAGGTCTGGATGGCAGCCTGCTGGATACCGGAACCATTTCAGGTAATCTGGCGGTCTATGATGAATTTTCCTGGCCGCTCGCCGATTCCGGTGGTGTGGCGGTTTCACTCGATTTGAACGGAACACCGGTGTCAACCACAAGCGATCATTCCGGAAATTATTATTTTCATGGTTTGCCTTCCGGAACCTATAACCTGACCTACCAGAAGGCGAATTTCGGAACCATGAAGGTATTCGGGATTTCCCATTCTCCCGGCAGCAACCTGCATACGACGGTGCCGGAAGTATATCTGCTGCAGAACCCCGTAAAGACAGCGGTTGACAGTATCCGAATGACAGACAGCTATTCTTATGTGTTTCTGACGATTTACCTGGATACCTCTTCACTTTCCTACGTTCAATACCAGTATAATTTCATCCTGTTAATAGGAACAGATCCCAATCCCTCCACAGCGAACACGGCTGGCTCGGTACTGTCGAATTATATTACTCCCAATGGTAGCGGAGCTTATTCCCTGGTAATCGATAAGTCCTATCTGGGAGGTATCAATCAGTCTGCCGGCCCCTATTATATAAGCGTTGGAACGTACAACCGGTATGTACGGGCGTTTAAAAATCAATATTCCTTATTTGATACCGGCATGGGCGGTTATTATGTGGATCCGTCGGATGGGAAGTTTGTTTTTCCCAATCTTAAATTGTCAAACATTATTACAGTACCATAGAAAAGTTCCTGGTAAGCTTCTTATAACCATAAGCCCGATCCATGATGTGCCTGGGAAAATAAAAACGGGGAAATGAATCCTTTACGGATTTCATTTTCCTGTTTTCCCGGGTCTTTTCCCTGATAAGGAGTATAAAAAACGAAAGTAAAATGTATTTCTAAAGCAGTGTATTAATTTTCGTATTCAGTGCTGGTCATTGAATTCCGAAACATTATACTCGATACTTTTCAGGTAAAACCTGCCATAAACAAAATCTCCATCCGGATAATGCCAGATGGTCTCTCCGTAGGTCGGAATATTTCGTCCGTCAAAGGGTTTATAATTTTTTACCGGCGTGGAGAAACGGCGGGTTTGTATTTCATCAATCGGGCGGCGGTCATCGGAGATGAAATTCACCAGCTGGCCCTTCTCATTAAAGAAAAGGGTGGCTGAGATGGTATTCGCCCCGTTGGTGAAAGTGGCCCGGACTGAATTGCTGTCAACGGGTTTCCACAAAATACTTTTATCAACCAGGGCCTCCGGGGCAAAAAGACAGAGATCGTTAAAGTAGGTGACGGTTTCCGTCCGATCCATTTCAGTGCCTTCCGCATGAACCACGGGAATGATGCCAAACAGCCTGATATTCATGCGGGCTTTCCCGTTCTGGTAGTCATGGTAACCGGGCACAGTGAGACCATACATTTTTCCCCTGATGAAGAACAGCCTCGCCGGATCATCAAAAAAATTATACTGCAGGGAAGTGAAGGGGAACCAGTCTTTTTCTTTTCCCCGCAGCTCACCTTCAAAAGACATACGCATATTTTTCACTTTAGGCCTGCCCACCGCTCCGCAATATTGCAGGTAGTGCTGAACGGGTGCCGGCAGGGACAGCATGTCGGCTTGCGTAAGTAAATCCTCTTGCGGGTTGTTGTTTCCACGCAGATGCATTTTTACATCCCGGGTGAACCGGGATTCAAAATGACTGTCACCCCAGGCTGACAGGGCAACCAGCAGAATCATCAGGTTGATCAGGGTCCCGACTTTTGCGTCTTTCCAGTTGAGAATAATGAGTACCTGCGAAACGACCAGGGAAAAAAGGACCAAGACCGGCCACCAGTCTTTCTTTAACAGGAAGCCGGTCGCCGAAATGATAAATAACAAGGCGGCAAACAACCAGAATCTTCCGGCCTGTTTTGAAATATGATTGGGGAGTTTCGGGATGTTGCCATAACCAAATGCTTTGGCAAATCCGATTACATGGAAAAGACCATGGCCGGCCAGGATGATGAAGAAAGTATAGGTGAGCATGGTCAAAAAGATGATGGTGTTTGTTACGGTTCATCATATGGTGTGGGTTTCACCGAATGAGTGGATACAGTGGAAAAAGAACAGGACGGCATTAAGTCTTCAGCAGTTTTTCTAAAAAGACTTTCAGTTTTGCCCAGTCGGTGAATTCGTAGTCGCCGGAGGTATCGGCAGGTCTTCCATGACGTTTGGCAATCAGCCGCATGATAAATTTCTTTAAGAAGTCATATTGGGTGTAACGCAGGGCACCGGCCACCTGTTCGATATGCGCCGGTTTCCAGCCGGTTTCTTCCAGCAGGGCATTTGTTATTTCGTTCAGTTCTTTCCAGTCTTCGGTATCATCGCCGGCGGCGGCGAGACTAACCGAAAAGAACCCGCTCCGGGTTTTATTTAAAACTCCTGCATTGCTTTTTATGTAATGCGAAACCGCCGTCTGGTATTTGTGCGCATGCACGGAAGCGCCGATCAAAGCAATATCATAACCGGCTGTCAAAGCAGGCGGGTTGTCGGTTGCGTCTGATAACGTGACCTGGTGACCGCGTTTTTCCGCTTCCTCTTTCAGGAAGCTGGCAATCTTCCGGGTCTGGCCTTCTGTGGAACCATAAATAATCAGGACTTTCATACAAATATTTTTGGATGAACGAATGGAGGGTAAAGGTAAACCCGCATGGGGCCTGATTGCATGACGCCGGTCACGGGGCATGCTGAGCCCCATCATTACGGGATCCTGTGCCGTTGTGTACTTTTACATGGCCATTCAAACTAAAATATCTGCACATGCCCGGCACGACAAAGGAATCTTTCAAAATCAGCGGTGAAAACCTGCTTAAGAAAATTAAAGAACTGATTGAAGAAGGGAATATCAGGAAAATCACCATCCATGAAAAGGACGGAAAAGAGCTGATGAGTTTTCCGTTGATGGTGGGAGTAGTGGGAACCCTCTTTGCTCCCGTGCTTGCCGCTATTGGCGCTATGGCAGCCGTCATCGGCGAATGCAGCATTACCGTGGAAAGGGAGCATGAGACCGGAGTTTAATGAACGGTTCTTTATTGCAACTGTATCCGGAATCCCTGCACGTTCCAGGCGGGCAGGCGGACAGGCTTATGAATGACCAGCGCATCTCCTTCCTGGCGCCAGTTGATCTTTTCTGTACTGCCCATCATTTTTATGGAAACAATTTTTCTGTTGTTCAATGTTGAATTCTTTCCCAGCGAGCGGATACGGATTGCTCCTTCGGGAACATTCAGGCAAAATGCATAGAGATTATTTCCTTTTGAAGTAAAGCGGATATCCTGACGCGGTGTATTTTAATTTGTCTTCATTGAAATTGCCGGCTTTAACCACCGTTTCCGCCTGTTGCGGGTATTTCACCAAAAACTTTCCAGGGCCGGGTGCCATAAATTCCTTCCCCGTTGGCGGCGATCCATTTGCCGATCTCATCCAGCGTTTTCAGGATATCCGGTTCCAGGTCCCCTTCGGGCGTCTGCACGATATTGATGAGCAGATTTCCATTTTTACTTACGATGTCCACCAGCATTTGGATGATCTCTGTGGATGTTTTATATTTCTGACCGGTACGGTAGAACCAGTCACCGATGGACGTGTCGGTCTGCCAGGGAAAAAGACTGATGCTGTCCTGCACCCCGCGTTCAAGGTCCTGCACCCAGGTTCCCGTCGGAGGGCTCCTTGCAGGTATATATGGCCGTTAGTTTATGGTTGTGATAGGAATAATTTCCGTTGTAATAATTGGCGAGCATGCTCCGAGTCCGATTTCATCAAAGGGCAGTTTGCTGTCTGAATAGAGGAGGTCCGGATGATAGTTGTCCACCAGTTCTTTTACGTCGCTATACCATTCCTTCATCCACTCATGGTTGGTGGTGAGCCATCCGTTATCTCCGGGGCCGCTTTGCTATGGTATAGATCCTCGTATTGCGGATCGTTGCCGTCGTAGGAATTCCTTTCATCGCTCCGGTCGTATCTGCCTTTGCGCCATCTGGAACCATGTATAACTGGCGGCAAGGTGTTCCGAAACGCCGAAATACAGTCCTTCTTTTTTTGCAGCCTTCTGCCAGGTGCCCACCACGTCTTTATGCGGTCCCATGTTCACCGCATTCCATTTATGGATTTCTGAGTTCCATAAAAAGAAATTATCGTGGTGACTGCCCATGCTCACGAAATATTTGGCGCCGGTTTTTTTGTAGAGGGCCATGAGTTTTTCCGGATCCCATTTTTCAGCTTTCCATAATGGGATGATGTCTTTATATCCTGTTTCTGATGGATGGCCATATCGGGCGAGATGATCTTTATAGTCTGCATCTCCTTCCTGATACATTTGCCTTGCATACCAGTCGCCATGGCGCGGAACGGCCTGCGGTCCCCAGTGCGCCCAGATTCCGAATTTCGCATCTCTAAACCAATCGGGGTACTGATAATTTTTCAGGGAGGTTTCGGTGGGCAGGTAGGGACCTGCGTGCACCGGCAGGTCCTGGGCGGAAAGCGTACAAACGGAGGATGCGGCCAGCAGGGCTGTGAGCATCATTTGCTGAAACAGATTTTTATACATGCTGCAGGTTGACTGAAAGATGAAAAGGCGTATTAAATTACGAAAAACAGGGAGAACTGTTGCATAACCGTCTGCATAAAGCCTCACTTTTAAACCTCGGATTTTAAAAGTAAATTTGTAGAAACTGAATATTATGGGAGTTCCAAAAATAATAGACCAGGAAATCGCACAGTATCTCCCCCACCTCAATACCAAACAAAAAGAAGCTGTTTTGAGTGTAGTAAAAACCTTTGCTGCGGAGCAGCAGGACTGGTGGGATGAGATCAGCCAGGAGCAACAGCAGTCCATAAACAGGGCACTGACAGAGATGGAAGCAGGGAAGCTGACGCCGCATGATGAAGTAATGAAAAAATATAAGAAATGGTTGAAGAAGTAGTGAAGGAAATCCTCTGGACGGATAGTGCCAAACTTACCTTCAACAATATCGTGGAATACCTTCACAAAGAATGGACGCAAAAAGAAGTAGAAAAGTTTATAAACACTACAACAGTATGGTTATCCTCAATACTGTTATTCTGGAATCCAAAACAAAATCCGGCCAGTTTCAAATATTAAATTCCTCTTTTCATATTGCAGACCAGGGGGTCCCATTGGGTGGAATATCTACTTTTGACGTAGACGAATCTGCAGCATGATTTCAAAAAGTAAAAAAAGTGCCGGCATACTGGCTTACCGCCGCGGCGCATCGGGGCTGGAAATTTTCCTGATGCATCCGGGAGGACCTTTTTGGGAGCAGAAAGACCTGGGTGCCTGGTCCATTCCCAAGGGCGAAACGGATGAAAATGAAAACGAGGAGGCCACCGCCCGGAGGGAATTCGAAGAAGAAACCGGATTCAAAATTACCGGCGACCTGGTTCTCCTGAAACCCATCCGGCAGAAAAGCGGAAAGCGCGTGCAGGCCTGGGCCGTGGAGCAGGACATGGATGCGTCTGCAATCAAAAGCAATCTGTTTGAAATGGAATGGCCACCCCGGTCCGGCAGGTTTCAGCAGTTTCCCGAAATGGACCGGGCTGCCTGGTTTACGGTTGAAGAAGCCAGGAAAAAAATGTTTGAAGGACAGGCCGCACTGATTGATGAGCTGCTGGAGATCCTGTCTGCTGTGTAAAATGCCTGCGTCGGACGACCATCATTATAGGTAATAGCTACAACCTGAACGGACAATAGATACCTGGTGGATATCAGTTAATCTAATGCATTTTAAAAAATGATTACTCTGCCCTCAGGTTCTTTACCGGATTTGCAATCGCTGCTTTTATACTTTGAAAACTGACGGTTATTATCGCAATCAACAGGGCCGTCATGCCCGCGAAAATAAATACCCACCCGCTGACAGGGATTCTGTAAGCGAAGCCTTGCAGCCACTGGTTCATGAAATACCACGCTACAGGAGAAGCAATGAAAAGAGCAATTATGACCAGGACGATAAAATCCATACTCAGCATCGTCGCAATATTGCTGACACTGGCTCCCAGTATTTTGCGGATACTGATTTCCTTAGCCCTTTTTTTAGTGGTGAACAGGGCAAGTCCGAAGAGGCCCATACAAGAGATGAAGATGGAAATAGCCATGGCCGTGTTCACCAATATGGCCGTTTGCCGGTCCTTTTCGTATAACAAAGCCAGTGAATGATCGTAAAAACGGTAGTTGAAACCGGCGGCTGGATAAATTTGCTTCCAGGCTTTTTCTATCCGCGCAATCGTTGTGCTTACCATAGCGGGTCGGGCTCCTTTTGAAGCCAGTTTGATTGCCAGGGCGCTTTCTCTGTCCGCCCTGTTGATGATGCAAAGCGGTGTGATGGGATCATGGAGGGATTTGGTATGGAAATCTGCCACGACCCCCACCACCGGGTAAGGCTTATCGTTCCAATAAAGTGTTTTTCCGATCGCATCTTCCGGCAACTTATTTCCCATCAGCCCGGAAAGCTTTTCGTTGATCACAAACTCATTTACGCTGTCAGATTTTCCCAGGTTCCTGCCTGCCAGCAGTTTAATCTGGTAGAGGGGTATATAGTCCTCGTTGCCGGCCACCTGGGTAACCCGGAAATCCTTCAGGTCGCCGCTTTTGAATTTTAAATTCATACCCCTGGAATTTCCCGTCATCGGCGACAGCCATTGTAAAGCCACTTTATTAATGCCGGGTATTTGTCGGATTTTTTGAACGAGCACTCCGATTTTCGAAAGACTGTCACTACCGGAAGTCTCTATGGTAAGGATGGCATCCGCGTTAAAGCCAAGGTCTTTTTCGCGTACATAACGCAGCTGGTTTGCGATCACCATACTGCCCATGATAAAAACAAGCGACACGGCGAACTGAAAAACAATCAGTCCTTTTCTAAACAGCCATTTTTCACTGCCTCTTTCGGTCCCGGAACCTTTTAAACTTATGGCCGGCGGATAGGACGACAAAACTTTGGCAGGATACAGACCGGCAAATAAAGTCGTACCTATAATTATAAGGATCAGGAATAACATCGTTGAAGGTTCAAATAGGCGAAAGGATACGCCGTTGGGAATAAACGACCGGAACCCAAAGAGTACAGGTCTGACCAGGACCGTGGCCAGTAACACCGAAAACAGAACCAGCAGGAATGATTCTGTTAAAAACTGAAAAACCAGGCCCGGTCTGTTACCACCCAGAACTTTACGGACACCCACTTCCCTGGCACGTTGGATAGATTGGGCAGTAGACAGATTTATAAAGTTTATAATACCAAGAATCAGGATAAATAAAGCGATTCCCATTAAACTGTATAAGGTAGGTAAATGGGCTGTCCTGATCGTGTTTTCAATTACGTCGCCATTGAAATGAACCGCTGATAACGGCTCCAGCCAGAGGGCCAGCTTTACCTGGGGGTCAGCATAGGTTTTTACGAGTCCTGCCAGTTGTTTATTCACCTGGGCCGCTGACCTACCGGCCCGGAGTTTTACAAATGTCCATGTGGACATATCCTGCTGACTCCAGGAATCCTGGATTATGTTATTCTTTAAAAAGCTGTTTTGTAACGTGCCGACGGATATAAAATCGGTAAACGCCAGATCCGTATTTTTATCCAGTTCTTTTATAATTCCGGAAACATTCACCTTCAGGGAGTCTTCATAAATCACCTGCCTTCCAAGCATTTTATCCAGAGGCCCTGAGCCAAAATATTGATGTGCTTTTCTTTCAGTGAGCACTACGGTGTAAGGGGCTGCTAAAGCGGTTGAGGCATCACCGGCCAGCCAGTCATATTTGAAAATATCAAAGTATTGCGGGTCGGCAATAACCGTGGTTATATAATTCGTTCCCCCGATTATGCTTCCAAATTGCGCTTCCGGTTTGTCTCCATCGGGTATACTTATTTTCGCATTGTATGGAATGATGCCTGCAATTCCTTCCAGGTCAGACAGACTTGCACGACAGGAATTCAATACAGCGAAGGGAACCCGGGCAAAATGCAGTTTCTCTCCTGTACTTTCTGTTACATCTCCCATTACACGGTATATCCTTTCTTTACCCGGATGAAACGTATCGAAGCTGAGTTCATAACTGGTAACTTCATATATGGCAATGCAGGCGCATATCCCTAAAGAAAGTCCAAGCACATTGACAGCTGTGTATGTTTTATGGCGGGAGATATTTCGCCATGCAATCTTTAAATAGTTTCTGAACATACTGCCGGAAGTTTAAAATGATCCTTGCATTTGTGTTAACCAGCCAGGAAGATGCCAGATTTTAACTTATTGCCGTTCAGAGATTTAATATTTTAATATTACTTAAGGTTGTTCGTTTTTGGTACAACAGTGATACATCACATCTGAGCAGGTCATAGCAGAAAATAACTATTTTAAAGTTACTGTTTCTTGCTAATGTAGTATGCAGCTTTTGATGTCTCATGATCCTGGTAACGTAAAAGCAAATGTCTTACACAGGATTTCATTTGCCTTTTGCCGGCTTTCTTCGCCGTTACCTGTCTTTTCTTCGCATCGAATCTGTTACTAAATCATCTTCCTCTAAGGGTATTTCTTTAATGGCCGGATTGTCGGGCACAAAGATGTGGTTAAATGTATTTTGATACCTGATGGTAGTGTATCGTGATCAGTGCACGCGTTTTGGCGGACACCGGTGTATCAAAATCGCACGATGGAAACAAAGCCATTGTTTTCATAGTTGGCTGATTTGCATCCTTTAATAGTAGGCACTTGGTTTGTTGCCCATTAGGTACGGGGTGCAAACCTGTATGACTATACGAAACAGATCACCTATTTATAAATCACCCACCATGTTTAAAAACTATTTAAAGATTGCCTGGCGAAATATGATCAAAGACCGGCAGTTTACATTTCTCAATGTGTTCGGTCTTTCCATCGGATTGGCCTGTGCACTCCTTATCTGGTTTTGGGTGCATGATGAACTCAGTGTTGACAAGTCTTTTGAAAAAGGAGATCAGATATACCAATTGATGGAGTATCGAAATGCCCCGGGCCAAAGTCCCGTGTCTGATGAATCCTCGGGCATGCTGGGTGAAGTATTGGCAACGAAGATGCCGGAAATCGAATATGCCGCGGCATTGGCACCGCACGAATGGTTTCAGAAATTCACGCTCTCGGCCGGCGAAAAAAATATCAAAGCTTATGGTCAATATGCGGGCAAAGATTATTTTAATATTTTTTCTTTCAAACTGCTCGATGGAAAAAAAGACCAGTTGCTCGTGAACAAGAACTCAATCGCGATTTCCGATGAACTGGCAGGAAAACTATTTGGCACAACGGAAAACCTGATCGGTAAGCCCATCCACTTTCAGCACACCCGGGATTTTTTTGTTAGTGGGGTATTTGAAAAACCAAGCCCCCATTCTTCACAGCAATTTGATTTTGTGTTATCCTTTGAATACATGAAGCAGGTGTATCCCTGGGTAACGACCTGGAATAATACCGGCCCGCACAATTTTGTATTGCTGAAAAAGGGCACGGATATAAACGCATTCAACAAAAGGATTGCGAACGTGATAGCGGAAAACTCCCGTGATACGACCCGCATGGCGTTTGCCGTACCGTTCCCGGACAATTATCTGCTATATACTTTCAGCCACGGCTCGCAGGTTGGCGGAAAAATCGTTTATGTCAGGTTATTTTCCATCATTGCCCTCTTTATCCTGGCTATTGCATGTATTAATTTCATGAACCTGTCAACAGCAAAAGCTTCACGGCGTATGAAGGAAGTGGGAATAAAAAAAGTACTTGGAGCCGGCAGAAAGCAACTGGTATTTCAGTTCCTTTCGGAATCCATTATTTTTTCTGCCCTGGCCATGATACTTGCGCTCGGGATCGCATGGCTCCTGCTGCCTGCTTTCAATAGCCTACGGGCAAGCAAATCGCACTGAGTTTTAATGCAACACTCGTCCTGACACTTCGGGTATTACCTTATTTACGGGCCTGCTGTCTGGCAGTTACCCGGCATTATATCTTTCAGGCTTTAAGCCCATCGGCATCTTAAAGGGGAACATTCAGACTTCCGTTGCGGAGTTATTCTCCCGCAGGGGGCTCGTTGTTTTTCAATTTACTTTATCTGCACTGCTGATTATTTCGGTACTGGTAGTATATCGGCAAATCCGGTATATACAAACCACCAATCCCGGGTTATAACAAAGAAAATGTTCTTAGGTTTAATTCGGAAGGCAAGGTACTGGCCAGTGAAGATGTGTTTGTAGATGAAGTGAAAAAAATACCCGGGGTAATAAACGCCTGTTATACCTGGCATGAAATGATCGGAAGGAATTATGGTGACTATGGACTCAGTTGGGAAGGAAAGGATCCGAATGAACGGGACTATATTGAAGGATTCGGCGGGGGTTATGGATTTATTGAAACCATGGGGATGCACATGGCAGCGGGCCGCGCTTTTTCAAAGAAATTTTGGGGATGAGTCGTCAAAGATCATATTGAATGAATCTGCTGTGAAGTTGATGCGGTTAATGAATCCTGTAGGCAAAACCATCCGTTATAACGATCAGCCCAGGCAGATCATTGGCATTGTAAAGGATTTCCATTTCGAGTCGCTGCATGAACCCGTCAGGCCCTGTTTTATTTCCCTGGACGGACCAGGCAATATATGGCATAAGATGATGGTGAGAATAAAGGGTGAAGAACAGGCTTCAACCATCAGCGCCATTCAAAAACTGTATGGATCATATAATCCGGGCTTTCCGTTTGAATATGGTTTTCTTGATGAAGCTTATCAGAAGCAGTATCTCACGGAAAGCCGGGTGGGGATTCTTTCCCGGTATTTTGCAGGCCTGGCGATATTGATTTCCTGTCTTGGATTATTTGGACTGGCGACCTTCACCGCTCAAAAAAGACAAAAAGAAATAGGAATTCGTAAAGTGATCGGTGCTTCCGTAAACAGTATTGTTTTCATGCTGTCGAAGGATTTCCTAAAGCTGGTGCTCCTGGCTGTTGTCATTGCATTCCCGCTGGCCTGGTGGCTGATGAGTCAATGGCTGCAGGGATTTGCTTACCGGACAAATATCGGTGCGGAAGTTTTCCTGGTCACCGGGGCATCTGTTGTTTGCATTACACTGCTGACGATCAGTGTGCAGGCCATCAGGGCGGCCCTGACAAATCCCGTGAAGAGCCTGAGGTCGGAATAAATGGAAGGCAGGGAGCATGGGTATGGACCATGGTTGATCAATGCAAAGGAGCGGGCAATGGCCTGCCTGGAATTCCTCCCCTTGTAAAATATATCTCCCTGTTTGTCCAGGTTGGCCACGCCCGTCTCGTCTTCGATGGTAGTTTGATTTCCCCCTGGTTTCTCTTTTAAAAAAATAAGTAAATTTTGCGAAACCGAATAGTTGCGCATATATTTGCAACCGATTAGTTTCGCATAAATATCAAACACTATGAGAAGGGACATTTTTCAGGCCATAGCCGACCCGACGAGGCGGGCCATTATTACCTTAATTGCATTACAGGCGATGACCCCCAATGCCATTGCCGAAAACTTCAACACTACACGGCAATCTGTTTCCAAACACCTGCGCATACTCACAGAATGCGAACTGGTAAAACAGGAACAACAGGGCAGGGAAATTTACTACTCGCTTGAAATTCAAAAAATGAAAGAGATTGATAAGTGGTTAAACCAATTCAGAAAAATTTGGGAAACCCGGTTTAATCAACTGGACAAAGTATTATCAAACATTAAAAAACAAAAAAAATGATTACCAGTCTGCTGTTTGATTTCACCGTGGACAAAGCCACGAACACCATTCATATCACCCGGGAATTCGATGCCGGCCTTGATCTCGTCTGGGATGCCTTTACAAAGGCGGACATACTGGATCAGTGGGTGGCGCCTAAACCCTGGCGGGCCCGGACAAAAGATATGGACTTTCGCGAAGGGGGCCGCTGGCTGTATGCCATGATCTCACCCGAAAACGTCTCCCATTGGTCACTGGTTGACTTTATCAAAATCGAACCTAAGTCAGGTTTTTCCTCCAGGAATTGCTTTAGTGATGAAAACGGAAATGCCAGCAATGCCACCTTTTCTCTTACGGAGACCAGTTTCAGGGCCGGGGCGGGGAGCACCACGGTTCAGATCGTCAAGAAAATGGCGGACCTGGCCCAACTGGAAATGTTCGTCGCAAGGGGCTTCAAAGAAGGAATGTCTGCGTCCATGCAAAACCTGGATGAGCTGCTGGCCACTTTATCGCAACGGGGTTAACAGCTTCAATTGTCATTGCATGATAAATGGTTGACATGATTTTATATGAACGTACAGGAACAAATCAGAAACTATATTGCCAGCCAGCCGGAACCAGAACTCAGTGACATGCAGGCCTTGCACCTGCGCATACTTCAGGTGTTACCAGCATGTACATTATGGTTCGACGATGGTAAAAACAGCAAAAATAAAACGCTGAAAGACATCAGCATGGATACACTTGAATCGGCCATACGATATGGGGTGGAGGCCCGCTCCTGAATGATGGACACATTCAGGAAAATCCGGGAACCCCGCTTTAAGCAACCGGACAATGTATGATCAACTATTAAAAAACGGAAAAAATGAAAAGCAATCTGCTATTTGATTTTACCGTTGACAAAACAGCCCGGAAGGACTGGAGCGTTGGTTAATTCAGCGATATACTTCCATCAGCCCCAAAACCCATTTCAAATATTTTAATGCTTTTGCGGACAAAGATGAAAACCCTGAATTACCGGGTTCTGACTGGGATTATCATTTTAGCGAACAGAACGGAACGACAACCGTGCGTATTATTATCAAAAATGAATCTCCTGTACGTTTTGAGAAGATGATTGAAATGGGCTTCCAGGAAGGATTTACTGCGTGCTTACAGCAGTTGGACGAACTGTTAACTTTGAAGAATAAGCAGGTATAACGACCAAAAGACCGGGTAGCAGGATAGTGCCCCAAAACAACCCATAACATGGGAAATAAACTTCGACTGTAAATTTCAGGTGCACTGGAATCATAGAATTACCCATTCGAAAAAAGGGTTTTTTAACCCCGAATGAGTGGCCTCCAAGTCAAAACTAAAACCTACCTTACGCGTTAGTATATTGGAATTCCGTGATAAAATCGTTTGGGTCAAAAGAGGCGGAGAAAATTTGGAATGGAAGCGTATCGGCAAAGCTGCCCGGTTCAATACAGGACAGGGCGCTGGTGAAACTGAGAATGCTGAATAATACCCGGGTTTTGGATCAATTGAGCATTCCGCCTTCAAATCACCTTGAGAAACTGAGAGGGAACCTGAAAGGATTTTAATCGATCCGGATTAATGATCAGTGGCGAATAATTTTTAAGTGGACGGAAGGAAATAGTTTTGAAGTGGAGATTATAGACTATCATTAAGTATGCGTATGAAATATTTGCACAACCCGCACCCAGGTGAAATTCTGTTATCAGAATTTATGGAACCATACAGGCTGACAAACTACCGGTTGGCAAAGGACCTTGATATTCCTGAATCCAGAATAGGTAAAATCGTGAAAGGTGAAAGACGTATAACAGCCGATACGGCACTCAGGCTGGAATTATATTTTGGAATGGACGCTTCCTTTTGGCTGGGTTTGCAAAATGATTTTGACTTAACGGAAGAAAGACGCGCTAAAGAAGTGAAGCCCTTGTTGATAAAACTACATGAATCGGTACCTGATAAAAATGGCGTTTCAGAAAAACAAAGGAAATCCGTCATTGGTGCTAATCGGATTAAGCATAAAAAGGCCACGGTCTGAAAAGTAAATATGAAGGGACCGCATCGCCATCCACTCAATAGATGTAAGTCGAAACATAAAATCTTCCGGAAATCGCTTATTATTACGCTTTACTGCCTGATTAAGAGCTTTCGTGGCAACTTCATATAGCTCGGCCAGGTCAAAATCAAGCATTACCCGTTCGCCCCTGATTTCATAAATTCTGTTCTGAATGCTTTTTATTATTTGCATGGGTAGCAGGATGAATCTGTAAAGCAAAATAATTCGGAATTGATCCGTAAAGAAGGGTTTTTAACCCTTTTTCAAAAGGAAGATGACGGGGAAACCCATGACATTGCGGTTCCAATTTGGAACCGCAAATGGAGTTCGTTTTCTCTAAGGTCACAATTTGTGACCTTAGAGCATGCCCTACCTGAAATTCCTTCCCTTGTAAAATATATCTCCCTGTTCGCCTTCGCGGTTCGGAATTTTCTGCAGGTGCGTGGGCATGGTTTTTTCATTTCCCCGCGCCGGGGTGAGCACCGGCGGCGCCTCATCGGCAGTAACCGAAAGATGGCGCAGCAGCCGGGTACAGTCGGTGCATTTCGAAACGATCACGTGGATCACTTCGCCTTCGATCTGTAATTTTCCTTCCACCATCAGCAGGCGTGATTGCAGAATCTGTTTTCGGTATTCTTCAAAGAGAGATTCCCAGACTACAAGATTAGACACACCGGTTTCATCTTCAATGGTAATAAAACAAACGCCCGCCGCGGTGCCCGGCCGCTGGCGCACGAGCACCAGACCGGCGACTTTTACGATATCTCCATTCTTACCCGAAGCCAGATCCTTTGTCGGAAGAACGCGCAGCAGGGATAGTTTCTCCCGCACAAAGGAAACCGGATGTGCTTTTAAAGAAAGAGAAGTGGAGGCGTAATCGAAGAGCACGTGCTCTGAGGGCCGCATCTTCGGAAGCGTAACAGAAGCTTCGGAAGGATCGGCGGCGGACTGTCCCGCGAATAAAGCCACGGGCCGGTCGTTGCCCGTAGAGATTTCCCATAAGGCTTCGCGCCGGTCGAGGCCCATGGAGTTGAAGGCATCGGCGTCGGCGAGTTTTTCCAATACGGCCTGCGAAACGCCCAGGCCGCGGAGTTCGTTGATGGAATGAATTTTTTTTCCTTTGCCCGCCGAAGCGAAGCGAAGGAGGGATTTCGCATTCCGCCTGCGCTACCGTTTTCACTGAAACTTCCGTTGACAGGATAGCAATGTCGGACAGGGGCCGACAAATCACTGCCACAGCCTCCTGCTGCAAACCTTTCACATGGCGGAAGCCCAGGCGCACCGAAAAATGTTTTCCATGCTGCCCTTCCAACGTATTATCCCAGGAAGAAAAATTCACATCCACCGGCAAAACGGTAACTCCATGGTTGCGCGCATCGGAAACGATCTGCGCCGGCTGGTAGAATCCCATCGGCAGGGAATTCAGGAGCGCGCAGCAGAAAATATCCGGGTAATACCATTTGATCCAGGAAGAGATATAGACCAGCAACGCAAAACTCGCGGCATGACTCTCCGGGAATCCATAACTGCCGAATCCTTCCAGCTGTTTGAAAACGCGCAGGGCATATTCGCGCGAGTATCCATTCGCCATCATGCCGTCCACGAGTTTTTTTTCGTATTTCGTCACCATACCCTGTGCTTTGAAAGTCGCCATGCTGCGCCGCAGGCCGTCGGCTTCGGCAGGTGTGAATCCCGCCGCCACGATGGCGATCTTCATCGCCTGTTCCTGGAAGAGCGGCACGCCGAGGGTGCGGCCCAGGATTTCTTCCAGCTCGGGAGAAGGATATTCCACCGGCTCTTCCCCGTTGCGGCGTCTTAAATAAGGATGCACCATATCGCCCTGAATGGGACCGGGCCGCACGATGGCCACTTCAATCACCAAATCATAAAACGTCCGAGGCTTTAGCCGGGGAAGCATGGATTGCTGGGCGCGGCTCTCGATCTGGAATACGCCGATGGTATCCGCGTGACAAATCATTTCATACACCGCCGGATCGTCCTGCGGAATATTGGCCAGGGTCCAGTCCAGCGAGTAGTGGGCTTTCGCGAGTTCAAAAGCTTTGCGGATGCAGGTGAGCATACCCAGGCCGAGCACGTCGATCTTCAAAAAGCCCAGCGCGTCAATATCGTCTTTGTTCCATTCGATGGTGGTGCGGTTCGGCCATGCGCGCGTGCATCAGGGGACAGAGATCGGAGAGTTTTCCCTGGGTGATCACGAATCCGCCGGTATGCATGCCGAGCTGCCGCGGAAATCCCATGAGCTGTCCGGTGAGTTCTAAAGTTTTGCGCAACAAAGGATCCAGAGGATTCAACCCCTGTCCGGCAAAACGTTTGCCTTCCAGGAATTCGGGCGTGAACTCCCGGATGGAAGAGGAGATCTGTTTGATCGTATCCACCGAGAGACCCATGACTTTGCCCACGTCGCGGATGGATCCGCGCTGCCGTTCCTGGGTAACGGTGGCCACGATGGCGGCGCGGTCGCGCCCGTATTTGTTGTAGATATACTGGATCACTTCTTCGCGGCGCTCGTGTTCAAAATCCACGTCAATATCCGGCGGTTCGTTGCGGGCCGAGGAGATGAACCGTTCGAAGAGCAGGTCGAATTTTGTGGGATCCACACTCGTGATGCCCAGGCAATAACAGATGGTGCTGTTGGCCGCCGATCCGCGGCCCTGGCAGAGGATGCCCTGCGAGCGGGCATAGCGCACGATATCGTATACCGTGAGAAAATAAGCCGCGTAGTTCATCTCCCCGATGAAGCGGAGTTCGTGTAAGATGTTTTTTGAAATGATTTCGGGAATGGACTCTCCGTAATGTTCATGTGCACCCTGCCATGCAAGAAACGCGATTTCTTCCTGTGGAGTTCTTCCACCTGTTGTAAGTTCTTCAGGATAAAAATATTTGAGTTCGCTTAATGAGAACTGACAGGCTTCCACGATCTCCTGCGTCGCGCGGATGGCTTCGGGATAATGAAGAAAGAGCCGCTGCATTTCGGCGGCGGGTTTCAGGAACCTTTCGGCATTCTGGTGCAGGCGGTAACCGGCGTTTTGTATGGTGCATTTTTCGCGGATGCAGGTGAGTACGTCCTGCAGCTGCCGGCGATGGTGGTCGTGGTAGTGCACGTCGTTGGTGGCGACCAGCGGAATGTCTAAACGTTTTGAGATCTGAGACAAACGAAAAATCTGTTTGGCATCGTCGCCGAGATAACGGCGGGTAGCGGCGAGAAATAAACGTTCTCCAAAGTCTTCCCGATATATTGAAAGGTTTTTTTCGAAAGAAGGATCGAATTCGAATTCCGCGTTGAGGGAGTTAGGCGGAACGGCGATCAGGCGGATGTCTTTGAGCTGGGCGAAGACGTCGGCCTGATAGAGATCGCATTTTCCTTTCTCTGCGCGCAGGTTGCCGGTGGTAAGTAATCCGGATAACTGCGTGTATCCATCCAGGTTAGTCGGGTAGACGAGCAGGGGCGGACCGTCAATAAGATCCAGGCGGGCGGCGGGCAGGATGCGCATGCCCCGGGCTTTGGCGGCGGCATGGGCGCGCACGATACCCGCGAGACTGTTCCTGTCGGTGATGGCGATTTCCGTGTATCCGAGATCCGCGGCCTGGTCCACCAGTTCTTCCGGGTGGGAAGCCCCGCGGAGGAAGCTGAAGTTGGACGTGCATTCGAGTTCGGTGTATTTCATAATCGGTTAAGCAAAAAATCCATGAATAAACCAATTGGGAGAACGGTCTGCCGCGTAGTGACCTGCGCGGAATATCCAGTAACGGCCGCCGGCTTCGTCTTCCACGGCGTAGTAGTCGCGGTGTCGGCCCTCGCTGATCCACCATTCGGGTTCGATACGTTCCGGCCCGTCTGCTTTTTTTATTTTATGCAGGATACCTTTATAGCGGAATAGCATGGGCGGGTAGTCGGGAATTGGAGCCGTGACTTCAATGGATTCAGGAATATGTAGGAGATGTATCGGTCTAAGTCCGTCAACCGTCAACCGTCCACCGTCAACCATTGATTCAAGCAGATTCACTACTGGTTTAAAAGATCGTTCAGGTAAATGATGTTCGTCGGGTTGGTACCTAATTATGGGAGATGACCCGAACCGGTTTGTCAAGCGGTCCATCAGTTCCGCGATGGCGGGGTCCTCGAGACCGCCTGTTGTTGACCAGATTTTTTCCTGGCGGTTGATTATTTTTTCTGTCTTCAGGGCTTCGAGCATAAAGAGTTCGATACCCAGTGCCGGTTCGATGGTTTGTATTTTTTCTTCGAAGAGTTTGAAGAGGTGTTTTGGGTTTGCCGTCGCGCGACTGGTTCCGATTTCAACCTGCTCTACTTTATTGTCTACTCGATAGCATGTGAAAACAGCTTTACGTATGCCCATGCCATTAGCGTTAAGCGTTAGGCTTTGAGCGTTAAGCATTCTTTGGAGTGCGATCTCAATACCGGTTAATGTGACAATCGGTTCAAGGCATGGCAGCCTTTCGCGGAAAGGTTCGAGGGGGAATGATGGGATGGATGGGTTCGTCGGCGTTGCCGAGGGCCTGGTCCAATCGGAGAATGGTATGGGTCCGAACCTTCGGCGCAGAGCGGCGCGGGGCATGTTGATGAACTGGCTGACAAGCCGGAGACCGAGTTTATATAAGCGGTCGGTGTGTTCGGGTTGGAGGCGAAGTGCGTCGGGAGGCAGGGGGAGCAGGGCTTCCATCTGTTTTCCGGTTTCTATGATGGGTGATGATCCACCATAATGTGCGATGGCCCAGGCGGCGCCGACTGTGTCCGCCATGGTTGCCCTTACATCATAACCTCTGTTGGATAGACGAGAATTAATCTCGCGGATATAATTTTTCTCTCCTCCCCAGAGGTGGGCGCATCCGGTGACGTCGAGAATTAGATCCGTCGGGCAGGTCGATGGCGACGGCGTCGGTATAGCGGATGCAGATATTTGGCGATGGACTTGAGAAGTTTTTCAGGGAGGGTGGGGTCGTCGTCGATGACTTTGAGAGAAGGGAATATGGCCTTTGCGTCGGCGACGACCATGCCCGCTTCGATACCCTGTTGCTGGGCGAGGATGTTGGATGCGGTAATTATTTTACGACCGTGGTCGGGGATGGCGAGCACGAAAGGAATGTTTTTCAGGGCGGGCTGGCGGATGGAGTGCCAGTCCGTCTTCAGGTGACGGAACCATATGGTGACGAAACGGGGCATCTCATCCTGTTTTTCGTGTGGGGTGGAGGATGATTGCTGGTGCTTCCTGGGTGAGTTGTCGGAATTTCCCGTTTCTGAATTCTACTATCCATGACTGGGGTCTGCCGTTGCGGATTTTCAGGAGGTCGATTTGCCAGGTCGGGTGACCGAGACCCGGCAGACCATCTTCATTGGATGAGGATAACGGTTTTATCTTCCATCTGGCAACGCAGGCATTGGGGGTGAGGGTTCTTGGGTTGGTTCGGAGGATAAAACCTGTTGTTTTAGACTGTTCTACCGCGAGCTGAAAGCGGCGGGAATGGGTAAAGCTGAGTTCGGGTATTTCACCGACTATGGCGGAGAGGGAAGAACATTTCAGCGCTTCTTCCATAGCCCAAAGCATATCTTTTTCCTTTTTCAGGTCGATAAAAATGACCTGGCCGGGGTTGATGCCGAAAGATTTAAGTGCCGGGGGAAACAGGGTAGGGGCATTTCCGATCCAGACGGCTGCCCCTCCGTTTTTCATCAGTCCTCCGCCCAACAATCCGGCTGTAAAACCTACGGTGGCTCCGGCGGATTCTGCACCTTCGCTGATCAGTTCATGCACTGCGCCCAGGGGGAACTGGCCCTGCGGAAACGCCTCCCTCATAAAGTCCAAACCCAGACTCCTGGCCGATTCCTGGCGTTGGGTTCCCAGCCCTTCCAGGGGAAGGATCTCCCTTTTCAGGCGGCTGATGATATCTGATTTGGTGAGATGCATTTTGAATCCGACCCTAAAAAAGGGTTGAGCCGGACTGCTAAAATACTAAAAATATTAGTATTTGGGAAGATTAATTCAACATTCTTTTTGGGGTGTTTTAACCGGAGAAAACCTGCCAATCCGGTATCTGTCCTAATTTTGAACCCGTCATGAGTACAAAATCCCTAACATTTGAAGTCTCACCTGCGATAGGAAAGGTTTCAGCCAGATATAACGTTCCCGCCAAACCGAAATGCATCCTTACATTGGCACATGGCGCCGGGGCGGGTATGGACCATGCCTTTATGGAATCGCTGGCGGAGGCGCTTTTAAAAGAAGGCATAGCCACTTTTCGGTTTAATTTTCCGTTTATGGAGAACAAAAAACGGAGACCGGATTCTCCGGCCATCGCTCATCAGACAATCGCAGCGGCGATTAAAAATGCGCGTGCATTAAATCCCAAACTCCCGTTATTTGTTTCCGGCAAATCTTTCGGGGGAAGAATGAGCTCTCAATATCTGGCGGAACATCCGGATAGTTCCGTTAAAGGCATCGTTTTCTATGGTTTCCCGCTTCATCCTTCCGGTAAGCCGTCCACTGACCGCGCTGAGCATCTGAAAGCGCTGAATATACCGATGCTATTTTTGCAGGGTTCAAAAGACACGCTGTCTGAATGGGCACTGATTAAAAAAGTTTGCGATGCTTTGCGGAAAGCCACCCTGATCAAACTGGAAGGAGCGGATCATTCTTTTAAGGCATGCAAAACGGATGTGATGTCCATCTTAGTGAATGAAACAAAGAAATGGGTGGAGAAAATATTGAAATAGAAACCCGGCCGGGGCAAATTTTCATTTTGGTGATCGGCATGGGTTGTGAATGAATTCCCTTCATGAGACCTTAGCGCAAAATATCATTCGGAGGATCGGTTTTATTTTGGTAATTTATATGCATGAAAGCTGCATACTGCCTGTTGATTTCACTGGCCGTTTTTTGTTCCTGCAAAAAATCGAACGGGGTTGGTCCAACGCCACCAAACGGCAATGTAACCGTCTATGTTTCCGGGAATTGCTGGGATAGCCTGGCTGCCCGCTGGGTACCTGTTTATTGGGAGGATGCGACCGTGCATTATTTGTCCGGTAGCAATGGGAAGAACAGCTTCGCCCGGGCAATTGCCTGGTCCAACAACGAATTGCTGATTGCCGGGCAGGCCCGTGATTGGCTGCCCGCAGGCGGCTTGTGGGTAAATGGGATCTCCAAAGACCTGGGCCTCAAAGATACGGCTGCATTAAGCGACATAATAGGCATGCACGTGACGGGGAATGATATTTACCTGGCGGGTTCCGGAGTAAATTCCGGAGCGGATTATGGACCAAGTTATTCTTATGCAAAAATCTGGAAGAACGGAACCATCACCAGCCTGAACAGCAGTCCGGGCTATGCGCGGGCAGTGGGTGTAACGGTCGTTGGCCAGGATGTGTATGTCGCCTGGACGGAATCAAAGAAAAACGGATATGATATGGCCGTGTATAACAAAAACCAAAACAGGTTTGTGCTGGACTCTCTGTCTCCTGAAGTAAAATGCCAGGCCATTTGTTCTTCGGGTTCCGATGTGTACATCGCAGGTGTTATGTATGACAGCGTATCGAAAAAAAATCAGGCGGTATATTGGAAAAACGGGGCCCCAATAAAAATTCAGGCAACCAATGAAAACAATACCTACGCATCGGGCATTGTAGCCACTGGTAATGACGTATATATTTCCGGTGAGGCGAGCTCATCCAATGCGGACTATGCCGTCTACTGGAAAAATGGAACAGAGCACAGGATCACCGATGGATCTTTTCCGGCCGCTGCGTATGCCATTGCCCTGTCGGGTGCAGATATATATACGGCAGGTATGGAAAATTTCATTCCGATGTATTGGAAAAACGATGTTCCCCATAAACTGCCGATGGATAATACGCACAACTCCTATTCGGTCACGGGAATCGTTGTTGTACAGAAATAAAATATACTCCCTTCTTATCCCGGAAGAAGTCGTCTGCTCTGCCCCTTTTCTTTTTTAATAGTGTAACTCCTGCATGGCAATCAGCGCATCTATAAAATTGTGGATCTTATCCGTGTGTGCATCTTCCTGCCAGCCTCCCCTGCAGGGACCAAAGCCGGCGCGGTCGCAGGGACAGCCGTCAGTATTCAGTGCATACGTTGAAAAGTTGAGCGCCTGTAAAGCCAGACCTTTATACTCATCCGAACAGGTGGCTTTTGTATACATCATCAGCACGGCTCCGTAAGTGGATAAGATTCCACCCCAGGGATCTTTGTCGTGATCCTGCTCGCCGCATACGGGCACACCCTGTTTAATGCCCGTGAAATTTTTATTGACGAATTCGATCAAATCATGCGCATGCTGCTTCCATAAAGGATCCAGTTTTTCTTTTTTCTCCAACAGGTAACGCGCCAGGTTGAGCGGCGCCCAGGCCGTGCGGTCATTGGCTTCATCATGGTCCTCAAAAAATTGATCCCAGAGCGCACCTCCTTTTGACAGATCAGGGATTTGATAATTGATTATCCATGACCAGAGTTCTTTTCTGGCACTATCCATTTGTGCACCACCTGATCCGGAGAGCAGGTCAAACAGTCGGAGTATATAAACCATATCGCCGGATACCTGCCCGCGGCCTTCTCCTGTTCTGTAGTCCGCACGAAAAGGCCAGGGCGATTGAGTGGAATCTCCTTTTCTCATATTGGCCACCAGTACATTTGCATTGTGCAGCGCCTGGTCAACATATTTTTTATCCTTAGTTTCTTTGTACAGCAGAAATAATGCGCAGCCGGCAAGCGCGCCTTTGTCGGGCTCGATTTCATAGGGTTTATCTCCCTGACTGCCACAGTCCGCTGGCTGCGGAAACTTTCCTGCGATGCCTGTGGAACGGGTGAAGCGCGGATATTTTCCTTCATCGGGTGTATTGACTTCCTTCACTAGGTAGTCTCCCATATACTTTGCCCATTCCAGCACTTTTTTATTCTGGCGTTTGGTGTATTCGTAATATTTCAGGTAGGAAATGATGCCCATGCCGTTTTGTGTAGCCGGGATAAAATCATTTCGGTTTTTGTCGGGCTGATAGTTCCCGTCCATAAACGTCATCCACACAAAGTTTGGATAACCATGTGTTACCGGACAATGCAGGTACCAGTTCATTTCCAGATCGACTGCATTTTGCCAGGAAGTCCAGGGCAGGAGCATGCCCTTCTTATCATAATTCGCCTGATGATTTCCGATGATGACCTCCTGCTTTGCCTTTTGCGATATAGAGCTCAGGGAAATGAGTAAGACAGGAATCAG
>CAWEQR010000009.1:670000-863889 GCA_963811275.1 uncultured Chitinophagaceae bacterium | reverse complement strand
CATTTTCACTTTTTATAGGATTTGCGATTTTTATGGGCAACCAAAGGTGGTAACCGTGTGCCTACGTCCATTACTCATTCTCAATCAGCCGTTCCCGTAATACAATATTCACCATATCTCTCTTTCCAAATGACTTTTTCTTAACTTCAATCATGCTCCCCGAACAATGATCTGCCCTGCCACAAAGGATTTCTTTGAATTTTTAAGCTCCATATTCGAAATATTAACGCCTATAATTGCTTATATAATTGTTGACCATCCCGAAGTTTTAAAGGGTGAATATATACATCCATGTCAATATATTGGCATCATGACAAAGGATGCTGATCAATGATTTCCGGAGGTTTCTTATAAAACAAATAAAGAATTTGACCCCTGTCCATGGTTTAACTGGTCAGCATATCTCATACCACCCTTTTTGTCCCACAGACTGATATGCAGCAAAAAAATTTCTTTGGTACTGTCGTTGCACTATTTCACCCCCTGCCCGCCCAGACCACGCCGCAGGGCAATTTTTTGAAATCACGCAGCAGTCTGGATTCCATCTTTCTTGTTCACCATGTACTGCACCGCCAGGACCATCAACATCATGTTATCCGGTTTTGCTATGGCAGGTATCGATATAACCGGGGGTTGAAATAATTCCTGGACATAAGGAATCCTCATTTCACCCATTGCCGGTTTCCCGGTTTCAACATTAGCAAGGTTTGTGGATGTAATGATCCATTTCAATAGGATATGATCCGTATTGTATGGTGCCTGTAAGGCTTCGCCGGGAACAAAGGGTGCGAAACGGATTTCCATCAACCCCGGTTCCGGACTGTTGATCGAAACCCGGATGGCCATAATGGATGACAGGTCCGCCTGCTCATTAAACTGGAACCCCTGAATAAAAGGCAGCCCGTTTCGGCGAACCGGGGAAGCCGGATCCTGTTTTTCCTGCCAGCCGATATATTTGTTCAGGGCGCCGGTAAACCGGTACATCGTGCGACTACCTGATTTTGACGGATTTATAGTTACAATCTGATTTCGGATCTGCTTGCTGATCTTACTGGCTTTGCCAAAATTCAGCCCGCTATGTACGGACGCCCTGGATCTTTTCACAGAAACAGGCTTCGTACGCATGCGATAATCTCCCAAATGATTATAGAATATCAGATTACCTATTGTTCCGACCAGTTTGGAATCCCGTTGTCTTGCCATTGGTTTGGTATTAAATGTAAATGCCCTCTTTATACCTTCTGCCCTGTCTCTGCCTTACCGGAGAGGGGTCAAGTCCATGTCAAGTCCATGAAATGATGGACTTGACATGGACTTGACTATACTCAGGTAGCCCAGATACCCTGATGATACCCTAAGCAGACAGTCAAAACAGAAGACAATAAAAGGAGGTGATAAGTTACTCAACGCAGACATTAAACGAATATTGTGCGTTCCATCAGGCTAAATACTTTCTTTTCAGCCAGGCCCTGACGGGTTCATCATAAAGTTTTAACGCTGCCCAGGCCAGCAGGATGAAAAACAGGAACAGGCCGGCGGCAACGGGTATGATCTGCGCGGGTGCCGGTTTATTTTTTACAACCCAGAGGGTATAGATATAGATGAAGGGATAGTGGATGATGTAAATGGGATAGGAGATCTCTCCCGAGAATTTGCACAGCGCCGCCCAGCGCCCGCTGATTTGTCCCCCGGCGCCGGCAGCCACGATAACGGGGAAAGCAATAATGATAACCGCTGCTTCATAAAAACCGTTGTATCTAAAAGTGGGAAGGAAAAACAGGATCACCAGCATCAGGGAGCATATAGTATAGGCCATGGGAATACGGATCAGTTTTCCCAGGCGGAATAAGAGCAGGCCCGCAAAAAATGGGAACATCATCCGCACCACGGCGATCCAGAAAGTGGTGTAGCCCCAGCCGGTGGCCAGGTCTCCATGCCAGTTGGCCACATAGGCAAGTACCATGGCACTGATAATCACGATAACCCATAAAATCATTTTGGTCATCTTCCTCCCAAACAGCGCATAGATCAGGTTGGCCATATACTCCTGCAATAAGGACCAGCAGGGTCCGTCCAGCGAATGCGTCTCACCCCAGCCACGTACATCAGGACTGGGTAGCAGGGTATATCCAATCAGCATCACACCCGTCAGTTTCAAAAGTCCCACCTGGTGCCCGAGGCCGGTGTATGGATCGAACCAGAAACAGACCGCTCCGATGGTGACCCCCAAAATAACCAGGGGATGCAGGCGTATCAGCCGGATCTTAAAAAAATCCTTTATACTCATTTTACCCCACCGGTCATCGTAGGCATAGCCAACCACAAATCCGGAGAGCAGGTAAAAAAAATCCACCGCCAGGTAACCATGATGCATCGGGTGGTTGGCGGGCACCGGGTAATAGGCTTCGAACAAATGGTATATCACAACTAAAATGGCGGCCGTGCCGCGCAGTCCGTCCAGGATGGGGTAGTGGGGTTTCATCAAATGGGTTGATCGGTATTTATATTGAAGATACCGGATGCCTGTGATTATTCAAATGTTCAAAATAAAAAGTGCCGGGAATCCGGTCCCGGGAACCGGTTCAGTTTATCAGGTCCGGTTAAAAATTTATTTTTAACTTCAATAGTACAACTCCGGCACGACGGAAGAATGGCGTCATGGAACCGGCGCTTTTGACTACTGAATACATGGTTAAGAATCTGATTTTTATCTCCGCACTTCTTATTTGCAGCCAAAGCATTTTTTCGCAGCGAATTGTAAAAGGGAGGGTCATCAGCGAAGAAACAAAAAAACCATTGCCTTCTGTATCAGTTTTCCTGGATAATACTTCCATAGGGGCTGTTACCAATGAACAGGGACTGTTTACCCTGAATCAGGTTCCCTCAGGGAAATTCAGGCTGGTGGCTACAAGTGTGGGATACGAAACCTATGACAGCCTGATGGATCCCCATTCCCCTTTGAGAGATTTAATTATCGTATTAAAAACGAAACCCGAAGAATTACAGGCTTTTGAAGTGGTTCCCCCGGATCCCGACGGCTGGAAAAAATGGGGTAAGGTATTTACGGATATTTTTATCGGCACCACACCCAGGTCCAACGATTGCAAGCTGGTAAATCCGGAAGTGATTAAATTCAGGTTAAGTGCGGATAACACGTTAACGGCTTATTCCAAAGAGCCCCTGCAGATTATGAATTATGATCTGGGTTACGAAATAAAATACAAGCTGGAGGAATTCGATTATAATTTCAATACCAGGCTGGTGAATTACAGCGGGTATGCTTTTTTTAAGGACCTGGCATTGTCCCATCCGAAAAAAGCCCGGAAATATGAAGAGGAAAGACTGGAAACCTATACCGGTTCTTTATTGCATTTTATGCGGGCGTTTTACCGGAATAAACTGGATGATGAAGGCTTTGAAATGCGGAGCCTGGGGAATATTTCCAACCCCGAAAAAGACAGGGCAAAAAAGATGTTCAGTCTTCATAAGGATTCCGTAATCATAGATACAACCAGTAATGCTATTCTATATTCCTACCCACGGCCGTCGGATCATCAACACCACCTTATATTGAGACGAGTACGGTCATGACCGTGGATTCGACAGACTATTTCAGGAAGATGCTCCTGCAACCGGATTCGGTAATCAGTCACCAGCCTGTTTCAGGGGATAGTATTGGGTTTGCGGCCGACAGCCTGATCGCCGGTTTATATTTTCCGGATTCCCTGGAAGTATCCTATAAGCTGAAAGGAATACCCAACGGATACCGGGCGCTGTCCAAAGAACATAAACATGAAACGCATCCGGTTTCACAATTTGTTTTCGTTCATAAAAGACCGGTTTTCGTTTTAAGTAACGGCTATCATTATAATCCCTATGATCTGAAAGTTACCGGGTACTGGGCCTGGTGGGAAAATATGTCTACCCTGCTTCCCTTCGACTACTCGCCGGTTAAAAGATAAACGGGGCCACTCGTGGTAAGTTTTCATGAAGTTGTATTAGGGGGGTTACAACATATTAAACAAAAAAGGGACCTGAATCAATCAACCGTCTGGGTATAGTTCTACCAGGTTAAACCAAATAGGTACTGGTTGCCGCATGTAATGATCAAATGGCGGGTTTCGATGAGTATCTGGCAAAAACAGAGGAATTTTTTCAATTTTCAATAAGGCAGAGAAAAAGCTTATATTAGGAAACGTTTTATAACTGAATATCCGGTGATCCCTTATTTATGATTTTCTAATATAAGGCCAATGGATACAGTAAGGATCAATAAGTCAGGCCAGTTCAAAATTTGGATTCTGGTATCCTTCTTAATTGTTTTTGCGGGTATATCGTATGTATCTTATAAGTATTTATCCGGGACAGCCCGGTTCACCGGCAAAGACAAATCCATCGCCGTTTTGCCCTTTGTGAACAGGAGCGGGGGTAAGGAGAATGAATATATCAGCGATGGAATCACGGAGGGCATCATCTCAGAACTTACCCGGATCAAGGGACTCCGGGTAATTCCCCGGGCTTCCGCCATGACGTATAAAAATTCCAAAAAAAATCTCCGGCAGATAGGCGATGAATTGCATGTGGCTGTTATTCTGGAAGGGTGGGTGCAGAAATCCGGAAGTAGTCTTACAATGAATACCCGGTTAACAGATGTTCAATCCGGCCGGACGATTGGGGAAGACCTGTATGATCCCGGCCTGACAGATATCTTATCCTTTCAGACAGGGCTGGCCCGGTCGGTAGCTGAACGATTAAATGCCCGGCCGGACGAAGAGGAGAAAAGGGAAATCTCTGTAAGACCGACACAAAACCTGGAGGCCTATAATCAATATCTGCTTGGCCGGTATTATTATTATCAACGCAGGGACTCCTCACTTAGAAAAGCAATCGATTGTTTCAACCTGGCCATTCAGCTCGACCCATTATTTTCCAAGGCTTATTCGGGTTTGGCGGATTCTTATGCTGCATTGGGTTATATCAGTTATGAACTTCCTTCCCGTGCTTTTCTAAAAGCCGAAACAGCTGCCGTCAGAGCGCTGCAGCTGGATTCAACCCTGGCAGAGCCGCATAATTCCCTCGGGTATATTAAATTCTATTATTACAGGGACTGGGAAGGTGCGGAACAGGAATTCCGGAATGCCATTCGTCTGAATCCACATTATGAGCTCACCTACGACGCTTATGGATATTACCTGACGGCCATGGAAAGATACCCGGAAGCGGGCGCCGCCATGGATCAGGCAATACAACTGGATCCTTTATCGGCCCAGATAAATACTGATAAGGGGTTTAGTTTATTTTACCGGGGTGATTACGATCTGGCCATAAATACTTTAAAATCTGTTATTGAATTAAACCCGTATTTCCCGCTGGCTCATATCTGGCTTGGGCGGTCGTACCAGGAGAAAAAAATGTATAAGGAAGCGATCGTGGAATATGAGAAAACACTGCTCGCCATCAAAGACTGGCCGGTGGCTTTGGCTGCGATTGGGTATGTATACGGGATCACGGGTCAGACAGAAGGAAGCTGAAAAAATGCTGGCCAGATTACAGGAAATTTCCCGGAACAGGTATGTTACGCCTTATGGAATCGCCCTGATTTATGCAGGCCTGAATAATAAGGATAAAACTTTTGAATGGCTTGGGAAAGCATATGAAGAAAGATCCAACTGGCTGGTCTGGCTTAAACTGGATCGCCGGTGGGCTCCCGTAAAAAACGACAAGCGATATGAAGACCTGGTAATGAAGGTTGGATTGTTGAAAAAGAGCGCCCCATATATCCCTCAATAAAAGGAAGCCGTCTCAGGCAGAAAGATGCGTTATGATCTTCAGCAATTCTTCTTTCTTGTTACGTGAAACCGGAACCGTAACGTCATTGCTCAATACCAGAAACCCGCCTTCTCCCTTAATATACCGGACAGCATATTGCAAATTCACCAGGAAGGAATGATGAATCCGGAAAAAAGGGGGCATATCCAGCAATTCTTCTATTTCCTTCAGGGTTTTGGAAACAAGCATATGCCGGCCATTATTGAGACGCACATTCGTGTAGTTACTGCTGCTTTCGCAGGACATGATACTGTTCAGGGGAACCAGTTCATAACTGTGCTGGGTAGGGAAAGCAATCTTCCGGAAGGAAAGGTCATTGCTTTTGCGGATATGTGTCAGGAGGGCATCCAGCTGTTTCAGGGAATCGCGACGGGTGCGTTTCAGAAAGGTATCCACGGCCACCCGCAATTCATCTTTGTCGATGGGTTTAGTCAGGTAATCCAGCGCCCCGAATTTTATGGCGCGGATGGCGTACTGATCAAAGGCAGTCGTAAAGATCAGGTCAAAGTTAATTACGGTAAGGGCTCTGAGCATTTCAAAACCATTCATACCCGGCATTTCCACATCCAGGAATACGAGTTCCGGTTGCAGTTCTCCAATCAGCCGCAGACCGGTTTCCCCGTCGTGACAAACAGCAATGACTTTTATTTCAGGGCAATATTTATTCAGCTGCCATTGCAGGCTTTCGCAGCAATGTATTTCATCGTCTATTATAAGGGTTTTAACCATACATGATAAAATTCAGATCAAATGGTTTTAACAGGAATTTTTATTTGAACACAGGTGCCAGTATTTTTTCCCGTTTCATCTTTCAGATCCTGGAAAGTTACGTTCATTGCATCCTGCTGCAGAGGGCTGGCCAGCTGCAGGCGGCGTTTGGTAAGCGCTATTCCCAGCGATTTCCTGAGACTTTCCCGATCCCCTTTTAATATGGCCGACAGCTCCCTTCCGATGCCATTATCGCATATAGTGCAAAGCAGCAGGTCATTCACCAGTTCCAGGGTGATGGTAATTTTTCCGGTCCGGTCTTTTACGGGATTCAATCCATGCCAGATCGCATTTTCCACGAAAGGCTGTAAAAGTAAAGAGGGGATCATCACCTGCGTCTGATCGGTTCCATAACAATGGATTTCATAAACGAATGGGTTTTCAAAACGAATGGCTTCCAGGTCCATATAAAGTTGAAGACAATACAGGTCTTCTTCCAGGGGAATAAAGGGTTTGGCTGATTTTTCCAGTACCATACGGATGAGTTTCGCAAATTTGGTCAGATAATCGGCCGCTTTTTCTGCATTATTGCCTATAATAAACCGGTTGATTGCATTGAGGCAGTTAAAAATAAAATGAGGGTTCATCTGGGCCCGGAGCGCTTTCATTTCCAGTTCTGAACGTTGCTGCATTAATTCTGCCTTTGATTTTTCGGCCTCCAGTTTCTGGATGCGCAGTTCATTTTCGGCCAGTTCGCGCCGGCGGGCCTCGTGCCTTCGTTTCAACATAATATTCCTGGAAAATACAATGGCAAAGAGTACCAGAATGCCGGTACTTCCGATCAGGAAATTTTTTAACAGGGTCTCATTTTGCAACCGGGTATCCTGAATTTGTTTTTCCTTATTCATCAGCGCTATCCGCTGTTCAAAGTCATAAGCGGCAAATTTGCCTTTGGCCTGGTCATTCAGAACAGCATCTTTGAACAGGGTATATTTTCTAAAATAATAATTGGAACTGTCCTGTTCCTGCAGCCGGTCATACAGGTCTGAAAGGATTTTATAGCCATCCCGGATATACCGGTTCACATGGGTCTGCAGGGCGATTTGAAGACCGTTTCGGACATATTTCAGGGCAACAACCGGATTATTCAGTGCCAGGTACACTTTAGCCAGATCGAGCAGGGTTCGCATAACCTCGTAAACATAATTCCTTTCCAGGTGCCCGGTCAGGCCCTGCCTGAAATTTTCCAGGGCCTGCTGAAAATTACCCTGTAGAAAATAGCACTCGCCCGTGCTTACCTGGTAAACGCTGTTATATTCTTCATGGGCAGGTTTAAATACCCGGTAATAATGCCAGGCAGAATCGAACTGGTTTACCAGGCTGAAGGCCTCCGTAAATTCCATCTCAAACCAGATTTCCGTATCAGTATGGATGCGGTCCTGTTTCACTTCCTCATCACTCATTTCCCGGACCCTTGCATAATAGTGTAAAGCATTCGGGTAGTCTTCAATCAGGGTGTACAGTTCAGCCAGCCCCCACAATGCATTTGCAATCCAAAACTTATTTCCGGCTTTTACAGCAATATCATATAACTGTTGTGCATAGAAAAAGCTTTTTTCATAGTTGCCGGTTTGCCGGTTTATGGCAAACATGCTTTTTAAAGAAATGAATATTTCATCCTGGTTGTTTTTTTGGAGCGCTGCGCGGTAATACTTTTCACTGTATTCCATCGCCTCATCAAACCTGCAGGCAGAAAAAGCAGCCCGGAAAAGATTGTAAAACAAGGTATCCTGTATGGAAGGCATCGGGGTTTCGTATTGGACCGGTTTTATGGTTTGCCCCGGACATCTTATTGAAAAAGAGAAGAATATGACTATGATGAATAATGCAACCCGGGGGAGACATCCTGATTTCATACCAAAAACCAGATGGCTTATGGGGGGTTTATTGGTCATAGTAAAAGGTTGCTCACTAAATTTACTTACAATTTGCTGATTAATCCCGGTGTTAAAATTCCGGTAAGGCGGTTTATCCCCGATGCAATCAAAAGAGGCTGTCTCAAAAACAATTTTGAGCAGCCTCTTTTGCGACAGGCCCGGGCAGGTGCATGTAATATCTTTACCCGGATGGGCTGATTTGATATATTATCTCACGGTATACTGGTAACAATCACTGGTTAATACCGGCATCATGGTGGCTTCGTCGAGGATCTGGAAGTGAATCCAAAACTGTGTTCCCCTCGCGATAGCTGTTATATTGCGAAACAATTCTTCATGCCCGTTCCCTTTGTCGTCTGTAACAATTGACTGGGGTACCAGGCCCTTACCCAGTGTGAGCCAGACCGTACTGCTGCAGCTCCCGTTTGCGATCGGGTCTACTGCCCGTTGCAACAGATAAGAATGATTCGGCTGAAGGTGAAATATCCAGGTATCCAGCGTTATGACCCGGGCAGTATCCGGATCCTGACGGAATTTGATCAATCCCGCTCCGTTTTTTCCTATATCCTCCTTGCCGGTTACCGGAAGCAGGGTAACGTCTAAATTATAATAGGGCGGTGCATTTACGCCGTCTTCCGGAACGCTTTTATCGCAGGCAACAAAAGCGGAAATCAAAAATGTGATCAGGAATAACCTGGTCATGACCAGGTGTAAGGTTTTTTTTCTCATACAATAAGTTTAATGTTAATAATGATCATGTTGAAGCTAACAATAACATCCAGGCTTATGTATCTGAAATGAGCCGTTTGCGGGAGCTATTGAGTAAACAGCGGGAAGTTGTGGGCCGGCCTTAGAGAAAAGGCTTTATATGCGCATTCCGGGCGGGCGCAGGGAACGGGTGTTACGGGGTTAAAAAAAGGGTGTACAAAGCGTACACCCTTTTATGGTTTTATAAGCCATTAAATTATGTCTGGCGAACACGCTGATCAGGCAGTGATCCCCATTAAAATCTGATTATTTTTTTTGAAAAATAATCCCTTACAAAAGCCTGTTGCTGGTTCTCTGTCATTTTACCGGCATCCTGGACTTCGATGATCATTTTGTCGAAATGTGATCCTTTTTCAGCATGTTGAACAATTCGACTTTGGCGTCAGTCGGCCCGAATAAAACCACTTCATCATAACCTTTGACCGATTCTGCCAGGTTTTTGAAATATCCTGCCTGTTGATGCTGCTCCTTATTGTGCATGAGGTATTCATTTTTGCCTAAGGTTTTCTCCTTTTCCTCATGGGTAAAAGTAGAAGTCAGTGTTTTACTTTCTGCGGAATCCATAGAGAATTCAATCAAACGGGCACTGGAATGATCCATCCATATTCCCAATTTCCTTGTTAAAGCCATGGTATGATAGTTTTTGACGTGAATGAACACATTAAATGACGTGAATGAACACATTAAAATTAAACCATTTAATCCGGACAGGCTGCGCAGGGAGATGTTAAATCCGGCGAAGGATCCCGGTACCGGCCAGGCGGTTCCCCCGGCCGGTTTTATTTTTAAATCCCCGCGCAACCACCGTTCCCCCGGTACGTATTTTTCTTTACAGGGGCTTGTCAAATGACCTACATTTTTCGTAAATTCGGATGGATCCTTCCTGTTATGGTAATGAAAAAAAATATTACCTGTTTGCTGCTGGGCATGATCATGATGTGCGTGCTCCATGCACAGGACAATTCGCGTACTGATATTGAAAATATCAGTACGCCGTATATATATTTTAATGAAGTATCAGCCAGCGGACAAAATTATCTTTTCGATAAGGAATGGGTGAAGGCAAAATTGCTAGCTGCCAACAATTCAATAGTCAGCAATGACTCCTTCCTGTTCAATTTTGATAAAATTGACCAGCGGCTGCTGGTTACAACTGATTTTAAAAAAGTATACCAGATCGACTGGAGGGAATTCAAGGCGATTTTATTTTACTCGCATGATACGGCTTATGTTTTTAAACATATTTATTTCGTCAGCAACAAGGATTTATTCCAGGTCTTAATAAACGGGAAGAGTAAATATTCCCTCTATAAGACGGTTCATACCAAAGTGGTCAAAGGAAGTTATGGGGCCACTTCATTTGGCAGGTCATCTGATAAATACCTGGATGTTCCGGAATATTGTATTTTATTTCCTGACCGCGAATACCGGATGGTTCATTTTCTGAAAAGATCGGCTATTGAACGGATATTCAAACTGAATCCGGACAGCGAAATAGTGGATGACTTCCTGAATATGACGGGGAAAAAAGAGTTGTATGACGAAAATGATTTAATGCAGCTGATCGTGTATTTAAATAAGTCTTCTTTATGATCTCCGGCCTGCAGCCTGTTCTGTCTAAGCCCCGATTAATTTCAGGAATACTTCTTTTTTCCTTCGGGATACATCTATCACATCCCCGTTACGCATGGTAACCTGGCCGCCGTCGCCGCGCACATATTTTGCAATAAAATACAGGTTGATCAGGTGTGAATGGTGCACGCGGTAAAACCGGTAATCCTGGAGCAGTTCTTCAAAATCTTTCAGCTGGCGGGTCACCAGCATTTGCTGGCCATTCTGCAAAAAGATTTTTGAATAATTGGAACTGGATTCAATGCGGATGATCTGTTTGATCTGCATGAATTCGAGCCCGTCCGCAGTCGGTATGGCAATATTGTCTTCCTGGCTTTTAGGATTGGCCAGGTTTTTTTTCAGGATCTCAGCCCGGTCCCTGGTTTTTTTGTTGGTGAAATTTCCCAGCCGCTCAACGGTTTGCTGTAATTCCTCTATGGCAACTGGTTTTACCAGGTAATCAAAAGCGCTGATGCGGATCGCATTGATGGCATAATGGTTATATGCCGTTATGAATATGACTTCGAAATCCACTTCCGGGAATCTGCTCCAGCATTTTAAATCCGCTCATCCGGGGCATTTCAATATCCAGGAAAATCAACATCCGGTTTATGCTGCTGAATCAGCCGGATGGCTTCTTCCGGGTTTTGTGACTGGGCAACAACCCTTACGGATGGGCAATATTCCTGGATTTTGAACTGCAGGTTTTGCAGACTGCTTAATTCATCATCCACCAGGATGGCTTTGAGGATTTGCATGCGTAAACACATTTTATGGCAAATTCAATTCTGGTTCCGGCCGGATTATGATCCTCATCAAACAAGTCGATGATTTTTACGTTGTCGGACGAACCGGATTCCTGGTTAAAGATACTGATCCGGTCCTGGGTAAGTTTCATGCCAACGCTTTTATGAAAAGGCCTGTTTAACTGGTTATATATCCTGGACTGGTCACGCCCGATTCCGTTATCCTCGATAATATAGTGAATTTTATCATTTACCAGTTTAACCTGCAGGCAAATTCTGAGGTCGGTCCTTTCGCTGTGGCCGATTCCGTGGTTGATGGCATTTTCCAGGAAGGGCTGTACCAGCAGGGCAGGCACATAATATTCACCCTGGAGCAACCGGGGGTCCACACTGCAGCAATAAGTGAATTTGTTGTTGAAACGAAGTTGTTCCAGATCGATATACAACTGGAGCGATTCGATGTCTTTATTGAGTTCGATCAGGTCGTTATGGCTGCTGTCCAGGATACTGCGGATAAAACGGGCAAATTTATTCAGGTAGTCGGAAGCAAGTTTTTTCTCATTCTGCATGATAAAATTCTCAATGCTGTTCAGGCTGTTGAAAAAGAAATGGGGGTTCATTTGAGCCCGCAAAGCCTGCATTTCCGTTTCGGCTAACTTTTGTTTATACTGGGATTCATTTTTTATTTTTCTTGCCTGGAAGGATTTATACAAGAGAAAGGCGACAAACAGGGACAAGAAGAAATCCGATACCAATCAGGAAAAGCAGGATATTTTTAATGGCGATTTGTTTTTTCTGGGCGGCGGCGAGCTTGTTTGAGGTTGCTGTTTTCCAGTTCCTTTATATTAATCGCCCACTGGTATTCATTTACGATCGTATTCCGCCGGTTATTTTCAGAGAAGAGTGAATCCCTGACGGATCTGAACATCCTGTAAAAGAACATGGAGGAATCCTTATTATTCATTTCATCGTAAACAGCAGACAGCTGTTCCAGGGCTTTTGCCCTTCCTTCCGCAAAATGCGTCTGATCGGCCAGTTGCAGCGCCCGGGCAAGCAGGGAAGTTTTTTCATGAACCGGAATATGTTTCATGTATCTGGCTTCGGCCAGATACGCCTGGAATTCATTCCGGATATCGCCGGCTTCCACTGGCAGTCATGAATCGCTTTTTTGAAATAATAACTGGCCGAATCATATTCGGTTATCGAATGGCATGGAGTTTTCCATATCCCAGGTAGAACTGCGATAGTACATAATTTTCGTTTGTCTGCCGTCGCATAAGGCATTCCGGAATCGAGGTTCATCTGCGCATTGGCATATAAACCCTGTTCCAGGTCGCAACGGTTTAATAATTCATAATTGAGTGCCACGCCACGCCATGCCTTGATCGAATGATTGATTTCGATGGCCTGCAAAGCATATTTCCGGCATTTATCAAAATCCCTCAGGGAAGCAAAATTCTCCCCGATATTATTTAATGCAACGGCTTCCACCCGTCGGGCGCCGCAGGATTTTGCCAGGTCAATGGCCTGAAAAAACGCCTTCGTACTGGATTCGAAATTACCTGCGGAAGAAAGCAGGATGCCCAGGTTGGTACTGGCCAGGGCCTTGCCGAATGTGAAATTCAGGGAATCACTCAGGCTGGATACTTTTTTATAGTATTCAAATGATTTATTAACATCCGTTTCACTCAGCAGGTAACTGATCCGGTGCATCATATGGATTTTCGCCGAATCGTTTTGGGGATGGGCATTCACCCAGAGAATCAGGCTGTCTACATTATAAGCCTGGGAAAAAGCGGGCCGGGCAGCCGGGAAGAAAATAAAAAAGAAAAAGAGGGCACGGAGTTGTCGGAGGTCAGGGGTTATAAATTTCTTTATATTATTTAATGATAAACCGGTGTTCGAAGTGTCAGCAATCATTAAAGGCTGCATTTTTTTATAAGGTAATCATTTATGTATTGGCTTTTTGCATCAGGGACTGCGGTGTCTGGGCGATAATCCACATGTCAAACAAAATATTGGATTTATCTGCGTAATCTATATCCAGGCCAATCCTTTCGTCCTCCGACATTTCTGACCTTCCCCTTTTCTGGATTTGCCAGAGGCCCGTAATACCTGCGGGCGCCAGGAAACGTTTTGCCAAAGTGTCCGTTGTAAAGTTTTCCGCTTCATACAGGGGCAGGGGACGGTTGCCCACCAGGGACATTTCCCCCCGCAGCACGTTCAGCAACTGGGGTAATTCATCCAGGCTGGTATTGCGGAGAAACCGGCCCACGCGGGTAATCCGCGGATCATCCTTTATTTTAAAAAACCGGGCCAGTTCGGAATCCTGGTACTGGTTCAGGTGGGCATAATCAGCCATCTGCTGGTCTGCACCGGGAAACATGGTCCTGAATTTATAAAAATTAAAAATGCGGTATCCCATGCCGGCTCTTTTGGATATATAAAAGATATTTCCCCTGGATTCGATACGTATAGCCAGGGCAATGAGTATCAACACGGGTGCCAGAACAACCAGCGCTGCCCCACTGATCAGAATATCCAGGCTTCTTCTTAAAAAAGTATGCATATATCCGGGAATCCGGTTTGTTATTTGTTTCTTTTCCAGTTTTTCCAGTTCCCGGGTACGGGTCTTGAATTTTTGAAGGAAGCGGATTTTCGTATTCAGGCTGTTTTCATCCCATTCTTCCAGGTTCAGAATATCATCCACGGTCTTACTGCGGATAAAATAGATTATTTTCAATGGCCGTCATCCGGTCTTCATCAATGATGAAGGGAATATGGGCCAGTCGTTCATGTCTTGAAAGAAAATCCGCCCATTGTCTAATCGCCGGGATTCCCAAACGCCATTCACAGCAGATCACTTCCGGCAGGATATGATCTTTTCTGGTCAGTTCAGACATTGCCTTGTTTAAATTGCCGGAAGCAAAACCGCGCTTATAAATGTTGACAAGTTTTGTAATATTCGCCCGTTTGGTGCCGACATAATAAAAGCCGGTTTCGCTTTCCTGCAATTTCATAAGTAAGGTTTAATGATCATGGTATTCATTCCCTGCGGCCTGAATTGGGCATGAAAATAACCTATCATCCTATCTGGTGAATAGGTAATGTGTAAGTTGCCGGAATCATCATGTAACTGGCTGTATAAACCTGAAAAACCGCGGTTTCGAGTGGAATTTAGTGACTTCCATAGGCAACCACCTCCTGGCGGGAACTGCCCAGTCCGTCAATGCCCAGTTCCACGATATCACCGGGAGCAAGGTAGGTGGGGGGATTCATGCCCAGACCAACACCCGCAGGTGTTCCGGTGGAGATGATATCACCAGGCAGCAGCGTCATAAATTGGCTGATATAGGAGATCAGGAAGGGAATTTTGAAAATCAGGCTGGCCGTACTTCCATCCTGCATGGTTTTGCCGTTTACTTTGAGCCAGAGCCGCAGTTTGTTTACATCCGGAATCTCATCCGGTGTAGCCAGGAAGGGACCCATCGGGGCAAAATGATCACAGCCCTTTCCTTTATCCCAGGTACCGTTCCGTTCCAGCTGGAATTCCCTTTCGCTGACATCATTGTGCAAACAATAACCGGCGATATAATCCATTGCATCCGGTTCTTCCACATAAGAAGCCTTTTTAGCTATCACAACAGCCAGTTCCACTTCCCAGTCAGTCTTTTTGGAATTTTTGGGAATGATAACCGGATCAAAAGGCCCGCATAATGCCGTGGTGGACTTCAGGAAGATCACCGGTTCTGCGGGTGGCTGGGCCTTGGTTTCCCGGGCATGATCGGCGTAATTTAAACCGATGCAAACAATTTTAGAAGGCCGCGCCACCGGGCTGTCCAGCCTCACCGGCTCTTCGGGTTTTTTCAGATCCAGTTTATTTTTCTGCAGAAATTCTTTTAATCGCCGGAGGCCGCCGGTCTCAAAAAAGACTTCATTAAAATCTTCTCCGAAAGAGGATACATCATAATAATTTTCGCCGAGCATAATGCCTGGTAACGTTTTATCTCCTTTTTTCCACCTGATGAGTTTCATGAGAATTGATTTGAGTTATTCAAGGGCCCTTATATGTTCCGTTTTTTGCTTCAAACGGGGTAATTGTCAACTAATCTAAGACTTAATAACCGGTTGACAAACAGGTTTTCCGTCCTGAAATTCCGGATTCCCCTCACCTTACAGCCGGTTGGGCATTCCGGGATAAATGGTAGACTTTGGTTACTTAGAATAGGGTTCAGCGGGGCCTTTACAGGCTTCACTTTTTTTGCGTATATTTACATGAACCTTAAATTTTTCCCCGTGGCACAAAAATCAAAATCAAAGGATGCGAAGGCAGAAGCACCCAGGCCGGAAGCAATAAAATCCACAGATAAGAATGTGCCGGTTAAACGGAAATTATCCTCCAGGATATCCGTTGCAAAAATTTTCCATGAAAAGGAAATCCCGATGGCACAGATTGATAAGACCAATGTGGATCACCATATGGCCAAAAAGTATTTAACGAAATACCTGGACCGTATACCCACGGAGGCTGATATTGACAAAGCGACTATTATCAAAAAATCAGATTCCATCAGCTATTTAAAATATGGCGGCAAATTTTTGGGAACCATGACGAAGACCATTTATCAGACCCCTGAACAAAAAAAGGCTGGTAAGGGGATTGGTGTAAAAATGGAATTCAAACCAAAATAATGTCCCCGGGATCTATTGACACAAAATCCCGAAGCCCATCTCTTTTTAGTATATCCCGTGTTTTGAAAACTACTATTTGAAACACGCAGCAACCGGTCCCCCGGATGTTGCCCCGCATATTCCCCGCTATATAAAGGCTGCCCCTTCCTGTTTGAATACGGCCCGTTATGGGATTTGTTTAAGATTCGGCCATTAGCCGGTATCCAAAACTCCCTGTACGAAATAAGTGGATACCATTAGATGAACTCTCAGAATCCCGGGAAAGGATGCTAATGATTACCGTTCATATAATATTTCATAAGTAATTAATTTTCAATTGCTTATTGCCTTTCCTAGGGGTGGTTTGTCAGAAATTTTATGATTAAATGTTTTAATTTCGCTACCCGGTAAGCAAAATGTCATCAGTCAGCTGATGAAAGGGTTTTTTAGAACCCGAAAGGTTTTTGAAAAAGTTTTAAGGTTATCGTAACTGCGATCAGCCCTGTATCAAAGGGGTTAAAATGGTACCAGCTAATAACAAGAAATGAATATTGAAACGAGTTCTTTTCCGGAGAATTCCTTAAACCTGATTCCGTCTCTGAAGGGTGTTCCTGAACGGAACCAAAAAGACCGGACCATCACGGAAGGAGCACTCTCTGACCTGATTATCAACTGCCTGCCCGGCATTTTTTACCTGCAGGATCAAAACGGCAAATACCTCCGCTGGAATAAGAATTTTGAAAAAGTTTCGGGATATGGTCATGAAGAGATCGAAAAAATGCACCCCCTGGATTTCTTCGACAAACAGGATCATGAACACATGAATGCGGCCACGCGAAAAGTGTACAAGGAAGGGTATAATGAAACAGAAGCGGAAATTGTAACTAAATCCGGCCAGCGGCTGCTCTATTACCTGAATGGCATTTCCGTAATCTATAATGGAAAGCTCTGCCTGCTGGGTACAGGAATTGATCTGACGGCCAGGGAGGCGGCACAAAAAAAGGTCAAGGAAAGCAATAAGAAATATGAGGCACTTTTTGAACAGGCTTCGGATCCCATGCACGTTACTGATTTCCAGGGAAATTTTACGGATGTCAACGGGAGTTTCTGCAAATTATTCGGTTATACTAAGAAGGAATTGCTCCGGATGAAAATCCAGTCCCTGATCTGCCCGCAACAGCTCCGGGAACGGCCACTCCAGTTTGCTAAATTGATAAAGGGGAAACATATATTCAGCGAGCGGCTCATGGTCCATAAAAACGGATCCGTCATTGAAACGGAAGCAAATGTGAAGAAATTCGGTGAGGACAGAATTATGGGAATCGTGCGGGACGTAACGGAAATCCGCAAATTGCAAAGGGAGATGGAGGAAGTGCGCATGGAGCAGAAAGTACAGGAGCAAAAAAAAATAACCCGGGCCGTGATCAAAGCCCAGGAAATGGAAAGGAATATCATCGGGCGGGAACTGCACGACAATGTGAACCAGCTGCTGGCCAGTACCCGGATGTGCCTCAGCACGGCAAAATTAACCCCCGCCGGTAAAAAAGAATTTGTAGATAAATCCATCCGGCTGATAGATGCAACCATCAATGAAATCCGCATCCTGAGCAGGAAGCACGTTACGCCCCTGAAGGGGTTTGATCTGAAAGAACAGATTCAGTCCCTCATAAATACAATGGAAGAAGGGATCGGGTTTAAAATTTCCTACGAATATGATATGCCGGCAAACAGTTCCCTGCCGGAAGATTTAAAACTCAATATTTACCGCGTTATCCAGGAACAGTTGAATAATGTGTACAAACATGCGTCTGCTTCGCGCGCACAAATAGTCCTGAATTATGAGAAGGAACAGGTGCATATTTCCATCCGGGATAATGGGATCGGATGTGATATGGGTATCCGGAAAAGCGGGGTGGGCATTGTAAATATCATTAACCGGGTGGAATCCTTTAACGGATTGGTAAATATTGAAAGCAGCCCGGGCACGGGCTGCAAACTGGATATCCGGATTCCCGTGATTTTTCAATAAACTTCCGTTACGTCCCGGTTACTTACCTGAAACGGTGCGGGGCGGGTTTTGCTTTAGAGCAGGGTGGCCGATTAATTCTTCATAAATCCCTGGTTCTGCAGCTCAGTCACCAGCATCTCCGTGTACTTTTTGCTTGCCTTTGTAATATCGGGCGGATTCACAACCTTGGACTGCATGGAGATGAGCATCTTTTCGGTATTGGCATCAAATAAATTGCTTTCGATGAAATAGGTTTTTTCGGAGGTATAGTATCCCGGAGAATAAAAGGATGGGGTGTAGGTGTAGTAACCACTATAATAATTACCGTAACCGGGATAAGGTGTATATACGCCGGAAGAAGAGGCCGGGACGTAATGGGTCTCGGATTTTTGGTCAACTACCGCCACCGTAAATATGGCATCGCAGCCCAGGTCCCGGATGGCTTTTAATAAAACCTCCTTTTTCGGTAATTTATCCGTTGTCAGGATGGGGCCGAAGGCATCGATGCTCCGGACGGTTTTAATTCCCTTTGCTTCCGCAGCGGATGCCAGGTCGTTTTCGAGATTTACCTGGGCCTCATAATTCTGGGTCATCACGAAAATAAAAATCTTGTGTTTGCCGGGCTGCCGTGCAGGCATATCCTGTTTATTGACCCAGGTCGCCATGATCCGCATGGAAGAATTGGAACAGGAGCTGAATATAACGGCAGACAGGAGCAGGAAACTAAAGCACTTCATTCTGGACATAAGGGTTAATTATATGGCGAAGATGAAGAAAATACTTTAGATATTCATTTCTGTTCCGGATTTGGAAACCCGGCTGCCATTGCAGCCTGCGGTACAACAACCAGGCTCCTCATTTACAATTCATTCTTCTTCATCTGTGATACCGCATAATCGCAGGCCCTGGCTGTGAGTGCCATATATGTCAGGGAAGGATTCTGGGTTGAAGTGGACGTCATGCAGGCGCCGTCGGTGACAAATACATTCTCACAGGCATGCAGCTGGTTCCATTGATTCAGCATCGAAGTTTTCGGATCCTTCCCCATACGCACCCCGCCCATCTCATGGATGTCGAGTCCGGGTGCCTGGTGGCTGTCGCCGGTTTTGATATTGGTGAATCCGGCCTTTGTGTACATGTCCGAAAGCTGGTCCATAAAATCCTTCACCATCTTATCATCATTGTCATCATAGGCTACAGAAAAATGCAGGAGGGGAACTCCCCATTCGTCGGTTTTAACGGGATCCAGGCTCAGGAAATTCGTTTCTTTGGGAATGGTCTCGCCCATCATATGGGAACCTACATGCCAGGGTCCGGGATCTTTTTTTGCCAGGTTATCTTTTAACGTGGTTCCGAATCCTTCCGGTTTGGGAGCGCTAAACCTGCCGGCATAAAAACCTGCGGCATAACCCCGGAGAAAATCAGTTTCCTGTTTATGAACATTCCGGAAACGGGGAATATAGGCACTCGTGGGCCTTCCTCCGGCAGTGGTACTGTCAGGAAATCCATGATATTCTGCCGAAATATGTCCCCGGTAATTATGAAATGCGAAATACTTTCCGAGGATGCCGCTGTCATTGCCCAGTCCATTGGGGAAGCGGCCGGATTTCGAATTTAACAGGATGAGGTTGGTATTGACGGCCGCCGCATTTACGAAAATGATCCGGGCATAATATTCGGTCACTTCCCGGGTATTTGCATCCACCACCCGCACGCCGCTTGCTTTTCCTTTTTTCTCATCATAGATGATGGAATGAACAACGGAAAACGGACGGAGGGTCATATTGCCGGTTTTCAAAGCCCAGGGAATCGTGGTTGAATTGGCGGCAAAATAACCGCCGAAGGGGCATCCCCGCTGGCACAGATTCCGGTTCTGGCACTGCCCCCGGCCCTGGTCCAGATGTATCTGTCTGGGTTCGGTCAGATGTGCACAACGGGCATAAATCACATGACGGTCCGAATAATTTTTTGAAATAAAATCCTTGAAATAATTTTCAACACAGCTTAATTCCAGCGGGGGTAAAAATTCGCCATCCGGTAAAACAGCCAGCCCGTCTTTATTGCCGGAAATGCCGGCAAATTTTTCCACGTAACTGTACCAGGGGGCAATGTCTTTATACCGGATGGGCCAGTCCACCGAAAACCCGTCCCTGCGCCGGACCCTCATAATCGAAATCGCTCCAACGCTGGGTTTTCCGGGCCCACAACAAAGATTTTCCACCTACCTGGTAACCCCGGATCCAGTCGAAAGGTTTATCCTGCACATAGGGATGTTCGGTATCCTTTTCAAAAAACTGCATGGCATCTTCCCGGAAATCATAACAACGGCTGACCACGGGATTGGCATCCTGTATCGCCTGTGGAACCTGGCCACGGTGTTCGAACTCCCAGGGCTGCATATTGGTTGTAGGATAATCTTTGAGATGCACCACATCCCGCCCTCTTTCCAGCACCAGTGTTTTTAATCCCTTTTCACATAATTCTTTAGCGGCCCATCCGCCGCTCATGCCCGACCCGATCACAATTGCATCAAAGGTTCGTGCTTTTACACTGTCATTCAGATTGCCCATATCCGGAAATTGAGATTAAGCTGTTTTTAAAGGAACACATCCCTGGAATTTCCCCGGGATCATTTTGTATCCCCGGATTTTGGTTATAATAATATTCACAGGTTGTATAGGCCTGAACTGTCAGTTTTTTTGTGGACTGATAAAAGAATGCCATTCCTTCCTGTGCCGGCTTTCTGCTGATCCAGTTCCGACACGATGGCCTGCCTGTCTGCCGGATTGTTTTCAGTGAATGATTTGCCTGTTTTTTTCAGGACAAAAGATTCAAATCCTTCATACCCTTCATATATTTTTCCTGGTTTGTTTTTGTATAACAGTCATCCACCATTTTCAAAGCAAACAGATGAGCCGCCAGGTCTTTGGCTCCCGGGGTATCTGTTTTGGGAAGAATGGTTTCTGCCAGTTCGGCCAGCATGATTTCATCGTAGGGATCAATATGAATTAGCTTTAGCGGAATGGAAACGTTCCTTCGTTGTGAAAACAGGAAGGCAGGAGGGCGGCCCCGCCCAGATCATCAGTAATTGCTGTATGGCAACGCGTCTGTTAGGCATAAATGGTGCAGTTTGTCTGAATGAAATTTCATTCTAAAGATAGGAAGCAAAACGGATAAACGGATACTGCAATGCTACTTCATTACAGATAAAAATACACACTGAATAGGTTAAACCACATCATTTCCTATACAGGCGGTTAATTGGGTCGTTGACGGTTGACGGTTGACGGAGTTTGGTTATGAGTTATGAATTATGAGTTATGATTTATGAGTTACGAAAGAGGAATAGTCATCTTCCTTTCAACGGATCCTGTTAAATATCCGGTTTTACAGATTTTATAATAAATCCCCAAAATTTTATAAAGAACTTTGTCGTTATTATTTCTAATTTTGTGTTCAGAGCGCCTGCGTAAAGGCATTTTACCGGATTTCCAATGAAGAAGTTTCTCGCATCCATATTGGCTTTCCTCTATCTCTCCACTTCCATGGGAGCGACCTACATCTGCATTATTGTATGGGGAAGCTGGTTTCCTGGGGACTGATTAACCACGAAACCAGGAATTGTGAATACTGCGGGATGCCCAAGCCGTTCTTCTCGGAACGGTTTCACTGCAAAAAAGCTGCTGCCAGGATGAACAGAAAATAATAAAAACCGATAAGAATCAAAAGCCGCCTTCCGGAGAATTTCAATTTCCTAAACATTTCCCCGATGTCTCCGCTGTTCATTTTCCGACTTTACCTGATTTCCGGATCCCTTCTGTTACTACGGCAGGCCCTATGTCGAACGCTCCGCCTCCGGCCGGCAAACAACCGCTATTTCTTAGCTACTGTAATTTCCGTATTTAATTTATTGGCCTTTTTGTTTTGCCCGACTGTTGTCGGGCTTTTGTGCTTTCACCTGCAGAGCCTTGTTATATCACATTGAATTATTGAAATATTGAAAATAAATAAAATGAAAAAGTTAATCATTTTGAACATCGTTTTTCTGATTGCTTCCGCCGGACTTTTTGCACAGGCGGGCAAAACGAAAACGGGTACGGCACAGCAACAAGTATACACCTGTCCCATGCATCCGGAAGTGGTGAGCAATAAACCGGGAAAATGTCCGAAATGCGGTATGACCCTGGTGGTGAAAAGCGGGAAACCGATGGATACTGCCAGGCATAAAATGCCGGTACACCCTGCGGATTCACCGGTGCATAAAATGCCGATATAATGAAAGCAGCAGCGGATTATAAATCCATGTTTTACTATATAGTGTATCATTTAATTCCATTCCATGGTTCAGAAATTCATTGAGCTGTCTCTGCGTAACAGGCTGGTTGTGTTGCTGGTGGCAGGCGGTCTGTTCGCCGGAGGTATCTATGCCGTTCAGGCAAAATCCCATTGATGCCATTCCTGATCTTTCAGAAAACCAGGTTATCGTTTTTACAGAATGGATGGGACGAAGTCCGCAGATCATGGAAGACCAGGTTACTTACCCCCTGGTGAGTAACCTGCAGGGGATTCCCAAAGTGAAAAATATCCGGGGCAGTTCCATGTTCGGGATGAGTTTTATCTACATCATTTTTGAAGATAATGCAGATATATATTGGGCAAGAACCCGGGTGCTGGAAAGGCTGAGTTATGCGCAACGATTGCTGCCCGCAGGTATTTCACCCACGCTCGGACCCGATGGTACCGGTGTGGGTCATGTGTTCTGGTATACACTGGATGCAAAACAAATGGATCTCGGAGAACAACGGGCATTGCAGGATTGGTATGTGAAACTTGCCCTGCAAACCGTTCCGGGTGTGGCAGAAGTGGCATCTTTCGGTGGATTTGAAAAACAATACCAGCTTGTGATCGATCCCGTGAAGCTCCGGTTTTATAATATCTCTATGATGGATGTGATGAACAAGGTGAAAGCCAATAATAATGATGTTGGCGGGCGGAAATTTGAAATGAGTGATATGGCCTATATCATCCGCGGCCTGGGTTATATAAAGAATAAGGAAGACCTGGAAAATATTGCCGTAGGAAATAATAATGGAATTCCGGTAAGAGTAAAGGATATCGGATCGGTACAGATGGGAGGCGATTTGCGGCTGGGCATATTTGATGAAAACGGAGAAGGAGAAGTGGTGGGCGGTATTGTGGTGATGCGATACGGAGAAAATGCCAACCGGGTGATTGAAGAAGTAAAGAAAAAAATGGCCGATGTACAAAAAGGCCTTCCGGAAGGGGTGCAATTTAAAGTGGCCTACGACCGCACCGAACTCATTAAAGCTGCCGTAGACAATGTAAAAAATAAGCTGGTGGAAGAAATGATCATTGTTTCCGTGATTGTTATTTTTTTCATGTTTGCACTGGCGAAGTGCTTTAAGTATCATCATTCAGATACCCGTTACCATTGCCATCAGTTTTATCCTGCTAAATGCATTTGGATTTTCCTCCAATATCATGTCCCTGACAGGTATCGCCCTGGCCATCGGCGTGATCGTTGACAATGGAATCATCATGTCGGAAAACGCATATCGGAATTTATCTGAACGTCAAAACAACCCACAACTCTTAAACTAGCCGCTATGACTTCATTATTCAAAAAAAAAACAGCCTTATCAAAAAATTCCGGAAGCGGAACGGATGGCCATCATTGAGCGTTCATGCACAGCAGGTTTCCAGGGGTGTCTTTTTTTCAACCGTTATTATCATTACTTCTTTCTTGCCGGTGTTTCTTCTCACGGGCGAAGAAGGAAAATTGTTTCATCCCCTGGCATTTACAAAAACCTTTATACTGGTCGTGGATGCCATACTGGTTATCACCCTGGCGCCGGTACTCATTTCCTTTTTTATGAAAGGAAGATTCAGGCCGGAATCTGCTAACCCGGTAAATCGCTTTTTGGAAAGTATCTATGAGCCGGTCATCAGGACCTGCATCAAATGGCGCAAAACCACGATCGGGGTAAACCTCATTGCGTTACTGGTCAGTATCCCGCTGCTTTTAAGCTTGGGCCGGGAATTTATGCCCGCCCTGGATGAAGGCTCCATACTTTTTATGCCTGTTACCTTCCGGATATTTCCAACCCGGAAGTCAAACGACTTGCTTCAGGTTCAGGATAAAATCATCAAATCTGTTCCCGAAGTGGAGAATGTTTTGGGTAAGGCAGGCAGGGCAGCTACGGCAACGGATAATTCCCCCATCAACATGATTGAAACGATTATCCTGCTGAAACCAAAATCGGAATGGCGGGAAGGCGTTACGAAGAACGATATCATCAAGGAGCTAAATTCCAAACTGCAGATTCCGGAGTTACCAACGGTTGGACGCAACCCATCATCAACCGGATCAATATGCTGTCGACCGGCATCCGCACGGATGTGGGGGTAAAACTTTATGGCCAGAACCTGGATTCTATCAACCTGTTTGCACAGCAGATAAAAACTGCACTTAAACGGGATCGCCGGCGTCAAAGACCTGTATGTTGAACCCATTACCGGCGGAAAATATATTGATATCATTATTAAGCGGGATGAAATTGCCCGTTACGGACTCAGTATTGACGATGTAAATACCGTGATCGAAACTGCACTGGGCGGAATTAAACTGACCACAACGGTTGAAGGCCGTCAGCGATTTTCCGTGAATGCCCGGTTCGGACAGGATTTCAGGAATAATCTGCAGGCACTTAAAAAGACTCCAGGTTCAAACTGACAAACTTCGGCCCGGTTCCCCTGGAAGCCCTTGCAGATATTAAGATTTCCGAAGGGCCACCCATGATCAATTCCGAAAATGCCTTGCTGAGGGGAACCGTATTGTTTAATGTGCGCGACCGCGATCTGGCGGGCACGGTAAAGGAAGCACAGAACAGGCTGGATAAAATGATCACCCGTTTGCCGAAGGGATATTTTATCGAATGGAGCGGTCAATATGAAAATCTGATCCGGAGTGAACAGACTTTAAAATGGATTTTGCCTGTGGTGGTCCTCATCATTTTTATTTGCATGTATCTCGCCTTTCATTCGGTAAGGGAAGCTTTCTTCAGTCTGATCTCCATTCCCTTTGCACTGATCGGCGGGGCATTCATGGTGTATTTCTGGGGTGTGAATTTATCGGTTGCCGTTGCTGTCGGTTTTATTGCTTTGTTCGGACTGGCTGTGGAAACGGGTATCGTCATGGTCATTTACCTGAACGACGCCATGCAGCGGCTGGTGAAAAAAAAGGGCAATTCAAAGGAAACCATTACCCTGGAGGATTTGAGGGAATATGTAATTGCGGGAGCTGCAAAAAGACTCAGGCCAAAACTGATGACGGTATCTGTTTCCCTGTTTGCGCTTAATCCCCATACTCTGGAGCAGTGGCGTAGGCAGCGATGTGATGAAGCCGATTGTATTACCCATGGTCGGCGGTGTATTGACCTCGGCCATCCATATATTATTGGTAACCCCATTGATTTTTCTGATGACCAAAGAATATGAATTGGAAAAATTAGGAAAAATTGAAGTGCCGGACACAAAACATGCGTAACATGAAAAAAGGAATCTGCCTTGTTTTATTTTTATTTCCTGTTCTGCCAGGTCCAGCAGGTACTGGAACTGGACAGCATTTTTTCGTTGATCACCAGCAACAATCCCTCACTCAGGGGTTACGATGCGCAATATCCGGTCCCTGGATGAAGCAGCCAAGGGTGCCAGGAACTGGGACGCCCCTCTGTTAAGTACGGGTCTGTATATGACACCCTATGACCCGAATCTTTGGAAAAGACAAAGTGACGGAGCCAACGGTATGGGACAATATATGATTTCGGTTCAGCAAATGTTCCCCAATAAGAAAAAACTGGATGCCGATGAAAAATATATGCAGGGCATGTCTTCTGTGGAAAAAGAGAAAAAAAATGCAACCGTGAATGAACTCTACGCAGCTGCCAAGCAAAATTATTACCAGTGGATTATCCTGAAGAAAAAACTGAGCCGTGCTTTACCAGGACAGCCTGCTGCTGGATTTCATGATCAAAAATGCCGAATTGCGATATAAGAACAACCTGGGCAAAATCAATGCCTATTATAAAGTAAAAGCTTCCCTGGGAAATATTGAAATCCTGCGTATTCAGATTGAAAGACGGATATTGTTCAAAAAAGAATTGTCCTGAATACCCTGATGAACCGGGATAAAACCATCATTTTTGATATTGATACTACAGTTCAACGTCAGATACTACGACGATATTGCAGCCGGACAGCGCTATCGTAACATCTAAGCGCAGCGATATCCGGGCTGTTGAAAATGATATCCAGCTGATTTCCCTTCAGCAGGATGCAGAAGAGGCAAAGCTGAAACCGGAATTTGGAATCCGGTACGATAATATGTTTGGTTTTGGCGGATTCACCCATGCAGTATTCATTAATGGGCATGGTGCGGTTGCCGATGGCAAAATGGTCATCCAGAGCATCCAAGAGCCAATATGGAAAGCCTGAGATGGAAAGCCGAATCGCTCAACCAGCAAAAACAAACATGATCAATGAGGCCACCGGATTATCCTACGGAATGCAGCGGGAAATTTTTTCCAAACAAAAACAGATTCATTATTTGAGAATAATATTTTACCCGCCCTGCGTAAAAATTTTCAAACGATGCAACTGGGATATGAGCAGAATACAGAAGAACTTTTTACTCTCTTTGATGCCTGGGAAACACTGAATATGACCCAGCTGGAATATCTGGATCAATTGCAGGAACTCATGCTGATGCAGGTGGAACTGGAAAGAATACTGGAGATAAAATGAAATACATGATAAACACGGTTTATTTTATGGATTGGGTTTTCCCTGATACTTTTATTCATGATCGGCTGCAGGAACCCGGCGCATTTAAAGAACGGCTGCCGCGGCCGTTCAAAAGCGAAGTCTGGACCTGTTCCATGCATCCTGAAATTATCCGGACCAGCCGGGCAACTGCCCGATCTGCGGAATGGAACCTGATAAAAAAAGTGGAACTGCCGCGGCCGTCCGGGGGATCCGGCTGGATGAATTGCTTCAGCCAACGGACCGGTTTGTTGTTTCGTCCATACCGCTCGCCGGCCTGACGAACCGGAACGTTCAGCCGGAAATCAAAGCCTGGGGAACAATAAATTATGATACCCGGCAAATCAACACCATCTCTGCCCGTGTATCGGGACAGGATCGAAAAAATCTATGTCCGTTTCCGGTACCAGCATGTGATGAAAGGTCAGCGTCATCCTGGATATTTATAGCCCGGAACTGCTTACCGCCCAGCAGGAACTTTTGTTTCTGATTCAGGAAGATCCGCGATAATATTTCTCTAATACATGCCGCAAAACAAAAACTCCTTTCCTGGGAATGAATGAAAAAGAGCTACAGCAGGTAATTGATTCGAAAAAACCGGCTTTAACCATCCCCGTATACAGCAATTACAGCGGTCATCTGCATGAATCGGGAAATACCATGCCGGGTGAGGATAATGTTTCCGGTAAAATGAATTCATCACTCACGGAAGAACTTCCCGTTAAGGAAGGAACTTATGTACAAAAAGGGCAGGTCATTTTTCAGATTTTCAATATGGACAGAAGCTGGGTGCTGCTGAATATTTTCCCGGAAACACAAAGGCTGGTAAAAAAAGGGAACCCGGGTGAATATCATTCCGGAAACTGATCCGGGAAAACATTCCATGGTAAAATTGATTTATAGAACCTTTTTTCCGGGATAAGAATAAAACACTTACCGCCCGGGTATATTTTAATAATGCTGCCCTACAGACTGCCCGTCGGCAGCCAGGTGAAAGCCACCATTATCGCTGCTGATGCATTCGGCTGCCAGTCTGGCTTCCGCGTGACGGCCGTACTTTCTTTGGGCTCATGGCAGGGTTGTATTTAACAGGACCAACGGAGGATTTAAGGCACATGAAATTCGAAACCGGCTGATGTAGCCAGGACCAGGTACAGGTTGTATCCGGATTAACTCGAATCAGATTCAGTGGCGGCGAATGCGCAATATCTTGAGACAGTGAAGGGTTTATTAAAACCAATGATCAGCCATGAAATATATCCTTACCATCACGCATCCTGATTTTATCTTTTGCGTGCAGGGAAAAAAATAAACAGGCCGTTCAAAAATGAAGCGCCCTATTACACCTGCTCCATGCATCCGCAAATCATGCAGGCTCAGCCGGGAAAATGTCCTATCTGCGGCATGGAATTAATCCCTGTGAAGAAGGGCGGAGGGCAAACCGCGGATTGCAAATTGTTTTAAGTGATCAGCAGGTACAACTGGGAAATATCCGGGTGGATACGATCGGGAAAAGCATCGATCGGCGATAAAATGGTTTTAACGGCCACACTGAATATGGATGAATCCAATACAGTTTCAGTGAATGCCCGGATTGCCGGCCGGATCGAAAAACTATATTTCAAAAACACGGGGGACTATGTACATAAAGGCGACCCCTTATATGATCTCTATAGTGAGGCAGCTGAATAATGCCAAACAGGAATACCTGTTGGCTCTCGAAAAGCAAAAAGTACTGGATAATTCAATCATCGATTTTAAAGCAGCTTGTTGAAAGCAGTCGGAACAAACTCCTTCTTTGGGGCATGAGCACAAACCAGGTAAACGAGCTGGCCAGGACAAAAAATAAAACTCCGGTTACCACTTTTTACAGTCCTTCGGAGGGTTATATTATTATGTTGGAAAGTCATGAAGGAGATTATGTTTCGGAAGGGACAACCATGATCCGGTTAAATAATTTGTCCACGATCCGGGCGGAGGCACAGGTATATGAGTCGCAGTTATCACGGATAGACCGCCATGGTGCCGCAATCGTTCAGCTGCCTGATATAGCAACAGAAATCAGGGGCCGGATCGATTTCATCAATCCGGAAATCAATCCGGCAACAAGGGTCAATTTAATCCGGGTAACGATACCGAACCCCGCGAGGCAGCTTAAAACCCGGCATGCCTGCTTATGTGGTTTTGAAAAACAGCCAAAACAATACCCTTTCCATTCCCGCTGATGCCGTTATACGGAATGAGAAGGGAGACTATGTCTGGATTCTGGTTGGTCATAATACGTATAAAAGCATCAGGGTAACAACGGGCCTGGAAGACGGGCAACGGGTTGAAATCAATGGGGGTTTAAAACCCGGTGATATCGTTGTCAGCAGCGGAGCTTATTTATTGAACAGTGAATACATTTTAAAACATGGAGCCGAACCGATGACCGGCCATGATATGAGCAATATGTGAAATAAGGGTCGGATATTTATACCCTGCCCGGGCATCGGAACTATTACCGGGTTTTAAAGTTGAACATTGAAGAAACAGGGTATCATTACAAGAACCATCTGGATCCTGTCGCTGGTGAGCCTGTTTACGGATATCGCCAGCGAAATGTTATACCCTGTAATGCCGGTATATCTGAAAAGTATTCATTTTTCGGTAGTCCTGATTGGTGTCCTGGAAGGAGTCGCAGAAGCAACAGCAGGTCTCAGTAAGGGATATTTTGGTAAACTGTCTGATAATCTGGGCAAACGGCTTCCTTTTATCAGGCTGGATATATGCTGAGTGCAATTTCCAAACCACTGCTGGCTTTTTTCAAATACCCGCTCTATGTTTTTTTTGTGCGTACTATGGACCGCCTGGGCAAAGGAGTGCGAACGGGCGCAAGGGACGCCATGTTATCAGATCAGGCAACACCTCATACAAAAGGCACTGTTTTTGGCTTTCACCGTTCTATGGATACACTGGGCGCGGTGATCGGTCCGGTGTCAGCTTTATTATTCCTGTATTTTCATCCGGGCAATTACAAAACACTTTTTTACCTGGCTTTTATCCCGGGTATCCTGGCAATCGGTTTTACTTTTATTATAAAGGAAAAACGGTCCGTTTCCAGGCGGGATGTCAGGAATACCAAATTCCTGGATTTTTTAAAATACTGGCGGGATAGTCCGTTGGTTTACCGCAGACTGGTGATCGGATTTTTAATCTTTGCCCTGTTTAACAGCTCGGATATTTTCCTGTTGCTGAAGATCAAAGATGCCGGTTTTACAGATACTGCAAGTAATCGGAGTTTATATTTTTTATAATCTGGTCTACGCTTTTTTTGCCTATCCGCTGGGTATCCTGGCCGACCGCTGGGGATTAAAAAATATTTTTGTTTTTGGTTTGTTTCTTTTTGCCGTTGTTTACGCGGGCATGGCATTTAACAGGAACCTGTATATGTTCTTCATCCTCTTTTTATTATACGGTATGTACGCGGCAGCGACGGAAGGCGTGGCCAAAGCGTGGATATCAAATGTTACCGGTAAAGAAGATACGGCTACAGCCATCGGTACGTTTACTGCGTTCCAGAGTATTTGTACACTCATTGCAAGCAGTGGAGCAGGCTTATTATGGTTTCGTTTTGGCGCCCCGGCGGCCTTGTCTGTAACAGCGGGGTCAGCCTGCATCGTAATTATTTATTTTCTGTACCTGAACCGGCAGATTCCCGCGCAGCCAATGATTTCTTCTTTTCAATAGTTGTTAGCTTTGTGTCACTAAAAAACAGATTATGGCCCTTCATACCATTCTCGGTGCAAACGGAACGATCGCAAACGAGCTCGTTCCAATTCTCCGGACTGCCGGCGAAAAAGTCCGCCTGGTATCCCGTAACCCCAAACCGGTGGAGGGTGCGGAACATATAGCCGCAGATGTACTGAACCGGGAACAGGTTTTCCAGGCTGTGAAAGGATCTGACATCGTGTATTTACTGGTAGGGCTGCAATATGATATTAAAATCTGGAGAGCCTCCTGGCCGGTCATTATGCGCAATACCATCGATGCCTGCAAGACCTCCGGCGCGAAACTGATTTTTTTTGATAATGTGTACATGTACGGGAAAGTGGATGGCCCGATGACCGAATCAACGCCTTTTAGTCCCTGCAGCAAAAAGGGACGGGTCCGGGTGGAAATCGTTGAAATGCTGCTGCAGGAAATCAAGGCCGGCAGCCTGCAGGTCATTATTGCCCGGGCAGCCGATTTTTATGGTCCCCGCGCTAAGGACTCCAGTTTGCCGGGCCTGTTGATTTTCGACCGGATGAAAAAAGGCAAAACAGCGCAGTGGTTCGTAAGTGCGAAACAACCGCATTCCTTTACCTATACACCGGATGCAGCCAGGGCACTCTATATGCTCGCTGTAACGGAAAGCGCTTATGGTCAGACCTGGCACCTGCCTACAGCCCTGCCTGCGCTTACCGGGAATGAATTCATAACAATCGCCGCAAAATATATGCGGTCCAAAAACAAAGTGCAGGTCTTACCCAAATGGCTGATCCGCACTACCGGCCTGTTTGTGCCCATTATGAAAGAGCTGGGGGAAATGCTGTATCAAAATGAATTTCCCTACCTATTTGATTCTTCCAAATTTGAAAAGGCATTTCAATTCAGGCCGACAGGTTATGAAGAAGGAATCCGGCAATCGGCAGCCTGGTTTTTGGCATCCTGAGGTGGTTGCCCTTTACCATTGCAGGGTAACTTTTTTGCCGGTTTGCGCGGCTTTATAAATGCCTTCGATCACTTTCAAATCTTTCAGCGCCTCTTCGCCATCCACGGCTACAATAGGTTTTTTCCCTTCCAGTATGATAGAGGCCATTTCATCCATCTGCACGGCCTGGTGAATGGTGTTTGGGAAATTTAAAGGGCCCTTATGTGTTAACCCCTGTGTGGGATCATAACTGGTTGCAGGATGCAATTCTGCAAATCCGTCTACGCCATCGAGGAAAAACCGGTCGAGCCAGTTCATGGAATAGGTGGAAAGGCAGGATGCCACGGCGCCACCAGGAAATCCCAGCTGGAACTGAATGGTTTCATCTATTCCCGGAACAAATTTAACCGGGTCGTTTTTTGTTTCCACCGCGGTTACCCAAACCGGGTCCTCGCCCACCATATAACGGGAACCATTCACCGAATAAATACCGATATCCATCATGGCGCCACCGCCGGAAAGTTTTGGATTCATTCGCCATTGATGGGGATCGCCGATGATGAAACCGGAAAGACCCTGGAAAAATGTGATTTTCCCAAATTCACCTGCGTTCCGCATGCGGATGATTTCCAGGGTATGGGGTTCAAAATGCATCCGGTAGCCAACCAGTAAATGGACATTTGCCTTTTTACAGGCTTCAATCATTTCCTCTGCTTCTTTCACACTGATGGCCATGGGTTTTTCGCAGATCACCTGTTTGCCCGCCCTGGCAACCCGGATCACTTCATCATGGTGCAGTCCGTTCGGGGTGATTACATAAACTGCATCTATATCCGGATTGTCTTTTATGGCATCGAAGTTTTCGTAGTTGTAACAATTTTTTTCCGGGATACTGTACCTGGACTGCCAGGTCTTAATCTTGGAGGGGGTGCCACTGATCACGCCGTTGAGCCTGGCCCTTTTACAGGTCTTCATAGCTTCAGCCACCCGGGTTCCGTAATTTCCAAGTCCCATAATAGCAACCCGGAGTATCGGGCCTTCATACTTCTCATCAGGCAGATTCGTGCAGGCCGCCGGCAGGTAACCGGGTAATATGGACAGTCCGATGGCCGAACCGCTGATTTTCTGAAGAAATTCCCTGCGTGAGTTCATATTGAAAATTTAATTTAACGCTTAACGCTTAACGCCTAACGCCTAACGCCCAACGGCCAACGACCAACGGCCAACGGCCAACGGCCAACGGCCAACGGCCAACGGCCAACGGCCAACGGCCAACGATTGAGTCTGTATGTAATTTATTTAAAAAATCAGGTATGGGTAACAATTTCCTTTTTTAAATGTAATAACATGCAGAAATTATTACACTGTTAATTAAAAATGCTTATGCGGAAAAAAATTGCACTGGTTACCGGTGGCAGCCGGGGATTGGGAAAAGATATGGCTTTATCATTGGCTGGGAAAGGGATTGATGTGATACTCACCTATCATTCCAAAAAGGAAGAGGCTGAAAAAGTGGTCCGTGATATTGAGGCGGTCGGACAAAAAGCCGCTACCCTCCGTTTCGATGCAGGTGATATCAGATCACTGGATGGTTTTTTAGAGGAAGTATTAAATCTGTTAAAAGAGGGGTGGAACCTGGAGAAATTTGATTTCCTCATTAATAATGCGGGTGTTGGTGCAACCATCCCTATAGCGAATGTGAAGGAAGAAGATTTTGACCGCCTCTTGAATATCCATTTCAAGGGAGTTTATTTTCTTACGCAAAAAGCCCTTCCCCTAATGAATGATCAGGGCGGGGTTATTTTTGTTTCATCCGGTTCCACGCGTTTTAACGTGCCGGGTTATTCAGTATATGCTTCTTTAAAAGGAGCGGTCGAAATTTTTACCCGCTATGTTGCGAAGGAATTCGGGAAAAGGGGGATCCGTTCAAATATCGTGGCACCGGGGGCGATTGAAACGGATTTCAACGGCGCCATTATCCGGAACAATCCGCAGTTGAAAGTCTTTATAGAAGGACAGACAGCCCTGGGCAGGGTCGGGAATGCAGATGATATTGGCAGTGTGGTGGCTTTTCTGTGCACGGATGAAGCCAAATGGATCAACGGACAGCGGATTGAGGTTTCAGGCGGAATCAATTTGTAAATAGAAAGGCCGGCGATCGTCCTGTATCATTATTTAACCAGTGCGTCATATAATACTTCCACCGGATGCAGGGCTATTCTTCCGCTGCCATCCTTAATCTGGTGCCGGCAACTGGTACCCGGCGCCGCAATGATCACTTCCGCCGGCTGCTGGCGGACGGCAGGTAGTAAAACGAGCTCCCCGATTTGCATGGAAAGAGCATAATGTTCTTTTTCATATCCGAAAGAACCGGCCATTCCGCAACAGCCGGAAGGGATGGTTTCCACACGGTAATTTTCCGGAAAGGAAAGCATGGTTACGGAATGTGACAGTGAAGACAATGCCTTTTGCTGACAGTGACCATGCAGTTTGATCAGGCGTTCTTCTTTTGTAAACAGGGATTTGTCAAGCCTTCCCGATTTTATTTCAGCAGCGATAAATTCATCGATCAGGAAAACATTTTTGGAGAGTTCTTTGGCAGCAGCGAATTGCTCATCTTCGGCCAGGTCCACGTACTCATCCCGGAAAGTCAGGATAGCACTGGGTTCAATCCCCAGCAGGGGATTTTCCTTATTCACCAGCCCCTTCAGCAGGGAAATATTTTTATTGGCAATTTTTTTCGCTTCCCTCAGTAATCCTTTCGATAACCAGGCCCGTCCGCTTTCTTCATGTTTTGGAATCACTACTTCATATCCCAGTTTCTCCAGCAGGAGGATGGCTTTGATGCCGGTTTCCGTATCATTATAATTGGTGAATTCATCACAGAATAAGTAAACCTTCCTTTTTAAATCTTCACGCTGAACGCTTAACCTGCGTTCATACCATTTCTTCAGGCTCTGTTTTGAAAGGGTGGGCAGGGAACGGTCTGTGGCAAATCCTGAAATTTTTTTGATGAGCCTGGCGGAGAGTCCATTGGTCACCATGAAATTATACAGGCCCGGCGCCAGGGAACCGATCCGGGCAGATTGATTAAAATGGGCAATCAGCCGGGAACGGAAAGGAACGCCATGCACGTCATGGTACTGCTGCAGGAATTCAGCTTTCAGTTTGGCCACATCCACATTGGAGGGGCATTCAGACTTACAACCCTTGCAGCTCAGGCAAAGATCCATGACTTCATAAATCTCTTTATGATCAAAGCGGTTAAGCCGGTTCGAATTGGTCAGGAATTCCCGCAGGATATTCGCCCGGGCCCTCGTCGTGTCCTTTTCATTTTTTGTGGCCATGTAAGATGGGCACATCGTGCCGCCTGACATTTTCGTTTTCCGGCAGTCGCCTGATCCGTTACATTGTTCAGCATGCTGGAGGATGTCCTGGTTATAAAAACGAAAATTTGTTTTGAATACAGGTGTTTTTTGTCCGGGCTGTATACCGCAGCATGGTATTCATCGGAGGGGTATCCACAATTTTATTCGGATTGAAAATATGCTGCGGATCCCAGCTTCTTTTTATGGTTTTGAAAAGTTCATAATTATGTTCGCCCACCATCTGTTTAATAAATTCGCCGCGCAGTCTGCCGTCCCCGTGTTCACCGCTCAGCGAGCCCTGGTATTTTTTTACCAGTCCGGCAATTTCGGTTGCTATGGTCCGGAACATCTGCGTTCCCTGCTTCTGTTTTGAGATTTATGATGGGCCGGAAGTGAATTTCACCGGAGCCGGCATGAGCATAATGTACGGAATGCAGACCGTGCCTGGCGAGCAGTTTTTCGAAATCAGCTATATAGGCCGGCAAGTCATTTACATCCACTGCTGTGTCTTCCACCACCGGCACCGGTTTTTCATCACCCGGCATATTGCCGAGTAATCCCAGTCCGGCTTTACGGAGTGACCATATTTTATTGGTATCCTCACCGAACAATAAAGGGAAATGGTAACCAAGCCCGGCCCCCTTCATTTCCGCAATTAAAGGGGTTACTATATTTTCAATTTCAGTCACGGTTATTTCTTTTAAATTCTATTACGAGGATGGCACCCGGATCGCCCTGTACAAAAAAACGGTTTTTACTTTGTTCGATATTATCCTTTGTACATTCCAGGATATAATGGTCGATCAGTTCACTGGCGCTGGGTTTATATTTGAGGGCGATCAGGTTGGCCCGCAGTGATTCATCAATACTGTTGAAATGCACACATAATAATCCTGTTTCTTTGGGCGGAAGCGGTACCAGGTGCAGCTTGATTTCTGTAATAAAGGCCAGGGTTCCTTCGGAGCCTGCAATCAGTTTGCATAAATTGAAATCCGGGCCGCCCGCAGTGAAAGGGGCCGAATCCAGCAGGATATCCAGTGCATAACCTGTATTCCTTCTTTCTATGGATTTCCTGGGAAATTCTTTTCTGATACCCTGTTGGTTCTCGTAATTACCCAGCAGGGACCGGATTGTTTTATAAATGGCAGACTCCAGGCTGTCGCCTTCACATTTTTTATGAAATGCATCCAGGTCCAGTGAATGAAAAGTCACTTCACTGCCATCACTGAGCAGGGCCTGTATTTCCATGACGTGGTCACGGGTGCTTCCATAGACAACGGAATTGGAGCCACAGGAATTGTTACCGACCATACCACCGATCATGGCCCGATTGGCCGTGGATGTTTCGGGGCCGAAAAGCAAACCATGCGGTTTTAAAAACATGTTCAGTTCATCCCGGACCACTCCCGGTTGTACACGCACCCAGGCTTCTTCTTTATTGAATTCTATGATCTTTGTAAAATATTTGGAAACATCCACCACGATGCCCTTCCCGACCACCTGTCCGGCCAGCGAAGTGCCGGCTGTCCGGGGTATGAGGGCAGTATGATTTTCCCGGGCAAATGAAATCAGTTCTTTCAGGTCTTTCACTGTTTTGGGTACGGCAACCGCCAGCGGCATCTCGCGATAGGCGGAGGCATCCGTTGCGTAAAGGATCCGGGTGGTTTCGTCTGTAAATAGTTCACCTTCTAACCGGCCGGAAATTTGGAGAAGCAATTTTGGGTCATGGGAAAAAGTGTCGGACCGATGCAGAATTTACGAAACAATCCTCCTTCCTTGGCCATACTTATCCTCCGGAAGCCCGGTTCTTTTTTCCATGAGGCTTTATTCCGTATTTTCATATATCAGGCACGGAGTCATGGAAATCCAGATCATCACGATGTTTAGTCTTAAAAAATAAAACGGCGATTATTACAGGCGGGGGCAGCGGTATCGGCAAAGCGATCTGCCGGCTGTTTGCGCAACAGGAGGCACGGGTTTTTATTCTGGACCTGGATGAAAAAGGATCGACGGATACCGTGGAACTGATTCAAAAGGCCGGAGGGTTCGCAGAATTTTTTATTTGCCTGGTGGATCAGGAATCAGCCGTTCAAAAAGTGATACAGGCCATCGCGGGCCGGCATGTTCCGGACATCCTGGTAAACAATGCAGGCGTTGCCCATATCGGCAATATAGAAAATACGAACGCAACTGATTTTGAAAAATTATTTTCGATAAATGTAAAAGGGGTGTACCATGTGGCGAAAGCCTGCATTCCTTATATGAAAACGGGCGGGGGTGTGATTTTGAACCTCGCATCCATTGCGGCCCTTGTTGGCCTGCCGGACCGCTTTGCATACAGCATGACCAAGGGAGCCGTAGCCGCCATGACATTATCTATTGCCAAAGATTATATCCAGTATAATATCCGTTGTAATTCGATTTCACCTGCCCGGGTTCACACGCCGTTTGTGGATGGATTTATTGCAAAAAACTATCCGGGAAGGGAAGCAGAGATGTTTAAAAAATTATCAGCGAGCCAGCCTGTCGGACGCATGGCAAAACCGGAGGAAGTTGCCGCGCTTGCATTATATCTCTGTTCGGATGAGGCTTCGTTTATTACAGGAAACGATTACCCGATCGATGGAGGTTTTGTAAAACTGCCTGTTTAAAATTATCTCCTGGGCCGGTAACCGCCGCCGCTGTTATCCCGGGGTTTTTCTTCCGCTTCGCGCACCACCAGTTCCTTACCACCACGCAGCCGGGCCCCGTTCAGGGCATCAATGGCTTCTTTAGCTTCGAGGGCAGCGCTCATTTCCAAAAACCCGAAACCCCGGCTTTTGCGGGTTTCCCGGTCAATGGCCACTTTGGCTGAAACCACATCTCCATAGAGTTCAAACATTTCTTTCAGGTCTGTATCGTCAAAATCATAAGGGAGTCCGGCAACAAAAAGTTTCATGTTGATCTTATAAGACCCAAATCTAGTTGATTCCTTCAGGAACTTTTGCTTTTTTTCTGAAATTCCGGTGGGCAGCCACTCCCGGTTTTTCATCCCGGAATGTATTAACGAATACCCGGAATCAGGTAATCCAGGCTGTCTCCCCGGAAATCATGCATACGGTAAACTACAAAATACCTCACGCAGTTTCCATTCCGGTATTGCGGAATCCGGATGGAATCTCCTACATGTGCAAAATCTGTTTTCAAACCGGGGCGGGGAGGTCCGTAATAATTGGAAGGGTAGATAAAATACGCATCAGAGCCGGGTTTTAAACGGGGACGGCGCTTATTCAGCCAGGCAAAATGATGAATATCGTTGAGGGGGCCGAAAACGAGCAGGTTATGATGAAAGGGGATACCATAATAATGGTCCAGGTGTCCGGCCGGAAACCAGTAATCCGAGATGAGCGTGGCTCCGGGTTTCATGATGCCGGATTTGATATCTGCCTGGTATAATGAATCAAAACGGCGGGCGAACGATTTCCAACCGCTCATATCCAGCGTGATATCTCCCTTACCGAGGTATTGATCCTGGCTGCTTCCGATCCGGAAGGGTAAAAACAGGATGCCCCATACGCCAGCGGTTACGACTCCGCCATAAACCCAGCCTGCTGCTCTGAGCCATGCAGGGAAGTTCGCGGGTGGGGTTTTTTCATCCAGCCAGCAGGCTGCCAGCAACATGAGCGAAAGGTAGGCGGGCCCTGACCAGTGGGGAAGGGTCTCGTTAAACAGGGAGGTCCATAAAAGAACCCCGATCAACGGGAGGCTGAGCCAAAGAAACAGGGGATAGATTCCCGGGAGTTGTTTTATTTTTTTTCCGGCAATCGCATACAGGGTGATGGTATACAGAATGAAGTTCACCGGGTTGCTGTAAAAAACAGAACCCAGAACCTGTTGCAGAAAATGGTCCCAATCCGGTTGATTCCCCAGAAAACGGATCCTGCTCTGGTGATAGCTGTAGGTTATAAAATGATTTTGGAGGTTCCACCAGTAAATCGGAAACAGGATGCCGAGGCTGATGACTACGGATATCCAGAGCATGGGCCATTTCAGCAGGTCCCTGCGATGAAAAATAATATAAGCACCAAAACCCAGCCATAGGAAAATGCCATGCACTTTGCTCATGATGCATAATCCGATACTGATGCCCAGTAAAATGAAAAGAGAAGCAGGGATTTTTTCTCCGGGTTTATTTTCCAGTATCCGGATCATAAAATAGATGCCCAGTAGCCAGAAAAGCACCTGGGGGGAATCCGGAAGAATAAATGTGCCTGCAATGACGGACGTATAAAAAGAAGTATTGTAGAGAATGGCGGCGATCCAGCCCGTACGTTCCTGGCGGAGCCGGCTGCCGATTTTGAATATCAGCCAGGTGCCGCCGGCGGCGCAAAGGATGGAACCCAGGCGTATAAAAATTTCATGCTGTAAAAAAAGATTGCCTGTGGTCAGGCGTATCAGCAGGGCCACCATGGGCGGGTGATCAAAATAATTCCATTGCAGGTGCCGGGCATAGGTTTGATAGTAAACTTCATCGTTACCCAGTTCCAGGGAACCCGCCACTACCATACGGAGCAGGGAGCTCAGAATAATCAGTAACCCGATTTTTTTATTGAAATTCAAAACAAGATGTTACCGCAATTTAACGGATTGTGTCTCGTATCCGGCTTTCGGGAATTTTTTCTCGAAAACTTTTAACGGGATGAGTACATAGACAGCCATCGAAGTGAGAACCCCGAAAACGGAACCGGCGAGTACATCTATGGGAAAATGCTGTGACAGGTAGATCCTGGAAAAACCGGTGAGGGCGGCGATCATGAAAAAAAAGATACCGGATCTCTTGCCCGGAACATAAAGGGCTAACAGGGCGGTGAGTGCAAAAATTGTGGTAGTATGCCCGGAGGGGAAGCTGCTGGAACCCGTTCCGGTAACTCCATTGATACAATGGATCACCTGGGATCCGAAATAAGATTTGGGCCTGGGACTGTAAACCAGGTGCTTGAATACCTGGACGAGCAGGCCTGAAACGAGGAAGCTGATTCCTATCTGAAGTGACCATCCGAATTTTTTCCGGATCAGCATAAAAACCATCAGCCCGACCACAAACAATCCGTTGCCCAGGTTGGTAAATAAAGTAAAGAAATAATCGAAGAATTTAGAATGAAACTGATTGATGAACAGGAAGCCGTCCGGTTTGCTGATAAAAATGCAAAAAGCGGATAAAAGAATGAAAAAGAGGAGACAGTCTATAAAGTATAAAGGATTCCTTTTTAAAGCGTCCGTAAGGTTTTTCATTGTAAGGTGATGGAAGTACACAGTAAAGGTAAAAATGTTTTTTTTAATCTGGTTTAAAACCCGTTAATTATGAGTTAATTTATCATTTCCAAATGATGAACTATGTAAATTTCTGACAGGGAAACGGGTTTCAGCAGATGCGTTCGTATTTTCACGGGCATGAGGGTTTTTCTTTTCCAGTTCGTATGGATGTTCACGCTGTCAGGTTTTGTAAAAAGTCAGTACAAAACAGACCTCCTCATGGAAAGAATCCTGCAAAGGGATACCAGTTCCCTATTAAAGAAAGTAATCCGGGAGCCGGAAAAGTACCGTATTCAGATCATCTATACACAAATTGACCGGGATGCCGGCAACCGGCCGGTTTTTACAAATTACTGTTATCATGTATCCAGGGATCTCTATTTTTATCCGGCTTCCACTGTCAAACTGCCACTGGCCCTGCTCTCCCTGGAAAAGCTCAACCGCATGCCTGTACGTGGGGTGGATAAATTCACCCGGATGCAGTACGACAGCAATTATTCGGGGCAGCAGGTATTAATAAAGGACAGCAGTTCCGAAACCGGGTATCCTTCTATTGCCCAGTTTATCCGCAAGGCATTTTTAATTAGTGATAATGACGCTTTTAACCGGATGTATGAATTCGTAGGCCAGGAAGAACTGAACCGGCGGTTGCATTCGATGGGATTTCAGGATACGCGGATTGTGCGTCAGTTCATGCCATTGACCGAGTCCGAAAACCGTCATACCAATGCAATCAGATTCCTGGACAGCGGTGGCAGGCTCATTTATTTACAGCCCCCTGCATTTAATAAGGATTCATTCGAATTTTCGCCGCCGGTAAAAATCGGAAAGGGATATCTGAATGCCCGCGACAGCCTGGTCAGTGAGCCAATGGATTTCACACGCCATAACCGGATTCCCCTGGAGGACCTGCAGCAAATCCTGCAGACGGCTCTGTTCCCCTTATCCGTTCCGCAGACAAAACGGTTTCACCTGACCCCGGCCGACTATTTGTTTTTGTATCAGTATTTATCCCAGTATCCTTCTGAAACACCCTATCCAAAATATGATACGGCTGCATTTTTCGACAGCTTCGCGAAATTCTATTTTCTGCATGGCGGGCACCGGGTTCCGGGTAATATCCGCGTCTTTAATAAAGCAGGATGGGCTTATGGATTCTTAACCGATGTTTCTTATATCGTGGATTTTAAAAATCATATTGAATTCATGCTGACTGCTACCGTATATGCCAATGAGGACGGTATTCTGAATGACAATCAATATGAGTATGATACCGTAGCCCTTCCCTTTCTGTATCGTATCGGGCAGGATATATATCAATATGACCTGCACCGCAGGAGGAAATACCTGCCGGATTTAAAAACATTTACACTGAAATATGAACACCGGGATCCGACGGATACGCGTCCTTCCATTAAAGACGTGGATAATTAAAATGAAAAAACCCCGCATTGCGGGGTCCTTTCATTGAAAAGGGGTTGCTTATAATGTGGTTACTACAAAATTCTCAGATACTTTACTTTTTACTGAAAACCTGCGTTCAACCTGTTCCTTAGCCGTACGGATCACAAATGTCGGGTTCATTTCAGAATCTTCTTTTGCTATACGGATATTTTTTTCGAAATGAATGTCATTATAAGCATTCTGGTACACAATTTCTCCCGCATCATTTTTAACGATGAGCCAGAATTTTTCACCTGTTTTGTTTTCAAATTTCAGGTGGAATACCAGGCTGTTTTCGGTTACACCGACAAAATTTACAGTTACCTGTTTGTCTGCCGGGCTGGTCATTTTTTCAACGACCGGGGCTGCGTGCAGCTGGGCAGAACCAAGTGATAAAAGGGCTGCTGCTGCGAGTACCGATGCCGATTTCTTAAGATTAAAGTTTGCGATTACTGGTTTCATAATGTGACGATTTAATAGTGAAAAAATAATTGACAAAAAATTTGAACGGCAAGAATCATCAGGAATTATGGCAGTGATTTCGGGGCAAACGTGTGTGGAAAAGCAACCTGGGACCCGATCCGGATGGATATATTTTTATTCAATCCCAGAGCAAATATAGAAAGGTTTTAACAGCATCGAAACCCGATATTGGCTGCTTTCATCATGGCTAAGTATGAATATGGAATGTTAAAACCCTTGTCTGGCAAGGGTTTTAATCGATTTCTTCAATGATGACCAAGGCCCGGATATGACCGGAATATTACCAGATTTTAACACGTAAACTATCCGGCCTGTACATGGAATCCGTTGGCTGAACCTGGAAAGCCGCATAAAAGGAAGGCATATTGGACACGGGGCCATTCACGCGCCACTCCGGTGTTGAGTGCGGGTTGGTAAGCGTCATGTTGATCAGTCTTTCCCTGCGTATTTTCATTTTCCATACCTGTGCTGTTGAAAGGAAAAAGCGCTGGTCGGGTGTAAGTCCGTTCATTTTCTCATTGCCCTTACCCTGCGGGGTCTTTTTGAATGCTGCATAGGCAATGGCCAGTCCCCCGTTATCAGCAATATTTTCCCCTTCCGTCAGATTCCCGTTGAGATGGAAGGTATCTGCCGCAACATACCCGTTATACTGGTTAATGATATTTTCTGCGCGTATGTTTGAATCTTTTCGCATCTTCAGGCGACCACCATTCTTTCAGATTCCCGTCTGCATCATACTGACGTCCCTGGTCATCAAATCCATGCGTGATCTCATGGCCGATCACGAGGCCGATGGCTCCGTAGTTCACGGCATCGTCGCCGGAGGAAAAATAAAATGGTGGCTGCAATATACCTGCAGGGAAATTGATATTATTCTGTGTGGGATCATAATACGCATCAATGGTCGGCGGGGTCATCTGCCACTCAGAACGGTCAACCGGCCGCCCTATTTTTGCAAGGGCCCTGTCATATTCGTAACGGGAAGTGGTGCGGATATTGGCAATGATATCGTCCGGGCTGATCTTCAAAGAGGAATAATCTTTCCAGTGATCCGGGTACCCGACTTTTTTTACAATGGCGTGCAGTTTTACGAGGGCTTTCTGTTTGGTCGAATCGCTCATCCAGTCGAGATGCTGAATTCTTTCCGCATAAGTGGCCATAATATTATCCACAAGCCGTCCGATTCTTTCCTTATCGGCCGGCAAAAAATATTGCTGCACATAAATCCGGCCCAGGTTATCACCCAGTTGTTCGTCAACCAGGGTAGTCATGCGTTTCCATCTTTCATTCATTTGTTTCTGGCCGGTCAGCAATTTATTGAAACTGAATTTTGCAACCACAAAATCATGAGGCAGGTAATCGGCATCGTCGCTGACAACATGAAAACGCAGGTAGTTTTTCATGGTTTCCAGCGGTGTTGTATTCAACAGGCTTTTAATCCTTTATAAAATCCGGGTTGCCCGACAAGGATCGTATCTGCGGAAATGCCGAAAACAACCAGCAGTTTCTTTAATTCCGGGCTGGAGACAACGGTTATTTTATGGTAATTGGCAATGGGATCCCTTAACTCAACAGGTGTATTGGAAATCTTTGCCATGGCTGTTTCCAGGTCAAACACCGATTTGGCTGCTTTTGCTCCTTCGGCAGGTGACTGGCCCAGGAGGATAAATATTTTTGTTATATAGGCCAGATAGGCTTCCCTGATTTTCAGGGTGGTGGTATCATTCTTGAAATAATATTCACGGTTTGGCAATCCGAGCCCGCCCTGGTCAAAATGGGCGGCATTGAGCCTGCTGTTCCTGTCATCCGCACTTACATAGAATGAAAAGAAGGGAGCGTGGTTTATGGAATATTCTTTCGCAATTTCATGAAAGAGTCCGGCTTTGTTTTGAATGGCAGATATGCTGTCCAGTTCGGGTTTAACCGGCAGATAACCTTTCTTCTCAATTCCTCCGGAATCCATGGCACTGGCAAAAAAGGCGCCGGTCTGCTGGGCAGGGGAACCCGCAGGGGCATTTGAAATCAGGGAAAGGGAATCCAGGATTCTGTGTAAACGGCTTAAGACCGTGTCGTGCAGGGTGGAGGATGCGCCCCAGGCAGACTGGGCAGGAGGAATTTCCGTTTTTCTCAGCCAGCTGCCGTTGGCAAATAAATAAAAATTGGATTGCGGTCTTTCGGAAGAGTCATGTGAAGAAATATCCAGCGGATCCACCTGGTCAGCTGTCGTATTTGAATTCACCTGCGTCTGGCAGGCGCCGAGTATCAGGGTGAGGGCAAAAAGCCCCGGGGAAATCAGTTTCATATCCATTTTTTCAAGGTTGTGAAATTAACAATAAATCAATCCTTTAAGGAGTGATTTTGACAAACGGTTTCAAGGCGGTAAAAATATTTTACGGCCGGAACGCATAATTAAACAAACGTTTAATTAGTTTTGTGCCATGAAACCTGACTTATCCTCCAAACAACTCCAGTTACTCGATACCGCCGAGTTGTTATTTTCCAAAAAGGGATTTGACGGTACTTCCGTTCGTGATATTGCTGAAGCAGCCGGCATCAATACGGCTATGATCTCCTATTATTTCGGGTCCAAGGAAAAACTGATGGAGGAGATTTTTGAAAGAAAGAGCATGAACATCCGGGAAAAAGTGGATAACCTGCTCAAAGATGAAACCATGGATCCGCTGGAGAAAATGTATAGCCTGGTAGACACCTATATTGAAGGCATTTTACAACGCAAGCGTTTTCACCGTATCCTTTTATGCGAACAGATCATCAACCAGAATCCGCATATCATCGGGATGATGGAAAAAATGAAAACGAGGAATTCAGAATGTGTGAACGACCTGATCCGGCTGGGACAGAAAAAGGGAATGTTCAGGAAAAATATCGACATCCCCATGCTGACCAACACCCTGGTCGGTACGGTTTCACATACATTGCTTACCATGGATTTTTATAAAAACTATCATCACCTGGAATTGATGAAGGAGGAAGAGTTTGAACGTCTCCTGAAAAAGAAATTATCAGTCCATATCAAAAACATTTACAAAGCTATTTTAACTCATGAATTGTAGAATCCCTTTTCAAGTATGGGTACTTGTTCCGCTTTTATTCTTATCCCGTTCCGGGTATACTCAGGATACTGCGCGTAAAATCTCCCTGGACGAAGCCATCGATCTCAGTATCAAAAACAGTAAATCCCTGCGCGCAGCGCATGCGCGCGTTGCGCAGGCTGCTGCCAGCTTGACCATTGCCAGACAGAATCAGTTGCCTGATTTAAAGGTCAGCGGTTCGTACCTGCGGCTCACGCAGCCTAATATCAACATGTATAACAAAACCGGCGGCAGCGGCACGCCTGCCCAGCCGATTGTAATTAACCAGGCGGCTTACGGCATGGCCAACCTGAGCCTGCCCGTCTATTCCGGCCTCCGGGTCCAATACGGGATCCGTTCTTCCGAATACCTGGAGAAAGCGGCTGTTCTGGATGCAGACCAGGACCGGGAAGCGGTCATCTTCAATGCGATCGAAGCGTTCAGTAATCTGTATAAAGCCAGGGCCAACGAAAGTGTCATCCTGGAAAACCTTGCACAGTCAAGGTCCCGGGACACGGATTTTGCAAACCTCGAAAAAAACGGCCTGCTTGCCCGCAACGATAAACTGAAAGCATTACTTCAAACGGCCAATATCGAACTGGCGCTGGCAGATGTGGAAAATAATCTGAAACTGGCCACAGTCAATATGAATATCATGCTCGGATTACCGGAAGAAACAAAGCTGGAACCGGATTCGTCCAGCCTGGTGAAACCGGACAACATCAAAAGCCTGGTGGATTATGAGCAGCTCGCCCTGCAGAACCGCAGAGACATGCAGGCACTTGAATACCGGAAAAAGGCATCCCAGACGGGCATTAAAACAGCAAAGGCGGATTACTATCCCTCCCTTTCTCTGACCAGCGGTTATATTGCTGCGGATATCCCCAATTTTATTACGATCACCAATGCGCTGACCTTCGGTGTCGGCCTTTCCTATAATGTCGCTTCACTCTGGAAAACCAACGCGCACGTAACCGAGGCAAAGGCCAGACTGGTTGAAGTACAGGCCAATGAAGAAGCGTTGAACGAAGATATCAGGCGGCAGGTAAACCAGGCTTATGAAGCCTTGTTAACAGCCAATAAAAAAATTGAAGTCAGCCAGACGGCCATCGAGCAGGGTAAGGAAAATTACAAGATCGTAAAAAACAAATATGATAACAGCCTGCTTACAGTAACCGATCTGCTGGATGCCAATGTACTCATGCTGCAAAGCCAGATCAGTTATGAACTTGCCAAAGCAGATGCGATCGTGGCATATAATAACTTATTGGAGAAAGCCGGCATCCTGGCAACCACCCGGAATATAAAATAATCAACTACTAATTATCAAGTTTTATGGCAAGAGCAAACGAAAATACCGGACAGGCACAAACCCCTAAGAGAAGCAAAGTATTCCTGATTATACTCATTGCCCTGGTTGTTGCAGGTACCTGGTTTGGAATTACCAAGTGGCATCATGCACAGTTGCATGCTGAAACAGATGATGCCCAGGTGGAAGCGAATATCAGCCCCATCATTCCGCGCATTTCAGGATATGTAAAGGAAGTGCGTGTATCGGATAACCAGGTGGTTAAAAAAGGGGATACCCTGCTCGTACTGGACGGGCGTGACGTGCGTATCCGGCTGGAACAGGCCCAGGCCGCGCTGGCAACCGCCGAGAGTAATTTGTTATCAGCAAAAGCTTCAGCAGCAGCCGCCCGTTCCAATATCGGTACCAGTGAACATGCCGGGCTCGCCATCGACGCGGAGATTGAAAAAGCAAAAGTAACCGTATGGCAGAGCACCCAGGAGTTTAACCGGTATGCGAACCTGATCCAGGATCATACCATTACACAGCAGCAATATGAAGATAAGCTCGCGGCAAAAGAATCCGCAGAAAAACAACTGCAGATCCTGCAGCAACAGAGGAAACAGGCGGTAAGCCAGACAAATGCCGTCAGCACACAAAGCCTGGCCGCCTCTTCCCAGATCAGTATTGCCATTGCAACCATTAAACAAAGACAGGTGGATGTGGATGATGCCATGTTGAATTTGTCCTATACCGTGATCACTTCCCCGGCAGACGGCATGATATCCAAAGTGAATGTGCAGGTTGGCCAGTTTCTTACGGCAGGTCAGTCTACCTTCAGCGTTGTACTCGGCCAGAATCTATGGGTAGTGGCGAATTACAAGGAAACGCAATACAGTAAGATCAAAGTCGGGCAAAAGGTGATCGTCGAGGCCGACGCGATACCCCATCATGATTTTGAAGCCAGGGTGGCTTCCTTTTCACCGGCTACCGGTGCCCGTTTTGCCTTGTTGCCGCCGGATAATGCCAGCGGGAATTTTGTGAAAGTGGTACAGCGCCTCCCCGTTAAAATTGAATTCACCAATCCACAGGATTCTGAACTGGACCGCCTGAAAGCAGGTATGAATGTCAATGTTGATATTCATATCGGGAATTAGGGTTTATAGAAAATTCTTATTATGTCAAAAGCATTCTCGCCCGATTCCCTGGTTGAATACGGTTCAAGGCGGGTGATCATTACCATTACCGCCATCATTTGCACGTTGCTGGAAATCATTGATACGACCATCGTCAATGTGGCGCTCAATGATATGCGCGGCAACCTGGGCGCCACGTTAACAGAAGTGGCCTGGGTGATTACAGCATACGCGATCGGAAATGTGATCATCATTCCCATGACGAGCTGGCTCTCGATCCAGTTTGGCAGGCGAAATTATTTTGCAGCCTCCGTCATGATCTTTACAGTCTGCTCCTTTCTCTGCGGAAATGCCAATGGCATCTGGGAGCTCGTATTATTCCGGTTTATGCAGGGGTTGGGCGGCGGTGCCCTGCTGGCTACTTCGCAAACCATCATCACCGAGGTATATCCTCCTGAAAAAAGAAGTATGGCCCAGGCCATTTATGGATTGGGCGTAATCGTGGGACCTACACTCGGGCCTCCGCTGGGCGGATATATCGTTGAAAATTATTCATGGCCCTATATATTTTATATAAACATCCCCATCGGGGTTATCGCCACCCTGCTTACCCTGCAATTTGTACGAAACCCAAATTACGGTACCAAAAGTACAGGCAGGGACATTGACTGGCTGGGTATTGCCCTGCTCGCTGTGTCTGTCGGGTCACTCCAGTATGTACTGGAGAAGGGTCAGGACGATGACTGGTTTTCAAGTGCAGCCATCATTGTACTCACCTGCACTGCATTTTTAGGTGCTTTCTTTTTTATTTGGAGGGAGCTGACGTTCAGAAATCCGATCGTAAACCTGCGTGTACTCAAAAACGGGAACCTGCGCATCGGTACGGGACTTACTTTTTTACTGGGTTTCGGTTTATATGGATCCACATTTATTATTCCGGTATACACCCAGAGCACCCTGGGCTGGACGGCATTTCAATCCGGTATGCTCATGGTTCCCGCTGCCCTGACCACTGCATTCCTGATGCCGGTCATCGGCAAGATTCTGAGTAAAGGTGTTCCCCAGCAGTTTCTTGTTTCCATGGGCATGTTGTTTTTTGCCATATTCTGTTTCTGGGGTTATTTTATACTTACCAACAGTACACCGGAACAAAATTTCTTCTGGATGCTGGTAACACGCGGTGTGGGTCTGCCCATGCTTTTCATTCCCATCACCAGTCTTTCACTGAGTACGCTGAAGGGGCCTGAAATCGGCCAGGGCGTTGCATTTACGGGCATGATGCGGCAGGTAGGCGGATCGTTCGGCGTCGCGCTCATCACTACTTTTATGGCCCGTCAGAACATGTTTCACCGTAGCACGCTCGTGAGTAAACTGAGTGTGGATGATCCGGCCGTCATGTCGCGTGTACACGCCATGCAGCAGGGTTTTATTGCAAAGGGCATGCCTCCCAATGTGGCCCTGCAGTCGGCATATAAGGCACTCGATTACGCGGTAACTGGCCAGGCCAATGTGTTATCCTATATGGACGTCTTTTATTACCTGGGTATTTTATTCCTGGTCTGCATTCCTTTTGTATTGTTTGTTAAAAGAAGCAAACAGAAACCGGCTTTGTCGGAAGCCATGCATTGATCAACTGATATTAAACAAAAAAGCCCTGGTTTACCGGGGCTTTTTTTATCCGAAAACAAACAAACAATCTATTGTTTAATGAATTTGGCTGCCAGCGTTTTTCGGTTCGTGATATTCACCTGGATGGTATACATACCGGCTGCCAGTGAGTTGATATTCAAAGATTCTTCAAATATTTCCGTAGATTTCCCTGACTGGTTCGTCAGCACCACCCTTCCATTCATATCATAAATATTCATCCGCAGCGTCCCGTTCACCGGGCTGGTGATCCTGCTCCGGATCAGGTCATGTGCCGGGTTTGGGAATACGGTCAGCTGGTCACCCGGTCCGGAATGCTGATCCACCGCGATTTTAACCAGGGCGGAAGATGTGGCTCCCAGGTTGTCAGTAACCGTCAGCTGGAATTCATACAGGCCGGGTTCGAGATGGGTAATGTCCACTTCGGAACTATTCATCGTGGACGCAATGGCGGTATTGGGTCCGCTGATTTGCTGCCAGTGGTACGAAGTTATCATTCCATCCGGATCATAGGAACGGGAAGCATTCAGCAGGTAGGGACCGGCAGGCAGATAGATTGTTGTATCTGGTCCTGCAAGGGCTACCGGTAACTGGTTCACTTTATCTACAGCCGGGTTAACGGTAATGAGTACCTGGTCTGTACTGGAAGCTCCGCTGTTATCGGTTACGGTAAGTTGAAAGGTATACACACCCGGAATGAACCCCGTCACGACGGGTCCGCCTGTATTGCCGTTGCTGATTGTGACGGCGGCGGGACCTGAAATCAGGACCCAGGAAAAAGCACTGATGGTTCCGTCGGGATCATAAGATGCGGATCCATTCAGGGTTACTGTGCCGGTTGGTGCCGTAATGGTTTGCGCAGCACCCGCCACTGCCACCGGAGGTTGATTGGGCGGGGGCGGAATGATTGCACCGCCATGTTGCACTGCACCGATGTCATAAGCTCCGGTCCGGGGATTGTGGTAGTAATCGTCCTGAACCAGCGGAAGAGTGAGCCCCTTACCCAATACAGGACTGTTGGAAACCGGTATACCCGTAACCGGATCCACAACGCCATCGGGCTTGTCAAAATACATATTATTGGATGAATCGGAAACCCAGGTGCCGTTGGACTGATTCATAGTGATGGGAGGTTTTCCGCGTGTGGTCAAATTAAAGCCCAGGTTGTTTCTTGTTTGACAGATATATGGCGGAGCATAAATTCCAACCACGGCTAACGCTGCCCAGTAACCGATATTATCCCCTTTATTTCCGGAAGTATTATTAAATATATAACAATTGCCTCCGGTCACATACTGCGTGAACTGGGCCGGGTCCATGCGGGTGTCCAGAGAACCATATAGCGTACTATTAAGATCAATATTATTATAGAAATAGGTATTGCCGACAGATTTCAATCCCGTATTCCAGATCCGGAGTATATAACCCCGCCCGCCGGTCCTGTAAATATCATGGATGGCACCGTTGCCAACAATATAAAAAATGCCTACGTCTCCACTCACCGTATTGATTCCCTTATAGGTTACTTTCCAGTCATGCGCATCCAGCCTGAAGATCACACCCCTCACTTCCATACCGTTAGTCAGGGTGCTGTCCACCTTGATCCTTGAGAAAACAACACTGTCTATATAACAAATCCCGGCAGCTGCATCACCCCAGCTACCCATCATGACCATGCCGGATCTGAAAAGGGTCAGGCTGTCGAATGTGCACATATAAAGTTTCAGGGAAGAAGTATCGCCCGTATAGGGGTTATGGTCTGACGCGTCATTGGTGTTACCTATGCAATCCCGGAAATAAATATTTTTTTCTATACAACGTCTGGAATTGCCATCCCACCGGATGGAGATGCCCGGGACATTCTTAAACTGAAAGCCGGAGAAAACACATTCAACCAATGTATTCAGGGTAACCTGCCCGCTGAAAACCACGGTTCCTCCATTGTTGGTAATCGTGATTCCTTTGAGGTTGTTAAATGCCCCTCCGGAATATTGATCCCGGAGTAATCGCGAGCACGTCGCCCGGATTCAATCCATTCATATCCGGTACGGAAATAAAACCAAGACCCGAGCCGATCACAACTGTTTTTGCATGTACGGTAAGTGCACAGCATGATTAATAATAAAACAGACAGGGAGAAGGAACGTGGGAACAGTACTTTCCCTATGTGAAGCAAACAGCCTTCCATAGTCTTGGATATTTGGATTTATCAGAGGGTCGGATTATTAAGACTTAAAGGAGGAACAAATTTCTTGCCAAAACATTCTGTATCCGGTAACAGATTAATTCATAAAACTATAGTTGTAATTTATTTTCACAACTACCTGTTTTCTTTTGTCATAACAGGTTTCACTCGGTTTTAAGACCATTTGAATCATAACTGTAAATCCATCTCTGGTAATCCGTTGTGCCTGTCGGAACAAAAATCATCGAAGAAATACGATCGGAAGTATACTCGAAAACATAGTCAGGCAGCAGTCTGCCGGCTTTTTGATTATAGCGCACAATATCTGTCAGCCTTCCGTCGTTGTCGTAATAATAATAAACGGAGGGAAGTGATTGCGCTGCCCGTACAGGTTTTTCTTCTATGATATTTCCTTTCTCATCTTTGTACCAGGTTCACGATTGTGGTATCCGTTTCTCCCTGATCTTGATCATTTGTTTCGGCCGGGTTCCTTCATATATCCAAACATGTTTTTCAGTTGTCCCCACCTGATTATCTGTTTCGACGGAATTATTCAACAGGCTGCTGATCTGCCCGGCTTCATTGTAAAAATATTCAGTTGTGCTTTTATATGTATCGCTGGTGTCCAGGGTCCTGATGATCCGTCCGTTGGGATCATAAAAGGTCGTCAGGTTGGATGCGGGTGTATTGGCGGATTTTGTATACGTGATTATGGAACTGTTATCGCGGGAAATGGTTTGCGTACAGCTGAATCCCGGGGTCGGCTCATTGTTGGCATCCAGGCTTTGAATATCCACCTCCCGTACTTTCTGTGCGTGTAGGATTTCCAGTTATCCTGGTTTTGACGAGTCAACAGGATATCCTTGTAATAATACTGGGATTTTGCTGAAATAACAGTCAGAAGGAAAGTAAACAGGATGGGAAACCGGACACGCATGATACCAAATATTTTAAAGCTATTTCAAAAACGGAAAAAAGCTGTGTTAATTATTGCCAGTATCTTTATTTTTAATTAAAATAACCGGTGTCACACAGCAAGATAAGGACCGGAAAAGATATGTCTTAACTGCGGAACTGAAACTCCGGGCAGGTATTGCCCTGCCTGTGGACAGGAAAATATCGAGCCAAAACAAACCGTTTGGCACCTTGTAACACATTTTTTCTCGGATATCACGCATTTTGACGGGAAATTTTTTGTTACGGTGAAAGATCTTTTTGCAAAACCCGGATTTTTATCCAGGGAGTATATGATCGGACGGAGAGCCAGCTACCTGGATCCGATCCGGATGTATATATTTACTTCAGCCTTCTTTTTTCTGATCTTCTTCTCGCTTTTTGATGTAAAAAAAATGCATATCGGTGGGGAAAACGAAACCGGTATTCAAAAGGATCAGGACCTTCAGGCTATGATGTCCCAGGCAAAAACTGCTGACGACTCGATGATCATTCAGAAGGTTTACGGCGTTCCCGCTAAAAATTTAATGCAGCCGGGTAAAGACAGTTCACACAACTCCACGGGGGTGAATAGCCAATGGGTAGAAACAGATTATCATTCCGCGGCTGCCTATGATTCAGCCCAAAAAGCCCTGGCTCCTGAAAAACGGGATGGCTGGCTGAAGAGAAGAATCAACATCAAAAAGATTGAATTGAGCCTGAGGTATGAAAAGGAACACGGGGAGCTGTTCCGGGAACTGGTCAGCAAATTTTATGCATAATTCTCCGAAATTGCTTTTTATTTCGCTGCCGCTGTTTGCCTTAATACTAAAATTGCTGTATATCCGCCGCAAACAGTTTTATTATGTGGATCACGGGATCTTTTCCGTACATCTGTATATTTTTTCGTTTCTCATACTGCTGGTTTATTTCGGAATCGGTGGATTACATGATAAAACCGGGTGGAACCCGCTCCAGTGGCTGAATACGGTTATTTTAATTTACCCCCTCTTTTATTATTACAAGGCCATGCGCAGGTTTTACGGGCAGGACCGGGCAAGGACGATATTTAAATACCTGTTGCTGTTTATTTTATCATTTTTTGTTCAGCTGGTCATTTTCACAGGGGCCATTCTTTTTACTGTTTTTGAAGCTTAATTTATGGAATCAGAAAAACTTTCAAAGGCTTTTTTACGACTGGTGCAAATCATGGATGAACTCCGGGAAAAATGCCCCTGGGACCGGAAACAAACCATCCAGACCCTGAGAACCCTCAGTATTGAAGAATTATATGAGCTCGCGGATGCGATCATAGCAGAAGACTGGCCGGGCATTAAAGAGGAGCTGGGGGATCTGTTCCTGCACCTGCTCTTTTATGCCCGGATTGCGCAGTGAACAAAACCGATTCACCCTGGAAGAAGTGCTGGAAGGTATCAGTGAAAAACTCATCGCCCGCCATCCCCATATTTACGGAGATGTGAAAGTGAATACGGAAGAAGACGTGAAGCAGAACTGGGAAAAACTAAAACTCCGGGAAGGTAAAAAATCAGTTTTAAGCGGGGTGCCCGTTTCCCTGCCGGCTGTCGTAAAAGCGATCCGGCTGCAGGAAAAATCCAGACAGGTGGGATTTGAATGGAGTAACGCCCGGGAGGTCTGGGAGAAAGTGAAAGAGGAAGAAAAGGAACTGCATGGAAGCCGTGCAATCCGGCGATAAAACACATATCGAGGAGGAATTTGGCGACCTGATGTTTTCCATGATTAATTATGCACGATTTTTGAGCATTGATGCGGAGACCGCCCTGGAGCGGACCAACCGGAAATTTATTCAACGGTTCACGAAAATGGAAGAAGCTGTAGGCAGATCCGGCAAACAAATGGCTGAACTTTCGCTCGCGGAACTGGATGCGATCTGGGATACGGTAAAAAAACAAAAAACGACTGATTGATTTATTTCTAAAAAATTTCCTCTTAAGAAACATTTACCTTATCCGGGCAGGGTTCTTCCTGTTTATTTCAGCATTTGCCATCAATGCCTACCTCAGTGGGAATTCCACCACCCGCATTCTCCGCAATTCCATCGAATCGTTTTTGCAGGAAAGGGAAAATGACTTTCAGAAACTGATCCGGAATGAGCTGAAAATCCGCCGGCTCTCGGATAAAAATTATTCGCTGGACGAGCTGAACGACCTCATGGATAAGCAGTATGGCATCCTGATCTACGAACGCAATCATCCATTCAGCGAACACCTGACATTCTGGAGCGATCAGTCTTCCGTTTGCCGGACAGTTTCCTGTTGAAACCTGACGGGAATTATTTTGCTAACACTGAGTAACGGTCAGTTTGAAATCATCAAGCATTCCTTTAACCAGATGTTGCCTTATCCACTTACGGTCATCGCACTCATTCCGGTACGATGGCAATATTTTATTTCACCTGAAAATCTTAAACCGGCTTTTGTCGGATTTCCTCAGCAGAAAACCGCGTGCGTATTTCAGCCGGACCCTCCCCCTTTCCGGTCAGGAACCGGGAGGGACAAACGCTTTTTTACCTGGTAAAAACAGATTCCTATCACGCGGCAAAATTCAGCTTTGTTTTGCTCCTGGTGGTATTTACAGGGGTATTGCTGCTGCATGGTGGTCATCCACAATATGGCCCACGCCATGTCGGAGAAATATGGCCGCATTCCCGGGTATCTCTTTCCTGGTCCTTACGCTGCTTGGTCTGCCGGATTATAACCTATTATTTTCCGGGTATTTTTCATTTCCGCCAGTATGAATTGTTCGACCCCACCATCTACAGTTCCAATTTCATACTCCGGTCCCTGGGCGACCTGCTGATCAATGCGCTGCTTTTCTGCTGGATCGTTTTATTTATCCAGCAGGAAATCGGTGAATACCGCGTTCCCGTATTCCGTGGATTTTTCGAAAAAGAGCGCTGGTGATCCTGGCTCACGATGACCATACTGGTAGTCAACCACTTTCCTTTTTGCCGATATCGTACAAAGTCTTGTGGCCGATGCCCGGATATCCTTCAATGTTACCAACGCTTTCAGTCTCACCATTTACAGTGTGATCAGCTTTATCATCCTGGCGGCGCTGGCCCTGAGTTATTTCATTTTCACCCGGATCCTGCTCCGGCTGGTTCGGCGATTACCTGGAAGGCAATATGCTCATCATTTCGATCGTTGTGGCCACCATCGGCCTGGCGATTGCTCACGTTTCTATAGCAGGACCAGCCTGGTGGAACTCGATATCTATGTGCTGATCTGGCTCTTTGTTATCTGTGGCTGATGATCCGGAACATGATCACGGGCCTGCATTTCAGATTGAATATTTCCGAGATCATGTTCTGGCTTTTTATTTTTTCCGGTTCCATTTCCGTGATCATCATTTTTGAAAACCGGAAAATTGAACTGGAGCAAAGGAAAACGATTTGCAGACCGGCTCGCAGAACAGATCGACCCTTCCAGCGAAAGGCTCGTCAGCATGTCGCTGATTTATTTTGAAAATGATTTTCTGCAGCGGAGTTCGACCGCTTCCATAATCCCGGTGGAGAATCATTATCTCAAAGACAGCCTGATCAATAATAATTTCAGTGCCTACCTGAGCAAATATGATACGAGGATTTATACCTACGATTCAGCAGAGAAGCCGCTTGTATAACCAGGTACCGGTTTCTTACGACACCCTGAATACGATTTTCAAATTGCAGGGCAAACCGACGACGATCCCCAACCTGATGTATTATGAAAAGGCCTATGACAAATTCAGTTATATCTACAAAAAGGTAATCGAGGACGCCGGCGGCAGTATTTCCGGTTATCTGTTTGTTCAGGCGGAACCGCGAAGTTATAAAAGTGAGGGCCTGGCTCCCCAGCTTACCCAGCAACGCAAAGAATATCTCCCCGAATATTCACCCGTTTATTCCTATGCGATTTACAGTGATAATGAACTGGTCAGTTATTATAATAACTATCCTTTTCCCGACCCAGCTTAAACGACAGCCTCGTGCCCAGGAAGGATTTTGTTCAGCGGAAGAATGACGGCTATGATGAACTCTGGCACACCGTTTCGGATGATAAAGTGATTGTGATTGCGAAAAAGGATAACCTGCTTATCGAAGCCATCACGCTTTTTTCCTATCTCTTCAGCGCCTTTCTGATCCTGGTCGCCCTGTTCTGGATCAGTTCGGTTTTGATACAGACCCGGCTTCACTGGCAGCAGCTCAAAAAATTCCTCCAGCTGAATATCCGCTCCCAGATCCAGACGACCATCATTTTTGTAAGCCTGTTCCTTTTCCTGGTGATCGGCGTGTCCACCATTTTCTTCCTGATCAACCGGTACAACCGCAATAACCAGGACCGGCTCAGTGCCTCTTTAAAAGTGATTTCAGGTGAAATCAGCAACCGACTTGTCTCCTATGCTTCAGCTGCCAATATTTCCAACCCGGTAAAACAAATGCCGCGGGAAGATCTGGACCGGATTGTCAACAATGTGGCGGAAATTCATAATGCCGATATCAATCTCTATGATCTGAACGGGTCCCTGATCGTTTCTTCCAATCCGTTCATTTATACCAAGGGCATGCTGAGCGATCAGATGAACCCGCTGGCTTATTATTATATGAACCGGCTGAATTCCATTGAATTTTTCAACCAGGAAAAAATGGGCGGATATCAGTTTCCAGAGTATCTATTGCCCCCTGCGCCTGGAAAAAGGATCCGCCACGGCCTATATCAATCTTCCCTCCTTTAACACGGAAGACGAACTCAATGACGAAATATCGAGGTTCCTGGTAACCATCATCAACCTGAATGTGTTCATCTTCCTGATCGCCGGAATCATCGCGGTGTTCCTTACCAACCGCATCACGACTTCGTTCTCCCTGATCTCGGAAAAAATGCGGCAGGTAAACCTGAGTAAGACCAATGAAGTGATTGAATGGAAAAAGAATGATGAAATCGGCGGGCTGATCCGGGAGTACAATAAGATGGTGGCCCAACTGGTGGAATTGCAGCAGCCCTGGCAAAAAGCGAACGCGAAGGAGCCTGGCGTGAGATGGCCCGGCAGGTTGCACATGAAATCAAAAATCCCCTGACACCCATGAAGCTGAGTATCCAGTACCTGCAGAAGGCCAACAACAGCGGGGCACCCAATGTGAAAGAACTTACGGCCAATGTGGCAAAAACCCTGGTTGAACAAATTGATCATCTTTCCAAAATCGCTTCTGATTTCAGCCAGTTTGCGCATATCGGCAACCCGCGAAATGAAGTGCTGGATCTGCATGAATTACTGTCTTCCCTGACTTCCTTGTACGGACCATGGAAAATGTATTGTTCAAATGGGTACCGGCGCACGGGAAAAATGCTGGTGTATGCCGATAAGACCCAGCTGAACCGGCTTTTTACCAACCTGCTTCAGAATGCACTGGAAGCCTGTCATGGCCAGGAGACCTGCGTGATCAGTCTAGTCGAGGAACTGAAGGACGATCAGATCCTGATCCGGATCAGTGATAACGGGGAGGGCATACCGGAACAAATGCGCACTAAAATTTTCATTCCCAACTTTACCACAAAATCCTCCGGTACAGGTCTCGGGCTTGCCATGAGCAAAACCATTGTGGAGCAGGCCAAGGGGAAAATATGGTTTGAGACGACAGAAGACAGTCGGCACGACGTTTTTTGTCGAATTACCGCGCTACCAGGAAAATGCCTTTTCACGGTCATGCCGAATCTAAGCCCTTTCTTGATGAAGAATAAGATTAGAAGTCATAGATTTTATAAAGGGATATTCTATTTCTCCATTGTGTATGTTTCATTATTTCCAGAGTATTTCCCTATCCCCTTGTTTTCGAAAGCAATTAATTTTGGAGGTACCGGTATTCATACTTTTCTTTTTGCGTCCGGGTATGGATTGTTTTTATCCCACCTTCAGAAACCGCTGCCGTACCGGGAATTTTTGAAGAAGCGATTCACTAAAATCTATATTCCCTATATCCTTGTCGTTATCGGTTGTGGCGCTGATCTCCCTGTTGATTCCTCTCTATGAAAATTCCTGGAATCATTATTTCAGTCATGTTGTTTTTATATAAGATGTTCGATAATGATCTGATTGGCACTTATGGGTACCAGTTATGGTTTATATCCACCATCATACAGTTTTACCTCTTATTCCCCCTGATTCGTCCGGTTAAGGGAACGGATTCCGGGGAAAGCTTTTTACTGGCCGGATTGCTCATCAGCTGGGCTTGGGCAACCTGTAATCCTGTTATTACATAAGGAAGAATCTCAGGAACTGGAATAGTTTTTTCCTGATGTATCTGTGGGAATTTATGCTGGGTATGTATTGTGCGGAAAGCTATCTGGAAAAAAAATATGAATTCTGGAATATCCGGAAAATGGGGTTGATCGGGCTAACGCATTGCCGGTGTCGGCGATTTACAGCCTGATGGCGTTTCAGTTTGGCGCTATCGGTAAAATATTTAATGATTTGCCCGGACTTTTGGGTTTCGGGGCATTGTGTATTTTTATTTATTCGCTGAATATAAAACCCGTTAACCGGTTTATATTTTTTACGGCGAGGGCTTTCCTTTTCCATTTTCCTCATTCACTTTTTAGTATTAAACCTGTTTCAGGCAGCCTGCCGGGAATGGGGATATCCCTGGTCATGGGTTCATACTGATTCCTTATTAACATGTTGCTATCTGGCCGCTATTCCCCTTCAGAATCTCTTCGGTCATTTGACGCTGGTATTTTCACCGCCCGTCTGCAAAACCGGCCGGTTTTGAATAAGTGAGAAAGTACGTCGTCATTTTGCCGTGCGCTGTTTATCCCACAAACCTCAGGCTTTCCGTTTTGAAACAAATTCTTTCATCTGCTTCAAACGCAAAACTGCTTAAATTATGAGCGGCCGTGAGTCCGCCTTTTTGTGCTGCCAGTACACCGTAATGGATATCGTGGTAACCGGCGATGGTATGAGCATCCGGATCAATGGATATCAGAACATTTTTTTCCAGGGCATATTGGATCCATCGCCAGTCCATATCGAGGCGGCGCGGATGGGCATTCAGTTCGATCACCACACCAGATTCGCGCAGGCATCAATCAGCATCTGGTGATCTACCGGATATCCAGCGCGGCTCAGCAACAGGCGTCCCGTTGGATGGCCCAGTATTCGTCGTATATGGATTTTGAATGGCGCCGAGCAGACGGCTCATCGCTTTTTCTGGACTCATTTTTAAATTGGAATGAACCGAAGCAATCACCAGGTCGAATGTGGACAGGATGGGGTCACTATAATCCAGCCGCCCGTCGTTGAGGATATCAGCATTCTATACTTTTAAAAATATGGAATGGCGCCAGTCTGGCATTCAGTTCATCCACGTATTGTGTTGTTCGCGGTATGCGTTCTTCTGAAAGTCCGTTGGCATAAAATGCAGATTTGCTGTGGTCGCTGATCACGAGATATTCAAAACCCTGTTCTATGCAGGCTTTGGCCATTTCTTCGATGGTATGCAATCCGTCGCTCCAGTTACTGTGGCTGTGGATGATTCCTTTTATATCCTTAACCTGAATCAGTGCGGGCAGGGAGTCTTGCCGGCTTTGTCTGATCCATGACGGATCTTCGCGCAGGGGTGCGGGAATAAAATGGATTCCGGCCTGCTGAAAAATCATTTCTTCGGAATCAGCTCTCCGGAATTTTTGCAAATGTTTCGGTCCATTGTTCCAGGAACGCTTCGACTGCAGCTTGTTTCAAATAATCTTTTGTAAAATGAATCTGGCGGTAACCGACCGGAAACTGCAGTTTCATATTTTCACTGCCGGAAACGACCAGTTCGCCGGGTTCTTCTTCTGCACCGTGAATGTTTTGCTCTTGAAAAAACCAGTTAGATCCCCGGCAGGTACAGCAGTGTGATCCATTCAGCCTGGTCGAGATCTCGAGCTGGCGGCGGAATGCACCAGTGATAGAAATAAGCTGACCAGGGAAAAGTTTCGCGGAGTTTTTTATGGATGGAAAGGACATAACCTTCCACTTCAGCGAAGAGGAAACTTCCCTGGCTACGCAGATAAAACGAAATTGTGTCCCGAATATTATTCTGTGTTTTTTCTCCGAATCCCTTGTAAACATCAGCCGGTTTTCATTGCAGGCATACATCAATTCGCCGATGGATTCGATTTCCATCTCCTTCCAGACTGTTGAAATCTTTTTTGGACCCAAACCCTTAATTCGGAGCATTTCGATGACCCCGGGCGGTGTTTTGCTGATTATTTCATGAAGGGGGGGTAGTTCGCCGGTATCGAGTATCCCGATGATTTGTTTGCCAATACTGGGTCCGATACCTCTTATTGATAGATATTTTTTCGCGGGGGATTTCGCTGAGTTCTTCCGTTAATCTGTCGATGCTGAACGCTGCCGCGGCATATGATTTTATTTTAAATGGGTTCTCTCCATGGATGTCCATCAGTTTGGACAGCAGGGAAAAACTTTCCGCAATCACTTCGTTGGAAACCGCCATGGGCTTATGTTTGAGAGGATGATACCTAAAGGTACAGAAACAAAAAGTCCCCCGGAAAACACCGGAGGACTTTACTATTTTCAGCTAACGAATGAAGAAAATTATTTCTTCTTTGCAGCTTTCTTAGCAGCCTTTTTCTTTGGAGCTGCTTTCTTTTTTGGAGCTGCTTTTTTCTTAGCGGCTTTTTTTGCTGTTGCCATTGTTTGTAGAATTTAAATGGTTAGTAAAATACTTTACGTAGTAAAAATAGAAATTCTTTAGAATTATCCAAAAATTTTTTTGAATTATTCTAAAGAATCACTAATTAATTCCTTATAAAGAGATTTACTAAGCTTCGGCGGGTGCATCTACGACATGTACAAAAGTTCTGTCGGCCTTTCCTTTTTTAAATTCAACAACACCATTCGTGAGTGCAAACAATGTAAAATCTCTGCCCACGCCAACATTTTTTCCGGGATGATATTCTGTACCGCGCTGACGGATGATGATGTTACCGGCAACAGCTGCCTGTCCGCCAAAAATTTTAACACCGAGTCTTTTACTCTGCGAATCACGGCCGTTCTTTACACTGCCTTCGCCTTTTTTATGTGCCATGAGAAGCTAATTTGAAAATTTGAAAATTTGAAGATTCGGAAATTCATTCCAGATCTGCATGATTAAGCGATATCTGTCACTTTAAGTTTGGTATAATGAGTACGGTGACCGTGTTTTTTACGGAAACCTTTTCTTCTGTTCATTTTAAAGGAGATCACTTTGTCGCCCTGAACATGGCCGAGGATTTCTGCCTTCACCACGCTCTTCACATCTTTCCCGGCGGCAAATTTACCGTCCGCGCTGGACAGCAACACCTGGGAAAATTCCAATTTGTCGCCGGCGTTTCCTTCTACCCGGGGAACATAAATAGTCTGGTCTTTCTGGACCCTGAACTGGCTGCCTGCGATTTGTACAACTGCGAACATAAAAACAATATTAGGGCTGCAAAGGTAAGGGGAATCGGGTTAATTTCGAAGGAATCCGTTAAAAATCTTACACCCGCCCAAAGCAGGGAGCCGGGCATATTCCCTTTTATTGTAGGTTTGTCCTTCAATCGCCTGCCTAAAACATGAAGATCAAGTCGTTTTTAGCCAAGCCTTTCGCCTCTTATATATATAGGAGTATCCGTAAAGACATCGGTTCGGCCCTGGAAGACCAGGAAAATATCCTTAAAAGTCTGCTAAAAACAGGCTCTAAAACGGTTTTTGGGCGTGAACACCACCTGGAAGCGGTGAAAACCTACGAAGAATTCCGGGCAGCCGTACCTGTCCGGGATTATGAGCAGTTCAAAACCTATATCGACCAGATCAAACAGGGCAAACACAATGTACTATGGCCCGGGCAACCTATTTATTTCGCCAAAACCTCCGGCACCACCAGCGGGATAAAATACATCCCCATTTCCAAGGATTCTATTTCAAACCATATCAATACGGCAAGGAACGCCCTGCTCTGTTATATGGCAGAAACCGGGAACTCCGGTTTTGCCAACGGGAAAATGATCTTTCTCTCCGGCTCTCCGGAACTGGAACGAATTGCCAATATACCCACCGGCCGTCTGAGTGGTATCGTAAACCATCATATCCCGCATTACCTGCGAACCAACCAGCTGCCCAGTTATGAAACCAATTGTATCGAGGAATGGGAAACCAAACTCGATAAGATCGTGGAGGAGACGATTAACCAGAATATGACCCTGATCAGCGGGATCCCGCCCTGGATGCAAATGTATTTTGACCGGCTCAATTCGGTTTCAGGAAAACGCATCAAAGATCTCTTTCCGAATTTTTCCGTACTGGTGCATGGTGGTGTCAATTTCGAACCCTATAAGGACCGCCTGATGGACAGTATCGGAAAACCGATTGACACCATTGAAACCTATCCGGCATCAGAAGGATTTTTTGCCTTCCAGGACAGCCGGAAAGAAGAAGGGCTTGTTGCTGAATACCAGCAGCGGAATATTTTTTGAATTCATTCCGGCAGAGGAAATATTCAACGAAAACCCCACACGCATTTCATTGAAAGATGTGAAAACCGGGGTTAACTATGCGCTGATCATAAATAATAATGCGGGACTCTGGGGATATAATATCGGGGACACCATCCGTTTTCTAAGCACGGATCCATTCCGTATAGTGGTGACCGGTCGCATCAAACATTTTATCTCCGCATTCGGTGAACATGTGATCGGGGAGGAAGTGGAATACAGTCTGATGAAAGCTGCCAAGGAAGAAGGCGTACAGATCAATGAGTTTACCGTGGCACCCTATATTAAGGGTCAGGGCGAAGGTAAATCCTTTCATGAATGGTTTGTGGAATTTGAAAACCGTCCGGCCGATATGCATGCATTTGCGAGTAAGGTGGACAGCAACCTGCGGGCGAAAAATATATATTACGATGATCTGATTTCGGGAAATATTCTTCAACCCCTGCAAATTCATCCTGTAAAGAAAAACGGCTTTATAGATTATATGAAATCCATCGGTAAACTCGGCGGACAGAACAAAGTGCCGAGGCTCAGCAATGACCGGAGTTTTGCCGAGCCGCTGGAAAAATACATGGACTGATCTTCCCATTCCTCCAACCGGAACTCACTAGTTTTACCCTTCAACGCGGACATGCTCATGAATAATCAGCAGAAGAAAAGGATTGCCATTTTTGGTTCCACCGGATCGGTGGGAACCCAGGCCCTGGAAGTTATTGCCGCCAACCCTGAATTATTTTCAGCAGAAATCCTCACGGCCCAACATAATGACGAACTGCTGATCAAACAGGCCCTGAAATTTCTTCCGGATATCGTAGTGATCGGGGATGAATCCAAATATCAAAACGTGAAACAGGCGCTGGCCGCGCAACCCATCAAAGTATTTGCAGGTGAGAAAGCCCTGACGGAAGTGGCCGCGATGGAGAGTTATGATGTGATGATGGCAGCCATCGTGGGGTTTGCGGGACTGATGCCGACACTTACTGCCATCGAAAAAGGGAAAACCGTTGCCCTGGCCAATAAGGAAACCCTGGTGGTGGCCGGGGATATCGTGATGCGCAAAGCGGTCGAAAACCGTTCGCCCATTATTCCGGTGGATTCAGAACATTCAGCCATCTTCCAGTGCCTGCTGGGTGAAACCCGCAACCGGATTGAAAAAATTATTCTTACAGCTTCCGGCGGACCCTTTCTGGGCAAGAAGCCGAATTTCCTGGTAAATGTAAAAAGAGACCATGCATTCAGCATCCGAACTGGTCCATGGGCGCAAAAATTTCCATTGATTCTGCAACGCTCATGAATAAGGGACTGGAAATGATCGAAGCGAAATGGTTATTTAACCTGCTACCGCATCAGATACAGGTGGTGATCCACGCCCAAAGTATCATCCACAGCATGGTACAGTTTGAAGACGGAAGCATCAAGGCCCAGATGGGCCTTCCGGATATGAAACTGCCGATCCAGTATGCCCTGGGATTTCCGCTTCGGCTTCCGAATAAAATGCCCAGATATGCGTTTAATAAACCGGATAAATTAACGTTTGAAGAACCGGATATACGCACCTTCCGGAATTTACAACTGGCCAAAGATGCACTGGCCCGGGGCGGCAATGCCGGATGTGTGCTGAATGCAGCCAATGAAATTGCCGTTTATGCGTTTCTGAAGAACCGTATCGGCTTTCTGGATATGACGGATCTGATAGAAAAAACGATACAAAAAATCCCTTTGTGGAGCAACCGACGCTGGAAGATTATTTTGAAAGCGATGGCGAGGCGCGTAACTTTGCGGCTTCTTTAATTAAACTGTAAAATTCCCGGCAAGCATCACGTGAACACGGACTGCGGCTGATCTATATACGATGAATAATACCTCTCTATTGCTGGCGATCGACTGGGCAAATGCCGGCACCAAAGCTGCCCAACTGATCCTTTCCTTATCCCTGATTGTGATCGTACATGAGTTTGGTCATTTTCTCCCTTCCAAACTTTTCAAATGCCGGGTCGAGAAATTCTTTTTATTTTTTGATCCCTGGTTTGCGCTGGTAAAGAAAAAAATCGGCGAAACCGTATATGGTATTGGCTGGCTTCCGCTTGGCGGATATGTTAAAATTTCGGGCATGGTGGATGAGAGCATGGACAAGGAGCAAATGAACCAGCCCGCGCAGCCCTGGGAATTCAGGAGTAAACCGGCATGGCAGCGCCTGATCATCATGGTCGGCGGCGTAACCATGAATGTCTTACTGGCTTTTTCATCTACGCGATGATCCTGTATACCTGGGGACAGAAAAAAGTGCCCATGGACGGACTGACCTATGGTGTGGAAGTTTCCGACAGCCTGATGTACCATATCGGGTTCCGGGATGGCGATAAAATTGTTTCCGTGAACGGGGATCCCCGGTTGAATATTTTGATGACCTGCCGAAAAAAATATCTGCTTGGGGGTGGAGGTCATGTGGATATTATCCGGGATGGTGTTCACGAGACTATTGATTTACCGGAGGCACTGATCGGAAAACTCGTGGAGAGAAAAAAGAACAGCCCGGTATTGTTCCTTCCCAGGGTGCCTGCTTATGCGGATATCATTCCCGATTCGACTAACGCATACAAAGCGGGGCTCAGACACATGGATCAGATCACGAGGTGGATGGAATTTCCACACCTTTTTATGATGAATTAAAAAAAGCACTCAGAGCGCATAAAGGACAACAGGTAGACCTGACCGTGGAAAGAAAAGGAGCGTGTGGATACCCTGCATGTACTGGTTACTGAAGAAGGCACCATCGGATTTTACAGGCTGCTTGATTTTCAGTCACTGGACAGTATGAAACTGATCAGGATAGAAAAAACGATTATGGTTTTTTTGCTTCGTTTCCTGCCGGTGTCCATCTGGCCATTGAAACACTGAGTAACTATATTGACCAGTTCAAAAAAATACTGTCTCCCAAAACAGAAGCATATAAAGGAGTCGGTGGTTTCAAATCCATGGGATCCATTTTCCCTTCCATGTGGGACTGGCAGTCTTTCTGGAACATCACGGCGTTTTTCTCTATAGCCCTTGCTTTCATGAATATCCTGCCGATACCGGCGCTCGACGGCGGTCATGTGCTCTTCACCCTGCTGGAAATGATCACGGGACGCAAACCCAGCCAGAAGCTGCTCGAATATGCGCAGATCGTAGGTATGGTACTCCTGCTCGGACTCATGATCTATGTGAATGGGAACGACTGGTTCGGATGGGGGAAGGGGAAGTAACCCTGTAACCTTTGATTTTCAAAATGCAATGTATCAGAGGTATTTTAACAATTTCAGTTACCCGGCTGCAGGCTGTAAAGCAGGAAAAATTCATTAAATTTGCAGGTTCATGTATCGGGGGTGCCTGGTATTGACAGCGTAGATCTTTGAAAGTATAAGCATGTCGTGCGTTGGATAATTAGCACGTAAATCTGAATATTCAAATCTCAAATGGCAATACACAGTATGCCATGGCTGCCTAATCAGTGATTAAGTAGTCATTTGGGCCGTGTGGCAGGTTCGCCTGTTACCAAGCTGCACCGCCGACTAAAAACAAAAGAGGATGCTGTTCAGGAAGGCTGTGACCTGAACTTAAGACGATTCAGCTAAGGGAAGGATTGGTTTGTTGCCGTCCGGTCTTCCCCGACAACCAATCAGCAAATAAACATGTAGAAAGCTTTTGAAGAATATGTTTGGACAGGAGTTCGATTCTCCTCACCTCCACTTTTTAGGTAGTTGAATATGTTTGAAAGCTCGTGAAACGCAGTGTTTACGGGCTTTTTGCTTTTTATGACCCACCGGATTTCACCGAAAAATAGCCTTGTTGAGGTGTAAAATTCGGGGACAGTGAATTTTAAAATTTCACTGTCCCCGAATACCTCGCAAGGTGTTGAATTTCAAGATGTTCAAATTTTGAACATCTTGTCTGCCGCATGGTGAAATAGTATTTTTAAACATTTAAAATACAACGGAAATGGGAACGAATCTCAGTGTGCTTTTTTACACCAAGAAAAAAGTAAAAACTAGCAAAGGCACCACACCAATCTATCTCAGGATTACCATTGATGGTCAGCGATTTGAAACAAGTATTCATCGTCAAATCTCATCAGAAAAATGGATAGCCAAACTTGGGAAGGCGAAAGGTGTTACCGAAGACGTAAGGATTCTCAATGCCTATCTCGATACTCTTCGGAACAAAGTCTTTAATTATCAGCAGGAAATTTATCGCGAAGGAAATGAACTGAATGTCGAAACTTTCAGGGAAAAATGGTTGGGCATAAAAGAAAAGCCGGTCATGCTGGTAGATGTATTTCTGGAACATAATCGCAAAATGAAATTATTGGTTGGCAAAGAATATGCACAGCTGACGTATATCAGGTACGAGACAACCCTGGCACATACCAAAAAGTTTCTGCAGTATAAATACGGGATTGAAGATATAGAGGTTAAGAAACTCGACTACGGTTTCATCAATGAGTTTGCCTTTTGGTTAAAAGCGGTCAGAAACTGCAATCAGAACTCTACCATCAAATACCTGAGCAATTTTAAGAAGATCGTAAACTTTAGTATTCAGAGCGGATACATTCAACGGAATCCTTTCGTCGGGTTTAAGCTGGTGAAAAAAGAAGTTGTCCGGGAAATCCTTTCCAAAGAGGAACTGGAAAAAATGGCCAGCATTCAATTCCCAACAGAAAGGAGCGGCCAGGTCCGGGATATTTTCCTTTTCTGTTGTTACACCGGTTTGGCTTACGCCGATATTAAAAAACTGAAACGTTCTGAGATCGTCATTGGGGTAGATGGGGAACGCTGGATTTTCACTTCCCGGCAAAAGACCGATACACCTTCAAAAATTCCTTTGCTGCCAGCAGCGCTTGTACTTATTGGCAAATATGAAAACCACCCCATGTGCCACAATAAGAACCTGCTGATGCCGGTTTTGAGCAATCAGAAGATGAACGACTATCTAAAACAGATTGCAGACCTGTCCGGCATCGATAAGGTCCTGACCTTCCATATAGCGCGCCACACGTTTGCGACCACTATAACGCTCTCTAATGGCGTCCCCATAGAAACCGTCTCAAAAATGCTGGGGCATAAGAGTCTCCGGACTACGCAGCATTATGCAAAGATTCTGGATTTGAAAGTGAGTCAGGATATGCAGAAGCTAAGGGAAAAATTAGAAGTAAAGTAAAGATGCGCCTTCAGATGGAGTTAGTCTATTGTCATCGACATTAGTCTTTCCGGGTTTGTAACATTCGAAAATCCAAATTTTTTGTAAAGATCATGTGCATCACGGGTAGCCAGAGCCCATTTTTTAACCTGTCTTAAATCTGGATCAGAAAGCATCTCTTTGACTAATAATTGTCCTAATCCCAGCCCCCTGTGTGAACTGATTACAAATAAATCGAGGATGTAAGCATAAACTGCGAAGTCAGTTATTATTCGAGCAAAACCCACCTGGTTATTGTCATTATCGTAGACGCCGTAACAATGAGAGTTCTGAATGCTTTTTTCTACTGTTTCACGCGATCTTTCTTTTGACCAGTATGCTTCCTTATTCAGGAAGTCGAATATTAAATCAACATCCAATTTTTTCTTGTCGGTTGAGATATGAAATGAAGTTCGATCCAATTATTAAAATTTATAAAATTCTTTAATACATAAGTATACGAAAAGGATTAGTTGTAAAAATGACTTATTTTCCTAACTTCTCTTTTTGTTTCGTGAAAGCCATTTGTATATATCCAGCACCACTTTATTCTGTATGTCGTCAGAAGAAAGTGTACTTTTTGCTAGCGAGTATTTCTTTTGTTTAAGTTAATAGATATTTTTCAGTTTTTTAGGGTTAGGATTAAATATTGTTAAGTTTTTCGGTAGCGTACAAGGCTCTTCGCATCATCATATTTTGGATTTTGATTTTTTCTCTGCGGTGCAGGATTTGTTCCTGCCTTCCAAAATACACATCTGCCGGAGTAACATTATTGAGCGACTCATGATAACGCTGATTATTGTAATAATTTACAAATTTTCCGATCGCTTCCATCAGTTCATCAGGGCAGAAATAATTGTCCAGGTTAACAATATTTTTCATACTGCGGTGGTAACGTTCGATTTTACCCTGCGTTTGGGGGTGGCAGACTTTTCCGTGGATGGGGATCACTCCCATTGAATGAAGGTATTCTTTCAGTTCCACAGCAATATAACAAGAGCCATAATCAGAGAGCAGCTTGGGCCTCTGCTCATTTGGCAGACCCGCGTTGATCAGTGCTCTTTTAACCGACCTTTTTACATCTTCTGCTGTCATGGTTTTACAAAGTTCCCAATAGATGATGTAGCGGCTGTAGTCGTCCAGTATCGTGCTCAGGTAATACCATCCCCATCCCAGGATCTTAAAATAAGTGAAGTCCGTTTGCCAAAGCTCGTGAACAAAATTGGTTTTGTTTTTAAATTCGTTGGAAGCTGATAAAAGAATATATGCCGGAGTGGTAATTAGCCCTTTTGCTTTTAGAATGCGGTATATACTGCTTTCCGAGATAAAGATCTTCTGTTCATCGGTAATTTTTACGGACAACTCCCTGGGTGATAATTCGGTGTGTTCCAGCGCTAATTCAACAACCAGTTGTTTCTGGGGTTCGGGAATCGAGTTCCACTGCTGCCTGGTCTTTTTTTGAGGCAACAGGCCCTCCATGCCCTTTTCCACATAGATTCGGTACCACTTGTAAAAAGTGCTCTTATGGATGCCCAGTTCCTTTAGGGTTCTGTTCACGCCAAGTTCCGAGCGCTCAACGATCCGGATGATCTCTTGCTTTTCAGATGGAGAAATTCTCATATACCTTTTCCATTTTTCACTCACCCCAAAATGTTCAAGCTTTTTTTTACAATATCATAACGGATTACCAGGTCGGCAAGCGTTTCCTTAAGACGTTGGTTTTCCTTGCGCAGGTCGGCCACTTCATCAGAGGTAGCTTCACGGGTGGTATCTCCCGCAAGACGCTTCTTTCCCGCTTCCAGGAACTCTTTATTCCATCGGTAGAATTGCGCCTGGTGGATACCGTACTTCCGGCAGATCTCCGCTACAGGGCTTTCCCCACGTATGGCTTCCATGACAATGAGGATCTTTTGTTCAGAGGTGAACATCCGTCTGGTTTTATTGCGAATGTCCTTTACAAAGTTTTCTGCAGTTGATTTCTTTTGAGGTTTCGTTTCCATGTTCTAATTTTTAATAGTTAACATTTAAAGAAACACTCGCTTAATTTACTAAATTACTGGTACACTTTACGCTGAAAATTTACATTTTGCGCAAGTGGGGCAGACGGAAAAAACTTCAGCATTTGTGCTGCTATCATCAGCAGTCCGGGCAGACCGAATTCTGATCAGCAAACGAACAAATAATCAACGTTTTTATTTTACATTCGGTTGACGGTTCGGGCAGACAGGCGTTGAATTTCCCACCTGCGCAAAGCCCTGGACGTTGCCTGCCATATTTGATAGTCCTTACTGCTCCGAAATAAAAAAGATGAAAATTGATACTTCAATAAAAAATGTACCGGCCCCTTATAAACTGGACAGCTTTCCAAAGCCAATTAAGCAATATTTAATATTTTCCGTAATTTGCCTCACGGTCAGGTGTAAAATTCGGTGACAGTCGTTTCCAACAAGCCGTAAACATATTACCGGGGCGGGTTCCAGGAATAGGTTCGATTCTCCTCACCTCCACTTTTTAGGTAGTTGAATAGGTGCAGAAAGCTCGTGAAACGCAGTGTTTACGGGCTTTTTGCTTTTTAGACCCCACCGGATTTCACCGAAAAATATCTTTGTTGAGGTGTTAAACTTACATACTTGAACTACCGAACCTTTCCGGTTAATATGTATAATTAAAAAAGATGCGGTTCTTTAGGGAATTTATGCTCTGGTTGAGTTGGATTTATTTGTAAATTCATCATCAGTGTACGGGGTTGAAAAATTCAATTTGACCCGTAAACCTGCCGCACCCTGTAACGTTATCCCATTGATTGCCTAAATGAAAATTTTATGCTAAAAGGTGCCGGCCGGATCATTATTATTCTTCATTGTTACGCGGTCATGAATGGCTGTCATTCTGCTCCTGAAAAAGAAGGAATACACTTTGAATTAGTAAATGCAGGTGCAGTGAATGATAGTTTAGCGATTCACAGAGCTGATTATAAAGAAGATTTTACCCAATGGAAATCGGTTTATGATCAGTGCCTGCACGATACTCTTTTTCCAAATGCATTTTACCTGGGGCTGCAGACCGGTCTGGGTATAGGAAGCATCAGTAATCAGATTGAACAAAATGTAAATAAACAGATAACTGTATTAGACACCTCGTCTAAAAGTAATATGAATATATTGGATATCATCGCAGTAAATAACACAGCCAATTGTTTTGCTAAAATCAACCTGAATAAAAACCTGCAGGATACTTTTTATAACGAACTAATCAGGAACCTGAAAAATTCAGGGGATTACAAATATTTATCTGACCTGGTGGATACGAATCGAATTATCTTCAGGATCGGCACGCTGATTGATTATTCCATAAGACCGGACACCCTGGTTCAAATGCTTCAGCGAACGAGAGATTCTTCCCTGCTTTACTTCAGACAAATATTAACAACTCCCGGAAATGTATTGCTGGTTCGGGCGGCCATGATATTTGGCTTTTACTCTGAATTTCACCTGAAAAGGAAACTTAGTTCAGAGGAAGTGGGAAAATTTAAAAATGAAGTTATATTTAAATCGGGTGATCATGGGGAAAATGGCAGCATCAAATTGCTGGCCAATCAAAGTTTACAGGTGCTCATCAATAAAAATTATACGGTGTTCGGACAGTTTTATTTATTCAAATAGGACGAATGGTAACCTGAAGTAACCTGTATTCAACATTCAGCTATTTTCTTTTCGTATTCATCCTGTCTGATGGATAAAGCGGGTAATTGCTTCTTTCTATTCCAATGCTGCCTGATATGGAAAATGTTTTTGCATCATTGATGTACATCAGGCCGATATCTACTCCCGTATTCATACCAAAACCGTAGGCGTTTGAGAGGCTGCTGCCCGGATAGGATTTATTTATTAAAGGATCTGTAAAGGCACGGCTGAAGGAAAAAAAAGCGGGCGCTGCGGAAATCCCTGCAAATGCTACCAGATTATTATTCAACTGACGATTCAGCTGAAGTCCCACAGGTGCCGATATCATGGTGAAATTCACTCCGTTGTAAAAACCAAAACCGGCAGAAAGGCCGCTGTATTTACTGAAAAACCATTTTTGATTCAGATGACTACTGTCACCCGCCGGATTATAGGCGGGGAATGCCGGCCACTGGTTATAATTCATACTGCCGACCGGCAAATAAACCTGGGCCTTAGGCGAAAAGAAAGATATCGACGCAAGCAGCAAAAAGATGATACGCATCCTGATCTTTTATTTTATAAAAATACAGATTCCAGCTGTACAATAGTACGAAGCAGATAGAAAACGGGCCTTGCTCAGCTAAGAGGAGTATAAATTTGGGTCAAACCTCAGAAGTGCCAGCAGTTATCCGGTTGGGTTTTTATTCTTTGCAGATCCCCGCCGTACAGTTTTGCCTGTCTTTGCTCAAAATCCCTGATCAGAATCCTGAGCAGGAGGAGTTCATCGTTTTCACCGGAACCCGGTATCAGGTCATTTAATTCTTTTTCGCGGCGTAGGGCTTTTCCATATTGTGATTTTGTTATGATCGCATTCCATTTCATAATGCAGGATTTAAAATGAAAAACCGGTTCCCCTGTTTAGGGTAAAGACAAGGGGTTGGACGGATTGTTGCATCAAATGGTTACACCTGAAGCATAATAATTTTACCGGACTGCCAGATCATTATGCTTTTCCGGGCTTTTTCCCTTTTATAATCAGTATCAAAAATTCATTATTCATATCTTCATGTCCCTGTTACTACTTATTGTTAATCACCTAAAAGTTTTTTTATGAATGCAGTTTATGGGAAAATACTAGTTATGATGGGTTTGATCACCTGCCTGTCGGTTTCAGGCCATGCACAACAGGATAACAGTAAGCTCCGCATTATCATGTTCGGCGCCCATCCCGATGATTGTGATGAAATGAGTTCCGGCACTGCTGCCCTTTATGCACAGATGGGATACGCGGTAAAGTTTGTTTCTGTTACCAACGGGGATGCCGGTCACCAGACATTAAAAGGGAAAGAACTGGCAAAAAGAAGGTATGCGGAAACACAGGAGGCTGCCAGACGCCTGGGAATCACCTATGATGTACTCGACAATCATGATGGCCTGCTGATGCCGAGCCTGGACGTGAGGCTGGAAATCATAAAAAAGATTCGTGAATGGAATGCAGATGTGGTTTTTGCTCCCCGTCCTAATGATTATCACCCTGACCACCGCTATACAGGCGTGCTGGTGCAGGATGCAGCCTACATGGTGGCGGTCCCCGATATTGCTCCGGAAACGCCGGCCCTGAGGAAAAATCCGGTCTTCTTATATTACAGGGATCATTTTCAAAGACCCAACCCCTTTCGTCCCGATGTCGTGGTAGATATATCCGCGACCTACAATAAGAAAATTGCGGATCTCGATGCCCATGTTTCCCAAATGTATGAGTGGCTGCCCTGGATCGGGGGTTATTCCGATCAGGTTCCTGCAGGTAAAGAAGACCGTATCAAATGGCTCGCCGGAAGAAGCGCACAACCTATTAGTGCCGAAACAAGGGCTTCCCTGGAAAAATGGTATGGAAAGGAACGGGCTGATACCGTAAAATATGTGGAAGCGTTTGAGATATGTGAATACGGCGCGCAACCCAACGATGAGGGTATAAAAAAATTATTCCCCATGCTCGGTAAATAGAAAAGGCGCTGAAGAAATGAATGGAACCATATGAATCATAAAGTCCTTCTGGTTTTTATTTGTTTATTCCTGGTACTTTCTTTGCCCGCCCTGACCGTTCAGGGTCAGATGGCGGATTCAACCCTGCTGCCTGTGAACAAAACAGGGGATTTTGAAATCACAGGGGATGGAACTGCGGTGAACTGGAATAACGAAAAATGGCTGCCATTACCCAAAAGGAATGAAAATGGGGATGCTTATGAGACGAAGATGAAAATTCTTTATTCCGACTCCGGTATCTATTGCCTGTATTATTGCCAGGACTATAAACTGACGTCAACTCTGAAGGAAGATTTTGCAGACCTGTTTAATGAAGATGTGGTGGAAGCATTTTTCTGGACTGATGATACGGTACCCATGTATTTTGAATACGAGCTTTCACCCTGTAATTATGAATTGCCCATACTCGTGCCCAATATCAGGGGGAATTTCCTGGGATGGCGGCCCTGGCACTATGAGGGAAACCGAAAAACAACACATGCTACGCATGTATTCAGAAATAACGGTAAGGTCCTTGCCTGGACAGCGGAATTTTTTATTCCCTATCACCTGCTAAAGCCCCTGACAAAAGTGCCTCCTTCAGCGGGTACCCGCTGGCGGGCCAATTTTTACCGGATCGATTATGATAACAGGGAGTCGTACTGGTCCTGGCAAAGCACAAGAATCAACTTTCACGATTATGAACGGTTCGGCACGCTTTTATTCAAATGATCCGGAATTAAACCGGGTCAATCTCTGTTTGATATCAGGCCATTCTTCCGCCAATATGGAATAACGTGCCGAATCCCTTGGAATAAAGTCAACCGCCATCCGGTGGGCCCGGAGAATACCTTCCGGTTTCCCGCCAATCCGCTCTATTGCCCTTCGGGACCTTTCATTCCGTACGTCAGCATGTAAACAGACCCTGAGTACCTGCCATATTTCGAATGCATAGGTAAGCAAAAGCAGTTTGGCTTCGGTATTCGCACTGGTGCGGATGGCAGTCTGGTTTAGCCAGGAATAGCCGATTTCACAGGCGTCCGGGTGGTTCCTGCCATGGCGGGGATGCCCTTCCGGCCACGACCATCTTTCCAGATTCCAGAAGCGGGTGGATCCGATAACCGTTTCATCACGGAGTCTTATAATAGCAAATGGCAATGCCGAGCGGTCTCTGCGTAACCGGACTGCCGCCTGAATATATTTATGAACCTCCTCCCTGCCTTGTGGAACCGGGCTCCACCGGTAGAGGGATGATTCGGTTACAGAAGCATTCATTAATCCTTCCAGGTGATTCATATCCAACGGTTCCAGGCGTATATGAATTCCTTGTAGAACCGGGTCATCCGGTTGGTCTTGGTTGCTCATGGTATTTCAGGTTAAACAGAAAAATCCCGATAATTCCGGGGAGTATGATTTTTATCTGGTGGTAAATCCATATTTTTTATAAATCGCTTTTGCTGTTTTACCTGTCAGAAAATTCATAAAATTCCTGCCGGCTTTCTGATGCGGGGCGGTTTTCAACAACCCTGCCATGTAGATGGCATGCACGTTCTCTGTTTCAGGAATTTCTACGAGTTCAATGGGATGATGGATCATTTGCTGGTAAAACGCTTCGGAATACCAGACCGGTCCTGCATCACTTTGGTTATACATAATGCGCATGGGCGTCTGACGGTGATGGATCTGGGTTAAATAGGTGGAACGGTCCCTTACTTTGGTTTCCATGATCGCTGACAGCAGTTCCTTTCCGCCCGCTTTCACATAAGATTCTTCTATTCGCCTGCCGATACCTTCCCATTCCGGATTGGGCATGGAAATCCTGACTCCGGGCCGTTCCAGGTCTTTGAGTCCCCGGATATTTGCAGGATTGCCTTTCGCCACCATGATGGCCAGTTTATTATATGCGTATGCGACTGTATCACTGAAATAGCCGGTCATCTGATCCATACGGGTTTTACCTGCGGTATATACATCGGGTGAAAGGGTTATGCGCATATTGCCGATCGTTATAGATCCGCCTTCGATTTGTTTTGCAAGTATGCCGGGTGGCAGGGTTTCTGCGAAAATCCTTTGGTACTGCGGATATTCTTTTTTAAAACCCGCAATCAGGTCATCGATGCACATAAACTGGTTACCTGCAAAAAATACGACCAGCTGTGGGTCATTGATATCGCCGTACAGATCCGGCACATTGTCCACGCCAGGTACTGTAAACATCACCTTACTTTGCGGAGGCATATTCCAGGGCGGATCAAATGAGTGATCCTGGGCATACGTACCGTATGAAGCCATAATATACATCAGAATAATAAACTGCCGTTTCATGGTGTTTTTTTGAAGAGTATTCCGGATTTTTTTTAAATATGCATCAGGGTTTCACAATGGCCCATCCTTCAGCCTGACGGATGATTAATTCACCGTTTCCGCTGGGAACCACGGCTATGAAATCGTACAACTGGTCCCTGCTGATTTTTCGTTCCCTCAGTGTATTGCTGCATTGGGAAACGATGACCCCTTTTTCGACCAGGGCTTTCAGATCCTCTTCGTATTTACCCCCCTTTATATAGGCATCCGTTCCTCCGCCGAAAGCGACCAGTTCAATTTCTACTTTTCCTGCAAGCCTTGGATCATTTAAAGCATTGTTGATATTCCGGATCGCTTTTTCTATGATTTTCGGATCATTGTTATCCAGCTGGTAAATGGCATGATAGGATTTTTGGGTTGCCCGGGCGCCGCTGAAATCCCTGTTTTTCGCTAAGGCATTGTCGGGTGATTGCGCATGTGCGGCGATTGAAAAAATAATTAAACACAGAAGACTAAGTGCTGATTTTTTCATGATTTTATTTTTGAAACTTGAGTGAAATCGTTTATTAGCCATTTGATTTTTGTTTTTTAGCTTCCCGGATGGGTTTGAACGGTCCGTATTTATGCTGCTTTTCTGAAAAAGTATCCGTGTAGGGTCCAAAGGGAAAATCTATGGGTTTATCAGATGTGTTTTTCCAGTCCTGCGTTTGATCTTTATGAGGTCTCGGCTGACTGTTTACAAAAGCCGCCAGGTCCCATGCCTGGTTGTCGGTAAGCTGGGTATTATGGTAGTCAGTCCCGAAGGGCATATTATCCTTGATAAAACCGGCAAAAATGCTGATCCGGTACAAACCCGCTCCGTCATTATAACTATGGCTGCCCCATAATGGCGGATAAATAAATCCGGTTCCCTGTTTATTAGATTGTCCCTGACCCTCGTTTCCGTGGCAGGATTGACATTTCAAAACAAATAACTGCTTTCCCTGTTCGGGATCCGCAGCCCGGTCGGGAAATTTTAATTTAGGAATACCGGTTCCTCCGGGTGCATCTCCTTTCGGTACATCATTTCCCAGCCATTGAATATAGGCATACATCGCCTGCATTTCATGTGTGCTGCTGTCCATGGGCTTCCCATTCAGGCTTCTTTCAAGGCAATCATTTATCCTGTCGTACACAGTTTGTATGTTGTTATTTCGCGCCCGGAACTGTGGATATGTTGAATAGGCTTTGCCGAAATTATTTCCGTAAGGAACGGTGCCGGCGTCCAAATGGCAGTTCTGGCAATTCATACCATTGGTAATATGGGAAACAATTCCTTTTGGGCCCAGGTAATAGGAAGTATTGGCAATAAGTTCCCGCCCGTACCAGATCAGTTTCCCGCTATCGGAATAAGTTGGGATCTGGTATTGATTCCATCCCCGCCATACAGTATCCACCGGTTCTGCTTTCAGAAAAGCGGCGATGGCCTCATCTTCCGATTTTCTTTTTTGATAACCAATGATACCATCAATGGTTATCAGAATGACCAGGATCAAAAATAAGATTAAGGGAAACCAGTGGGCCTTCATTCAAATTAATTAATACAGATCAAATATCCCCGGTCTCTACGCTGAAAACAAATTGTCATTGGTTATCTGTCATTACTTTAAGTTATACAGCGTTATATGCCTGTGTACTTTTTCCTGTCATGGACGGCAGGATATGCCTATTTACACAATTTGCATAACTTTTAACGTATGACCCTGAATTACCGGTCTTTTTAAAAAAAAATTTCACGGCCGGTATTTTGGGATCGTTTACCGGTAAAAGCAGGATGAGCCCATTTAAATAACAACGCCCGGCCTGATGAACATATTTGGAAATATTGGTTTAAATTAGCTGGGGAAAGGTAAATATCCTGTTTACCAAAGTCCGTCTGTATTTTAGGATCCGTTTCGACCAACTGTTCATCTTCTAAAAATAATTCATCATGGCATCTATTAAACTGACTATTAACAACAAACCCTATACGGTGGATGTTGATCCGCAAATGCCGCTGCTATGGGTACTGCGCGATGTGGTGGGATTGAAAGGGACCAAATTCGGTTGCGGCATGTCGCTTTGCGGCGCATGTACGGTCCATTTTGACGGTGTGGCCATGCGCTCCTGCACCCTGCCTGTTGCAGCGGCGGCCGGTGCGAAAAATATCACGACCATTGAAGGTATATCGGAGCATATTGATCACGCCGTGCAGAAAGCCTGGATTGAACTGCAGGTTCCCCAGTGTGGTTACTGCCAGTCAGGCCAGATCATGTCTGCCGTGTCTTTACTGCAGACAAACCCCAAACCGACAGATGCAGATATTGACGCTGCGATGATGGGCAATCTTTGCCGTTGCGGTACTTATTCACGCATCCGCAAAGCCATTCACCGCGCAGCGGAGCTTATGGGTTGAACGTCGTTTATCACCATATTAATCAAACATTATGTCAGAATTATTGATATCTGAGATATTTAAGACAAATCGTCCCTCAGCGATAAACCGCCGCAATTTCCTGAAACTGTCAAGCTTCAGCAGTGTGGCGCTCGTGCTGGGCGTTTCAGCTCAGGCAGGCAGCAGCCGGCTGATGGCTGCCAGTAATTTGGCGGATTCATACAATCTCACACCGTATATCATTATCGAAAAGACAGGAAAGATTACGCTGATGAATCCGAAGCCGGATATGGGACAGGGTACATTTCAATCAGTTCCCGCGCTGATTGCCGAAGAACTGGAACTCTCCCTGGATGCAGTGACCATTTTACAAACCGGGGGAGAAGCAGAATACGGGAGGCAGGTATCCGGAGGCAGTACTTCCGTGCGCCTGAATTATTTTTCCCTGCGAAAAGTGGGTGCATCCGCTAAGGAAATGTTGCTTGCGGCCGCAGCTGCCGAATGGAAAGTCCCTGTGGGCGAATGTTATGCAGAAAATGCCAAAGTGTATCACAAACCTTCAGGCAAAAGTATCGGTTACGGGGATTTGGCGGAAGCAGCTTCTAAATTAACGGTACCACAGGATCCCAAATTAAAAGAAGCTAAGGATTTTAAAATCCTTGGTAAAAATTATCCCCGGCCTGATGTGCCTTTGAAAGTTTCGGGCAGGGCCGTGTACGGTATTGACGTGGAAGTGCCGGGCATGGTGTATGCTTCCGTGGAACATAATCCCGTATTCGGTGCCAAAGTAATCAGCTATGATGATAGCGATGCATTGAAGATCAAAGGCGTGCTAAAAACAACTAAAATTCAGCGCAGCCTCGGCAAAAACAAATACGACGGAATTGCCGTGGTTGCCGATAATTTCTGGGCTGCGCACCAGGGACGCCTGGCATTGAAAATAAATTGGGACTACCAGGACCTGGATCATTTCAATTCGAAAGATTACGAGCAAAGTCTCCGGGACCTGAAAGATAAAGAAGGTAAGGTAGTGCATGCGGATGGCGACTTTGAAAAATCATACAGTGATGCTCCGGTGAAACTGGAAGCATTTTATGAAACACCCATTGTTTCTCATTCACCGATGGAGCCGATGAATTGTGTAGTGCAATGGACCGGCCCGGATACAGTGGAAGTCTGGGCTTCGGCGCAGGGTCCTGATTTGGTAAAAGGCGAATTGTCCCGCACACTGGGCATCCCGCGCGATCATATCAAAGTGCATATCCTTTTCAATGGCGGAGCATTTGGAAGAAGACTATATCCTGATTTTGCAACTGAAGCGGCAAACATTTCAAAAGCCGTTGGCAAGCCTGTTAAACTAGTCTGGACAAGGGAAGATGATACACAGCTTGGCCCGTTCAGGCCGCTGACTTTTTCTTCGTTGAAGGCCGGGCTTTCTGCGGATGGCAAACCGGTTGCTTTCCAGCACAAAGTGATATCCCCGTCTATCGGTGCAACGATGGATGAAAAAAGGAATGAAACCGGCGAGAGCTCGTCCATGACAGAAGGGATCAGCAGCCAGTTATACGAGTTGCCGAATATGAAGAACGAATATGTTTTTTCCGAGATCCCCGTTCCGCTGGCTGCCTGGCGCTCTGTAACCAGTTCAACCGTTGCCTTTGCACAGGAATGCTTTATTGACGAGATGGCGGTGAAGGCAGGGAAGGACCCGATGGCTTACAGGCTGGATATGCTTCTTACAAAAGATTCAGACACAAAAAAACTACTTACAAAACTGAAGGAAGTTTCCCATTGGGACAAGCCCCTGCCGAAGGGATGGGGGCGTGGTGTGGCGCAATATGAATTTTTTGCAGGACTGGCAGGTTATGTTGTTGAAGTATCAGGCAATAAAAGCGGAGGTGTTAAAATAGAGAAAGTGTATGCCGTAATAGATCTGGGTACGGTTGTAAACCCGGATATGGTGGCGCTGCAGATGGAAGGCGGCGCAACGATGGCGTTAACGGCGGCAACGAAAAACGGCATCACGTTTAAAGGCGGTCAAACCGAGCAGACCAATTTTCATAATAATCCCATCGTGCGCATTCATGAAATGCCTGAAGTGGAAGTGCATATCATTGCCGATGGCGGGCCGACCATAAAGGGCGTTGGCGAGCCGGGCGTTCCGCCTTTTGCACCCGCACTGGCTAATGCCATCTATGCGGCAACAGGCAAAAGAATCCGAAGGATGCCATTCGATTTGAATAAAGTGTAACGTACAGGTTGGTAACAGGAATTATATCGCATCCAGGTTAAAAGGCAATTCGCGGATCCTGTTCCCGGTCATATTAAAAATGGCATTGGTGAGTGCGGGTGCAATGGGTGGCAGACCCGGTTCTCCTGCTCCTTCAGGAGCATAGCTGTTTTTCATCACGACCACTTCAATTTCCGGGCATTCATGAATTCGCAGGAGCTGGTAGTTGTGAAAATTCTGTTCAACAACTTTCCCTTTTTCAACGGTCAGACCGCTTTTGTACGCAGCGGTAAGCCCCATGACCACACAACCTTCGGTTTGTGCTATGATTGTATCGGGATTTACCACGATGCCGCTGTCTATGGCAACGGTTATCTTAACCACTTTCACTTTCCCGTTCATTCTCACCACTTCAGCAACCGCAGCAGTAAAAGCTCCTGATCGCTGAACGATGGCCACGCCCATACCGGTATTATTTTCGCGGGGTTTGTGCCAGCCGGTTTTTTCAGCAACCGCGTTCAGCACTGCAGTATATCGTGCATGATCCTTCAATAAGGAAAGCCTGAAATCAAGCGGATCTTTTTTGGCAGCAATTGCCATCTCATCCATAAAGGATTCATGTGCAAAACAATTGGTGGAGTGATAAACCGAACGCCAGTAGGAAATGGGAATATAAAATTTGCGCAGCACCCCTCTGATTGCCATGTTGGGAACCGCATATTCCGTATTGATTCCCCCTGCAATGTCTTCACCCGCGATATTATAATCGCCGGTTTGATTATTGATCTCCTGGCAAATCACTTTATGTTCGAGTGCAATGAGAAGGCCGTCGGTATCCATCGCCCCTTTGCACACATTGAGCGAACAGGCCCTGAAGGGTCCCTGCGTAAGGTCATCTTCGCGGCTCCACACTACCTGCACAGGTGCGCCGGTTTTCATGGAGAGGTCGGCGGCTTCTTCAGGAACATCCGTCAGGCTTCTCCGGCCAAATCCGCCCCCCATATAAGTATAGTGAATGATGACGTTATCTTCTGCCACACTGCATTGCTTTGCCAGGAATGAACGGAAACCGTTGGGGTTCTGTGTGGAGCCCCAGAATTCAACGCGGTCTTTTTTTGCGTATACGATGGCATTCATTGGTTCCATGGGAACATGTGTCTGGTAAGGCGTTTCGTAGGATGCCACTATTTTTACAGGTGCTGCATCAAAAACATTTTTGAAGTTTCCTTTTTCTTCAAAAACGGCACCGTCCGCTGCGGCAGCTTTTTTATAATCCTCCTTTATTTTTTTTGTTGACCAGGATTCCAGATCGCCATTATCCCATTTTACTTCCAGTGCGTTTCTTCCCTGTACTGCTGCCCAGTAAGTATCTGCCACCACAGCCACGCCCTCCCGGGTGTGGCCCCATACATTACGTTGGGTTTTCAACACATACCTTACGCCTTTTACCGCCCGGGCTTTTGTGTCGTCAAAACTGATCAGCCTGCCCAGGAAAACCGGTGACCGTTCTACGGAAGCATATAACATGCCTTTTACGGTGCAGTCCAGTCCAAATACGGCTTCTCCATTCATTTTTGAAGGAATATCCTTTCTTGCTGGTGATGTGCCGATGATGGTAAAATCTTTCGGCTCTTTTAATTTCGGATTCTGGGGAGGTGCTATTTTGGATGCATCTTCTGCGAGCGCTCCGTAACTGATTGTTTTTCCCGATGCCGGATGGATTACCGTCGCATTCATGTGCATAACAATCTTCGGCACGCACATTCCAGCGGTTCGCAGCTGCCATGATGAGTATTTCTTTTGCTGATGCGCCTATCTTTCTCATCAGATCGAAGTTGCCGGATATGCTGCGGCTTCCCACCACCATCTGGTCGCCATATAATTTGCGGCTTGCCGGCGACTGCATGATATTCACTTTTTGAATATCCACTTCCAGTTCCTCGGCGATAATCATAGGGATGGATTCAAAAGTTCCCTGCCCCATTTCAGGGCGATTGTTGTAAATGGTTATCATGCCGGAAGAATCAATAAAAATATAGGCGTTCATTTTTGCACCCGGGCTTTCATCGCCCGAAAGGTTTGCGATTTGCGGTGTCTTTCCTTTCACATCCAGAAAGCCTATTACAAACAGGGCTGCACCGGACAGGGCAGTAAGCCGGATAAAATCTCGTCTCTGTATTATTTGGGCGGTCCTCATGACGTTGCATTTTTGATGAAGAAGAGGAAGGAGTAGACAGTGCCCTGCAGATATGTTAAAGTTAGTATTAAAAAATATGCAAAAGGCGTTTGAAAAAAGGATATTTCATGCCTGTCAGGGTTATTGTTTAACCGTTACATGAGGATCTTAAACGGGGTTTCGGTCTTTTAAGCCGGAATTGAACGAATTTTGGCTTCTGATATTTTAAAGTTTTTTATAGTTAACAATCGGACTATAGGACGAAATGAAATATTAAATACGAATCGCATAATTTATAACAACTTAAAACCTTTAGTATGAGAAAGCTTAGTACGGGTATTTTACTGATTATCCTGATCGCCCTGAGTTCATGTAAGGCCAAGAAAGAACTGGCAGCATCCCAGGAACAGAACCAGAAATTACAGGCAGATTTGACTTCCTGCACCACGAATCTGACCAGCTCAACCAATAAGATTGCTGAACTGAATAGCCAGATCTCCACGCTTCAGAGTCAGAATGTCTCGCTGGCCCATGATGCCGAGTATTGCAATCAATTGAAGGCGGATTTACAGGCAAGGCGGGAAGCATTGAACGCGGCTCTGGCAGAACAGGGTACATCCCTGCAGGAAATCCGGGAAAAAATCATTGCCGGATTGTCCGAGCTTGCTGATTCAGGCATTGATGTGGAATTCAGAGAAGGATTGCTCTATGTGGACCTGCCGGAAAAATTACTGTTCGCTGAAGGAAGTGCTGTACTGAGCAAGAATGCAAAAAATGCATTAAACCCACTGGCGTCCGTATTGAACAATTATCCGAAAGTCCAGATTTTTGTAGTGGGTCATACGGATTCTAAAAATATTCATACCGCCCGTTTCCAGGATAACTGGTCTTTAAGTACCGAAAGGGCAAACAGCATCGTGCGGGTTCTAAGGGATAGTTACAGTGTTGATCCGAACCGGTTATTGGCAGCAGGCAGAGGAAAGTACCTGCCGGTTGCAAGTAATGATACCAAGGAAGGAAGGGCATTGAACCGCCGTATCCAGATTATCCTGAACCCGGATCTCAGAAAACTTTGGGATATGATGGAACAGAGCCGGTAAACCTGTATGCCGGGATTCCCGTCCTGGTTTCTGACAAAACGTATTTGAGCGCCTGCCTGTTATTCTTAAAAAAATAACAGGGGGCGTTCAAATATTTTTATATAAGGGCAGACCGTTATGTTACATATATAATGGATAATGAAAAGGCGGGAATCAGGAAGGATCAACGCAGAAGAGACAGGGTCTAAAAATTCCCCTGGCGGGTTGAAAAGGATTCACCTATCTTATTTTGCCTGACCAGCGTCCAGCTGTCGGTTAAAGAAGTTTCTATCCACAAATTGCCTGATTTCCGGAAAACCAGTACAGACAACCCGAAATTCCCCAAAAATCCTCTACCAGCTGGGCGACGGTTCTTTTGCCGTCTATATTGATACTGCCCGGATCTTTAGAGGTGGATAATTTTATGGATCAATTCTTCCGGCCTGATTTTTTCTGCTTTTGCTGACAGATTATTCTGCGGTGAAGGATTCCTGAAGAACTCCAGTTTTAAATATGGATATAATCTATTGAACTCTTTCTGGATATCCATTATCCGCTTTCCCTTTCTATTCCAAGGTGCATTTGTCTGTTTTCAGGAATTAAAAATTCATCATTCGTTTCTCAATATCACTTTTAAAGCTTTTTCTCTGTCTGCATGCTGAAAAGTGTCATAAGCCTGGTTTATTTCAGACAATTTAAAATGATGGGTTATCAGTTGTTTTGGATTCAGTTTTGCTGACTGGACTGTTTTTATCAGCATCGGGGTGGTGACGGTATCTACCAGCCTGGTTGTTATGGAAATATTTTGTGCCCATAAAATTTCCAGGTGAAGAGTCCCACTCCTGCCATGTACACCCACATTGGCAATCCGGCCACCCGGCGCAACCAGATACTGGCATAATTCAAATGTTTCGGGAATACCGACTGCTTCGATAACCATATCCACCCCTTTATTACCGGTAAGTTCTTTCACTCCATCAACGGCATTTTCCTTCCTGTTGTTGATGGTTTGTGTAGCTCCTAATTTTTTGGAAACAGCCAGCCGGGTTGTCATCCGGGTCGATCATGATGATTTCTGCGGGTGTATAAAATTGTGCAGTTAATAATGCAGCCAGCCCAACAGGACCCGCCCCGACAATAGCAACGGTATCGCCGGGTTTGATCTGTCCGTTCAGAACACCGCATTCAAATCCGGTAGGCAGGATATCGCTTAGCATCACCAGCGCTTCTTCATCTGAGCCGGCCGGAATATGATAAAGACTGTTGTCCGCATGGGGAATACGGACATATTCCGCCTGGGTTCCGTCAATCAGATGGCCCAATATCCATCCCGCCATTTTCACAATGGGAATACATGCCCCGTTTGCAATAATCACATTTGCCGCAGGAAGTAATGCAGGAAATGAAAACGTGGTCGCCTGTTTTAAAATTCGTTACTGAGGTGCCGGTTTCTTCAACTATTCCAACGCCTTCATGGCCAAGAATACGACCATCGGTTACCTCGGGAACATCACCCTTCAGGATATGCAGATCAGTTCCGCAAATGGTCGTCTTTGTTATCCGACACGATCACGTCTGAAGCCTGTTGCAAAGCATGGCCTGGGTTTTTCTTCCCATGGTTTATTTCCAGGTCCGTGGTATACAAGTGCTTTCATATTATTTTCATTTAAGGACACAACCTATCTTAGTTTCATTTGTTTTTGATGATGTCTATTAGGAGGTCTGGCTGATTATGATCAGTTTTTGCATCAAAGTGGCTTTCAGCCTGTAAATGAAGCATAAATGCAGATTGGCATCCGCCTGGTTCGTTCAGTTGCATAACATTACCCGGATCCGGTTTGTAATCATTCTGCATCTATAGAATGATGATGTTGCCATTTCCCTTGAATCCGGTAACATGAAATCAGGTATTTTTTAAAACCGGGATACCGGCGGATCTTATGAAAATTGTCAATTTCCTGCATGATCGGGATCATGCAATGGGTCGATGCGATCACTAATTTTATAAAAATTTTTATCATGTTCGGAGATATTGAGTCCACAGGAAATAGAAGAGAGTACTTCAACAGCCAGTGATTGGCCGGCTGGGTTGCCATGCAGAGGGTATGACCTATGTGGTACCTGTAAGTTATGGCTATGACGGCGGAATATGTTTACGGGCATACAATGGAGGGCATGAAAATTAATATGATGCGTAAAAACCCCCGGGTCTGTTTTGAAGTGGACGTGATGCAGAATATGGCCAACTGGAAAAGTGTTATCGCCTGGGGAGAATTTGAAGAACTTAGCAGTGAACCCGGCAGGAAAACTGGCCATTACAGAAACTGACACGAACGTATACTGCCGATGATTACAAGCGCCACCACGAAATTATCTGAAGACTGGCCATTTACACCAAATAGATATAAACACCATCACCGGAATTGTATATCGCATTAAACTCAAAAAAAGACGGGAGGTTTGAAAATAACACAACGTCCTTCTTTTCTGGATGGGGTTAAGTCCGCTGATCGGTTCCCATTTCTCCAGACTGATCATAATCATACCTTGTTTCATCGTAGGTCATCTTTTCTAGGAAATCTTTTGTGGTTATTTTGTATTCATGAATCGAATAACAGGATCATGCGGGAAGAATATTTTTGATTACCCAAGTCAGTTTCCGTTCAGGAAATTCAGGAACATTTTTCCGGCACTTTTCCATTTTTGAGAATTAATTTTTTTAAGAACTCGAAAACGCGTGTTAATGCAGTAGTCATCCGGTGATTTTATTTGCACCGGATACATTGATTGAAAGCATATTTATCCGGGAATTGCTGACGGTGAATTGGAATTTTTCGGCGAATCCATGACGTGTTTGCGCATTGGAAAATGCGTTTTATACGAACAGTTTGACCTTATCGGTGCAGATTTTGAGAAGGAGCGGGAATTTATGGCTGGATACCTCCAGGTCGAATTCCTGGACACTGAAGGAACAAAATGATCTGGGTCGTGAAATTTCTCCGGACAAAATAGCAACAGGACAGTAATTACAGGAGAAAATGCTTTTCGCAGGAACCTGGGCTAATAAAGCATATTATTCAGTTTCTCCAGGTTGATAATCCGCGTTTTTCCATCCTTGATCTCAATTAATTTTTCTGATTTGAAGTCACTTAATGTCCGGATCAGGGATTCTGTGGCGGTGCCGACATATTGCGCAATGTCTTCCCGGGAAACTTCCAGGACTGGTGTTTTTCGCTGTTCCGGTTGAATTTTTCGTGAATATCAATTAGTGCTTTGGCCACACGTTTGCGTAGGGATCCATAGGCAAGGTTCAGCAAACGTTCTTCTTTATCTTTTACATTCTGGGCGATCAGCCTGATGAATTTGATTGGCGATATTCAGGTCGTTGAATACCAAACCGGTGAATTCTTCCTTGGGGATCATGACTACTTCAGCATTTTCAAGCACTTCCGCCGTGTCTTCGTATGATTTATTTTCCAGCAGGGGCAGGTAACCGATAAAGTCTCCGGCGGAATAGAGGTTCGTGATATACTCTTTTCCATCCTCATGGAGCCGGTAAGTTTTTATCTTGCCGCTTTTCAGGTAATACAGGTACTTGGGTCTTTTGCCATCAGTATACAAAGTATTCTTTTTGGATCAGCACGGCAGATTCATAATTGTCCAGTTCCATCTTGAAAAACCCGGAGGAACGCAGGTCTCCGATCATTTCTGATGCCCCTTTTTCGCCAGGCTCATATCGTGGTATTGAGGATATCATACTTTTTGAGCCGGGTTTCTATCGCATTTAACAATTCGATGTCGTCAAAGGGTTTGGTAATATAATCGTCAGCGCCCATCTCCATACCCTTCCGGAAATCTGTTCTTTCTGTTTTGGCTGTCAGGAAGATCAGGGGAATTTTTTCCGTTTCGGGATTTTTTTTGAGCAGGTGCAGAACACCATATCCGTCAAGTTCCGGCATCATGATATCACATATGATGAGGTCGGGTTTGTCCTTCATGGCCATTTCCACTCCTTTCTTGCCGTTTTCAGCCGTCAGGGTGTGATACCCGGCCAAAGTGAGGATTTCTGCGATGTTTTCGCGGATTTCTTCATGATCGTCAATGATAAGCAGGGAACGCATAATAGTCAATTTTCAGGGAAAGTTAATAAAAAACCCACCGCCGCCATCTACGCGGGTTAATCAAAATCCCTTGTTTTTCACGATTGATCAGGATCATTCCCCTTCCTGACGTTCGTCATATAATGTTTGTCGCCGGCCGGTTATTTTGTTCCTTCTACTATGTCGAAAACTTGTTGAAAATAAATATACAATGTTACCATTGCGGGGAAAATTGCTCCTGACAGGCACATCCGGCTGGAGGATCATATCTTTTGCTGTGAAGGCTGTAAGATGGTCTTACAGCTTCTGAATCAGAATGGCCTTTGCGATTATTACCAATTCAACCAGCAGCCGGGGATCAGCCGGCGAACCATAACCCGGAAGGACAAATTTGCCTTTCTCGACGACACAGCCATCGCCGGTCAGCTGGTGAGCTTCCGGCAGGGAACGGAAATCCATGTGGTGTTTTATCTTCCCCAGATTCACTGCAGTTCCTGTTTGTACCTGCTGGAAAACCTGCATCAGGCTGGAACACGGGATCATTTCTGCCAAAGTGCATTTTGAAAGAAAGGAAGTGGCCATCATTTTTGACCAGGACATCATTTCCCTTCGAAGGGTGGCGGAATTGTTACCGGATATTGGGTATGAGCCTTATATCAGTCTCAACGATGCGGAAAAGCCAAACCCCGGGTTAAAAAAAATATTCATTTACCAGCTGGGGATAGCCGGATTTTGCTTTGCCAATATCATGCTGCTCAGTTTTCCGGAATACCTCGGGCTGGATGGCACGGAGAAAACCCTGCGTTCGGTTTTCAGGGCCTTAAATTTTATTTTAGCACTGCCTGTATTCCTGTTCAGTGCGGTCCTTTTTATGAATCTGCATGGAAATCGCTCCGGCATAAATTCCTAAATATTGATGCCCCCATTGCGCTGGCCATCATCGTAACATTTTGCAGAAGTGCCTATGAAGTGTTGTCGGGAACTGGTGCCGGATATTTCGATTCTCATCTCGGGTATCGTTTTTTTTATGCTGGCGGGAAGGATTTTGCAGGATAAAACCTATCAGCAGCTTTCGTTCGACCGGGATTATACTTCCTATTTCCCTCTTGCCGTAAGTGTATTGAAAGGAAACCAGGAAATTCCCACCGGCCTCGCCGGGATCAAAGCCGGAGACACCCTACTCATACACCATAAAGAACTCATCCCGGCAGACGGTATTCTTTCCCGCGGCAAGAGCGCTCATTGATTATAGTTTTGTTACCGGTGAGTCCCTGCCTGTATTAAGGAAGTAGGGGAGATTGTTTATGCAGGTGGTCGGCAGACGGGAAGCAGTATTGAATTGCTCTCCATCCGGGAAGTTTCACAGAGTTATCTCACAAGTCTTTGGAACAGGGATAACCCGGAAGGAAAAGAAGGAGCGGAAAAAAGATCCTTTGTGCACCTGGTCAGTCGGTATTTTACATTCATCGTTCTGGGGATTGCCTCCCTGCCTGCGGTTTACTGGTATTTTCATGATCCGTCAAAAATATGGAATGCGGTAACAGCCGTTCTGATCATCGCCTGCCCCTGTGCCTTGTTATTATCATCCAGTTTCACCAATGGAAATATTTTAAGTATTCTCGGGCGCAACCGGTTTTATCTTCGAAATGCCCAGACCATTGAAGAAATTGCACGGGTCAATCATTTGTTTTTGATAAAACCGGGACGCTCACGTCGGGGAAAAATCAGGAAATCACATATTCAGGCACAGACGCTTACCGAACACGACAGAAAATATTTTCGGTTCCCTGGCAGCGCAATCCAGTCATCCGCTCAGTGTTGCGCTGGCCGGTATCTTCACAAAGCAGACATGTACATCTGGAACAATTCCGGGAAACAGAAGGAAAAGGAATTGTAAGCCGTGGTGCTGGGCAAATACCGGATCGCTTTGGGATCCGGGAGAATTTATTGCCGGTACCTTACCGGTCATGAATCATCATCCTCTGTTTATATTTCCTGGGATGAGAAAGTGCTCGGCAGATTTTTATTCCGGAACCATTACCGGCATGATATCGAATGCCTGGTTTACTGGCTGAGACCCCGCTACCGGCTATCCGTCCTTTCAGGAGATAATCCTTCGGAAAAAAAGAATCTGCTCGGTTTGTTCGGAATTAAATACGACGCTTCTTGTTCCGCCAGATGCCGCAGGATAAACTGGCTTATATACAGAAAATGCAGGATTTTGGCGACCGGGTTGCCATGATCGGGGACGGGTCTGAATGATGCGGTTGCTCTGCGTCAAAGCCAGGTTGGCATTGCGGTTACGGAGGATACCAACAATTTTACACCTGCCAGTGATGCGATCCTGGATGCCGGGAATTTATCAATGCTTCCGGCTTTTATAAAGTTGTGCAGGGCCAACAGGAAAATCATCATTGCCAGTTTTATTTTATCGGTTCTCTATAATCTGACAGGTTTATATTTCGCTGTGCGGGGGGATTTGTCTACCGATGATTGCAGCGATCCTGATGCCGTTGAGCAGTCTAAGCATACTGCTGATCACTTTTGGAAGCAGTAATGTATTTGCCCGGTGGCTAAGATTGTAGTATTGGAAAATGATCGCGGTTATGATATGACAAAAATCATGTTTTTACTGGATATACCATATCATATATCAACATTTTCTGTCTGAATACATTTGGTATGTTAAAAAAGCTTAAGTCCATGAGTGTACTCATTTTGTTATTAATTGCCAGCCTGTCTGTTTCGGTTTTTTCCTGGGGGCATTTCATATGGAGTGCAAAAAACAAACAATTTGACGATGAATATTCGTCCTCTATTCGCATTCTTTTTGATGATCAGATCCCGCTTCCGAACGATGAAAAGCAGAACTTCAGGTTCCCTTACCCATTTCAACAATCAATCATTCAGTTCATGCCTCACAACAGCTAAACTAATCAATTGCTATGCAAGTAGAAAAGTTCTATTACGACAACAAAATTGTGAAATGGTTTGCCTATGCCGTACTCCTTTGGGGGATTGTGGGGATGCTCGCAGGGCTCTGGGCTTCGATTGCTTTCTTTTATCCGGCCCTCAACCTGGGCCTGCCGGCCACCACTTTTGGAAGAATGCGGCCCGTACATACCAATGCGGTCATTTTTGCATTTGTCGGCAATGGGATATTCATGGGAATTTATTATTCCCTGCAACGCCTGTGCAAAGCCAGAATGTTCAGCGACAACCTCAGCAAAATTCATTTCTGGGGATGGCAGCTGATCATCGTAGCAGGCGGCAATTTCCCTTTGGGCAGGTAAAACAAGCGGTAAGGAATACGCGGAACTGGAATGGCCGATCGACATCGCCATTGCCGTTGTCTGGATCATTTTCGGCATTAATATGTTTGGCACGATTATCAAAAGAAGGGAAAGCCATATCTATGTGGCCATCTGGTTTTATATCGCCACCTGGGTAACTGTGGCCATGTTGCATATTGTCAATTCCATCGAATTGCCCATTTCCTTCATGAGAAGTTACAGTGTGTATGCTGGTGTCCAGGATGCGCTCGTGCAATGGTGGTACGGACATAATGCCGTGGCTTTTTTCCTAACAACCCCTTACCTGGGACTGATGTATTATTTCCTGCCGAAAGCAGCGAACCGGCCCATTTATTCGTATCGTCTTTCCATCATCCATTTCTGGGCGCTGATATTTATTTATATCTGGGCCGGGCCGCATCATCTATTATACACTGCGCTGCCGGACTGGGCGCAGTCGCTGGGCGTGGTATTTCTCCATCATGCTGATCGCCCCCAGCTGGGGAGGCATGCTGAATGGGTCTGTTTACCTTAAGCGGTGCCTGGGATAAAGTGCGCGAAGAGCCTGTTTTGAAATTCATGGTGGTGGCGATTACCTGTTATGGCATGGCAACGCTCGAAGGACCTATACTAAGTCTGAAAAGCGTAAATGCGATTTCACATTTTACTGACTGGACGATTGCGCATGTGCATGTAGGGGCTCTTGGCTGGAATGGCTTCTTAACTTTTGGTGTGCTGTACTGGCTGATGCCGAAAATGTGGAATACGCCCCTTGTATTCAAAAAAACTTGCCGGCACCCATTTCTGGATTGGGACAATCGGTATTGTATTGTATGTAATTCCATTGTACTGGGCGGGTTTACCCAAAGTATGATGTGGAAGACTTTTACCGAAGAAGGACAATTGAAATTCCAGTTCCTCGAAACCGTTACCCATATCATTCCCATGTATATATCGAGAAGTATTGGTGGTACCTTATACCTGGCGGGGCATTCATCATGCTCTATAATCTCGTTAAGACCATAGCGAAGGGACAATTCGTTGCAAATGAAGCGGCGGAAGTCAGCCCCCCTGCCAAAAGTAATTACCACTCATGGAAAAGAATACTGGCACCGCTGGGTAGAAAGACGCCCGATGAAAATGCTCGTGTTCAGCCTGATTGCTGTTATGATCGGGGGTATCATTGAAATCATACCTACTTTTCTGGTCAAATCAAATATTCCTACCATCAGCAGTGTAAAACCCTATACCCCCCTCGAATTGCACGGCCGCGATATTTATGTAAGGGAGGGGTGTTATTTATGCCATTCGCAGATGGTAAGGCCTTTCAGGGACGAAGTGGCGAGGTATGGAGAATATTCCAAGGCCGGTGAATTTGTATATGACCACCCCTTCCAGTGGGGCTCCAAAAGAACCGGTCCGGATCTGGCCAGAGTCGGCGGAAAATATCCTGACAGCTGGCATTATAATCATATGATGGATCCCACAGTCCATGTCGCCCAGGTTCCATCATGCCTTCTTATGGATGGCTGCTGGAAAATAATATTGATACTGCGCCATGACTCCGAACATGATCTGGGCCATGCGGAAACTGGGTGTTCCTTACCCGGAAGGCTATGAAAAACAGGGCCAATCAGGATCTGGAAAGGCAGGCAGACAGCATCCGAACGAATCTCATACTGGATAAATTAAAAACGCCGCATAATAAAGAGATCCTGGCCCTGATCGCTTACCTGCAGCGATTGGGAAAGGATATCAAATCGGCGCCAAGGGCTGAAATGACAAAAATAAGAAATAGCGAATCCGTATTAGGTAATTAAAGTCAATAAATAATTCAGATATGAAATTCATTCATTACCTCGAAAAAATAAGCGGGGTAAGTATTTACGGACTTTCTTCCTTCGCTTTGTTTGGAATATTTTTTCTTGTGATGCTCTTCTGGGCTCTCAAGGCAGATAAGAAAATGATCGATGAAATCAGCCGGATTCCTCTTGATTCAAATGCATAACTTAAAAATTTTGGAAATGTTTTTTCAAATGAAACGATATAAGAAAGCAACCAGATATCTCAGCCTGTTATCGATGATCATGCTGATCAGCTCATTCCGTAAAAGCGGAGGTCCGCCAGCCCCGTCATCTATCTCCAATCCTTTTGTGGTCATCATGGTGATCATCATGGCCATCCTTGCGCTGGCGATCGGTATGTTGGCCAATGTGGTTTTGGGCGCAGCCATGGTGCAGACTGAAAAAGAAAAAGAAGCGGAAAAAAAATTAAGCAAACCGTTGCAGGCAATCACGGCTGCTGTCATCACGGATTGTTATTCCTGACCTTCCGGGCCTCGCACAGGAATAAAGCCGGTTCACCGCTATCGGCCGCTGCCAATTTAACTGACGGGATTTCAACGACAGCTTTTTATATGATCGCAGGAGTCATCTTCGTGGAATTGATGGTGATCCTGGTACTGCTGTACAATCTGCGGCTATTCTGAATATGGAAAGAAGGAAAAAAGCGGCTGTTGAGGCAGGCTGCATCAGCAGTAAAACCAAACCCAGGACTCAGCTGGTGGGACAGATTCAATGAATTTAAGCCTATCGAACAGGAAGTGGATATTGATCTCGGTCATGACTATGATGGTATCCGGGAACTGGATAACCGCCTTCCACCCTGGTGGCTTTATGGATTTTATGCTCGATTTTATTCGCCTTCATCTATCTCTGGCGTTATCATGTTTCGCATTCGGCGCCGCTGAGCGGGGAGGAATATCAGATTGCCATGCAGGAAGCGGCGGTTCAGAAAGAAGAGTATCTGAAAAAAGCAGCCAACAATATTGATGAAACCAATGTGAAACGATTCATGGCGGTGCCGGTAACCTGGCAGCAGGCAAAAATATTTTTGATTACGATCTGCTCCGCTTGTCACGGGAAAGAAGGCCAGGGTATTGTGGGCCCGAATCTTACGGATGATTACTGGTTACATGGAGGCAGCATCAATGATGTTTTCAAAACCATTAAATATGGATATCCGGAAAAGGGAATGAAAAGCTGGAAAGATGATTATTCCCCTTCCCAGACTGGCCCAGATTGCGAGTTATATAGAATCTTGCACGGCACAAATCCCCTCAGATCCGAAAGCGCCGCAGGGAACTTTGTACACCAGTCAAACTACTGCTCCTGCGCCGGCGCCGATTCTTCCATAAATAAAACGACAGTGCTCGAAACGAACATCACTATAAATTATGAATACCGGACCCACCATATACTCTTCAGGAAAAGGAACCAGCCGGACCAATCCTTCCGGGACAGCCTGGCTACTGTTGATGCAAAGGGAAGAGCAAATGGGTATTTGCCCAGAAACCCCATGGAGGCTTTTACAATATGCGCAGTTATGTAAGCTGGTTTTTCTTTGCGCTATCTTTTTTACCCTGCCCTTCATTTATGTAAACGGACGGCCTTTATTTCTTTTTAATATTCCAGACGCCAAATTTATTTTGTTCGGTAAAGTTTTCTGGCCGCAGGATTTTTTCATTTTTGGTCTGACGATGGTCACATTTATTGTATTTCATCATTTTATTTACCGCGGCTTTTGGGCGTCTTTTTTGCGGCTGGGTTTGCCCTCAGACCATTTTTATGGAAATGCTTGTTCCGAAAAGTGGAATATGCGATTGAAGGGAATGCAGCGAAGCAAAAACTATTAAATGCGGCACCCTGGACTGGTCATAAGATTGCGATTAAGTCATCAAATATGTTGTTTTTATCTGCTTTCCTTTCTAATTGCCAATACTTTTCTTGCTTATATCATTGGCAGCAGGGCCTTATGGAAAATCGTTACCGAGCCATTGTCTGAACATGTTATCGGGCTGTTTCCATTATTGTATTTTCGACCGTCTTTTACGCCGTTTATGCTTATTTCCGGGAACAGGTTTGTACTGTGATCTGCCCATATGGCCGTCTGCAGAGTGTACTGCTCGACCCAACTCGATGATCGTGGCCTATGACTACAAAAGAGGTGAACCCAGGGGAAAATTTACTAAAAAGTGCAGAGAACATATTGGGTGATTGCATCGATTGTTTTCAATGTGTAAAAGTTTGCCCGACAGCCATAGATATCCGAAACGGAACACAAATGGAATGCGTCAGCTGCACCGCCTGTATTGATGCCTGTGACCATATGATGGACAAGTGTGGGCAGACCGAAGGGGTTGATACGTTATGCTTCAGAAAACGGGATTGCCAGGGGGGAACCAATATAGCTATACAACCCGGATGAAAATGTACACCGGGTTACTTTGTGTGCTGATTCAGCCATCCTGGGCACCCTCTGGTACGAGGAAGGATGTGGACGCCACTATCATGCGCACACCGGGTATGCTTATATCAGGAGAGGGGAACGGATAGTATGCACAATTTGTATAATATTAAAAGTTGCCAATAAGACCATTCACGACATTCCCCTGTCCATTAAGACTGGAAGATGTGGAAGGCAAAATTGAAGTGATCGGCGGGAAAACCATCCGCATAAAAAAGGAAGAGGAAGGTTCAGGCTCTTTCTTTATCGTGCTTCCCCAAACGAATCTGTCCACCAGAGAAAAACAGAAATACGTCTGGGATTGTATGAAGGGAACAGAAAGATTGATGTGATTAAAACAAATTTTCTGGGACCTGTTCCAGGTTCCGATTCAGAATAAAATTATTTTATGAGTTGGGGAAACAGATTTCTGCTGGTATTTATTGCATTTGCCGGGCTGATGTCATACATGGTTTACCGCTGTGTGCAACTACTCCTGTTGAACTGGTTGCCAGTGAATATTATCGGGATGAACTGGCTTATCAGCATGTGATTGACGGAACAAAAAATGCAAATGCACTCAGTCAAAAATTAAGTATCCATCAGGATGCGGATAAAATCGTTATTGAATTTCCTCCGGAAATGATAAAACAGGCCTTTAACCGGGAGTGTGCTTTTTATACTGCGCCTCGATGAGACAAGGACAGGAATGTAAAACTGAATATACAAGGCGGAGGAAAACATGGAACTTGATGCATAGTTATGCTGGGGTCCGGGCCATTATACAGTTAAGATATCATGGCATGCCAGCAATAACGACTATTATGCTGAACAATCCTTTATCGTTGTTATAATAGATGCTACAATTGACTCTTAGCGGGATTTTTGTTGGGAACGATAAGTAGTTTCCACTGTGTGGGCATGTGTGGCCCGCTTGCACTGGCTCTTCCGGTACAGCATTTGTCCGGCATGCATAAATCAATCTCACTTTTTTTTATCATCTGGGCAGGATAACTGTGTATGCCGTTTCGGTCTGATCTTCGGGCTTAGCGGGCAGGGGGATGTATTTGACCGGATTGCAACAATGGTTTTCGATCGGTCTGGGATTCTGACTGCTGTTCTTTCTGTTTGCAGTATCTGGTTTTCAAAAATTTTCCGACAGCCCCCACTGGTAAGGAAAATCATACCAGCAAATTCAAAAACCTGATGTTCTCGGCTCTGGAAATTACCCTCCCGTAGCATTTTATTTTATTGGGAATGGCGAACGGTTTACTGCCCTGTGGCATGGTTTACCTGGCCATTGCGGGTGCCCTGAATGCCTCCAGGTGCAATCCGGCGTACTGTTTATGGTTATGTTCGGTCTGGGTACCCTGCCCCCCCTGTTCGCTTTGAGTTATTTTGGCTCATTGATCAGGTTATCCTTTCGCAACCGGATAAAACAAATGACACCGTTTATTGTAGGGATCATGGCGATTGTCCTGATTCTTCGCGGGCTGAACCTGGGAATCCCCTATATCAGCCCCCTGCTCGGCACAGGCCGGGCGTCTGCTGTTTCCTGTCAGAAATAATTTACCTGCATAGAATTTAATCATGCCCTGGTATGATTAAAATCAGCCGTAACAGCCATGAATGGCAGTAATTTTATTTTTTCGACCCCGGGGCGTGAAAAAATCATAATTGTAAAGGGAATAAAAGTGATTGAAAAACAGGAATTTGTATCAGATATTGTAAAAAGAGATTATCGGACCGCACATCGTATTTTCCGCCGTCATGGCATTGAATTTTGCTGTGGTGCCAAGTTTCCGCTGGAACTGGTCTGTTCATTAAAGGGGCTTGACCTGCAAACCATACAGGCAGAACTTGAATTGCAACCCGGCAGATTACCATATCCGAATACTTTAAATTTGAAGACTGGGATCTCTCTTTCCTGGCTGATTATATTGTACATATTCATCACGCATATTTAAGGTCGATGTCTGCCGGCAACCCTGGACACCATTCAGCAGTTTGCGGAAGGGCACCGGAAAAAATTTACTATCTGCCTGATCTGGTCGTTGAGTTTTCAGCACTGGCTAAAAGAATTGCTCAGTCATATCAGATATGAAGATGAAATCATCTTCCCTTATATCAAGCAAATCGCATTTTGCCCATAAGAGCCAAGGAATCCTATGCCAGTCTATTGGTGCGAACCCTGAGTAAGCCTGTTGAAGAAGTGATGAGTCATGAACACAAGTTTGTTGAAGATTCATTGGCCCGGATCAGGGAACTTACCCTGCATTATTCCGTTCCCCGCAGATGCCTGCACAAGTCACAAAGTGAGTTTTCTTACCCTGCAGGAACTGGATAGTGATATTATACAGCATTTACATCTGGAAAATGATATTCTTTTTCCAAACGCTATACTAATGGAAAAAGAACTGTTAAAAACAACTATTAATAAAAGTATCATTGCGGATTAAAAACAAACCGATGGAATCCTCTCGACCTGCTGAAATAAATATGATATACCTGTACCGAGATATACCAGTTATCCTACGGTGCCTTTTTGGAATCAGACCATCGACCCCACTCAATGGAAAAAAAGTTTCAACAGACCAGTTTCAGCATTTCCAACCAGTCAAACGGCATCAGCCTGTATATACACCTGCCGTTTTGCGAGTCTTTGTGCACTTATTGCGGGTGTAATAAGAAAATTACGACCAACCACCACGTGGAAGCAGAATATATTGAAGCGTTAATCCGGGAATGGCATATGTACTGTGAGCTGATGGAGGAAGTCCCTGTAATCAGGGAAATACATCTGGGCGGCGGAACCCCCACTTTTTTTTCACCTGCAAATCTTTCGCTGCTGATTAATGCCATTCTTGAAACTTCGATCATGCACATCCCATGCCAATTTCAGTCTGGAAGGACATCCGAACAATACAACCCGGGAACATCTGGAAACCCTCTATCAGTTGGGTTTCAGGCGGATCAGTTATGGGGTGCAGGATAATGATCCGGTGGTTCAGAGAACCATTAACCGGATACAGCCTTTTGAAAATGTGAAAAAGGCAACCGAAATCGGCCCGGGAAATCGGATTTCAGTCCATTAATTTTGATCTGATCTATGGCCTTCCGCATCAGACGCTGGAGATCTATCAGAAAAACGGTTTGGGAATGCATTTCCGTGTGCGCCTGACCGGTTTGCCTTTTACAGTTATGCCCATGTTCCCTGGACAAGCCGTGGACAAAGACTGTTCGATGAAACCGATCTGCCCGACTGCAGCTGATAAAATGGATTTGTATAAGGAAGGGAAAAAAAATATTTATAGAAAATAATTACCAGCACCTCGGGTATGGATCATTTTATTTTACCGGGATGACGAATTATTTCATGGCCTGGAAAAAGGGGACCCTGCACAGGAATTTTATGGGATACACTAGCCCAGTATACAGATTTACAGCTGGGCCTGGGTGTATCGGCCATCAGCGATTCCGTGCATGCTTTTGCGCAGAATGCCAAATCGCTCCATGAGTATTACGAACGATTTAAAAAACAATGAATTGCCTGTTGAGAAGGGGTATTTTCTGAGCCAGGAGATGATAGATTCCGGAAATATATCCAGGATATCAGTTGCCGCGGAGTTACCTATTTTGATAAACGGCACCAGGATCAGCTGAAAGAATATCACATTTCCGGAGCTTGAAAAACTGGAACAGGATGGTCTGGTGCATTTTGATGAAAAACATGTTCAGGTAACCGCAACGGGCAGAAGTTTTATACGAAATATTTGCAGGGCATTTGATTTGCATCTGCTGTTGAAAAATTCTGATTCGGATAAGCAGCGGTACAGCAAGGCTATATAGATAAATCGTCCGGTTCAGTCAGGGCCGGAGCGGTAACTGTTATACGGGTGCCCTCCTGAAGTTTACTTTCCAGTTGCAATATCTCCCTGCAGCAATTCCGTATATCTTTTTACAATATGAAGGCCCAGCCCGGTACCTTCAATATTCACCACATTCTTGCCGCGGTAAAAACTGCTGAAAAGATGCTGCTGGTCCTCTTCGGAAATTCCGATCCCTTCGTCTCGGACGATTAATTCCATGCTTTCTGGAGTTTTTGATTTGAAGCCAAACTGCGCTGTTTTCAGGTGAAAACTTAATCGCATTTCCCAATAAATTGATCAGGATATTTTTCAGGAGGCTCTTGTCAGAATGTGAATATAGTCCTCACCCTCATGCACTGCCTGGATGTTCTGGTTGACTTTTAGAATGGGATCTCATTTCATCCACCACCTCTTCCATGAAATCCTTCACATTGAATGGAGGGGAAACCGCGGTGATTCGCCCTTCTTCCAGTTTGCCCAGGGAAAGGAAGTCTTCCAGCAGCACATTGAGGTGTTTTACGGAGTCTTTGATACGGTTGATATGTTTGTCTCTTTTTCCCTGCTCTTCGGTAATTTATATTTTGATATCAGCGATGCAGAGGATAATACCGTACTCAGGGGTGTTCTGAATTCATGGGACGCCATGGAAACAAACCTGGATTTGATCTCGTTCAGTTCCTTTTCTTTATTAAGCGCTTCATTTAATTCAAGCTGTGATTTTTCCAGTTCCTGCAGGGCTTCCCGTAAAATCAGTGTTCGCTGCTCAACTTTTGTTTCCAGTTCGGCATTGAGTTTTTTCATCGCATCCGTTATCCTTTCCAGTTGTTTTTTCTGATTCAGCGTTTCCAATTCAGATTTCTTCCGGGCTGTAATGTCCACAACAAAAGCAATTACATAGGATTCATTTTTATGGTTGTAATAAGCTCAGGCTGACTTCTACCGGAATCTCCCTGCCGTCTTTGGTTCTGGCATATAGATCTCTGCCATGGCCCATGGTGCGGTTTGAGGGATGATGTAAAAGTCCTCCCGGTAACCCAGGTGGGCCTGATGAAAACCGCCCGGGATGAGCGCTTCAATTTTTTTACCCAGGAGCTCCTCTCGTTTCGTAATGAAATAGATGCGGCAGCTGCCGGATTGATCAGAACAATTTCTCCCTTGCTGTTGGTTAAGACAATCCCTTCCGTGGCATGATCGAAGAGCGCATTTACCTGGCGTTCATCCGATTCTATGGAACGGTACAATCTTCTTAACATATAATACAGCCAGGGTGGTCAGCATTACGATGATTCCTGAAAACAGGTGCTGGGTTACAACCTGCTGCTGGCTCATGTTCTCGATGAGCGTAAAAGGCGGAAAGGATCATAAAAAAAACAGCCAAACTCCGAATATTTTGGTATATACGTCTTCTTTGAGAAATACTGTCAGTAACAATGGAAATAATCAGGCCGGAATCAAATCAGGCTGATTCTCCGGATTCAGGTATTGAAGAACTCCGGTGTAAGTGTTACAATAAAACAAAATATGAGGACGTGGAAAGGCTTTTCTGCAAACATCTCTACAGGAATTGTATTAGTATAACCCAAATTAAAACAAAGTTCTTTAATCCGACGGGCTTTTGTATTAATCCGGATACTGTTTCCTGCCTCATCTGAGATATGATCCGCTGTTCCAAAACAGTGCGGGGATGAATCATTAGTGTCATATTTGAATTTGTGGTAATATTGTTCGGGCCGTTTCATGTTTCCCAATTCGGATTATGAGCATAAAGAAGAAATTTTACTGTCTTATTGGTTGTATGATCTTTATTGGATGGGAACCTTCCTGGTTCAGCAGTGCAAACCCAATGAAGCCCCGATTCCCTTGCATAACACCGGAGTTAACGCTTTTGTGGGGGATCAGCAATGTAAATCCTGCCATGCCTCTGAATACAAAGCCTGGTCCGGTTCGGGCCATTTTAAAGCAATGATGGCAGCAGAATGATTCCACCGTGGAAGGAGATTTTAACGGTAAAACCCTGGTTGCCGACGGAGTTACAAGCCGTTTCTTTAAAAGAGACGGGAAATTTTTATGAATACACAGGGTTCGAAGACGGCAGCAACCATGACTTTGAAATCAAATACACATTTGGGTATTATCCTTTGCAGCAGTACCTGGTCGAATTTCCTGGCGGGAAGAATGCAGGCTACCCGGGCAAGCTGGGATGTGAAAAATAAGAAATGGTTCCATCAGTATGCCGGACAGAAGTTTACCGCCGCACGACTGGTTACACTGGACGGGCAATGCGCAAAACTGGAATACCATGTGTGCCAGATGCCATAGCACCAATCTGCAAAAAAACTATAATAAGGAAACCGACAGTTACCATACCAGTTACAGTGTGCTGAACGTAAGTTGCGAATCCTGTCATGGGGCGGGAAAACTACATATTGATTATGTGTCGGGAGATGATTATAAAAAAGGGTAAAAAAATGCCCGGCTCTTATATGGAAGAAGGGAAAAATGCCGGGCAAACGGAGCAGATCAATAGCTGTACGCCCTGTCATGCCCGGGTAACAGAGATCAGTCCTCATTTGATACCCAGGCCATGAGCTTCTGAATAATTATATTCCCGAAATTCCGACGACTGAACATTATTCATGCCGACGGACAGGCAAGTGACGAAGATTTTATTTATACTTCCTTTGCTCAGAGTAAAATGTTCCGGCAGGGAGTGAAATGCAGCAATTGCCATGAGCCACATACGGCCAAATTATTATTTTCCGGTAACCACTCTTGTGTGCCAATGCCATGCAAAAACCTATGATGCTCCTTCACATACTTTCCACGCCGTTGGGATCAACCGGAGCTGAATGTAAGAACTGCCATATGCCGGGCAAGTTTTATATGGGGAATGATTTTCGTTATGATCATACGTTCCGCGTACCAAGGCCCGACCTCTCGGTGAAATACGGAACCCCGAATGCATGTAACAATTGCCATGAAAATAAATCGAATCAATGGGCGGCGGATGCCGTTGTGAAATGGTACGGGCCAAACCGAAAATATCATTTTGCAGAAGACCTGATACCGGGAAGCCGGATAGATGAAAACAGCGAAGCACATCTGGTCCGATTGCTGAAAGATACCTCAGTGCCGGATATTGTAAAAGCCGCTGCTGCAAATTACCTGGGTAATATTCAGACTGCAGGGAGCCTGGATGCTTTGCTGAATTGCCTGAATCTGCCGGATGCCGGTATCCGGTACCGGGCGTTGAAAAGCCTGACTGGTTTTCAACCGGATCAATGGTTGTCTGCAGTGGGTCCGTTGTTGCAGGACAAAGTACGGGCTGTTCGTATCGCGGCCGCTGAGTTGTTTGTTATCAATTCCTGCCAATCGAATTCCGCCGGGTGACTACGATGCTTTTGTAAAAGCGAAAACCGAACTCGATGGGTATCTCATGTACCAGTCAGACTTTGCCATGGGAAAAGTTATGCTCGGAGATTATTATCTGAAACAAAATAATTACTATGCTGCAATAAAATATTATCAGCAGGGTTTAAAAAAGGATTCTGCACTCAATTATGCCCGGCTGAATCTTTCAGTCGCCTATAATTTATCCGGTCAGAATGCCCCCGCTCTGCAGGTATTACAGGAAGCGGTGAAGATTGATCCGAAAAGCGAACGTGCCTGGTTTAACCTCGCCTTACTATATAATGAAATGAATAAAAAGGGAGAGGCGGGAAAGGCCCTGGCGAAAGCGGTGGAATTGAAGGCAACAAACCCCCGGGTATATTATAACTATGCGCTCCTGTTGCAGCAGGAGGGAAAAAACAAACAGGCCATTGACATGTACTCCCGTGGGATCAGGCTGGCCCCTGAAGATGAACAACTGAATTATGCTTTGGCTTTACTATACCTGCAGACCGGCCAGATTGAACAGGCCAGAATGCCTGCTATGGTTCTTAAAAAGTATTATCCTGATAAACCTGATTACCAGAAAATTTTTCAATATTTAAAATTATAAGCTGCCTTGTACATCCACTCTTAAGGTTTGCGTTAATTGGGCATGACCATTCCGGCCGGTCAAAATGATAGCGCTTTCTCCGTTGGCAGTCAATACTTTTGGTTTTAATTTCCCGCTGCCCTTCACCTCTTACAGATATACCACAACAAGCAATTGAGGTTTTTATTCACGATATGGAATTGTTATATATTGATTAATTTTGTAACGGGTTGAGGAAAAATTAAAAAAGTGGGTGCTCCAGGGAGAATAGGGAAAATTTGGGTTTTCTGCATAGCCATATGTATATCCAGTTTTTTTGGCATCGCCGTCGCCCAGCAGACTGAAATGACCCAACTGCCATCCGATCAAAACAGGTCCGCTGTAATGATACCCGTTTTTACTGAAAGGGAAGCTGACGTAGGAAGTCCATTCCTGTCAAAAAAATGGATCCGTGGAACTGTTGAACTGGAGAATCACAATCTCATTCCTGCAACCGGTCAGGTTCTTTTGTTCAATTATGATAAGATCAATAACCGGGTATATGTTATCAACGATTCCAGGAAGGAGTGGTTTTATCCCATTGATTCTGTTTTTCGTTTTGACCTGGTAGACAACAGCACGATATATTCTTTTGAGAAGGTCCACTGGATCAGCTCCAAATTCTTTCTGGTCCCTGTACTAAAATCCGGGCAAGGTTATTCCCTATATAAAAGGTTAATTACAAAACATATTCGCGCTTCCTATTTGAATGAAGGATATTTTTCAACAGGGAAGAAATATGATGAATTTCTGGACGATTATGAATATTATTTAGTTTATCCGGGCAATGCTTCCTTCCGGAAATTATATTTAAGAGAAAAGGTTATACGCCGTATGCTCAGGAATGAACCCGGGTTGCTTGATGAATTTTTTTCCCTGCACGATCATGAGATCAATGAAGAAAGTCTGATTGGAATCATTCAGTATATCAACGATAAAAAGTATCCGGAATAAACCGACCGGAGCCGGATCAGATAATTACCTTCAGCCCTGAATCCGTATAAACCGGGAAAACCGACAGATTTACTTCCTGTCCCGGATACGAAAAAATGCCCGGTTTTGGCACAGCGCCTTCTGATTTGTTCAAATGATTTATATTAACATCTTAATCCGGCGGAGGATATCTATTCTTCGACCCCGTACATTATCTACATTCAACTTCAAAATTTCACGTATATGCAATTTCTCAAAGCCATTTTAATTTCCTTGCTGGTACCTGTACTGTTCCTGGATGCCTATTCCCAGAATCATGTTTCCAATGAAAACGGGAGAACGAACGGCATCCTGCTCACCGGCCAGCTTGCTCCCAGACCTCCTATGGGATTTAATACCTGGAATACCTTTCAAACGAAAATAAATGAAGGTATGCTCAGGGAGATGGTGGATGTTTTTGTCAGTTCGGGCATGCGGGATGCCGGGTATCAGTATTTTGTTCTGGATGACGGATGGATGGCCATGGAGCGGGATCAGAACGGAAGCCTTGTTGCCGATCCGGTAAAATTTCCCCATGGTATGAAAGCCTTTGCCGATTATGTGCATGCAAAGGGATTGAAATTCGGGATTTACAATTGTGCCGGAAACAGAACCTGTGCCGGTTATCCCGGCACCCGGGGCCATGAATATGAAGATGCCAGGCTTTATGCATCCTGGGGTGTAGATTTTTTAAAATACGACTGGTGTAATACGGATAGTCTCAATGCACCTGAAGCTTATAAAACGATGAATGCTGCGTTAAGGGCAACCGGACGACCCATCGTTTTCAGTATCTGCGAGTGGGGAAATCACGCACCCTGGCTTTGGGCCGGAGGTGTGGGAGAACTATATCGCACGACAGGCGATATCGGAGCCAGTTTCATTATTCCTAAAACGACGGGTGACTGGACGCCACAGACGGTCATCAGTATCCTGGACAAACAGGAATCCATCCGGCAGTATAATGGCCCGAATCACTGGAACGACCCGGACATGCTGGAAGTGGGTAACGGAATGAGTTATGAGGAAGATAAATCGCATTTTTCCCTTTGGTGTATGCTGGCCGCACCACTGGCAGCCGGAAACGATTTGCGAAAAATGTCGGTAGAGACCCGCGGAATATTAACCAATAAGGAAATGATTGCCGTGGACCAGGACAGTCTCGGTATTTCCGCTTTTAAAATGAATCTGCCCGACAGCCTGGAAGTATGGGTAAAACCTTTACAGAATAAAGAACTGGCTCTTTGTTTCTTAAACCGCACAGCCAGTACAAAAAAAATAAACCTGGATTGGAAAAACCTCACGATCACGGATCCGCGATCCGGCATGGATATTCATTTTGATAAGCAGACTTATAGCATACGGGACCTGTGGCTTAAGAAAAATTCCGGGACCACAGAAAAAAACTTTGAACAGTACATACCAACCCATGCCGTGATTGTATTGAAATTGAAATCGATGGTTCATTAAGTCGTTGGGAATTCCATGAGATGGGGGATGCATGTCCCGCTATTTGTTTAAATTCAGATTCTAAATCTTTTTTATGAACGAATTAATTCAGTCATTACAGGAAAAGACCGGGTTAACCGGAGAGCAGGCGAATGCCGCCATCAACCACATCATGGATTACCTCAAGGGGAAAGTTCCAGCGTCCCTACATCAATACCTGGATGGTGCCGTGCTCGGTGATACCCTCAGAACCAAAGGCGCAGCATATCTTTCCCAGGCCCAGTCTGCCGGGAGTGATATTCTAAAAGTCGCAGAGGAAAAGATTTCCGGCTTTCTGCATACTAAGGAATCGTAGAAAATTTGGGAATTTGCAAAAATTGGGAATGTTGTGCGGTAGCAAGACATCATTGCAGGGGGATCTTTAAGTTTCAATATTTCAAATTCCCAAATTTTCTCCAGGTCTTTCCGGGTAAGGCCGCTTTCTTTGTCCGATTAGGTTAGGATCGGTGTGTATAATAATATAACTTCCGATAGCGTCTTTGTGTTCTGCATGGGGGCTATTTGTAACTACCATCCCGGGTTCTGCCATCTTACCCCCGTCAGATACGTGGTTCCCCGAATGGGCCAGATTGTTCCGGGCTGCGATGGATCCCGTCGGTTTTGCCAGTCTTTCATCATATTTTGTAAATGCTACGGTGTAGGTTGTATGCCGCTTGTTTTTAAATCTCTCCGGAAGATCAAGAGGAACTCTTTCAATTTTTGATTTTAAATGTTAAGTGAACCGTGACGAATGGGCCTGGAAAACAGGACAGACAATTCCAACTATTTCAGGAAGTTAACATGAAGGCGGGGGCCATGCAACATTTTAACATGTATCGTGTCTTTTCCCGGGGGGATTTATGATATAAAAGCGGACAGAAGCGTATCGAAAACGGTCAGTCTGATGCCCGAAGCGAAGCTTAGTAATCTGATATTTAATCATTTGCCCGTCTGGCATCGGGTTGGAAGGGGAACATGTGGAAGTATGGGTGTGTGGGAATAACCGGATGCATTTGTTGGAAGCGGAACAAAGGGTCATTCAACAACAGGCACTCAGTTTCATCAGTAATAAAATAAATGTTTTAAACTTATCAAAATGCAGAACATGAAAGTCATCCTGGGTTATCTATTCGTTATTTCCGGAATTTTTGCAAACGCACAGGATTCCCATAAAGGCCTCCTTTATTTAAGCAAAAACTTATCTGCCGAATCCATAAAACAGGTGGAGGCAAGAACCTCTGGCGGGGGTATTGAAGTGACCGGCGTAAATCCGTCTGAAGCGCGCATTGAAGTATATGTTACTGAGAATGGCCATCGGGGATCTTATACAAAGGAAGAGATGCAAAAGATTATTTCGAATGATTATGATCTTACCGTTACGGTTTCCGGAAATAAACTGACTGCCATTGCCAAACCGAAAAAGAGTTTCAGAAACTGGAACAACAGTCTGAGTTTTTCCTTTGGCATCTATGTGCCAACCAGTTGCGCCACCCAGCTCAATACCAGCGGCGGGGGTATCCGTATCACCAATCTGAACGGCGAACAGCATTTCAGCACGAGTGGCGGGGGACTGGATGTAAAAGGTCTGACGGGTAAAATCCAGGGTCATACTTCCGGTGGTGGCATTTCGGTTTCTGATTGTAAAGATGATATAGACCTGGAAACCAGCGGAGGCGGAATTGAAGCCAGCCGTTGTTCCGGCCAGATCAAACTGAATACTTCCGGCGGATCCATCGAACTGAGCAGCCTGGATGGGAATATCCGGGCCAATACCAGCGGGGGCAATGTCGACGCAGAAAAAATTTCAGGCGAACTGGTAACCCATACTTCCGGTGGAAATATTTCCCTGACCTCTATGCGCGGTACACTGGAAGCTTCCACCAGTGGGGGAAATATTGATATTCAGATTATAGAAACCGGGAAATATGTTAAACTGAGCAATTCAGGTGGAAGCGTCGATTTACAGATCCCGAAAGGAAAGGGTCTTGACCTGGACATTCACGGTGACCGTATTAAAACGGAAGGACTGAGCAACTTCAATGGTTCTGTTGAAAAACAATCCATCAATGGAACTGTTAATGGAGGAGGCACGCCCATAGATATTCATGCAGGCAGTGGTGGTGTGACCCTCGCTTTAAAATAAAATTTAAAAGCTGGCATGGTTTTTTCAACTCATGTATTGATATGATTTTTGCAAATCTCTTTATCAGGATAATAAATCTCTGAACCCGGGGTTGTAGGATTTTTTGTGAACCTTAAATTTATTTTATGAAAAAAGTGTTATTTACTGCTTTCGCAGTCTTTAGTGTATTTGCTTCCATCATGGCTACTTCTACTCATCAGGAAAAAATAAAAGGAAACCCGCGGTCGGATCTGTACATGAAGGATAGTATACCGGTTAAAAAAGCAGATACAAGTCATATTCCAAAGCAGGATACGATGGCCATGCCGCAAATTAAAACACAGGGAGTCAGCAAATGATTGTAAATTAATTCAATCCTGCATTACATAATGCAATCAAATCAACGATGGATTTAAAAGATCCGTCGTTGATTTTTTTTATAACGTTATGTGAAAAATGGCTGTTCTGTTATTCCGGTTTGAATACTTTTTCCACTTCATGACGATACATCCGGCTGATGGGCAATTCCTGTTTCCCGATCCTTACCATTTCATTTGTAAAAAATTCGATCTTATTGATGGCAATGATATAGGAGCGGTGGATACGGATAAACGCATTTGCCGGCAAATTTTCTTCCAGGGAGGTAATGGAATGTTTGGTGAGGATGGTTTTTGTTTGGGTTACGACTTTGATATAATCCTTCAGGCTTTCGATATAGAGGATATCGTCCAGGGCGATTTTTAAAATTTTCCTGTCGGTCCGGAAATGTATAAATGTATCGGAAGCTTCTTTTTCATTGCCGGGCAAACCTCCTGGAAAATTCGGCTGCTTTATGGAAGTTTTCATTATTTTATTAACGGCCTTCAGGAATCTTTCAAAAGAAATGGGTTTCAGTAGATAATCCACCGCATCCAGGTCAAAGCCTTCCACGGCATATTTACGGTAAGCGGTTGTGAAAATCACCTTGGGCGGGTTGGCCAGTGTACGGATAAAATCAGTGCCGAGGATCTGGGGCATTTGAATATCCAGGAAGAGGAGATCAATGGGCTGCTCCTGAATGATCGCCAGCGCTTCCACGGCGTTACCGCAAATGCCTGCCAATTGCAGGGAAGGGATGGATTCGATATATTTTTTTAATACATCCAGCGCTGGTGGCTCGTCATCGACTACCAGGCAGGTTATTTTGTTGTTGGGTTGCATAGGAAACAGGTTGGTTGGTTTTAAGCGTTGAATTTTTGCCAGGGGATCGTTTTCCTTAATGTAAACGCTATAAGGAAAATTTACATTTGCGCTGTAAAAGTATCAACTTCTGAAAGAATCAGAGTCGATATTCATATTTTATAATATGCCGACCAGTTATTTTCAAGATTGAATTATTTTAATAAAAAACTCTTTTTACACCGATGGATTAAGCATTCGCAGGATCCCGCTCCAGGGCCCGCCTTTTTTAATCCACGTTATTGATTCCAGGAATAAGTTCCGGTTGCCCGGTTATCCGCGCAGGTGCCAGGCTTTGGGCCGTACAAAGGACTGCAGGCCTGCATGGGAGAGCGTAACCCCGAACCCTGAATGTTTTCTTCCGCTCCAGGGAAGGGTGGCGGACACCCGGTCACAGCAATTCCAGTAACCGGATCCTGCGTTTATCTGATGTAAAATATTTTCAGCTCTTTCTTTATTTTCTGAATAAACCGCAGCCGTCAAACCATATTCCGTATCCTGCATGAGCCGGGTGGCCTCTTCATCATCCCTGACTTTCATGATACCAATAATGGGGCCGAATGATTCTTCTTTCATCACATCCATTTCATGGGTCACATCCACCAATATAGTAGGCTCGAAATAATATCCTTTTCTTTTCATGCGTTTACCACCCAATAAAAGGCGGGCCCCTTTTGCAACCGCATCCGCTACCTGGTTTTCCAGTACGTCCAGCTGGGCTTTCCGGGCCAGCGGACCGAAATAAACACCTTCTTCTGTCGGTGCGCCGGTTTTCCAGGAACTCACTTCCTTTACAAATTCACGGATGTATGCATCATAAACGGCTTCATGTACGTAAATCCGTTCTACCGAACAGCAACTCTGCCCGTTATTATAGAATGCCCCGTCGGCAGTTGCTGCAGCCACTGACTGAATTTCTTTGATATCCCGGGCGACATATAATGGATCCTTACCACCCATTTCGAGCTGGCAGGGAACCATTTTGGATGCGCATTTTTCATAGATGTATTTCCCTGTTTTATAGGAACCCGTAAAAAAATAACCGTCGAAGGGGAGTTTCAGTAATTCATTTCCAACTTCGGCAGCGCCAATAGCTACCTGAAAAACGCCTGCAGGCACCCCAGCCTGCTTTAATAATTTTTCAATTGCATGGCCGGTCAGTGTGGCATATTCTGATGGTTTATACATCACGGCATTTCCTGCGAGCAGGGCACTTACAAATACATTCACACCTACCAGCCAGGGGTAATTCCAGGCAGAGATATTGCAGATCACGCCCAGGGGTTCATAGGAAATTTTTTCCATCAGGTCATTGTCCCTGGTCATCAGTTCTTCGCCGAGGTATTTTTCAGTATTTTCTGCCAGCCATTTGATTCTGGCTCTGGCACCGTTGATTTCATTTCGGCTTTGCTGCAATGGCTTTCCGACTTCAGAGGTTAACAGGGAAGCCAGGGATTCAATCTGGTTTTCCAGGTATTCTGAAAATTGCTTTATGATTTTTACACGTGCAGCCATTCCAGTCGCAATCCATTCCTTTTGTGCATTTTTCAACAACTGAAATTTTGCAGCAAGCGTTTTTGTATTGTCTTCCGTGACCTCGCAGATAATTTCCTCTGTTGCCGGATTGATGATTTGCATGGGCAGTTAAAAATATTTTGTTAGTTTAAAAGCGCTTTTAAATATAACTGTTTAAAATCCTCCCGGCTGACCGGTTTGGGATTATTCGGGTGGGCAAAATCCGCAATAGCCAGGTCGGCCAGCGTTTCGATATGTTCGGGTTTAACGCCGATAGCACTCAGTTTGCGGGGAATATGTATTTTTTCATTTAATTTAAACAGATAACTGACTACGGCCTGCGCCGGATTCTTCCTTCAGGTTCAAAGTACGCGCGATTTGTTTGAACTTATGTTCAAATCCTTTTATATTAAATTCCATTCCATACGGAATGTTGACGGCATTGGCCAGTCCGTGGTGTGTATCCAGCAGGGAAGAAAGCGGGTGAGCGAGCGAATGCACCACGCCCAGTCCTTTCTGAAAAGCCACGGCGCCCATCAGGGAAGCAATCAGCATTTTACTCCTTGATTCCAGGTCCGGATGATGTACTGCTTTTTCCAGGGAATCATGGATCAGGGAAATACCCTGCAATGCAATGCCGTCGCACATGGGATGAAACATATTTGTCAGGAATGCTTCCATATGATGGGTGAGTGCATCCATGCCTGTGGCAGCCGTAATAAAGGAAGGAAGTTCCATAGTGAGCAGCGGATCTGCGAAAACAATCTTCGCCATGAGTTTAGGAGAAAACAGAATTTTTTTCTGATGGGTTTCATCATCTGATATAATGGCGCTTCGGCCCACTTCACTGCCGGTGCCGGCCGTGGTGGGAATGGTAATAAAATGGGGAACATCATTTGTTACAAACACATCCCCGCCTTTCAGATCATCGTATATGAAAAGATCCTCGCGGTGGTGAACCCGCAGTACAATTCGCCCGGGCCACATCCAGGGCGGCCCCGCCACCAATGCCGATAACAGAATCCCTGTCGAAGTCATCAAATGTTTCAGTTCCCCTGTACACATCCGATTTCACGGGATTCTTGTGGATGTCATGAAATATTTTCACCGAGATATTCCGGTCCTGCAGGTCTTTTACGATTTCATTAAAGAAATCAAGCTGGGAAACCGTAGGGTCGGTAACGATTAATGGCCGGTATAATCCATTTTTAATCAAGTACGCCCCCAATTCTTTGCTGGATCCGGCGCCGAAACGGATGATGGTTGGAAAACTGTATTGATAAATTTTATTAAAGTTCATTTTCCGAAGGATTGGCGTTGTTAAATGATTTCGAAATATCTTTTGAATTCCCAGTCTGTCACGGCTCTTCAGATGCTGCCTCCATTCCCATTCCCGGGTACGTGTGAAATGATCCACGAAATCCGTCTCCCAGTATTTCCCTGGCTGCTGCAGATTCTTTCATCATCCGGTTGTTGCCTCATCCAGGGTTGCCGGCAACTGGCCATGGGATTCATCCAGGTATCCGTTCCCGGTAGTAGCGGCTTGATTCAGGGATCAATTTATTTTTTATTCCGTACAGACCGGCGGCAAGGGCACCCGCCATGGCCAGGTAGGGATTCACGTCAGAACCGATCACACGGGTTTCCAGTCTGCAGGAAGTTTTTCTGCCTGATAATACACGCAGGGCCACGGTACGGTTATCCATTCCCCAGGTAAGGGTTGTAGGCGCCCAAGCCCCTTCCACCAGGCGTTTATAACTATTGATGGTGGGAGCAAATAGTGGCAGCATCCGGGGAATCAAAAGCAATTGTCCGGCAACATATTGTTTCATGGTTTCGCTCATCTTCAGTGGATCCTTTTCATCATAAAAAAAGATTCTTCTTTCCGGTCACGTCCCATAAACTCTGGTGAACATGGCCGCCGCAACCGGGAAGGTTTTCATTGATCTTTGCCATGAATGTGGCCATGATACCATGCCGGTAGGCGATTTCCTTTACGGCTGTTTTAAACAAAACAGCCCGGTCTGCCGCTTCCAGTATATCCGAATAACTGATGGCGGCTTCATAAGTGCCCGGACCGGTTTCTGTATGCAGCCCTTCCAGCGGAATATCAAACTGATTCAGTAAGTCGAAAAGATCGCTGCATGAAATCATGCTGCAGGCTGCTTCTCAGTATGGAATAGCCAAACATGCCGGGTGTGATGGGCTGCAGATTCCTGGAACATGTTTTTCATGGACGCTTTGCGGGGTTTCTGCAAAATTGTACCATTCAAATTCCTGTGAAAAACAGGGGAAGTACCCGGCAGATACCGCATCGGCCAGTACTTTCTTCAACAGCTGTCGCGGACAAACCGCCGGTCATTTTCTTTTCGGATCAGTTCACCCAGAAAAAAGGGAAGATCGTTTTCCCAGGGAATTTTTCTGAAGGTTGACAAGTCCAGACGGGCAGCTGCATCGGGATAACCAGTGTGCCAGCCCGTATAAGATACGTTGTCGTAGGCAGCATCGGCAGCATCCCATCCGAAAATGACATCACAGAAGCTCGTATCCGATATTCGACGACGGAAAGAAATTTTTCCACCGAAATATATTTCCCCCGCAATACACCATCTATATCTGTCAGGGCGATTTTTACTTTCCGGGAAGCATGATTGTTAACATACCGGAGAATTTCTTTCGAATCCATACCGAAATTTTAAGTGGTTCCCTGCTTTTTAAGCAGTTTAAAGAATCCGTACGACAATGCCATCAGAAAAATATAAAATAACGATAAATTGAAATTGTAGACTGTTATCGCAATCAGGGAACATACGGCAATCACCAGGGCGGTTACGGGGAAAAGGGGATAGAGCGGCACCCGGAAAGGGCGGTGAAGACCGGGTTCTTTTTTCCTGAGCCTTAACATGGAAATCATGGAAAAAATATACAGGGTCAGTGCCCCGAATACGGAAAGGGTAATGATTTCCGCCGTTTTGCCCGAAAGCAGGGCGATCATGCCCAGAATCATATTGATCAACAGGGCATTTGACGGGGTTTTAAACCGGGGATGGATTTTCCCAAGAACGGCAGGGGCAAATTTTACCTTTCCGAATTCATAGGTTGATCTTCCGGCAGCCAGGATCAGCCCGTGAAAGGAAGCAATCAATCCGAATAATCCCACGGTAATCAAAAGGTGATACAGCAAATGGTTACTGCCGGTAATATGGGCCAGTGCCAGGGGCAGGGGGGAATCCGATGTGGTTCCGTCTGCCTTGTAAACGATGGCTTCCCAGCCGCTGACGCCGGTCGAACTTAAAAAAATCAGTACGCATAATATGACCAGGGTTGCGATAGCAGATCCGAATCCCAGCAGAAGGGTACGTTGAGGACGGACCACTTCTTCTGCTGTATTGGCAACACCTTCAATGCCCAGGAAAAACCAGATCGCGAAGGGGATTGCAGCCAGAATGCCCTGCCAGCCGCGTGGAAAAGCATGGTGCTGCAGATTTTTTAATTCAAAATGGGGAAGGGTGATGCCGGTAAAAACCAATAATTCTCCGACAGCCAGCAGGGTAACAACCAATTCGAATACCGCCGCCGCTTTCACACCATACATATTCAGGGCCGTAAATAAGATATAAGCGAATAGAGCGATGGCCAGGACGGGTATCTGCGGGAAAAATAAATTGAAATAAGCACCAATGGCGAATGCGATGGCAGGAGGTGCAAAAATGAATTCTATATTCTGGGCCATACCCGCAAGGAATCCGAGATCTCTGCCCAGTGTCCGGTGGGCATAATCAAAAGCGCCCCCCGCTTTCGGAATGGCAGCCGCCAGTTCTGCATAACTGAAAGTGAATGTGGTATAGAGGATGATAATAAAAAAAGTAGCAATGGCCAGTCCGCCGGTACCTCCCTGCTCCAGGCCCAGGTTCCAGCCGAAGTACATGCCGGAGATCACGTAACCTACACCCAGTCCCCAGAGGAGGAAGGGGTTGAGTGTGCGTTTAAGTGCTGGTGCTGACAATGGTAAAAAATTAACGGAGCCCGTTCAAAGTAAGGAAATGCGGGATATCCATTCCAAAAATAGACTGAATTCCGCCATATAAAATGCTTTAGGTAAATTGTTGAATAAATATGGGTTTATGCCTGAAACGGATCCACGGGTAGATGCTTATATTGAAAAAGCCGCCCCATTTGCCAAACCAGTTCTGTTGAAACTCCGCAAACTGATTTTTCATGCCTGCCCGAATGCGGAGGAGACCATTAAATGGAGTTTTCCGAATTATGAAGTTCATGGCTCCATGCTTTGCAGCATGGCCTCCTTTAAGGAACACTGCGCATTTGGTTTCTGGAAAGCTGCTTTGTTGAAAGATCCGGAAGGTATACTACAGGTAAAAGACAGAAATTCCATGGGCCACCTCGACAGGATCGGATCCCTGAAAGATCTTCCCCAGGATAAAATCCTGGTAGCCTATCTAAAGGAAGCTGCCCTGCTGAATGAAAATAATGTGAAACTGGACAGACCGAAGTCTACCACGAAAAAAGAACTACCCATGCCCGCAGCATTGACGGCTGCGCTTAAAAAAAATAAAAAAGCCCTTGCGGTATTTGAATCCTTTTCTCCTTCAAACCGCAGGGAATACATTGAATGGATCAACGAGGCAAAAACTGAAGAGACCCTGAATAAACGGCTGAAGACAACCATCGAATGGGTCGCGGAAGGAAAGACAAGGAACTGGAAATATAAAAGTAAAAAGTAAAAATTTAAAAGTAAAAATTTTGCAAGACAACAATGCCCGTTTTCAAGTTGATTCAGATATATCGATCGCCAGGACCCTGCACACGGATTTTTATACAGATCCGGGGCTTTTGGAGGAAAGTAGGGAGAAGATTTTTTCAAAAAGCTGGCAGTATATCGGCGACCGGACCCTGGTTTCCCGTCCTGGCAGCTGTTACCCCTTTACGCTGCTGGACGATTTTCTTGATGAACCGCTGTTGCTTACCCGGGATGAAGTCCAGCTTTATTGCCTGTCGAATGTATGCACCCACCGGGGTACCACGCTGGTTGGGGAAGCCTGCCAGTCGGCTCATCTGCGGTGTCGTTATCATGGCCGTCAGTTCCGGTTAGACGGACAGTTTCTTTCCATGCCTGAATTCAGGGAAGTGAAAAATTTTCCGGCAGCAGCAGATGACCTGACCCGTCTGCCGCTGCATTCCTGGGGACCCTGGTTATTTACCTCGCTGGATTCGAAAGCCCGTCCGGACAAATATTTCCGGGAGATGCGTGTTCGGCTGGGCTGGCTTCCCCTGGATGCATTTGTTTTTAAACCGGAATTCTCTACAGAGTATACGGTAAAAGCCCACTGGGCTCTTTACTGTGAAAATTACCTGGAAGGATTTCATATTCCCTTTGTGCATGCGGGATTAAATGCCGTGATCGATTTTGGAAACTACACTACAGAACTTTTTGCTGCCTCCAATCTGCAACTGGGAATCGCCAAATCCGGGGAGGAAATATTTGACCTGCCGGTGTCATCTCCTGATTATGGGAAGCATGTGGCGGCTTACTATTTCTTTGTTTTCCCCAATATGATGTTCAATTTTTATCCCTGGGGATGCAGTGTCAACCTGGTTCAGCCGGTTTCAGCTGACCGGACCCGGGTCTCCTTTTATACCTATGTATGGAAAGCGGAATTACTCAATAGAGGCGCCGGTTCCCAGCTGGATGTGGTGGAAATGGAGGATGAGGAAGTGGTGGAAGCTGTACAGAAGGGCATCCGTTCCAGGTTCTATCACCAGGGCCGGTATTCAGTAACCAGGGAACAGGGGACGCATCATTTTCACAGGCTGATATGTAAAGCGTTGGCCGGTGACCTGTGACCGATGCCAGATGACCGAATGCCCGGAACATTCCGCTGTCCTGATATTTAAGCAGGAAAAAAAACTTATCCGGAATTCAGGATTAGTTTTAACTTTAAAATCCTTACACTATTGGTCTGTCCGACCCGGTCAATCACTTTATATCACGAGTACCTGAAAGTGCAATTAAATTCCTGGATATATGCACCGTTTTCAGATATTTTCTCCCGCGTATGAATTGCGGGATTTTGTCAAAAATTATTTTGTCACCCGGGTTTCGGATGCCGGAGACCTGCCTTCAACTACGATCATTTACCCAATGAATATTCCCGCATTGAATTTTCTCAGCAGGCAGGGTATTTACCAGTATGCAGACTCGAACGGGTATACGGTCCAGGCTTCTTCTATCACCATGGTCGGACAATTATCGAGAATGAGGAAAGTTGAATTCATTCAGCCCGGGTTAATTGTTTCGGTTATATTTACTCCCTGCGGTATGCACCGGCTGTTTGGAATACATATGGTGGATATTACCGACTATGCCATAAATCCGGGCGGACTCACAGGCATGAATTATCTGGAAGAATGCAGGGAACATATTTTCAATGAAAATTCCTTAGGAACCACCCTGGACAGGTTGAATAATTATTTGATCCGGTGGGCACGCAAACGGGAATCAGACCACTTGGTGATCGATGATATGGCCAGTTTGATCAATCAGATGAAGGGGAATGTCAACATGGACTGGCTCGTGACGGAAGCCAATATGAGTATCAAGACTTTTGAAAGACAATTCATGGAGAAGATCGGCCTGATGCCAAAATTATTTTCCCGCATCGTCCGTTATGCCCATGCCGCAAAATTGTTGCATAACCAGGTAGATATATTTTCCATTATACGGGACTGCGGGTATACTGATCAGGCGCATTTCATCAAGGAATTCAGGTGTTTTTGCGGACATACGCCTAAATCTTATCTGAACGAGCATGAAGAGGCCCGGTTTTTTTTCAAACACCTGGTCAGGGATTGACTAAAATCTACAAAAAGAATGGCCAAAATTTACAATTTTTAAGGCATTACACACCATTAACTTTATTCCGCGCAATTCTGAATTGTAAGCTACTCCACGAAAATAGATTCGTTACTCTTTAATCGGTTATCTATATCCGGGAATCATTGGTTATGCCATATGATTCGCCCGTGCGGGTATTTTTTATCCTGAACCACTATCCTGACCACTAATCGTTTTGCCTTATCACCAATTAAAACAACAGTTTTTATGAAAAAAAATTTTACGATGGTATCCGGAGTCCTCTCCGTGATAACCCTTTTACTTTTTGTAATATCCTGTAAAAAGGAGGAGCCCCGTTTCTGCAACTGTAACCCGAATGATATTGTTATTACACAATCCGATTTCGGGTTGGGTTTGAATGATCCGCGCGGATTAAAATTCGGACCGGATGGAAATCTGTATGTCGCTGAAGGCGGTGTAGGCGGAACGAATTCCACCATCGGACAATGCGACCAGGTACCGGGTGCAGGTCCCTATACCGGAAGTGTTACCGGGGCACGCATTTCGCGGTTCGACCACTCGGGTTTACGCACAACAGTGGCAGACAATATTCCATCCAGCACAACCTCCCCGAATATCGGAGGCTTTATAAGCGGCGTGGCGGATGTTGCTTTTATAGGGCATACCCTCTATGGATTATTAACCGGTGCCGGATGTTCTCATGGCGTGATCGGAATTGACAATGGTGTATTCAAAGTAAACAAGGATAAAACCTGGACTTTGATTAATGACATGAGTACGTTCTGGAAAAATAACCCGGTCGCAAACCCTAATCCACATGATTTTGAGCCGGACGGCACACCATACAGTATGATTAGCCAGGATGATCATCTCTTTGTCCTTGAGCCCAATCATGGAGAACTGGATAAGGTATCTACTGATGGCAATATCAAACGGATCATCGATATTTCTGCATTCGAAGGCCATATTGTCCCTACCTGCGTTACGTACCACGAAGGCAATTTTTATGTAGGCAATCTGGATGAATTCCCGATTGCGGCCGGAGGTTCCAATATATATAAAATCACACCGGGTGGTAAAATAACTACCTATGCAACTGGCTTTACCTATGTACTGGGGGTTTTATTCGATCCTTTGGGTGGGCTTTATGTGCTGGAAAATACAGTAGGACATGATTTTCCAACACCCGGTAGCGGGGATATCATCCGGGTGGATCCCGATGGTTCCCGGATGACTATTGTATCAAATCTGGACCTGCCAACTGCCATGACGTTCGGACCTGACGAAAAATTATATGTGTCCGACTGGGGGTATGGCGGCGCCCCGGGAATGGGAAAAGTGATACAGCTTGACCTAACCTGCGCCAAAGCCAATGGGTTTAAAAAAATAGAAAAGAAATAATCAGGGCTGGTATAGTCTAAAAATCTGAATATGGTTAAAAAAACCCTGCGGAAGCAGGGTTTTGATTGGGGTTAACCGGATGTTAAGGAAAGTGGATAGCTTTTATTTTGTTCTAATTTGCGAGGGTAAACCGGAATGAAATTAAATGTTGAACCGCTTTTTTGCGTTCTCTGTGTTTTTTATTTTTTATAGCGTAAGGGGAAACTCCCAATATATTGCTTTCCCAAATTATTCCCTATACAACCCTCCTAAAAACCCCGAAAATGTTGCTGTAAAAGGAAGCACTTTACTTTTTGACAGCGCTTGGGCGCATGCGAAAGTAGTATCCGAAAATAACGGGATCATTCAAAATGATTCGATTTTTTTTAATTTCAATAAACTCAGCCAGAATCGGCCTCTTACCCGGGATTATAAAAAAATATGTGAAGTGGATAAAAGGGAATATAAATCCGTCACTTTTTACTGGCATGATTCAGATTATATATTTGAACGGATCATTCCATCACATTTCAAAAAAGAAATTTGTGTAATTTATTTTTTTAATTGCAGGATGGAATAATCCGTTGTCGCAGCCAGGACCTGATTTTTCAGGCTGCCCAGTGCTTCTATCTTCAATTCAATTTCATCGTTTGGTTGCAGCCACTGCTCCTGATACCCGGGATCTTTTAATTTTCCGGTACCATTCAATTCAAGGAAACATCCGGTACCTACCGTGCCCGAACCAATGATATCTCCGGGGTAAAGATCCACGCCATAAGAGGCCCTGGCAATGATTTCGGCAAAAGTCCACTCCATATCCGACAAGTTGCCTGCACTGACTACCCTACCATTCACAGAAGCGGTCATCTGCAGGTTCCAGGATTTTCCGGTGTGATTTTTTTTGCAGGCCGTTTCATGACTTTTTAACTCATCCGGCGTCACCAGCCATGGACCTGTTGCCGTCGCAAAGTCTTTTCCTTTTGCAGGGCCCAGGCTGAGCAGCATTTCTTCCATCTGTAAAGTGCGTGCACTGAAATCATTCAGGATTATGAGCCCGGCAATATAATTGTCTGCTTCTTCAGCTTTAATATTTTTTCCTTTCCTGGAAATGACGATGGCTGCTTCCAGTTCAAAGTCCAGCTTTTTAAAATGATCCGGCATGCAGTGAAAAGGGCCCGGACCCTGCACGGTATGATGATTTCCGAAATAGAAAACAGGGAAGGAATCAAAAACAGGTGTCATCTCCATTCCCCGGTTTCTCCTCGCCGTTTCAACGTGCTGGCGGAAAGCATATCCATCCCTTAAAGAAGGGGGGGTTGAAACAGGGGCCAGCAGCTGAACTTCATTAACCGGAATTCCCTGCCCTTTTAATGGGAGGCTTTCATTTGACTGGCCGGTAAATTTCAGCAGTTCGGGATAAAACAGGTCCCATTGCCCAAGTAATGCATGCATGGTGTCCGGGAAACCGGTTCTCTCTTCAGAAAGAAAATATACCAGCGTGTCCCGGATAAATCCGAGGCGCTCTTTGTTGTTGTGGAAAACCGAAACCAGTTTCATAAGTTTCCTCTTTTTTCCTGTTCACGTTCAATGGCTTCAAACAAGGCTTTGAAATTTCCCTTTCCAAAACTTTTGGCACCCTTGCGCTGGATAATTTCAAAGAAAACCGTTGGCCTGTCCTGAACAGGTTTGCTGAAGATCTGGAGTAAATATCCGTCCGGGTCGCGGTCCACCAGGATTCCCATTTCTTTCAGCGGCCGGATATCTTCCTCTATTTTTCCCACCCGGTTTTCCAGTTCATCATAATACGAAGTGGGCACTTTTAAAAATTCAATACCCCTGCGCATGAGTTCACTTACGGACGAGACAATGTCTTTTGTCGCCAGGGCTACGTGCTGCACACCTTCCCCGTCGAAAAATTCCAGGAATTCTTCCACCTGCGATTTGCGTTTTCCTTCAGCAGGTTCATTGATGGGAAATTTCACCTGTCCGTTCCCGTTACTCATCACCTTGCTCATCAGGGCAGAATATTCAGTGGAAATATCCTTATCATCAAAAGTTAAAATATTTTTGAAACCCATCGTGTTTTCATAAAAGGAAACCCAGCGGTTCATCTGGTTCCATCCGACATTTCCCACGCAGTGATCCACATACAATAACCCGGTAGAGGTCGGCTGATAAACGGACGTCCAGGGTTCGTAGCCCGGCATAAAAGCTCCGCTGTATTTTTTTCTTGCAACAAAGAGGTGAACGGTATCTCCGTAAAGCCGGATTCCGCTCAAGCCAACCTCGCCCTCCCGATCGGATAACATGCGGGGCTCCATATAACTTTCTGCCCCTCTCTGCATGGTTTCCTTCCAGGCTTTTTCTGCATCTTCCACTTCCAGGGCAATGGCTTTCACTCCATCGCCGTGTTTTAACTGATGCCGGGAAATGGCATGGTCGTGCCGGAGTGCAGAAGTCAGTACAAAAGTCAGTTTGTTCTGACGAACCACATAACTGGCCCGGTCTTTTACACCTGTCTCGGGCCCTGCATAGGCAATTCCCTGAAATCCAAAAGCTGATTTATAAAAATGGGCCGCCTGTTTTGCATTTCCCACATAAAATTCAATATAATCGGTACCCAGTAAGGGCAGAAAATCATTTTCCATAAAAAAATTTTAGAATATAAACGAGGAACCTAATTTCCATTATTGAAAAAGTGGCAACGAATCCGTTGCCAGCGATATCATTAAAAAAATATATCGCCCGCGCTGGTCAGTAAATGGTTTGCAGGGATAGTCCGGACGCATAATGCTCCTAAAATTAAATAAAATAAATTTGTCGGAAATGGATAAACGCGACTGAACTTTGTCCTGTGGTTTTTTAAAAATCCTCTTTATGGCACATTATATCAGCAGGGGACGGATACCCCCCAAGCGGCATACCCAATTCCGGAGCCCGGAAGGAAAGTTATACTCGGAAGAACTGGTATCGACGGAAGGCTTTTCCAGTGATTATTCGTTGCTTTACCATATCCATCCGCCAACGCAGATCCTGTCAACCGACCCCCCTTCGCAGGAACCCATTCTCATTTCGGAAGAAAAAATGCTGCAACACCGGAGCCTGGAAGGATTCAGTCTGAACCCGGAAGACGATTATTTAAAGAGTCGAAAGCCCATCCTGGTAAACCGGGATGTGCATATTTCCCTGGCAGCGCCCAGGTTATCCCTTCATTCCTATTTCTATAAGAATGCGGATGCAGATGAACTGATATTTGTACATGAGGGGAGTGGGAAGCTCACCACCCTGTATGGCGAACTGAATTTCTCTTACGGAGATTATATCCATGTACCCAGAGGAACCATCTACCAGGTATCATTTGAGAATTTTGTCAACCGCCTGTTCATTGTGGAGTCTTTCAGCCCCATCCGCTATCCGAAGAAATATATCAGTAAATACGGCCAACTGCTCGAACATGCTCCTTATTGCGAGCGGGATATCAGGGAACCTGTATATAGAGAAGCCAGGGATGAAAGCGGGGATTTCCTCGTGCGTATTAAAAAACAGGGCATGCTCTATGGGATTCATTATGCCCATCATCCCTTCGACGTGGTTGGCTGGGATGGCTGCTGTTATCCTTCTGTTTTTTCGATTTTAAATTTTGAACCGATTACCGGACGGGTGCACCAGCCGCCACCGGTACACGTCACGTTTGAGGGAAACCATTTTGTTGTCTGCAGTTTTGTGCCGCGCCTTTTTGATTATCATCCCCTGTCCATCCCGGTTCCCTATAACCACAGTAATATCGACAGTGATGAAGTGCTTTATTATGTAGACGGGGATTTCATGAGCCGGAAGATGGTGACCCGCGGCATGATTACCCTGCATCCGGCGGGCATACCGCACGGACCGCATCCGGGAACGGTGGAGAAAAGCCTGGGTGCCAAAGAAACCAGGGAGCTGGCCGTGATGGTGGACACTTTTCATCCTTTGCAATTAACTGATACGGCGCTGGCCCTGGAGAATAAAGGATATACGACCAGCTGGAATGGCTAAAGCCAGCCAAAAGCCTGAGGCCTAAAACTGCCAACGAAAAATATGATGAAGAAAGATATATTAAGAAGCAGCCAATGGTTTGCCCGCAAGGGGAAGGATGGCTTTATCTACAGGGCCTGGATGAAAAACCAGGGAATCCCGGATTATGAATTTAATCATAAGCCTGTTATCGGAATATGTAATACCTGGAGTGAATTAACACCCTGCAACGCTCATTTCCGGGAACTGGCAGAATCCGTTAAACGCGGTATCCTGGAAGCCGGCGGTTTCCCGGTTGAATTTCCGGTGATGTCTCTTGGGGAGACTTTAATAAAGCCAACAGCCATGTTATACCGAAACCTGGTTAGTATGGATGTGGAAGAATCCATCCGGGCCAATCCAATAGACGGCGTTGTTTTATTATGCGGCTGCGACAAAACGACGCCTTCGCTGGTTATGGGCGCGTGCAGTGTGAATCTGCCAACCATTGTTGTATCCGGGGGGCCCATGCTGACCGGTAATCATCAGGGAAAGCCAATCGGAACAAGTGATGTCTGGCATTACCATGATGATTTGAGAGCCGGGAAGATCAGGGAGGATGAATTACGTACGATTGAATCTGAAATGTGCAGGAGCCGGGGCCATTGTGCGGTTATGGGTACGGCTTCTTCCATGGCATGCATGGTGGAGTCTCTGGGCCTGTCTTTACCCGGTAATGCTGCAATTCCTGCAGCGGATGCCAGGCGGAAGGTATTGGCCCAGCTTTCAGGGCTGCGTATTGTTGAAATGGTGAAAGAAGATCTGAAGTTATCAGATATCCTGACAAGGAAGGCCTTTGAGAATGCAATCAAAGTAAATGCAGCCATTGGAGGATCCACCAATTTTGTCATCCATTTGCTAGCCATTGCCGGGCGGATCGGGGTGGAACTGGAATTGAGAGACTTTGACCGTCTTTCGGCAGATATTCCCCTGATTGCAAATCTTCAGCCATCAGGTAAATATTTTATGGAAGATTTATTTTATGCAGGTGGATTACCTGTCGTACTGAAAGCATTGGATCATGAACTGAACCGCGAATGTATCACGGCAAACGGAAAAACGATTTCGGAAAATTATCGAACCGCCACTGGTTATAACCGGGAGGTGATATCTACCACAGATGCGCCTTTTAATAGCGCAACCGGTCTGGCTGTTTTAACCGGAAATGTATGTGAGGCCGGTGCGGTTATAAAGCCATCAGCTGCAAGTCCACACCTGATGCAGCATTCCGGCAAGGCTCTTGTGTTTGAAAATATTGAAGACTATAAAGCCCGGATTGATACCGATGAACTGGAAGTAGATGAAAACAGCGTGTTGGTTTTAAAAAATGCAGGCCCCAGAGGTTACCCGGGCATGCCGGAGGTTGGCAATATGGGAATCCCCAGAAAATTACTAGCAAGGGGTATCCAGGATATGGTGCGGATTTCCGACGGGAGAATGAGTGGAACGGGTTTTGGGACTGTCATATTGCACGTTTCGCCGGAAGCAGCCTGCGGTGGTAATTTTGCCATGATTAAAACAGGGGATCTCATCACGCTTGATCTGCCAAAACGCCTGTTGCATGTGAATATCAGCGCGGAAGAAATGATTGAACGAAAGAAACATTATACGCCATCAGAGCCGCTTACCGGACGAGGATATGTAAAACTTTATATCGATCACGTGCAGCAGGCGCACCTGGGTGCGGATATGGATTTTTTAAGAGGCGGTTCCGGCGCCGGTACGTTACGGGATTCACATTAAAAATTTTGTGATGGAGTTTAAAAATAAAACAGCCATTGTTACGGGTGCCGGTCAGGGTATCGGATTTGAAATTTGCAGGAGTCTTGCGAAAGAGGGGGCCAGGGTGATATTAAATGACATAGATCCGGATCTGGCAAAACAGGCGGCTTTGCGTATTAACCGGGAAAATGAGGACGCCTGCACGGCCATTGCCGGAGATTCCGGCGACATGGAGGTTATTAAAAAATTGGTGAACGAAGCCGTCAGGAAATATGGCCGGCTTGATATGGTGATTGCCAATGCGGGGATCACTTTATTCGGGGACTTCCTTACGTATTCTCCTGAATCATTTAAGAAAGTCATGGAGGTAAACCTGGGGGGGTCATTTTTTCTGGCCCAGGCCGCCGCAAATCAGATGAAAGGACAGGAGGGAGGCGGTTCCATTTTATTCACTTCTTCCGTAACCGGTCATCAGGCACATAAAAATCTGGCCGCATACGGCATGAGCAAAGCAGCTCTGGAGATGCTTGCGAAAATTCTCGTGGTAGAACTTTCAGCTTATAAAATAAATGTGAACGCCATTGCACCGGGTGCGACACTCACAGAGCGGACACAGCAGGATCCGGCCTATCATGAAACATGGTCCAGGATCACACCAATGGGAAGGCCGGCTTTTGTAAAAGACATTGCTGATGCGGCCCTTTTCCTGGTTTCTGACAAGGCGAGGCATATTACAGGCCAGACGATTATTGTGGATGGAGGATGGACATCGGTAAGTCCTCCGCCTGATTAGATCCCCAGGAATTCCGGGTAAATAAAAAATTGAAAACGTACCTTTTTTTGAGTTTTAATTGATGGAGGAACCTGTTGTTTATCACCGCTGCTTACTTGGCGAAGGTCCATTCTGGGATGCCAGGCGCCGTACGATCTGCTGGATAGATATTTTGCAGGGAGAAATACATGAATACTCGCCGGTCAATGATTTGCTAAAGACCATGTCAGTAAACCAAATGATCGGCTCCATAGCCACCTGTAAAAAAGGGCCATTCATTGCCGCGTTACAAAATGGCATGGGATTTATCGACAGGCATACCGGGGCGGTGCAGATGATCTCGAATCCAGAGGCCCATTTGCCGGGTAACCGGTTCAATGACGGAAAATGTGATCCCGAGGGAAGATTCTGGGCCGGTACGATGTCCCACACGGATGAACCGGGTAAAGGGAGTTTGTATTTATTGAATAAAGATCTTTCAATTATCAAAAAATTAGAAAAAATTTCCATTTCCAATGGAATGGCCTGGAGTCTGGATCATAAGACCTTTTACTATATTGACACCCCTACATTTACGGTTGTCGCTTTCGACTTTGACCAGGCCACCGGGGAAATCAGTAATCCGAAAATCATCATTCAGATCGCACAAAATGAAGGATGCCCGGATGGCATGACTATAGACAGCGAAGGTATGTTATGGATCGCCCATTGGGACGGATGGCAGATTACCCGGTGGGACCCTGTAACCGGCAAAAAAATCCTTGCATTTCATTTACCTGTTGCCCGGGTCACTTCCTGTTGTTTTGGCGGGGATGGTCTCGGGGATTTATATATTACTTCCGCAAGGACGGGACTGGATGATGACCAGTTGAAAAAACAACCCCTTGCAGGGTCCTTATTTGTAATAAAAAATATCGGGTATTGCGGGTTGCCAGCATTCGAATTCAATGGATAATTGTTAATGGTCAACGGTGGACTGCCAACCGCCGACAAAAAAGCCTGCAAATTTATTACAGGCTTTTTTGGTGGAGGATACCGGGATCGAACCGGTCACCTCTAACATGCCATGCTAGCGCTCTACCAGATGAGCTAATCCCCCGAAAAGAGCTGCAAATATATCCATTCTGAACAAATCCCGGAAGCTCTTGTTAATAATCTTTGATTTCAGCATATGGGTATACTACGCAAACTGGCCGAATATCTTTATATCAGGAAAAGAGATCCCAATGAACCGACTAGCAGTTGGATCCGCTACATGAACAGCATCAACCGCATTTCCATCTTTATGTTCCTGATCGGCCTGCTCATTATTATTTTCAGGATGATATTCAAGAGGCACTAATAAACTTAAAGATCAGAATAGTGATAACAGGCGGGAGTTAAGAGTTAAAGTTTGTGCCGTCATATACTCCCACGTTCCCGCACTTCCCTTATTTTTTAACATAATCAACAATCAGCCGGGCGGCTTTCTCAGATGCATTGCCACCTTGGGACAGGAGTGCCCGAAGGTCTGAATAGTCTTTCTGAATGCGGATCCGTGTGCCTTCATCCCATAATAGTTTTCTTAGTTCCTCTGAAATATTTTCCGCATTCATTTCATCCTGGATCAGTTCCTTCACCACAGGCCTATCCATGATCAGGTTTACCAGGGAAATATATTTTACTTTGATCAGTCGTCTGGCGATCTGGTAGGAAATTCGGCTTCCTTTATAGCAGATCACTTCGGGAACACCGAATAAAGCGGTTTCCAGCGTAGCCGTACCGGAGGTAACACAGGCTGCCGCGCATGCTGAAGCAGAGCATAGGTCTGGTTTCTGACCCGTCCGGCCTTTGGATAATTTTTTAGTATTTCATCATAGAAATCAGGATCCAGGCCCGGGTGCTTCTGCCACTACGAACCGGTAATTCCGGGAACTGCAGGCTTGCTTCCAGCATCACAGGCAGTTTTTTCAGTATTTCCTGTTTACGGCTGCCCGGTAAACAGGGCAATCAGGGGAAGGACGAGGGGAAGGCTTTCCGCCGGCCATATGAATTTCGGGCAGAAAGCCGGCTTCGGAGATTTTTAAAGCTTTCAATTACTTCTACCAGGGGATGACCTACATATTCAGTCGCATAATTCCATTTATGAAAAAATGCTTTTTCGAAAGGCAGGTATGACCAGCATTTTGTCAATATTTTCCCTGATTCCTTTGACACGGCTTTCTTTCCAGGCCCAGACCTGGGGAGAAATATAATAAATCGTTTTAAATTTCATTTTCCGGGCCCATTCCGCAATACGAAGGTTGAAATCCGGGATAGTCGATGAAAACGATAACATCCGGCTGAAAGGCCAGGATATCTGATTTACAAAACCGGATATTACGCAGGATGGTGGGCAGGTTGCGGACCACTTCGGTAAAACCCATAAAAGCCAGGTCCCGGTAGTCTTTTACGATCTTACCCCCGGCTTCCTGCATGAGTCCGCCTCCCCAGCCCCGAACAAGGGCGGCTTCATCCTTTTTTTTTATTTCCCGGATCAGGTTGCTGCCATGCAGGTCCCCCGATGCTTCTCCCGCAATAATATAATACTTCATGTACCTGGTTGGTTCAAAGATAGGCGGCGGCCGGCAAATCCGGTTCAGTAAGAAGGCTAAGCACATCATTTTATAAATCAGCACCGTGATTCCATAGATCAGGGTGGCAATAAAAATACCCTTGGCTGTTTTATCCCGCTGGGCATTGATATAAATCGTAAAAAGAATGGCATTGGCCAACAGGGAAATGCTACTGATGGCTGTAAGCAACTGCTTATTTGTATGCAACACGTAAAAATATTCACTGAACGCAGATGGTCCGGCTGAAATCCCAGAAATAATAAATAACCATGGCGAGCAGCGGGCCGGTAATACGCCAGGAGGATGCCGAATTTTAAATTGTCTTTTTTGAGTATCAAAATTTCCAGGATTTTTCGAGTTTGGATTTCAGTACATAATTCGTCAGGTCAAATTGAACGGGCACCACGCTTACATAATTATGTTCGAGGGCCCAGACATCTGAATCCCTGCCTTTATCAAAATTCACGAAATCACCCGTGAGCCAGAAGTATTTTTTCCCTGTAGGATCGCTTCTTTCAATAAAATCCTCTTCATATTTTGCATAAGCCTGTTTGCAGATCCTTACTCCTTTGATCAGTTCAGTGGGAACGGCAGGAATATTTACGTTAAGGACCGTATGTTTATCCAGTCTGGTGGCCAGCATTTGCTGAACAACCAGGCGCGCAAATTTACTGGCGCCTGTAAAATCGGCTTCCACGCTATGGTCGAGCAAAGAAAATCCGGCGGAAGGGATACTTTCAATGGCAGCTTCCACGGCGGCAGACATAGTGCCGGAATAAATGACATTGATGGAATGGTTGGCTCCATGGTTGATCCCGCTGAGACAGATATCCGGTTTGCGGTGCAGGACTTTATCCACGGCCAGTTTTACACAGTCAACCGGCGTACCCGAACACTGCCAGGCTTCGATGCCTTCAAAATGGTAACGGAATGGAGTCGGAGGGGTAAACCGATGGTAATAGCATGGCCCATACCCGACTGGGGTTTATCCGGCGCAACGACCACTACTTTTCCCAGATCTTTTACAGCTTCCACGAGGTTGAGGATACCCGGTGCCATGATCCCATCGTCGTTGGTAATCAGGATGACTGGCACATCTTTCTTCTTTGATTTAGACATAGTTATAAAGGGGTTGCGAAAGTACTATAATTTTTCGCCGTCTGTTCCAAACACCGCGTTCGCGGGCTTTTTTTAAAAAAGTCACCTGCTTTTAAGCTGTTGCGCTACCTTTGCAGCCGGCTTAAAATACCCATATGGCAGGACAACTGAAGGAAGTTCGTAACCGGATCAAATCCATCCAGAGCACGCAGCAGATTACCAAGGCGATGAAGATGATCAGCGCCACCAAACTGCGCAAGGCCCAGGAAGCCATTCAGCAAATGCGTCCCTATTCCAAAAAACTACAGCAGGTGCTTGGCAATATTGTCAGCAATGCAGAGGGTGATATGAGCTCCTCCCTGTCCACGGCAAGGCCGGTTGAAAAGGTATTGCTGATCCTGATCACGAGCGACCGGTCATCCTGCGGTGCCTACAATTCCACCCTGATTAAACTGGCAAAAGCCACCATGCAGGGAAAATATCCTGCACAAACGGCTAAGGGCAATACAGTCATCTGGAGCATTGGTAAAAAGGGCTATGAACATTTCCTGAAAAACAACTATAAAGTAAACGGAGAATTCCGCGATATATTTCAAAACCTGCGCTTTGAGTCCGTTCAGCTTTGTGCACAGGCTGCCGTCAAAGCATTTGAAAACCGAGAGTTCGATGCGATCGATATCGTGTACAGTGAATTTAAAAATGCCGCTTCCCAGAATTTCGTGGTAGAACCTTTCCTGCCCATTCCAAAATCGAATAAGACACCCGGCACCCCTTCCGGCGACTTCATATTTGAGCCTTCCAAAGAAGTGATCCTGGCTGAGCTCATGCCGAAAATCCTCAACACCCAGCTCTTTAAGGCTGTTCTGGATGCCAATGCCTCCGAACACGGTGCCCGCATGACAGCCATGGATAAGGCCACTGAAAATGCCAACGAGATCCTGCGCAGCCTCCGCATTTCATATAACCGCGCCCGCCAGGCAGCCATTACCACCGAACTGACAGAAATTGTTTCCGGTGCTGCAGCACTGCAGGGATAATTCGGAAATCTGAGAGTTTGGGAATGTGGGTGAATTGTGGGCATCTCCCGAGGCGTATGATTAGAATTTGATCCCCATTTATATAATTTGCACCGGATCGAACTGGTATTTAATTCTGAATTTCCCTAATTCTCAAATTCCCATATGGAACTTTCTGATTTAATCCCGCACATTGAAGCACTGATTTTCGCCAGTGATAAGCCACTGACGGCCATGGAAATGACCGAACTGCTCAACAATGCATTTGGTTTCATGGACGATAAACTCACCCTCGAACAAATACAAACCGGCATCGAAGGGATCGTGGATAAATACCGTTCTGAATTTTATCCTTTTGAAGTAAGGGAAAGCGGCGGCGGATGGCAGTTCCTTTCCAAAAAGGCGTTCCATAAAACCATTGCCCAGCTAAACGGGGAGAAATTCCTCAAACGCCTCTCCACCGCTGCGCTTGAAACCCTGTCGATCGTGGCATACAAACAACCCATCACCAAAGGAGAAATCGAATCCATCCGGGGCGTAAACAGCGATTATTCCATCCAGAAACTTTTGGAAAAGGAACTCATCGTGATTATGGGCCGTAATGAAGAGATGCCGGGCAAACCCCTGATTTATACCACGTCCAAATCCTTCATGGATTATTTTGGCATCAACCAGACGGCCGACCTGCCACGCCTGCGGGAAGTAGTGGGAGAAAGCCTGGAAGAACCATCCCTGATAAATTATACACCCGCAACCATAGAAATTAATACAGCCCTGGTGGTAAGCGAGGAAGGTGAACTGCTGGAGAATAACACGGCATCTGAAGATCCGGGAGAGGAAGACCCGTCGTAAGCCTTAGGTGTTTTATTTATTTTAAAAGTAAGGCCGCTGGTTCTGTTCGTATAAAATCGCGATACCATATGTATATTCGCGAATATGACTTCATCCCTGTCCCATTCCGAACTCATCTCCATTGCTGAAGAATATGGAACCCCGCTTTACGTTTATCATGCTGAGAAAATAAAAGAGCAATACGGCAAACTGCAAAATGCTTTCGGCAATACCAATACCATTTTTTTCTATGCCTGCAAGGCACTCACCAATGTGAACATCCTCCGGTATATCCGGAACCTGGGCGCCAATGTGGACTGTAGTTCCGTTAACGAAGTGAAACTCGCACTGCACGCCGGATTTCCTGCTTCCCGTATACTCTATACATCCAACGGGATCGACTTTGATGAAATCAAAGAAGCGAAGGAACTTGGCGTGTACATCAATATAGACAGCCTTTCCAACCTGGAAAAATTCGGGACGGCTTTCGGTCATTCATACCCGGTAGGTGTACGTCTGCGCCCGAATATCCTGGCAGGCGGTAATATAAAAATTTCCACGGGTCACGATAAAAGCAAATTCGGCATACCGGTAGACCAGGTCGACCGCATCCTGAAGCTGGTGGATGCATTCCAGCTGCGCATCAGCGACCTGCATATCCATACCGGCAGTGAAATTAAGGACGTGGATGTTTTCCTGAAGGGGGTGGATGTGTTGTTCGACATCGCACCCCATTTTGAACACCTGGAATTCATTGACCTGGGCGGCGGATTTAAAGTGGCGAGCAAGGCGGGTGAACAGGAAACGGATATTCCACTCCTCGCTGAAAAAGTTGGCCGGGCTTTCGCCAATCATCCCTATAAAAACGGGAAAAAACTGCAGGTCTGGTTTGAGCCCGGTAAATTCCTGGTAAGTGCAGCCGGTCATTTTATCACGAAAGTGAATGTGCTGAAAGAAACCAGTGCGGCTGAATTTGTGAGCGTGAACAGCGGTTTCAATCACCTCATACGCCCAATGTTTTATGATGCCTATCATCATATAGAAAATATCAGTAACCCGGAAGGGCCTATGAAAAATTATTCGGTTGTCGGGAATATCTGCGAAACGGATACTTTTGCCTGGGACCGGCCACTGAATGAAGTTCGGGAAGGCGATTACCTGGTATTTCGTAATGCCGGCGCCTATGGTTTCGAAATGTCATCCAATTTTAATTCACGCTTCAAACCGGCCGAAGTGCTGGTAATGGAAGGTAAAACCCACCTGATCCGCCGCAGGGACCAGTTTGATGATTTGTTGCGCAACCAGGTGGAAGTGATTTAAATTTTTATGCTATGCCTATTCGCATGACAGACGATCCGGTGCAACCGGACGACAGCGGGGGTGGTTTTGAGGGCGGAGACCCAGGCCGGGGTGGCGGGGGAGGTGGCGGCGGACTTTTTGGCCTGCTCCCGCTGGTATTCAGTCTGATCCGCGGACCGAAAAGCCTGCTCCTGATCATCGCACTTGGTATTGGCGCTTATTTCTTATTGGGCCGGGGGGGCGGATGCAATGGAGTCGGGATCGTGCAACAGGTTCAGCAGTTGGCAACCGGCGGGATCCTGGATCCCCGTGTGTTTGACAAGGCCAAAGTATATGAATCGCTTTCTGACGATGACACCAGGAATCCGCTGCCGGAATCCGCCAATCTGCAGAAATATGCGCCGGCAGTAGGCGACCAGGGAAAACAGGGCAGCTGCGTGGCATGGAGCAGCGCCTATGGAGCGCGTACCATCCTGGAATCTGCCAGAACAGGGTCTGATCCGAATGCTTTAAAATTCAGTCCCGCTTTTTTATATAACCAGATCAGCCTGGACGGTTGCGAGGGATCGTATATTAACCGGGCCATGGATTTCATGAGCCAGAAAGGTTCGGTTCCCTACGAAACATTCCCTTATACCGACCAGGACTGCAAAAGGCAGCCTGATCCCCAATTACTGGATCAGGCCAGGCAATTCCGTATGCGCGGGGCGAACCGGCTAACCGTGGGCGACAGAACGGACCAGATAGATCTGCGCGCAATAAAAGAAAATCTTTCCCAGGGAGCCCCGGTTGTTATTGGCATGATGGTGGGTGGATCCTATATGCAGCCCATGATGGGACAGGATGTCTGGAACCCCACGCAGGACGATGCGAGCATGATGGGATTTGGAGGCCATGCCCAGTGCGTGGTTGGATATGATGACGCAAAATACGGGGGCGCATTCCTGCTCATGAACAGCTGGGGACCGCAATGGGGCAATAACGGGTTTGCCTGGGTCAGGTATAAACATTTTAAGTATTTTGTGAGGGAAGCCTACGGACTGGAAGCCATGCCGGCCGTGGGGGAGGCAGCGAATAAACCTTTTGAATGCGAAGTGGGCCTGGTGCAGGTAAAATCTGATGGGAAGAAAATGGTGGCCGGGGATTATATTCCTTTAAAAAGAACGGCCGAAAATGTTTTTGAAACGATGGGCATCGTAAAACGGGGTACCCGGTTCAAAATGGAAATCCGCAATCAGTCGGAGTGTTATATTTATGTATTCGGAAGGGAAACCGACGGTAGCAGTTATACTCTGTTTCCTTATCCCCGGGCTGACGATCCCACTAAATCAAAATATTCTCCTTTCTGCGGCATCACCGGGTACCGTTTGTTTCCTAAGGATAAAAGTATGGAGCCAGACAGTATCGGCACAAAGGACCTGATGGCCGTGGTGGTGAGTAAGGAGAGCCTGAACTGGAGCACACTCAATGATAAGATCAACCGGAACAAAACAGGGGATTATGCAGCCGGAATCCGGTCGGCCCTGGGTGTAAGCACGCAATTTATCCAGGCCGATGTTTCCCAAAAAGGGAATATTCATTTCAGGGGAGGCGGGAACAGTAACAGGCTGGTGGTCTGTATCGTGGAGGTAAATAAATAAAAAAGACAGCCACCTTCCGGTGGCCGTCCAAATCTGTTTTTAAAGAGTCATCAAAATTTAGTTTTCCGTCAAGAAAAGGTACAGATTTTAGTGGTTTTCAATACTGGATCTTCTTAGTGTTTTCAGCAGGATAAGGAGGGTTCAGGGGTCGTCAACATTTTTTTCAAGGTATTGGATCTCGAATTCACAGGTTAAATATTTTGAAAGCTTTCGGTTCTCACTGGACTCGTTCGGTTTTCATCGGGATGGTTCCATTCGGTTTTTCTTCGGATTCTTTCGGTTTTCATCGGATTGGCGCGTCAACAATACAAAGATGCAAAGCCTTTCACGCTTCTCATAAGTTATTCGACCGAGGCGGTAAAACCTTCGATTTTCGGGACAAAAAGGACGATAAACGAATTTTCAGAGTCAGGAACCGGGTATAAACCATTATGTAATAAGCCATAAGTCGTTCCTTAGCATATGCCTGGTCTTACACGTTCTATGAAAGAAAATATACTTAATTAAAATATGCATATGAAGAAGTTATTCTTAGTCTGGTTTTTATTGATCAGCATGTTTTTTTTATATGCGCAAAATGAGCGCAACGACAGTTTGTTATACAATCCGCATGACTTTTTTTTACAGGGCTTTAATCCAAATCCCGGCAACGCCTATCGTTCTGCAAATGGAACTCCGGGACCTATGTATTGGCAAAACAGTGCCAGTTACCTGATACATGCCATTCTAAGTGAAAAAGATACAAGCATTACGGGAGATGTCATGATCTCATATACCAATAATAGTCCAGACAAACTGGATTATCTGTGGCTTCAACTGGATCAAAATCTTTTTAATCCGGCTTCGAGAGGCGCGGCAGCAATTCCTGCTTCAGGAGACCAGATTGGGTGTACTGGGTTATGACCGGGGCGGTTATCATATTGCCGACAGTAACGGTAACTTATGGCGGGAAAACATATAAAGTGCAACCGCTGATCTCTGATACCCGGATGCAAATTCGATTAAACACGCCGTTACTTCCCAAAGGGGATACATTTCGGTTATTAAAATAAATTACAGTTTTTCAATTCCTGCTTATGGCGCTGACCGCATGGGAAGATTATATACTAAAAAGGGCGTTGTTTATAAAATTGCGCAATGGTATCCGCGCATGTGTGTGTATGATGATGTGGAAGGCTGGAACACGCTTCCATATATGGGCCTGGGCGAGTTTTATTGTGATTATGGTAATTTCGATTACTACATTACGGCACCTTCAGAAATGATTGTTTACGGTTCAGGAGATCTGCAAAATACAACAGAGGTCTTAACAACCGGAGAAATAAGAAGGCTGGCAAAAGCAGCGAAAAGCGATAAAACCGTTTCAATCATCAACGTGGATGAAATTGGGAAACCCTCCATGCGCCCGGCCGGCAAAGGAAATCTTACCTGGCATTTTACCATGAAGAACACCCGGGATGTTGCCTGGGCGGCATCAAAGGCACTGGTATGGGATGCCGCAAAGGTAAACCTCCCCTCCGGCCGCAAAGTGATGGCCATGTCTGCATATCCGCCGGAAAGCCTGGGAGATACCGCCTGGTCCAGGGCCACAGAATATTTAAAAATACAGTATTGAAATTTATTCAAAAAACTTTTTTGAATATCCCTGGAACAGCGCTGTTAATATTGGCTCGAATATCACCGGCATGGAATATCCCGGAATGATTTTTAATGATTATAAAAGTACGAAAGCCCCTTTGTGGTTTGTGATTGCGCATGAGATCGGGCACAACTGGTACCCCATGATTGTGGGCTCCAACGAAAGAAAATATATGTGGCAGGATGAAGGATTTAATACCTATATAAATTATTACGCCAACGATATTTTCAATAAAGGTGAATATGCAAATGACCCGTCATTATTTAATAAGGATCATTTTGCTTACCTCGACCTGACAGTTCTGCCGACACTCCGGGATCCTTTAATGACTGTTTCTGAAGCAATGGATATATGGCCAGTATTATCAGTACTATGGTAAAACAGCCTATGGACTCAAATTGCTTCGTAATGTGGTGGTTGGGTAAAGACCGGTTTGATTATGCATTCAGAAAATATACAGAGTCCTGGGCGTTTAAGCACCCCACTCCTTACGACTTCTTTCGTTGTATGAACAATGCAGCAGGTGACGATTTAAACTGGTTTTGGAAAGAATGGTTTTTTACAACCTGGACCCTGGACCAGGCGCTGACGGATGTAAAATATGTTGACAATGATCCATCCAAAGGGGCATTGATTACGATTGAAAACAAAGGCAAAATGATCATGCCGGTTATTTTAAAAATTGTTCAGGTTAACGGGAAGTCAGAGAACATTCAACTTCCGGTTGAAATCTGGCAACGGGGCGGTATCTGGACATTAAAATATACTTCTGCTAGTAAAAATTGAAAAAGTCATCCTTGATCCTGATCATGTGCTGCCTGATATAGACAGGAAAAATAATGAGTGGAACGGAGGTAAATAAGGAAGTTCAGTTTGGAATGAACGTGTTTTATGTCTTAGGCTTTCAGTCTTAAGCCTTTCAAACGATATTCAGCCTGCGGAATACATCTGCCTTATTGGCCTTGCTGACGGGGATCTCATTGCCCTTTATAAAAAGCAGGTTTTCCCGCATATCGTCGATTTTATGGAGGTTGACGATATAGGAACGGTGCACTTTGAGAAAATGCTGCTTACTGACTTTCTCTTCGAGGTTTTTGATGGTATTGTGGGTAATGTATTTCTTGCCGTCGATGGTCACGAATTTTACATAATCGCCCATGCTTTCAATATACAAGATGGAGTCATTGTTCAACCGGATCAGTTTGCCGTCGGTTTTGATATAGATGTGATCCGTAGCGCTGTTGGTTGAAATGGTTTCTTTGGAAGGCTGGATTTTCGCCAGAGCTTCTATGAAGCGCTGGTAGGTAAACGGCTTCATCAGGTAATCGGATACGTTATACTGGAATGCATTGTAGGCATATTCCGATTTGGCCGTGGTCAGGATCACTTTGGGTGAAAACGCGATCTGGTCCAGCAGCTCAAAACCATTGGCGCCGGGCATTTCCACATCCAGGAATATCAGGTCGACTGTGTGGCTGTTCAGAAAGGACAGGGCATCTGTTACATTGCTGAAATGCCCCCTCACTTCCACCTGTCCGCTTTTTTCACAACAATTCCTCAGGTAATTGGCGGCTACCTGCAGATCTTCTACAATAATACAGCTGAGACTCATGAACAATTGCTATTAAATACTTCCAAATTTTTCTTTTCTTCTTCTATAATCTGTTTACTCTGGAATATTTTATTTTTCAGCGTTTCATAATCGCCCGACAGTTCACCGGGTGAGGCTGCCTGATCACATGTTTTTTCAAAGTCCTGGCATAACTGCTGAACTGCAGTGAGTCCGACGAATCCAAATACCGGTTTGAATTTATGAACGGCTGATCTCAGGGCCGCGAGGTTGCCGGAGGAATAACTGTATTCAATATTGATCGGTTAAGGACTGGTAATCATCCAGAACCGTCTCAAATACTTCCTGCAGGTACATAAAATCGTCCCCGTAGAGACTATTGAGGTAATTCGCATCGAATTCAGGGTTGAAAACGAATGTATTACCGGTTTTCAGGTTATTCATGACAATCTGGATTCAACTATATTAACGCTTTAAATAATAATTATTATACTCCCCGCGTTTTAATATTCAAATTATTTCATCTGATACCCTCCCTGAAATCCCGACTCTCTGCCTGTATTATGGTCTGTATATCAGGATATTGTATATTCCGGACTGGACCCGTCCAATTCAATTATCCCAGCGCAAGAAGATCATCCGTTTTAACCAGTTCATCTTCCTGACTCTCTGTGGAACCCTGATGTCCGTTGTCAGTTATTTTGCTCTAAGTCTGTATATCTCCGCCCTGATCAACCTTTCTGCGGGTTATATTTTTATCCTGGCTTTCCACCTGAATTCCAAAAAAAGGTTTGAACTGGCCCGCATCATAGCCATTATCAATCTCAATTTGTACCTGATTGTGATGAATTATATGGAGGGGTTGCGCGCAGGGGAATACCTGCTTTATTTCCCATACTTCCTGGTCATGGCCATGGTGATTGATGTGAAAAGAAACTTTGCAGAGCTCAGGTTTGTTTACCTGATTACTATAGTTTCTGTACTGCTTTGTTTGAACCTGAGCCCTTATGAAAATTATTACCAGGTGCGCATTGCCGGTATGTTTGCGCGTTTGTATACTTCCAACCTGGCGATCTCTTTGACACTGACCACCTTTTTCTCTTATTTTATTTTCCGGGTAAACCGGGATCATGAAGAAGCGATCCTGAAAGAGAAGCATTTTGTAGACACCATTTATAATACTTCGCTGGATGGGGTGCTGATTATGGATGCAGAGCACCGCAGGATAATCGGCTGCAATAACCGGGCCTGTGAACTGCTGCATATCAGGCAGAAAAGGGAGATCGAAGGAACGGCTATCGAAGAATGGTTCACGAGTGAGCATATTGAATTATTCAAGATCGATAGAGGGGAATCTGGAAAACCAGCGGGCAAAGGACTGGCAGGGGGAACTGGCGCTGACATCTGCAGAAAGAACTTTTTTCGCCTTCGTGAATATCGTGCCATTCCGGGATCTTGAAAAGAAATTTTTAAAGATCAGTATCCTGGATATTTCGGAAATCAAGACGGCTCAATTCGAACTGATGAAGGCAAAACAAAAAGCAGAAGTTGCTTCACAGGCTAAATCGCGATTTCTTTCCAATATGAGCCATGAGCTGCGCACGCCGCTAAACGGGATCATTGGTACCTCAAACTTATTGCTGCAGGAAAATTATCTTCCGGAACAGAAATCACACCTGGATATACTCAAGTATTCATCCGAGCATATGATGATGCTGATCAATGAGATCCTTGATTTCGGTAAAATTGAAGTAGGGAAACTGCAATTGGGTGAACATCCGGTGGACCTCAAAAAATTCCTGGAAAAGATCAACCTGCAGTTTGCAGCCCAGGCCCATGCCAAGAAACCTGGGTTTCAAAATGGATATTGATGAAAGCCTGGATATAGAAGTGATGACGGATGAAACCAGACTGAACCAGGTATTCAGTAATCTGCTTGCCAATGCGCTTAAATTCACCCACTACGGAGAGATTACCGTGGTGGCAAAAAAAATATTTTCAACCAGCCAGAAAGCCACCATCCAGTTTATGGTAAAAGATACGGGTATCGGTATTCCTGCCAATAAACAACAGGAAATATTTGAAAGCTTTACCCAGGCCGATGTCAATACCACGCGTAAATACGGCGGCACCGGGCTGGGCCTGTCCATTACTAAAAAGCTGGTGAGCCTGTTTCATGGAGAATTAAAACTGGAAAGTGAAGAAGGCAGGGGATCCACTTTTCATTTTACACTCAAGCTGGCCATCAATGAAAACAGGAAGCAGTATATCAATGAAGACCGTGTAAAACATTTGCCGAATTTCCCTGGCGTTAAAGTAATGGTGGCAGAAGACAATGCCATTAATATGTCCATTGCCCGCCGCTTCCTGATGAAATGGGGTATTGAAGTGAAAGAAGCTTATAATGGTAAACAGGCCGTTGATTTATTTTCCCAGCATGTTTTCGACCTGGTACTGATCGACCTGGAAATGCCGGAGATGGACGGGATTACAGCCCTTGGCGAAATCAAAAAAATAAATCCGGCTGTTCCGGCCATCGCATTTACGGCAGCAGTATACGATAATATGCGCGCTGATCTTTTAATGAAAGGATTCATGGAATTCGTTCCCAAGCCATTCCGCCCGGAGGATCTCCACAGTAAAATCTCCATGCTGCTTACTGCTAAAAGCAATACGGTGTAACCTTTTCCCGACTTTCATGCCCGGTAATTCAAAGGATATCAAAAAATGTGTAACGGAGCCGGACTCCTAACGGTTTGTTAACAAATTAAATTTAGGGTTCCGTTAAACCCCCAGGCCTGAATCCCTTCTCAGTAAAAAAATAATCGTAATTATGAAAGCAAACCTCATTCGCCGGATCACCCTGGCCATCGTCCTGGTATCCTGCATCAGCATGTTTTCCTGTAAAAAGGATACAGCTGCCACTTCAGGTACAACAACGGCAAACCTAAGCACGGCAGGCGATGACCAGCAACAGGTATCCAATGAATCAGATATCATCAGCAATGATGCCAATACGGCGCTGAACGGGCAATCTGATTTTTCAGGTTCCCTCAGCAGTTCTGTTTCTCTATCAGGTAATACCGAAGTAAACAGCGTGAATGAAAGATACGCAGGTTTCCAGCCTGGTCAATGTGCATCAGTTTATTTGTGATGCCACAATTTCCTACGACACATCGAACAGTCAGCGTACCATTACCATTGTATATGATGGCACCAATTGTTGGGGGAACAGAACACGCACCGGAACCGTTATTATCAGCCTGCCCTATGGCCAGCATTGGAAAGACGCCGGGCGCAACGGCAACCGTCACCATTGATACATTGACGATTACCCGTTTGCGGGATGGCAAGAGCTTTGTACTCAATGGCACAAAAACCATCACGAATGTAAGCGGCGGCCTGCTGAAAGACCTGGCTACTGTGCAGACGATTACGCATACTATTACAGGAAGCCTGAAGGTAGATTTTGAAAGTGGCATATCCAGGACCTGGAATGTATCAAAACAACGCGTGTTTACCTATGATAACGGAATTGTGATTACCACTACGGGCACTTATTCAGATGGAACGGATAATAATATTGCAGAATGGGGAACGAATCGTTTCGGTGAAACATTCAAGAGTCTGATCAGTACACCCAAAGTGATCCGCCAGGATTGTGACTTCAGGCTGGTGAGCGGTCAGAATACCGTAAAATCTGATAAAGGAACTTCCGTAATTACTTATGGGCTGGATGCCGCTGGCGAACCAACCGGATGTCCGGGTTCAGGAACTTACTATTTCAAACTGGTATGGACCGGTGCGAACGGAAAAACATTTACCATTATCCGTCCTTATTAATCCGTACTATTTTTGGCGCCCCCCTCTCTGTTATCCGGAGGGGGGCTTTTATTTTAAGAGCCGGCCTTTCGGCTAATGCACTGACCCGGTATAATATTTCATGGCTTCGGGCATCTCTTTTTTCAGATCATCAATTCTTTGCTGGTCTGCAGGATGATCGCTCAATAATACAGGAGGTTTTTCTCCTCCCATGGAAGCCATACGCGTCCAGAAGGGGATTGCTTCCTGTGGGTCATAACCGGCCATGGCGGCGAAAATTAATCCGTAATGATCTGCTTCACTTTCCTGCTTGCGAGAATAGGGAAGCAATACCCCGATTTGTGCAGCTGGTCCATAAACCTGGTTAAAAATATTTACCGTATTCGGATTGCTTCCCAAAGCAACATCCCCTGCCACCTGAATGCCCTGGGCCAGCATTTGCTGGCTCATACGTTCCCTGCCGTGACCCGCCACTGCATGTGTAATTTCATGTCCCAGCACAATGGCCAGGGCGGTTTCATTCTGGGTGAAGGGCAATAAGCCGGTATAAACAACTACTTTTCCTCCCGGCATACACCAGGCATTGACTTCCTTGCTTTCGACCAGGTTGAATTCCCAGGTATAACCTTTCAGCTCATCTCCTGCGCCGTGTTCATTATAATATTTGGTAATCGCGGTTGAAATCCGGTTTCCGACCCGGCGAACCATTTCCTGGTTCCTGTTGGTGGATGGAACCAACTGGTTTTTGGATAAAAAATCTTTGTACTGGGTCAGCGCCATGGTCTGTACATCCGATTCTGAAACCAGGTCGAGCTGACTTCGGCCGGTAATCGAATTTGTTTTACAGGCAAAAAATGGAACGGATAAAAAAAGAACAAGGGATAATAGGGTATACTTCATAAGGCTCAATAATTTTTAGTTCCAACATGTAAATATGATGCCAATTGTCAGGCTGTCACGCCGGCTTTCCGGATCACGGGTGCGACCTGAGTACCGTAGAGTTCTATGGAATGCATGACCCGGGCATGGGGCATGGTGCCGACACTTACATGTAAAAGAAAGCGGTCCAGCCCGAATAATTCTTTTTCATACAGGATTTTATCGATCACCTGTTGGGGAGAACCGACCAGCAGGGCTCCCTGCCTGGATCTTCCGGCTTCAAACTGTGACCGGGTGGTGGGAGGCCATCCCCGTTCCCTTCCGATATTCGACATGGCGTAGGCATAAGAGGGAAAGAATTCATCGGCAGCCCGCTGGGAATCTTCGGAAATATATCCATGAGAATGAACGGCCAGGGGAAGCCGGCCATGCCCGGCTGATGTGGAAGTTTCCCTGTAAAGCCCTACCAGGGGCTGGAAATGTGCCGGATTTCCACCGATTATCGCCAGGGCAAGGGGAAGCCCCAGGCTGGCAGCCCGGATAATGGATTCGGGCGTGCCGCCAACGGCTATCCAGACCGGTAACTTTGATTGATAGGGACGGGGGTAAACGCCCAGGTCCCGGATGGGGGGCCGGTATTTTCCCTTCCAGTTTATTTTTTCAGACTCATTTAATTTCAACAGCAGGCCGAGTTTTTCAGAAAATAATTCATCATAATCCGCCAGGTCATATCCGAACAGGGGGAAGGATTCTATAAAAGAACCCCGGCCGGCCATAATTTCAGCTCGACCACCCGAGAGCAGGTCAACGGTTGCGAAATCCTGGAATACCCTTACAGGATCGTCGGAACTGAGAACTGTAACGGCGCTTGAAAGTCTTATACTTCTGGTTTTCACTGCAGCCGCCGCCAGTACGACGGCCGGGGAGGAAACAATAAAATCCGGACGATGGTGTTCTCCCAGGGCGTACACATCGAGACCGAGCTGGTCTGCCAGTTCTATTTCTTCCATCAGGTCCGTCATGCGCTGGTAACCGCTGATGGTTTTGCCCGTTACCGGGTCGGGCGTCAATTCTGCAAAACTGCTGATACCTAATTCCATGCTGCAATTTAAAGCTTCAGGTTTAAAGCCTGAAGCCTGGGATTTTTTCTGGTATCTATGCGGGGTAAACTATATAAAGTTCATTTGAAGATCCTGGTTATTGTTTCAGAAAATCTACAATTTTAGTCCTTTCTTCGTCAGTTATCAACGCCCTGCTTTGCATATGAAGGCCAACGGTTTCCCATTGTTCCGGGGAGAATGTGGCAGGAGATGGCGTATTATGACAGCGCTGACAATTTTCCGCCCAGAGCTGGGCACCTGATTTACTGCTTACCTGCTGGCTGGCTTTACAGCCATTGATGGTGACCGAGATCAAGAGTCCCAATCCGGTTATTGATATGATTACCAACTTTTTTATCTGGAAGATTTTCATATTTATATTTTTTATAGTTGGATAGAAAATTGAGCGAATAAAGATTCCGATTTTATTTTATCACCCGTATTTGCGATAGCAGTGCTGGTGCCATTACTGGACTGATAGCCGATCTTAAATACGGTCCTCCAGGTAAACCAGTAATCCAGGCTGACGTCAATGATATCGGAATTTTGTCCCCAGGTCGATTTGGATGGAGTGATATACTTGCCATAACGGAAGGCCAGTTCCAGGTTTTTCAGCAAATTATTACCGGAGCCCGTAGGTCGGAATGAAATCTGCGCGAAGCCAGAAGTGGTCTTATTGTCGAATGTGTATACACTTGAATCCGAAGGATTGATATAATTCTGGTTATTCACAAACGTATAATTATACTGTCCTTTAATATTTACAAGGATCGGACTGAACGATTTAACAAAATTCAGGTCTGCGGCATAGGACTGACTCCGGGCGCTTTCATAAGGGGAATTTGCATCTCCCACCGTTCCCCACATACCGCTCACTCCGATTTCAAGGGAGGAGTTGGATAATGGCAGCAGGCCCAGCCTCGCAGTTACGGTTTTATTTTTATTATTATCAACAGCACCCACACTTTGTAACTCACCGTCAGACAGCAATTGCATACCATTCGTTACACTGATGTCATAATTCATTTTCATGTTCCCCATGGGTAATCCGCCTTCTGCTTCAACCCCAAAATCCGAGGTAGGCGGGTAATCGGCCAAACCAGTGGGGTCTGTAGGAAGTTTATCGATCCAGCCGGCTGCCAGTCGTTTGCTGTATGTGCCAAAAGGGGTAACAAGATAACCGGCCCGCAATATGAGTCCGGGGGCTACAAAGTAAGATACATCGGCCCAGTTAACACCTAAAGAAAAGCCATCAAAGGAAGGCTCAAATTCCAGCAGGAATTTATCGCCATGCCTCCACAAAAACAGGGGGCTGAATTCAAAGTGGTCGACATCCGGGAAACTATTTGTAGTAGTCTTCTGACTGATCCCGCCTGAGGTGGTCGTGGTTGTATTGGAAACAAATCCAAATGTGGCGAGTCCCGCCATCATAAAATGATCTTCACCGGTTTTTTTATGGCTTAACTCTATTTCCAATTCTGTAACGCGATTGGTTAGGGTTGTATCAACCGCCTGATCCTGTGCAAACAGGTGATTGCCCATCGGAGAAAAGATAAGCATGGACAGGGCGAGACCTGATAAAATTTTAATTGTTTTCATGTTCCTGAGGTTATAGTTAGTTAATGGAATCTTTTTTTAAGAACATTGGGTTTTTCTTCTTTTACCCGGACTACTTTTTAGTATTTTTACCAAGCACCCGGATGTAGTTAACCAACTCCCAGCGTTGAGTTTCTGTGAGCGTCCTTTTATATTGCGGCATGGGATCCCGGCCTTCTGACATCTTATAGAAAAGGGTACCGTCAGTTTCCTGCTGCACTTTTGCTGATGTATGGTCAGCTGGTTTTGGATTCAACGCCACAGCGGCAACACCGTCTCCTTTGCCCTTGTCGCCATGACACGGTGCGCAATAAGATGTATAGAGGGCTTTTGCTTCTTTAAGTGTTGCAGGGTCACTGGGTACCGGATTCTTTAAACCGGATCCCGTGGCGGGAACCGGCCAGGGCTTGGACTGCGCTTCAGCCTTAAAACCGGTCATGAGTAGGAAAAAAATAGAAAAAACAGGGATCGCTTTTGCCGTTTTGCAGATGGTCAGATGATTACTGGAATTCATTATTAAAACTTTTATAAAGTGATATAGATGATTAAATCCGGAATAAAAGTAAAGGTCAATTCAAAGTTCAGACATGATTAAGATCAACCCGGTTACTGACTTTTGTACCCAAATGTATTTTTTATTTCTGATCCGGGGGGATATCATTCCGGATATCAGGATCCTTGAATGGCACCAAATCGGCTACCAGACAGCATTTCAGACCGTTGTTGATCATCCGCTCCCATTCCTGGAAACCCTTCGATTTTCCGGTTTCAGTGAATGATTGGAGGGCGGCCGGATCAAATGCATTAACTTCCGGATAACATAATTCATGCTGAAACATTGTAAAATCAGATGGATAGTTTAACACATATTGCTGTTGGTGCCTGTATAGGGGACCTTTTCCTGGGCAGGAAAATAGGGAAAAAGGCCATGTTGTACGGAGCCATTGCCGGCAGTTTGCCTGACATCGATTTTGTTGGGTCTTTATGGTTGAACACGGCAGACGACCTGATGGCCCACCGTGGATTTACGCATTCTTTTTTATTTGCTTTCCTGGTGGTTGTCGCGCTTGCATTTTTCTTCAGGCACCGGCACCGGATCGAAAATATCCCCATAAAAACCTGGCTGGTTTTTATGGGGACGGAGATCGGGAGCCATCTGTTCCTGGACGTGTTCAATGCCTATGGGACCGGATTGTTTGAACCTTTCAGCCATTACCGGGTTTCATTTAATACTGTTTTTGTAGCCGATCCCTTTTTCTCGATCGGGCCGGGCATCGCGGCGGTTTGTTTAATTATAATAAAGAGGAACAGCAATAAAAGGAAGAGCTGGGCCTTGTTTGGATTGGTTTCCTGCTCCCTGTACTTACTTTACTGTATGGTCAACAAATTCAAAACAGACAATGATACCCGGTACGCGCTGATTCACCAGGATATTCATTATACCCGGTACTTCACCACACCCACACCATTCAATAACTGGTTATGGTATTTGGTTGCAGAAAAGGATTCGGGTTATTATGTCGGCTTCAGGTCGGTGTTTGATAAGAAAAATCAGATAGATTTTAAATTTTTTCCCCGGAATGCATCTTTGTTACAGCCATTTTACAGGCAGAGGGACCTGCAGCAGTTGATTCGCTTTTCCCAGGGTTTTTATACGGCAGATTCAACAAAGGACGGAGTGGTTTTCAATGATCTCCGTTTCGGGCAAATGCAGGGCTGGCAAAACCCGGAATCGCATTTTGTATTTCATTATTACCTGCAGCAACCGGGTGCAAACCAACTCGTTGTGCAGCGGGGCCGGTTTTCAAACTGGGACCGCGCTTCCATAATAGCTTTCATAAAGCGGATCCGGGGGAACTGACGACAGGCCGTTGGCCCTTTACGGACATGAGTTATGAGTTGTGATTGAATCGATGAACCTTAGGCTTGAGACCTAATTAATCCCGTTGTTTGAAATTGAAGGTGAACAGGAAAAAAAGGAAACTGATAAACCAATAACAAATTTGTTCCCATAACCTGTAGAGGATATTATTATGCAAATTGAAATCTTCCTTTGTAATTAATACACAGTCTTCCTGAATGATCTTTTCCAGTTTCTGGTCCAGCATGCCGGCAAAATCCCGGTTATTCACGTCAATATTTAATTCAATACTGGCATAGGCGCTGATGATATTTACATTATAGGACCCGATGGTTGCCCATTGGCCGTCATATACAGCCACTTTCCCATGCAGCACGCGGGGCTTGTACTCATATACTTCAATACCATTCCTGAACAGCCAGTTATACATATACCTCTCCGCATTTTTAGCCACCATCACATCAGAAATGCCGGCAAGAACCAGCTTAATTTTCACCCCCCGCGCCGCTGCCTTTCTCATGTTTTTCCGGATGACCCGCCCGGGTAAAAAATAGCCCGACATCATGATGATGTGATCCTGTGCATGCCGGAACATTTCAATATAACTTCTGGAAATCTGGCTTCTTTTCATCACCCAGTCGTTGCGCCTGACCCGCAAGAGACTGTCCTCACCGGGGCGTATATTTAAACCGGTCCGGACTTCCCTGCACGGCAAAATGCCTTCTTTAGAGGGAGATATCCTACCCATATTTTATTGCAGATTATGGCAAAGTTCGTGTACAATTTCCCCTTCCATATGTAGGGCGAAATCGAGCCATCCCGGCTTCCCGGCATGTCGTTGTAATTATTGCTGATATTGATGCCTCCCACCAGGGCAACCCGGTTGTCCGCAACCAGGACTTTGTGATGCAGCCTTCTTCCGAAATAAGTATTCCGGCTGCGGAATAAGGGCTCGAAAAAACGAAAATGAATACCGGCATCTTCCAGTTCCCGATAAATTTTTTAGAAAGGTTTTGGGACGCATATCCGTCGGCCATCAGATAAACCCGCACATTTCTTTTAACAGCATTTTTCAGGGCATGGACTACCTCCCTGCCCGTTTCATCTTCATCAAAAATATATACCTGCAATTGAATAATTTCCTGCGACCGGTTGATTATTTCCAGGATCTGGTCAAAATAGGTCCTTCCTCCCCGAAACCAGTTTTATTTTGTTTTGTGATAGATATCCCGGGTTTTTTCTTCTGTGCCTTGCCGATCGTGACATTTCCTTTTTTGGGGTTTTGAAAAGGTAAGTTCCGAAAAATAAGGCTATCAATACATATGGGGGACCCTGTTCCGGGAGTTAATTTGGCATATTTGTTTTTTTCTCAGACAGGTCAGGTCTTCGTTGACTGACAGGGCCTTCCCGTTTTCATCTGTCACGTCCTTGTATTGCCTGAAGCTATCCCTGCAGATGAAATAGAATATAAAATTTCGTTTTATTTTCTCACCTGTTTGATTGGTGGATTCATAGGTAAAATGCATATGTCCGTTTTTGAATTCACCATGATCAAAATGCTGCCTGTCTCCCGGTCCACCTGATCCGATCCAGTCCTGCACCCATTTACCGGTAGCCGTATCGTAATAGTTAAAACTTCTGCCTGAATAAGTCTGTGTGGAATGATAATTTTCAATTATTGCACATCCGCCTGCCATAGATTCCACATGACTGTAACCTGAAAGCACCTGCATTCCGGTTAGGTAACGTTTCCAGTTCCCGATTCAAAAATCAAAATCATGATTCCCGGGTTCCCTGGTGCAGGGGGAAGATGGTTTCTTAGACTCTTTGCCTGAGTTCGTGAAATTCCGGCATAGATCTGAGATTGCTAAAAGCGTCCAGGCTGTCCAAGTCGTTCAGGCTGTTATAACCTGCATGGGTAGACCGAAGTGCCCATGCTGGTGCTTTATCGGTTTTATTCATCAGGGAATAGATCATGGCTTTCCGGAACATCGCTATATTTCTTACTATGGCATTTGGATTCAGGGTGAGTGACTTATTATAATCGCTGAGCGCATCGGGAAACGGGCCCAGCTTCTGGTTACAATATCCAACCTGTTCCATATCATGCTGTTGGATGAATCCCGTTCGAGGTACTGTACTTACTTCATTTTTGCGGCTGCCACGTTCCTGCCGGTAAACAGGAAATCCGCTATATGCAAGGCGGGCATTGTTTGTCCGCAGATTGATTTAAAGGTTAAGATTACAAAATGGGATATAAGAACAAATGAAATTTTCATACCGGGAAGTATTTGAATTACAATTTATTTGAATTCAGATACAAAAATTTATTTGTGTTTATTATTCCCCCCGGAAGCGTGATTTTATTTCCTTTTTAATCTTCGGCCGGCCTTGTTAATAGTTTTATGCCGATGTATGTCCTGCATAAAAATCAGCAATCACAATGTATGATGGTGGCAATTCCAAAAAGATTTTGCAAAAAAATTATCGTTCAGTATGGAAAAATAATTGATAAACATGCTTTTTTAATGCATGAAGAATTTGTATACATCCGGAGCACAGCGATTCACATGAAGTGACTGTCTTAACAGACGATGCTGTAATGATAAGATGAATTTTCAAAAATTTTCAGGGGCTATCCCTGTTCCGGGTGTACCTGTATTTATCCGTAGGTTATTAAACGTAAAAGACCGCTTATGAGAAATTTATTATCTATGTTATTGGTTTTTGTTTCAATTTCTGTTTTTGCCCAGAATGAAATCGCGACCGGGAAAATTACCAACCCGGGCGGAGAGCCCGTTTCCTTTGCTACAGTTTCGGTAAAAGGGACGAACATAACCGTGGTAGCAGAAGCCGACGGATCATTCAGGATTAAGGCTTCACCAGGTCAGATCCTGGTTATATCAGCAGCTTCTTATACCAAACAGGAATTTCAATTGGGCAAGCTCTCCGGCAATGAAGTGATTTTGCAGCCGGGTCAGGTTTCCATGAATGAAGTGGTTGTTGTTGCTTTGGGACAAACCAAGAGCAAGGCGAAAGTCGGATACTCCACCTCAACATTCAACAGCGATGTCATCAACAGGGTATCACCCGTCAGTATGCTGGATGGACTGCAGGGTAAAGTTGCCGGCGCTGATATTTCCACTGTCAGCGGAACGCCTGGTGGTTCAACTAAGGTAATTCTTCGTGGTTTTGGTGTCATCGGCGGCGGAAACAACCAGCCCCTCTATGTGATTGACGGAGTTCCGCTAAGTGATGCCAGTATTAATATTGGAGGTGCTGGAGGGAACGGTCCAGCACTGACAGACTATGGTAACGGTATGAACGACATCAACCCGAACGATATTGAATCCATAACCATTCTGAAAGGAACGTCTGCTTCCTCATTGTACGGATCCGTAGCCAAAAACGGGGCTATCCTCATTACCACTAAAAAGGGGAAGGCCGGAAAGATCAGGGTTGACCTGAACAGTTCGTTTAATGGGTCTGTAGTCGGAAAACTGCCCGATGAACAGAAACAGTTTGGCCAGGGATGGGCGGGGGTTTCAGATATCGGTCAGAACGGAAGCTGGGGACCGGCCCTGAATGGGAAAATGACACCCTGGGGTGCGACCGTAAATAATTCGCAGCTGGTAAAACCATTTGCTTTTCAGGAAAACAGTATCCGGGATTTTTATGAGATGGGAACGGAAGCCAATAACAGCCTGGCCATTTCGGGCGGTAATGAGAAAACTAATTTTTATTTTTCCTATGGCAATGTAATCAGCAACGGGATCCTTCCGGGTGATTATGATAAATTGCAGAGGAACAATTTTGCACTTCGTACCAACAGCACATTTAATAATTTCACGATCGGGGTGTCGCTGAATTATATCAACCGGCACCTTACGACCCCGGCTAAATTTTCGCTGGCCGGCCTGGGCAACGATTTATTCGTCAACATCCTCCAGATTCCTGTAGACATCCGGATCAGGGATTTAAGTCTGTATAATAATCCCTTTTTTAATGTCGATAATTATTTTACACCATTTGCTGAAAATCCTTATTACGACCTGACGCAAAACGGAAGTAACCAGAATTCCGACCGTGTTTTCGGGAAGATTGATATGTCCTATAAATTCACCCCCGAATTATCAGCTGAATTCAGGATCGGAGGGGACTTTTCCAATGCCCGTACATCTATATGGAATGCGGTGAATGCGCCAGCACCCGGCAGCTGGAATTCAGGCAATAACGTGGATGGTGCAGCCAGATCTCCCGATATTGGTTCCTACCAGCAGCAAACGGATTACAATGGCCTGATCGACGGAGATTTTATTGTAAAGTATAATAAGGATTTAGATGCCAGTTTTAACCTTGAAGCTTTGGCAGGAGTTAGTTACTATCAGCAACAGACTTCCAATGTCACAGCTGCCATACAGGGGCTTACCATACCGCTGTTTTATAACCTGGGAAATTCCAATAGTCCGCCCACTTCCGCAAACAGCAGCTTCGAAAAAAGACTGATCGGCGCATATGCACAGGCTACTCTGGGTTACAAAGATCAGCTTTACTTAACCATCAATGCACGGAATGACTGGTCCAGTACGCTTCCAATAGATAACAACAGCTTTTTCTATCCCGGAGCCAATCTTTCCTGGCTAGCATCCCAAACCTTCGGCATGAAAAACAGTGGTATTTCGCTTCTCAAATTCAGGGCAGCCTATGGAGAGACCGGCGCGGATGCACTTCCTTACCTGATTTATCCTACCATACAACAGGGTAATATTCCCTCCACCACCGGGATGCCTTATGGATCGGTTACATTTCCGATTGCCGGCGTGAATGGTTTTACGATAACGCCAAGTATCGGGAACCCCGACCTGAAGCCGATTATTACGAAGGAGCTGGAATTGGGAATGGAAATGAAATTTTTAGATAACCGGATAGGTATTGATGCCGCGGTATATAATAAGGAAACAGACGGCCAGATTTTTAACGTGCCCATTTCACCTTCCAGCGGTTACAGCGGACTGATTGAAAATGTCGGTGTGGTCAGAAACAGGGGTATTGAACTTACCTTGAACGCAACACCGGTTCGCAGCAGAGATTTCACATGGAATCTGAATTTCACCTATGCCAAGAATGAAAGCGATGTGGTAAGTCTTACCAACGGGCTGAATAAAATCCAGATCGGATCAGATGGTCTGACGGGCGGAATGGAGTTTGATTTATTTCCGGGCAAACCGGTCGGAATATTTTATAGCCCGGCTCCGGAATATAGTCCCGATGGCAAAATTGTGGTGGATGCCAACACCGGTTTTCCTGTAGTGGCCCCGGAAAAAGCGGATATCGGCAGTTCAGAGAGGGACTACAGTATGGGATTGATCAATTTATTTTCTTACAGAAACTGGCAGTTCAGTTTCTCCCTGGATTTCAGGAAGGGCGGATTTTTCTATAGTTCCACGGCCGATATTGCCATGTTTTCAGGTAATGCTGCTATAACAACTTATAACGACCGGAAGCCGTTCATCATACCCAATTCGGTAAACCAGGTAACGGGAACAGATAACAAGCCGGTATATGTTGAAAATAAAACGGTAATCGCTGAAAGCGTATACGACAGTTATTTCTATACCAATAACAACAAGCCCCTGGCTTATCCCATGCGACTGATTGATAAATCATTCCTGAAACTCCGGGATATCACGCTTTCTTATACGATGCCTGCGAAGTGGACAAAACCCATACATGCAAGTAACCTGATGGTTTCAGCCTATGGCAGGAATATTTTGTTGTGGCTTCCCAAAGGGAATGCCTATATAGATCCCGAGGTTTCGAACCTGGGTAATGATCTGCAGAGTGAGTTTGGGGAATATTCACCGACCGGACCAACGACAGTTCAATTTGGTCTTTCATTAAAGGTGAGTTTCTGATCAGTAAAAACATTTAAAAATTTCAACCGGTTATCAATGAAATGGAAAAAATTAGTCTTGATATTTTCAGTCGCGGTATGCTTCAGTGTAACAGCCTGTAAAAAACAGCTGGATATCAACCAGAATCCGAATAACCCGTCTACGGATCAGGCTTCGCCGCAATTATTATTCCCTGCCGCGGAAATATCAGCTGCCTCGGCTATCGGGGGCGAACTGGCGATCATCGGCATGTTATGGTCTGAATTTACAACCGAAGATGTTTCATCTTCCCAGTACAGGAATTACGACTCTTATAATGTGACCAGTACGGATCTGAATACCAGTTATAATCAGCTCTATACAGGTGCGCTGAATGACCTGCAGCTGATCCTGGATAAAACGAAGGTTTCGGAAGACTGGAATTATAACCTGATGGCCACTGTTCTGAAAGTGTATACTTATCAGGTACTGGTGGATTTATACGACCAGGTGCCCTATTCACAAGCCCTGCAGGGGACCGGTGACCTGCAGCCGGTCTTTGATCAAGGAGACAGTATTTATGAATCCCTGCTGGCTTCACTGGATACAGCTCTCAATAAAGATTTCAGCGCTTCCTCCAATACCATTCCCGGAAATGAAGATTTTTTGTTCGGAGGTAATATGTTCCAATGGAAAGCCTTTGCCAATACGCTCAAACTGAAAATGTATCTGAGGATGGTGAATGCTAAGCCGGCGGAAGCGGAAGCCGGCATCAAGGCCTTGTATAGTGCCGGCGCCGTTTTTTTGACTGAAGATGCGGGCATAACGCAATGGACTTCCGTTCCCAACAAACAGAATCCATTCTATGCACAGAATATTTATGCTTTGAATACCCCGTCTAACCTGAAAGCGAGCGTCACCTTTATCAGCTGGCTCAAAGCCAACAATGATCCCCGTATAGTTTCCTATTTCGGAACGGCAAACCCCGTTGGAATTGACCAGGGAAATTATCTGAGCACCAACCCGGTGTACAGGACCTCTACCACATTTGTACAGGCGCCGACTGATCCCGTTCAGTTTATTTCTGCGTCTGAATCTTATTTTATGCAGGCGGAGGCAAGGGAAAGATATTTCGCGGGCGACCAGGCACAGGCTATGTATAATGCCGGGGTGAACGCAGCATTTTCATTTTACGGATTTGATGCGACGTCTTTTATTTCTTCGGGGGGGGGTTATGAATATCCTGTTTCCGGAACTCTGGATGAAAAAATAGACGCGATCATCACCCAGAAATGGGCGTCTCTTCCGGGCTCCCATGCCCTGGAAGCCTGGTTTGAAAGGAACCGGACCGCATTTCCAAAAACGAGCCCTGTATATTCCACCGATATATCATATGTACCCGGAACGTTTGTCGTGTCTGCAACTTCAGCTATTGGTCAGGCATTTCCAAAAAGAATTGTTTTTCCGGATAATGAAAGATCGAGAAATAAAAACACCCCGGCCCAGGTTCCGATCACAACACCTGTCTGGTGGGGTAAATGATTTTAAATTAAAAAAATGGGTATTATGAAGTATATAATGCGGGTTGTATTTACCTGTTTAGTGGTTCTGATTTTTTCCTGTAATAAGGAAACCATTGTGGATACGCCAACCCAGGTCGGTATTTCCAAAGTGACTTACTATGTTGTCCTGACGCTGAAGGGACCTGCTTTTGAATCGGTCCTTATCGGGCAGCCTTATGTGGATTCCGGGGCAACTGCCATGGAGAACGGGAAACCAACCACCTATACCACCTCCGGTACGGTGGATGTGAATACGGAGGGAATTTATACTATAACCTATACGGCCGTTAACCAGGACGGTTATCCTTCCTCCATTACCCGTAATGTAGCGGTCATCTCCACGGCACCTGATCCGGGGGTGGATTTATCCGGCACCTATGCGAATGTCGGTTCAGCAGCCCTGACCGCCGATATTTCCAAGGTAGCACCCGGGGTATATTTCACGAGCAATTGCTGGGGCGGTGGCAGCTCCGCCGTTATACAGGCTTATTTCTTTTGTTCAGACGGGATCAATGTCACCCTGCCTGTCCAAAAATTCAGTGCCTATGGAACTTTGGACGGGGCAGGAACCATAAGTGCCTCAGGAAGAATTACCTGGACCATTACCCTGGAAGACTTTGGACCTTTTACAGCAACAAAAAGCTGGCAAAAACAATAATACAGTAATAATATGTTTCACATGAACCGGATTTTCAGCGTATCAGCCATCTTTATTTTATTTTCCATATCGTGTACTAAAAAGCTGGAAGACCCCGGTGCCACCGGCACGGTATCTATGTCCAACGAATGGTGGGTGACCCTGAGCACGGGAGGAACCGACTTGCTGGGCACCCACGTGCTGTTTGCAACCTATAATACGTCACAAAACCAGCCAGATTCGATCTGGCTGGATGATTTACAAAATGGCTACCAGTTTAAATGCAAAGTGCTGGCGGATCCGAAGAACCTCAGCTTTTCTATTGATTCGGCACAGAATGAATATTACGATATCCATGTAAAGATTTCGAATGGTAAGATCATTCCCAATGGAGGTATCTCCAAAACAACCGGAACCGTGGTGGATAGTATATATATGGAAGCGAAATTTACGGATGATACCGCTAATACTTATATCATCAGTGGTGTCGCCCGTTCCCGCTGGGCGCAGGACGATTACTGACCAGGTTCAGCCCGAATGATCTGTCAGAATATTTACCTGTTTCCGTAAGAACTTCCGGTTAGGTAACAGAATGTTCATTTTATTTTAATGCCGTGTTTATTTACGGATGCTATTTTTGGCAAACCCATTAAAATGAAATTCGTATTCTGTTATTACCTCCTGCTCATTTCGGCAGTGACTTCGGCTCAATCCGGTTCAGAAACGCAAAATATTTTTGTCATTACAACGGATGGTTTCCGGTGGCAGGAAGTCTTCACAGGAGCTGATTCCATGCTGATGAGTGACCCGGGTTTTGTCCGGGATACCGCCCTGATGAAAGAAATGTACTGGGCTTCCACGGCGGAACTTCGCAGGCAGAAGTTAATGCCATTCTTATGGAATACGATAGCACGGCAGGGTCAGCTTTATGGGAACCGTCTCTTCCGGAATAAAGTTGACGTGGCCAATAAGTATAAAATATCCTATCCGGGATATAATGAAATGTTTACAGGCTATCCCGATCCCGTATTTATTCCGAATATTCCCATCCGCAACTGGAATACAAATATTTTCGAATATCTGAATTCAAAAAAGGAGTATTCCGGTAAAGTCGCTGCATTCAGTTCCTGGAATATTTTTTCTGCTATTTTAAATAAAAGAAGAAATAAACTGACTGTGAATGCGGGATATGAAGACCTTCCCGACGACAGTTCTTTGAACAATGAAATAATCAATGCATCACAGGGATTGATTCAAAATAAACAACATACGCGTTATGACCTATTGACTTTTCTCGGTGCCCGGGAATATATTGAACATAATCAGCCAAGAGTCGTCCTGATCAGTTTTGGAGAAACAGATGAATTTGCACACAGGGGTCGCTACGATTTGTATCTGGAACAGGCTACGAATGTGGACCGGATGATTGCTGAGCTTTGGTATTATGTGCAGACCCATTCTTTTTACAGGGGCAAGACAACTTTTATTATTACTACAGATCATGGCCGGGGCAGAAGCCCGGCAGCCTGGTACAAACATGGAATTCTGACAAAGGGATCGGGTGAAACCTGGTTTGCCGTGATCGGTCCCGGAATATCACCCAACGGTGAAATCAAAACAAATCAGCAATCTTACCAGAAACAAATAGCATCTACCATTGCCCGGTTATTGGGCGAGGATTTTGAGACAGGAGGAAACCATACCGGCCCCATCTTTTTACCCATGACCATCAACTATAACCTGGCTATTACTCATAAGCAGCCTGATGGTTTGAAATGATTGTGGACAGGTTCGCTTCTTTCAGGCAAGGGTAGGATCATTAAAAAGTTGAAGTTTATGAAGAGGAAAATTCATATGTCCTGATGTTTACTTATATCAAGACCCAGGCAGCATCGATCCTGGGATCAGGGACGGATTATTTGACGACCGTTGTCCTGGTTGAAATATTTCATTGGGGTTACCTGCCGGCTAACGCGGCGGGGAATATCTTTGGAGGCACTGCCCAGTTTATTCTTTGCAGTAACTGGGTTTTTAAAGTTGGAAAGGAAAGGATGCGGGTACGGATATTAAAGTTTATCCTGGTCTTTATTGGAAATTTATTGTTATCCTCTGCAGGAATATATTTTTTTACTCATTATGTCCGGATCAACTATATCATTTCCAAAACAATCACTTCTGTTTTACTGGGTATTAGTTATAATTACTGGATGCAGAAAAAATTTGTTTTTTCCTGAAATGATTTTGTGAAAGTCAGATATGAATGTCTGGTAATGACGGATAACTCGAAACTAAAATATGAATGGAATATTAAATTAAGGTTATCGAAAAATCAACAAATCATTAAACATTCCGGCAGTACACTTTAGGAGATGCGGGAACAGTAATATTGCGGCATTATAGAAGCAAGAAGTCTAAAATGACCAAAAAAATAAAACTGTCCGGAATTGTTATTTCTTTTTTAACCTGCTTTTTGTTCACCGCATCTCAATCCTTTGGTCAGGAAATAAAAGGTAAAGTAACTGATAATATTACTGGAGAAAGTCTGATTGATGCAACCGTGTCGCTGATGAATGCTTCAAAAACCTATTCTACAAAAACCGGATTGGACGGATCTTTTCACTTTAAGAATATCCCCTCAGGATCCTATACAGAAATAATTCATTTTTTGGGATACGATACCAGTTCATTACATGTTGAAGTAAGAAATGGTTACATAGTTAATAATGATATCCGGTTGAAATTGCATATTAGTGAACTGGGTGAAGTGACTGTGAATTCAAACGGCGACAGGGAAAGCGATCGAAGTGCGCGCAAAAGGGAAAGATCAGCAAATAATTTGGTTAATATAATATCCGCTAACGCCATTGAAATTTCACCGGATCTGACTGTTGGAAATGTAATGCAGCGGGCAGCCGGAGTTTCCGTTGTAAAAAACAGTTCTGGAGATGGACAATATGCCATTATCCGCGGTATGGCAGACCGATATAATTATACTACCGTTAATGGTATAAAAATCCCCAGTCCGGATGATAAGACTCGTTCAATTCCATTGGATATTTTTCCATCTGACCTGCTGGAAAAGTTAGAAATAGTTAAATCATTGACGCCTTCCATGGAAGGCGATGCCATCGGGGGAGTCACCAATATGATATTAAAAGATGCTCCCAAACATTTCGTTTTCTCGTTGAATGGTTCATTAGGGTATAATAATTATTTTGACAATCACGATTTCACAACATTCAGCCATAAGGGTGTTTCTTTTCGTACGCCTTATGAAATTCATGGTCCGGGTTACATACCACAGCCCTCGGATTTCAACGTGAAATACCTGGATTACACAAAGGTGAAGTTGCCAGTTAATGAAATGTTTAATGTAAGTGTCGGCAATTATATATCGAAAAAATTCGGCTTTTTAGCCGCGGTCAGTTACCAGCATATTTACAATGGGAGTTCATCTTTATTTTATCCGCCCGGCGGCCAGCCCCAGCCAATTCCCGCACCAAACACGCCTGTTTTTGCCCCTATAGAATACCGTACTTACAGTAACCTTCAAAATAGGTTAGGCACTCATTTGAAATTGAATTATGATTTTAACCAGTATAATAAAATAAGTTTTTACGCCGCCTATTTTCAATTGGATCAGACACAACACAGGAACCTGGAACAGGGGCTGGCAAATTATCTTCATCAGTCAGGTCAGGACTATATTAATGACCGGTCACTCTTTGAACGGCAGATCATCTGGAATAATACATTGCAGGGAAATCATCAGGTAGGTAAAAGGTTATCAGTGGACTGGTCGCTTGTTTATTCTCAGGCGCAAAGTGAAGTGCCTATTTGGATAGACCAGTTGTATTCAGACATCGTAACATATGATCAGAAAAGCGTTCTGACATCGGAGCAAAAAAATCTGCAGGACTTCCCTTTTAATTTTACGCATTCAAAGGAGATAGATCGTTCAGCGTATCTCAATGCCAAATACAAAATTAACGATGAACTCGTGTTCTCCCTGGGAGGTATGTACAGGCACAAAACAAAAGACAATGTTTTTGAATCTTATCAATTGTATGCAAACAACCAGCCATTTACGACCATAGACGCGGCCTATTTTGAAAGACTGAAAAGGGTGGATACTACAGATGGGCTGACCTACCAGTCTATTGAAAATATACTTGCTTATTATGCACAATTTTCCTGGAATTACCAGAGATGGGAAATGATCGGAGGTTTAAGAGTTGAAAATACAAATCATAGTTACAACTCGGAGCTGTCCATTTACCTGCCTGGCAAAACCGGGAATTATTTTTACAGCGATTATTTACCCAGCCTGAATATAAAATATAAATTAAGTGATAATAAAGATCTCAGGGCTTCCTATTTTAAGAGCATCAGCAGGCCGAATTATTTTGAATATATCCCGGTTATAAAAGCAGGTGATTTTTTTGACGAACAGGGTAACCCGGATATAAAACATGTTCAGGCGGATAACTATGACCTGCGGTATGAGCAGTATTTTGGTTCTGAGGATTATTTTATGGCCGGTACATTTTACAAGAAAATCGTCAATCCAATTGAATACGCTCTCATCCAGGTTTCTACAGGACAATTTGTATATCAACCGCAGAATTTTGGAAATGCCACAAATTATGGAGCAGAGTTAATTTTTACCAAGCATTTCAGAAATTTCGGAATTACCGGAAATTATGCATACACCAAATCTGCCATTACTACGTCAAAAACTGTTTTTGCCGAGGATAAAAGCGGAAACTATATTAAATACAATACAACCCAAACACGTCCCTTGCAGGGACAATCTGACCATATCGCAAATCTTTCTTTACTATATAAAAGTGTCAGAAAGGGAATTGAGGCACAGTTGAGCTGGGTTTATACCGGGAAGCGAATTGAATACATCTCTCCATACCTGGATCTTGATTATTGGCAGAGAGCCACTTCGGTTCTGGATTTTTCAATAGAAGTAAAAGTGGCCAAAAAAGTTGCGCTTTTTGGTAAAGTAACAAATCTCACCAATAATCCAACGGTGCTTGAATTACACAACACAGCTAATGGATATTACTTCCACAATGTAAATTATCCCGGTCAAACCAGTAAAAATAGCATTATCGTTCAAACCAATGTGTTTAATCAGACTTTTATTATCGGCTTCAGATTAAAATAAGTATTTAAAAACTAAGAATCAAATCTAAAAAAATGAAACAAAAACAAAAAAAAGGCCTGAGAGTCTATTTAACAGGCCTTTCTATTCTACTTATGGCGACCATTGTCCTGTTTGCCTGCAGTAAAAGTAATTCCACCGTTGCCCCGCCTTATGTGCCAGGTGGACAAGATGTTCAGCCGGGAAATATTAGCGGACCTATTAAGGGAACCATGCAGTCCAATCAAACTTATTTTGTAACAGGGGATGTAACAGTTAACAGGGGCGATTCATTAATTATTCAGCCCGGGGTAAATATTTATTTTAAAGGCGCTTATAATTTCTGGATAAAGGGGAATTTATTTTCATTAGGCAGTTCCTCCGGTCCGGTGAGTTTTACCGTGCAGGGACAGGCAAAACAGGACCAACCGGGCACGCCTATCGCAACAGACCCTGCGTACCAGGGTATCTGGGGAGGTTTTTGGGCTGATACGTCCTGTCCCAACCTGGTTTTAAAATGGACTAAAATCGAATTTGCCGGAGCACCGATTTCCGCCGCCCAGCCACCCATTGTTGGTGCATCAACAGGTGATTCTTACAACATTTTCTTTCAGAACACGAACGGCAATTTCATCCTGGAAGATTCCTGGGTATATGGAGCAACAGATGATTGTATCCGTCTTAAATCAGGTAGGTTTTCCGTTATGAGAAATACTTTTGAAAAAGCAGGTCCTACTGGAGGTGATTGCTTTAATGTAAAAGGCGGAGGGGTTGGCGATTGCGCTTATAACCTTTTTATTGGTTGCGCATCAAACGGACCGAAAGCTTCGGATATTGGGCAGCCGGGAAATGTTCAAACCAATTGTAATTTTTACAATAATACGATTGTGAATGGCGGTTACAAAAATGTTGAACTAGGCCGGGGTGGGTCAATTAACTACGAACAACAGGCCAGGGGTATGGCTTATAATAATCTGATCGTAAACTGCCGGTTTGGTTTACGGATCATTGGTGCAACCCAGTCTTATTTGGGTAATTCTTTGGTAGTTGCCGATACCGCAAATATGCACTACGGTTATACGTTTAATTACAACGATTCTGTGCCGGGCGTAGACCAATTCTACCCTGTTACACCGGATACTTCGGCCAGCGGGGCAGGCGGTGTTCCGGTTTCAGGTTTGTGGACGGGTCCACAGGCTTCTGACATTCCAGATATTATTTCTTTGGTGCCTTCCGGTTATTATCCCGGAGCTCCTTATAACACGACGGCCGTTAATGCTTTAGCCGGGCAAAACAATCCAATGTTTAAAAACTTTCCATTACCGGAAGCAGCAACACCTTCTTCGATAGCTTATGCATCTGGTTATGATTTTCACCTGCAAAGTGGTTCGCCTGCCATTGGTAAAGGTTATACTTCTTTTGCCGCCATAGCTTCCGTTCCCATAGGCGGTGTATATGGAGCCAATATTACACAACCGGGCAGTGATATTGGCGCTTATCAAAGCAATGGTTCCGGAAACCAGCATTAATATATAAAAAGACTTTTAAAAATGCATCACCCGCTTTCTGAATAGCGGGTGATGCATTTTTAATTTGTAACCAGAGAACCTCCGGTATGGAAGGTAAAGCGAATTATGATTATAAAAATTCCGGTGTTATAAGGAAGATTTACGTCGAAGATCCATATTATTACCAGTCTCTATCAAAAACCAGGTCAAGTATAAATGGGTAAAAAAATCTAAAAATCGGCTGCGTAATAATTATTTCCATTTCACTTTTCTCCCAATGATGACCTTTACCAGAAACGGATCGGTTGCCGGGGTGAGTCCGAAACCAGCACCGATATTGAGTTCCCATTTCTCGTTATTCTGTAGGTCATAAGCCAGGAACAAAGCGTGGTTTTGCTCTGGCCCCGGATCGAACTGGTTCACGGCTCCCATATCTCCATAATATTCGACCCCCAGAGCAGCATTTTTAAAAACATTATAGGATAGTTTTACATTCGGTTCGAAAGTGGGTACGGCGTTATTGTACTCGCTCTTTAAGGAAATGCCAAAGGTCGGATTGATGCATGCATAAAAATTACCCCATTGCTTATCCACAATGGGCCTGATTTCCATGTCCCAGGTATCATTGGCATAAGCCGGTTTCTGATAGCCGATCTCCACGGACAGGCTCAGGCCGAAAGGCAGGCCCCAATCCGCGGGTGCCATTACCCGGGGCCGGATATGGGCTCCCACCACCTGGTACCCATATCCTGGCGTATAATTTGTAAAAAGATAAACGCCCGTCTCAAAAATGGGCGTGATGCCTGTGGTGATTTCCAGCGTTTCATGCAGTGAATGATTGGAAGGGATTACCCCATCCACGGTCTGCGTACTACCGCTGAAAGTATAATTGCTGTGCAGTTCAAACATCGAAGAACCGGCTGGCTGGGTTGGGGAGGCGTATACCTGGATTTCGTAGTTATTTTGGGCCCCGGCGGTACCTATGTAAAAAATGAAAAAATAAAGGGCAGCAGCTTTTATTTTATTCCCGTAAGTCAATTGAAACATCTACATTTTGTTGTTTTGGTGATTCGTTCTGTCCCGTGGCATAAATGTAAGGATTTGGTGTTTTAACATCATATTATTTATCCCAAATAGGAAACAGATAACATTTTTATCCGGAATTGTATAAATAAAATTTGAAATAACTTTCAGGAATTATTCCGGATCAGTTTTTCAATTTCTTCCCGGTACGTTTCCCCTATCGGCAGTTCTAAATCTTTAATGAAAACACTGTTTTTCCGGATGGCAGTTATACTTTCCAGGGATAAAATATAGGATTTGTGAATCCGGATGAATTTGTTTTGCGGAAGTTCGGGTTCAATGGATTTTAAACTGGCCCGCACAATCAAGGGTTTGGCGGTTGACTTCAAATGAATTTTCAAATAATCCCTTAAGCCTTCAATCCAGATGATATCGTTAAACATCAGCTTTACCTGGCTATAATCCACGTTGACAAAAATAAATTCATTGGTTGGAACATTTTTATTCTGTTGTTTCAGTATCCTGAATTCATGCATTTCCTTTGCCCGGTTACAGGCCTTGATAAATCTTTCCAGGGCTACGGGTTTAACCAGGTAATCCACAACGGCCAGATCATAACTCTCCAGGGCATACTGTTTGTAAGCGGTAATGAAAATGACCAGGGGCTTATTCTGCAGGGTGCTGATAAACTGCAGGCCTGACAATCCCGGCATTTGAATATCAATGAAAATCAGGTCAATTTTATGTTCCTGAAGAACCCGGATGGCTTCGAATGCATCCGGACAGGCAGCCACCAGGTTCAGGTAGGGAACCTTGCTGATATTGTCCTGCAACAATTTCAGGGCCAGGGGTTCATCATCTACGGCAATACAATTCATCATGTTGCAAGTATTAAATGTAATGAAACAATAAACCAGTCCTGCTGCTTAATAATCTTAAGTGTGTGTTTTTTTTCATACAATAATTCCAGTCTCCTTTTTACATTGGCAAGACCGATACCTGAGGTTTTGTCTTTCGCAGTATCCGTTTCAACATATTTATTTTTTACCTCAAATTCAAGCCGGTTATTTTCAACTTTCAGATATATATGAATTTCGGGATTTTTAAGAAGTCCGTTGCCATGTTTAAATGCATTTTCAACAAACGGAATTAATAACATCGGTTCAATAGCCAGCCATTCTTCTTTCACGTCCAGGTGTACCTGCAAATTCAATTTGGTGCTATATCGCATTTGCTGCAGGTCGATATAGCTCTGGAGGTATTCCGCTTCATTTTTAAGCAGTACCTTTTCTTCATCCGTCTCATACAGCATATACTGTAACAGGGACGATAATTTTATAACGGTTGGCTCCAGATCCTCACTTTTCATCCTGACCATCGCCACGATATTATTCAGCACATTGAAAAGGAAATGAGGACTGATCTGTGATCTTAAAAACGACAGTTCCGCTTTCAGGTTTTCTTTTTGCTTTTCGCTTGCATCTGCATCCGCTTTTATTCTATCAAGGAAAATCTTATAGGTGGCACTGACCGTAACGGTAAATAAAAAAGGGACGAGATTGTGGGCAGATGACCGTAAAAAGTTAAAAGGATGCCCGGGTACCAGTGGGCCAAACAAGGCACCGTGTAACCCCATGATCAGAATAAAAAGGAACACAAGTGAAAGGGTATAAACAAAATATTTTTTTATGTAAAATAATCGGGGAATCAGGAGTTCTGCATTCAGATAAAATAAACCCATCCAGAGAAAGACGGTGGCTGTATTCAGGTTGCGAAATGCAATTTCTTCAGCATTTTTCGGATTTTCGCCTGTAAATATAAAGGGTAACAGAAATATGATTGCCCATATCACAAGATGGATTAGTAGTTTTGAACTTTTACTTCTCAGATTCCTTTTTATATTCATGACTTCATGTTAAGGTAGTTTTTACGAAGGCAGAAACTTGCTGAATTTCATTTTATCCGTACACTAATTCAGTTTTACCCTTTCTTGTTCATCCGTGGGTTTTGCAGTTGCCGGTTTTGGCCTCGCTGATATACCAAATCTATATACAAATGCGATATTAAAAACACGGGTATCCCTTTGGAAAGACAGGGTGGATTGTATATCCTGGAAATTCCGGATCTCCCATAGAATGGCGCCCAGGTTAAAACGGGGAGAATCAGGTGTTTTAAATAAGACAATATTTGCCGACTCAACAGGTGCGTTTTTTGCATCGGTTATCCTGCCGGTTATTTCTGTGGTTGCCTGGGAAAATCCAATCCGGGTAAACAGGATCAGGAGCAGGGTAATAATTGGAGTTCTCATGCCGTATTCGGTATTTACGGCACAAACTTATATTTACCTCCGGGGATATCTCAGGGAATGAGGTGAACCCCGAAAATGCTGCTGCGAATTCCGTAAATCAAATCAATTGAACGCGGGCCAAGTCAGCCGGGACTGGTTCCCAGAAGCCTTGCCGGGGGTTTAACTGTGAAATTTTTTTAAAGACCTAAAAGGCCTTAAGCTTTGTCTTTATTATTGGAGTAAACAGGGAAGGTACAGTTAAACTGTTTTATTAAACAGGAACACCCTGACGATCATTATACTTGCGTTGATGATCGTCAGGTGTGCTGTAAAGTTAGCTGCTGTGCCCGGAAAACAGCTAATAGATTCCAGGGCAGGATCTTTGGGTTATTCTTTATGAACAGCTGCCTTTGCCTGATTCAACTCCGGCTGCGTCCAGAATTTTATCCAGCGGGCAGAATCTGGTGACCGTAGATTGTATAAGATTTACGCCTACAAAAACGCCCAGCCAAAGCCAGTAGGGGCTTACAAAATGGGTAAGCAGTATGCTGATTAACATCATGGTTCCTGCAACTGCCCTGACGATTCTTTCTCTCATTATTTAATTTTTATGATTAATGACTGGATGATTCAACCGGTAATATAAATGCGCGCATCGGAAAGCCGTCGGGCTTGACTGCATTCGCTTTTTCTATTAATTTCATTGCATTTGCAGCTTTATCGTCGGAGGTAAAGCTGAAAAAGAATAAGGAACTCGTTTGTTCTGCTGACCTGGCAAACCAGCTTTCCAGCAGATAATTATGGTCTTCTGATTTGTGACCGATCATATCCATCACGCTGAATACGGGTATCTGCGCTTCTTCGAAAATCCGGGTGGTCCTTTCCAGATCTTCCAGGACAGTGGTTACTATAAACATTTTCATAATCTATGATTTTGATTCAGGATATTTTTTACGCATCATTCTATAATACAACAAGGGAACGACCAATAAAGTCAGGAAAGTGGATGTAATGGTACCTCCCATCAGGGAAATGGCCAGTCCCTGGAAAATCGGATCAAATAATATAACAACTGCACCCAAGGCTACGGCACCCGCCGTTAACAGGATGGGCGTAGTCCGTACGGCACCCGCCTCAATAATGGATTGCTTCAGCGGAATACCCTCTTTTAAACGGATGTTTATGAAATCGATCAGCAAAACAGAATTTCTGACCATGACCCCCGCCAGGGCGATAAAACCGATCATAGAGGTTGCTGTAAAAAATGCCCCCATCATCCAGTGGCCGATAATGATGCCGATCAGGGATAAAGGTATCGCTGCGAGCATAATAATGGGTAAGGTGAAATTTTGAAACCAGCCCACGATCAGGATGTAGATGATGATGATGACTACCAGGAAGGCAATGCCGAGGTCCCGGAATACTTCATATGTGATCTGCCATTCACCGTCCCATTTTAAAGAAAAATTGTCTTCCAGTTCAGGTTGACTGGTATATTCTTCATTTAATGTATAACCCGCCGGAAGTTTGATGGTCTTTAACCTGTCGGAAATTTTGCTCATCGCATAGGACGGGCTTTCCAGTTTCCCTGCCATATCTGCCATTACGTAGACCACTTCCTTCTGATTTTTCCGGTAGATCGCTTTTTCTTTGATCCCCTTGGTAATCGTTACCAAGTCACCTACCGGAACCGCATTCCCCTGCTGGTTGATGATTTTTACATTTTTGATTTCGTCGATACCGGATTTATCGGCATCGCTCAGTTGCAGCACGATGTTAACCGGATCAAATGAAGCAGGACGATGCAATGTTCCAGCGGTTTGCCCGGATAAAGCAGCGTTTACCGTGGCAGCCACCTGTGCAGAACTGATTCCATAACGCATCGCTTTCTCCTTATCCACTTCAAAATGATATTCCGGCTGATCATGCTCTACCCTCCAGTCAACATCCACCACATCCTCGGTTGACCTGAACAAGTCTTTTATTTGCTTCGCCATCAGGATCTGCTTTTCATAATCCGGACCGTACACTTCGGCAACCAGTGTGGATAATACCGGAGGCCCTGGCGGCACTTCCACTATCTTTACGTTGGCATGATACTTTTTGGCAATGGCCTGGAAGCCCGGCCGAAGGGACTTGGCAATCGCATGACTCTGCAGGTTCCTGTCTTCCTTCTTAACCAGGTTTACCTGGATATCTGCGATATTATCTCCACGCCGCATATCGTAATGCCGCACCAAGCCGTTAAAACTGATAGGCCCTGCCGTACCGATATAACCCTGGTAGTTCTTAACCAGCGATTGCATGTGAGATATATTCAGATAATTCTTTGGTAACAGCCTGCGTTTTTTCCAGCGTGGTACCTTCCGGCATGTCAATCATCACCTGGAATTCGTTCTTATTGTCGAAGGGCAGCATTTTAACCGCAACCGCTTTGGTATAGAACATCATCATGGATCCAAGCAATACCACCACGATGCTTACAATAAATGCCCATCGTTTCCAGCGGGTCTGGAGCATCGGCTGAATGATGGACTTGTAAATCTTATATATGCCGGCTTTTTCTAGTACAGCCGGTGTGTTTTTGCCTGTACCTTTTTTATCCTTTTCACGAAGGAAAATATAACCCAGGTAGGGGGTCAGTGTTAAAGCAACCACCAGCGACAGCATCATGGCAATGGAAGCGCCTATGGGCATGGGGCTCATATAAGGGCCCATCATGCCGGACACAAATGCCATCGGCAACACGGCCGCAACTAACCGTGAATGTGGCCAGTATGGTCGGATTACCTACTTCATTAATCGCATAAATCGCTGCCTGCAGGAAGGGCAGGCTTTTTCATTTTGAAATGACGGTGCATGTTTTCTGCAATGATGATGGAATCATCCACCACAATACCCGTAATGAACACCAGTGCAAAAAGTGTAATCCGGTTCAGTGTATAATTCAATACATAATAGGAAAACAGGGTAAGGGCAAATGTGACGGGAACAGAAAGAAATACAACCAGACCGCCGCGCCAGCCCATGGCGAGCATGACAAACAGCGTCACCACCACGATGGCAATAAACAAGTGGAAGCAATAATTCTGATACTTTTTCAGAGGCTGTTTCACCGTAATTCCGGCTGGTACGTTACCTGCATATCATTGGGGATCAGTTCTTTTTTCAGGTATTCACTTTTGCAAGTAATCTGTTCGGATAATTTCATGGCATCCGCCCCTTTCTTTTTGGCTATGGACTAGGGTGATGGCGGGATATTCCGATTTGTACCGGTTCGAACTGGACGTATCCGCTTTTCCATATCCGAAATAAGACGTATTGGCTGGAAGTTTCAGGTCCATCCACTATTCTGGCAATTTGTCTGAGGTAGACCGGCTGCGATTGATCGATGCCAACCACCAGGTTGGCCACATCATCGGAATTGGTCAGGAAGTTTCCGGTTTCAACGGAGAAGGCAGTATCCTGCATAATTAAATTGCCGGATACCATTTGTGCATTACTTCCCTGTATTTGCCTGCTGATGCTGAAATAATCAACATGATTTTCAGCCATTTTATCCTTATCCAGGATCACTTTTACCTCACGGCTGCGTCCGCCGATTATGTTTATAGCGGCTACATCGGGAATCTTTTTTATTTCATTGGTCAGTGCTTCCCCGATCTGCTTTAAGGAATAATCATCATATTTTTCGCTCCAGAGTGTTAAACCCAATACCGGTACGTCGTCAATGGCCCTGGTTTTAATCAGGGGAAGCGTTACTCCCTGGGGCATTTTGTCCATGTTCTTCATTATCTCACTGTACAGTTTCACCAGTGAACGTTCCACGTCTTCACCCACATAAAACTGAACAATCAGCATGGACTGGCCCTTCAGGGTGGTGGAATACACATACTCCACGCCTTTGACATTGGACATAATTTTTTCCATCGGTGCCGTAACCTTGGTTTCCACTTCTTTAGGTTCAGCACCGGGGATAGCCCACCATAATATCAGCAATGGGTACTTCGATCTGGGGTTCTTCTTCGCGGGGAATTAATAAGGTACTGTATGCGCCAATTAATAAAAAGGCGATCATTAACAGGATCGTTAATTTAGACCTGATGAATACACTGGCTATTTTTCCTGAAAATCCCTGTTGCATTTGTTTATTTAAAATGATCTTTTTATTAAGTGCCGGGTACCTTTATTTTAACCTTTCACTTTTACAGGTACACCGTTATATAATTTTCCATCCGATTGTACGATGTAGGATTCATTCTTATCCAATCCTGACAAAACGACCACCTGGTCACCATAGATTTTTCCCAACCGGACCCAGCGTAATAACGCAGTATTCCCGGCGCTTACTGTGTACAATCCGCTTAACTGGTCCTTGTGGATAATACTGGAAACCGGCACCAGTATTTCATTATCATCGTGGTTTGTTTCCACTTGTTTTTTGGAAGAAAGGGAAACAGTGGCATACATGCCGGCATACAACCCATTCTTTTCTTTTTCCGGGATACTGATTTTAATGATATACTGACCGCCGGTAAACTGGGAAGACTGATTGATCTGTACAATGTTTCCTTTGAAAGTCTTATTAATGGATTTTATGGTAACCGTAGCTGATTCACCTTGTTTTAACTGATCGATTTCGGTTTCCGGAACAGATGCGCTCACCTGGTAGGTTCCTTTTTGTTCAATGGTTACAATGGGCATACCCGGACTGGCCATACTGCCCGCATCAGCAGATTTTTGTATTACCGTTCCTGAAAAGGGGGCTGTTAATGTGGTATAGGCCAGCATGGCATTTACCTCGTTGCGCATTTGTTCAGCTGCCTGCACTTGCGCTTCCGCAGAATGGAACTGCAAGGTGGCGTTATCCAATTCTTTGGCAGACGCGCTCTGCTGATTGTATAAAGCGGTATAACGATCATAATCCTTTTGTGCATTCTTCAAAGCAGCCTGTGCCTGTTCAATCATAGCATCGGCCTGGGCCCGTTTGGCCAGGATATCATTGTTGCTGATAGTGGCAATCACCTGCCCCTTCTTCACCGCGTCCCCTACTTTTACATTCAGCGTAGTAATATAACCCATCACCCGGGTGCTGATATTAGCTGTCTGAGAAGCTTCCACCTGCCCGCTGATACTGAAACCAGGGTGTCCGGCATCGCCGGGTTTGCCCAGTATAACCAATACAGGGGAATCGGTATTATTGTTATCTCTGGCCTGATCTCCTTTGCCCGAGCAGGAAACAAGCGTTATTAAACCGTAACCCAAAAAGATAAATAGAATGGAGCTTTTTATAGATTTCATGATCGTTTATTGAATATTTATTGGTTCGTGGTTGAAGTCAGAAATTGCAGGTAAGCCACTGTAACATTATTGGCAAATACAGCACCTGCATATCCCAGTTTTTGTTGTGATAACTGTGTCTGCGCCATCAAAACATCCGTGGTATTCACCAGGCCCTGCTGATAGCGGTTTTGGAGGATTCTCAAAGCCTCATCTGCCTGATCCACAGCAGTTTTCTGCTGGGCTATTTTATATTGTGCGTCTTCCAGCTGGCGGTACGCTTTATTTAATTCCAGGTTGCCCTCGTCTTTCTGACTGGCAAGCTGTTCTGCCAGTTTATCCCTTTCGAGATTCTGGGTGGCAATTTTATTCCGGGTCTGGTTGCCTTTAAAAATCGACCAGGACAACTGTATGCCGGCCAGGTAGGCGTTGCTTCCAAACCCCAACATCGTATTATCATTAAACTGGTAGTTTGCAAATGCATTCAGCCTGGGCAGGTAACTCATTTTACTGCTTTTGATCATCAGATCATACGATTGCATGGCGGTCTCCATGGCTTTAAAATCCGCCCGGTCAGCAGGCAAACTGTCTGTTTTTGCAGTTGCCATTGCAGCATTCAAAGGTTCGGTTGTATATATGACCCCCTTCCCTGTATTCATTAACTGGCTCAGGAAATCGGAAATATTTTTAATATTGCTGTTTGCTTCCGCCAGATTGTTTTCCAGTGATTTTATCTGGACATCCGCATTCAGGAGATCAGATTTTTGTAATAATCCCTGCTGAACCCGGTCGCCGGTAAACTTGTACATGGCACGGCTTGTTTTTAAAGCATCTTCCAGTACATTTTTTGATTCATAGGCCAGCTGTAATTCCAGGTATGCTTTTTTAGCCTGGAACGTGATATATTCTTTTGTTCTTTCGGTTTTATAGTGATACAATTCAGTTTGTTTGAGCGCGCTTTTGCGCATATAGAGCAAATCCATATTGAGCAGGGGCTGCTGCAATTCCAGCTTCGTCATAAAGTCTGACGTTGCGGAAGGATTGTTGAGCACCTGGGGATTAAAATCATTGGGTGTGATGGATTCCTGCTGCAGTTTATATCCAAAAGCATATAAAGGGTTGTTGGTGGTTGCAGCCGTATAGGAAAAATTTACCTGGGGAAGATAAGTGGCCTGTGTTTCCTTATAATTGGAAACTGATATCTTTTCATCCAGGGCCGCCAGGGTAACTGTTTTGTTATTTTCTGTTGCCTGTTTGATGACTTCATCCAGCACCAATACTTTTGTGCTTTCCTGTGCAGTGGCAAAAACATATAAAAGCAGGAAAGCAGGTATCAGCGCCATTCTATGCAGGTAATATTTATTTATCATGTACATTTAAAATTTTCTAGTGTGCAAAAGTATCAGGTACCGGAGAATCAGAACGTGACATAAATCACAATAGAACAGTTTCTTAGACTCTGTTTTGGATGGAAAAAGGAATTGGGATCAAGGAGAGAAAAATAATAACAGGGTACCTTAACCGACGGGAATTATAAGCCCGGGAAATGAGTTAGAGCGGCAACTGCTGATCCTCATTTTTGAATCTCGCAGCCTTCTTCCAGGCAGCGCCGCGGACGGAAAAACCCCGAAACCGCAATGACGACTCCAAAAAGGATTGCCGGCCATCCGCCATCTTTAAAATAGAGAATGCCCATCGTAATAAAAAGACCACCCAGGCCCCAGCGAAGCAGGCGGCTGAACCAGACCAGTCTCTTTGTGGTTTGAATATTTTCTTCCATATCCGGATATTCAGATTGACGACGTTTACTACTTAATAAAGTACCGGTAAACCCAAACCAGTGCATACAGAATCGCGACACATAACGCGCAAACAAACAGGATTTTTATGATCTTGATTTTCACTGTATCCAATTCAGGCAACTTCTATTTGAGGCTGAAATATGATTTTGGATTTCACGGAATTGGAGATCAGGCAGGCCGCTTCGGATTTTTCAAGAACCCGGAAGGCTTTTTCCCTGTCCCCTTCTTCATGAATGGTCAGTTTGGGAATCAGTACAACTTCACTGATCATGTATTTTCCGTCTACCTTTTCAAGTTTCCCGTCAGCCTTGCTCTCAAAATTGACAAATTTGAATTTTGAATTTTCTGCAATGGCAAGAAAGGTAGTCATAAGGCAACTGTTAATGGCTGCCACGAGTAAATGTTCCGGAGACCAGATACCAGCCATTCCTTTGGGAAATTCGGGTGGGGTGGCTACTTCAATAGCAGAATTTAAATCTGGAGACCTCATGAGTCCCTTGCGTTCACTTTCCCAGTTTATGTTTACGTTATAATGATATGTGTTTTCCATATTGAATGGCTTTAAAGCGATATGTGAAAAATATCATAACAAATTTAAGCAGGGTAAAATGGGTAATAAGTGACTTTAATCACAGATTCAGATGATTTATAATAGTCCCTGATTGCATGCAACTGATTCCCATTCCGGGATCCATAAAATATTTCCATTTATCCAGGCGTTTTCAGGAGGAAACTGGCATTTTATTTGGCATAACAAGTTCAAATCCTGAATATGAAGTATATAATCCTGTCTACCCTGTTTTTTACCGGTATGGTAATGGGCAACCAAGCGCATGCCCAGGTAAACGTTCATGTGAATGTTAATTTGGGAGACCAGCCCGGCTGGGGCCCCGAGGGATATGATAATGTGGAGTATTATTACCTGCCTGATGTTGAAGCTTATTATTATGTTCCCCGGCATCAGTTTATTTATTTAAATGCGGGAAGTTGGGAATTCGCAGCTTCATTGCCTGGCAGATGCCGGTCTTACGACCTGTACCGGGGGTATAAAGTAGTTATCAATGAACCCAGGCCTTATTTACACCATGAAATGTACCGCGCCCGGTACGCCCGTTACCGGGATTATTATGATCATCAGCCTGTTTTACACGACCGCAGGGATCATCATGAATATGATGACGAAGATGGGCCCGGACAGGGTCATGGACACGGGCATGCCTATGGGCATTATAAAGAACATGGAAATGGAATGGACGGGGATGATTAAAGTTACGATGCTCCTGACGCTGGCATAACGGGCTAAATCCGGAAATCAACCGGACTTTTAATGCCGGAATAACGGTTTCATGATATTTAATCCGGTTCATATATTCAGGGGGTAAAAGCATTTTGCAGGCCGGTCGCGAAAACGACATGATGGAATTCGTTTTAAACCCGGTATTATTATGTTTCCTGATGGGTACGGCAACAACACACCGACCCCTGTTGAAAACGGAACATCCGGAAAGTCAGTACGGTCATTAAAGGCGGGCAGGTTTATGATCCGGCGACCCTGGATAAAATGGCCGGTTTTCAATAAGAATTCCGAACTTTGGGGGGTAAATCTGCCCTGTAAAATCGAATCCATGATTGCCTGATGAAATCAAATAGGTTCTTCCTGACATGTATATATACCTGCTTCCTGCTGGCCTTCGCCAGCCATCTCCGCGCACAGTCTGAAGACGGCAAAAGGCTGATCTCCCTGCAAAAAAGACGATTCGAAGCCATGATCCATCATGATACGACCCTGCTTTCCGGCCTGCTGGCGGATTCCCTTACCTATATTCATTCGAGCGGCGTCATTGACAACAAAAAATCTTTCATGAAAGATATAGGTACAGGCCGTATCGTATACCTGTTTATTCTTCCGGAAAAATTAACCGCGGTGGTTGACGGGAATTACGGGTGGATTTTCGGGAGGGCGAATATCCGGTTCAAGCTGGCCAGCATGACCGGCAACATCGACCAGTATGTCAGTTTTGTCGAAGTCTACCAGCTGAAGCGCTATCAATGGAAAATGGTTCTCTGCCAGAATGCGAGGATAGAATCGAACGCACCCTATTACAATAGTACCGTTCCCCAGGTTAAGGCAGGATTCGTGCCATCCATTTATTAAAATTCAGGAAGCGGAAAATTATTCTTCGTTTCCATTCGGGGAGTCACTGTTTTCAGGTTTTGGTTTTTTAAATTCCAGTTTGCCAAACTTCCAGGTGAAATTGATACCAATGGAACGGAAGGGTATTTTACGCGTGCCGTTGATGGTGAAACCCTGGCCATAGAGCATGGTCGTCTGGTTCAGATACTCATTGAATATATTGGTGGCTGTGAGAGCCAGGCTTCCTTTTTTCTTCCATATTTGTTTCCGGAAGGCGAACGTATAGGAGGAAAAAGACGGATATTTTCCCTGCAGTTCATTTCGCGCCGAATTAAAATTTCCAAATAATTCACCGGCGAGGGATGGGGTAAAATTATAACTCACATTCATATTGACCCGGTAATTCCAGCTGTGTGCATTCTGTCCGGGATCCAGTGCATTCACGATATCCCGGTGAAATATGAGCAGGTTGGTCCTGATATTTAATTTGGAAGTCGGATGCAAATCGGCAAACAGATTCGCTCCCAGGTTTTTTTCCAGTCCGATATTCTCCGGTGTACTGACTGAAACATTATAGTAAACCGTATCACCCACCGGGAGGCTGGGATAATATACTATGTAAGGCTGGATATCATCCTGTGAAGTCCGGTAAAAAGCGGAAATCATGAAGGAACCGCCTGCATTCAGATCGTAATTCCAAGCCAACTCCACACGGTTACCGATTTCCGGTTTCAGGTAGGGATTCCCCGATGTTATATTCTTGGGATCGGTGGTATTGATGAATGGATTCAGGTTACGGTAATCGGGTCGGGAAATCCGCCTGGAATAACTCAGCTTCAGCATTTGCTGCTCATTCAGTTTCCTGGATAAATACAATGCAGGGACCCAGGTATTATACCCGGGCTCCGGAACCTGCTGCTGGGCATTCGAAAAAAATGCCTGGGTTTCCGTGCGTTCATACCTGAGACCCATTTTGGCATCGAACCATCCGGTTACGGGCAAAGCCAGTTCTGAATACAAAGCATAAACCCCCTGTTTATAATGCATGTTATTGGAAAGGATGGAATCGTATAGATAATCGCCGGTGAGGGGTTGCAAACCTGATACATCTGATTCACTGTTGATATTTCGGAGAAACATCTTACCGCCGGCATACCATATCATTTGTTTTCCCAACGGCTGTGTGTAATCCACCACTACCTCGGTTTGAGATTCTTTGCCCGGGTTATTATTCCGGGTTCCGTAAAAAAGAGAATCCCCCGGCTCGTGAAACTGGTTGTTAGCCGAACTGTAATGATTCGTTTCATAAGAAGTATGAACACCAATATCCAGCTCCTGGTTTTCCTTGTCAAAGGTTCGCTTGTAGTCGAGGCTGGCATTGAGTTCATGCAGCCGGAATTCACTCTCCGTCTGGCTTAATAAAAGTATCTGCTCCAATGGATTGCCATTGTAGTCAGATGTCACCTGGTTCTGGTTCGCATATCCGCTGGAATTATTTCCAAAGGAATTGCTGCTCAATGACAGATTGAAATTGTTCTTCTTTTTTAACCGGTAATCAATACCAATTCCTCCCTGCATGCCGAACCGCTTAAACCGGCTGCTCCCATCCTGTTCCAGAACTACCTGGGATTTGGAGCCGGTATCCTGCGAAATACGCGTGGAATAAGCCGGTGTATTTACCGGAACGCGGTAGTTTCCGTTCAGATACATATTCACACCGAAATTCCCGTTCCTGGCATTGAGGTTGATAGAGCCATTTTCATTCCGTGTGGCAGCTGTCAGCGAGATATTTCCGTTGATGCCCTTGGCCGTATTGTGTTTTAAAATAATATTGATAATCCCTCCCAGGCCTTCCGCATCATATTTGGCTCCGGGATTCGTTACGACTTCAATACTTTTAATCTGGCTGGCCGGGATGGACTGCAGCACATCCGTAATATTGCTGCCGAAAGCAGTGGAGGGTTTTCCATCAATCAGGAACCGGATGCTGGAACTGCCGGCCAGTTCCACATTCCCGTCGGGATCTACGGAAACCTGTGGAATTTTTTTAAGAATGTCGGTGGCAACGCCACCTTGTGATGTCAGGTCTTTCTCCGCATTGAAAACCATTTTATCAATCTTGTTTTCAATTAATTTCTGGGGTGCCACTATCGTCACACCCTGCAGACTGGTTGATTTTTTTCTCAACAGGATTTTTTCCAGCGACTTATGTGTGTTTTTATCAATTATAATACGGTTGAGGGAAAAAGACTGGTAACCGATAGACTCCACAAGGATATTGAAAACCCCGTCCCGGGTTATTGTGAGTTTAAACCGGCCTTCTGCATTGCTGATCGTTCCGGTAATGGCTTTTTTATTACCTTCTTCATAGAGACTGACGGTCGCATATTCAATTGGTTGCCGGGTTACGGAATCCAATATGAGGCCTGACAGCGAGCCCCTGACGGATTCATTAACAGGTACCTGAGAAGCCGAACGGAGAAAAAATAACAAAAGACAAATGATCAGTGCAGGTTTTAAACCCATATTAAACTGTTAGCGCGCAATATTATCAGTGAATTCTGATGAAAAACAGAAGTTTCCGGCAACTTGTTTTCAATTTATTCCTGTTGAGGAAAGTCCGGAATATCCCTGCCGCATTCAATGGCCTGACGGCGCAAATTTGTGCATGATAATTCACTTCCTGGTTACCGGTTATCCTTTTTTTTCGTAAAATATTTTTTTTCGGCCGGAAATGGAACAGTCAGCAATTTAATTAAAGCCGCTACGGCCTGCCTGATACGGTCGCACCTACTCATCATTATAAATCAGTTACTAAGATTGGTACGCAACCGTTATTTCTATTATGACGTACCCAATAGAAAAGTGTTTTATGTATAGTAAAAAGTTTTATTCCTGCATCCTGGTTCTGATGGTTGCCTCAGTAGTTGTTGTTTCCTGTAGCAAGAGCGGTGGTTATAGTTCCGGTAACAATAATACACCGCCGCCTGGTACTGCCAATGCTGTGAGCATTGTAAACATGAGTTTTTCTCCTGCAAACCTGACCGTGAGTCCGGGTACCACGGTTACCTGGACCAATAATGATGCTATGACGCATACGGTAACGGCTGATGACAATAGTTTTAACAGTGGTAATATGGCAACGGGAAGCAAATTTTCAAAGGCTTTTGCCGCCGTAGGCACCTACCCCTACCATTGCAGCATTCATGCAGGCATGACTGGGACCATCACGGTTAAAGCATATTAAATTAGTCGGACCCATTTTCCGCCATACTTCGGAATATGAACCTTTCCGTCGGAGGCTTTCATTCATTCTGATTTTTAATTGAATAGCTCCTTTAAATAAGCTATTTTAAGTTTTTATTTTCTAACCGGAAAAATCAGGATGAAATTCAAAATAATACCGGTGATTTGTTGCGTTTGGATGGGATGCACCCTGGGTATGGTTCGCGTGCAGTTGCCTGCACTGAAAATAAGTGAGAACCACTGTTACTTGTTTACGCAGGATGGTAACCCCCTTCTTTTGGCTGGGAGACACAGCGATACACCGGTCTGGGAAATAGTCAGCAGCGACTACAATAAAACACCGGTAAAGCCGGTCCTGAAAGGAGAGAATATTTAAGAAGAAATGCCGGTATGCTTTAATCCCAAAGAACTGGGATATGCCATGGCATATGATGTCAGGAAAGTAGCTTAATTATCTGTTTTTGCGGGAGCCTGCGGACATACCTATGGCTGAGGACCGGTTATCTGGTTTTCAAAAAAAGGCGGGAATTTCTTTCTGCTTTTTACTCCTGGAATACAGCCCTGGATCTACCTGCAGCCAGTGAAATGAAATATTTGCGTAACCTGATGGATTCCCGGCCCATGCTGGAGCGCATTCCGGACCTGGTTTTGCTGGCTGAAGATCCGTCCTGCGCATCAGAACGCATACAGGCTACCCGGGGTAAACATTATGCTGTTAGCTACAGCGTTTATAGAAGGCCCATTAGGGTCAGGATGAATGAATTCAACGAAAGTAAGATAACGGCATCCTGGTACGATCCCCGCACGGGTAAGACAAGCCGGATTCATATTTCGTCCCTGATGACCTAATCTTTTTTCATCTTCAGCCTGTCGGTGATCAGTTCGCCTATTTTCACTCCAACTTCATGACTGGCCACTACAGAATAATGATAATGTATCCCGCCATAAAAACGGGAATCTTTCACTTCATCCGCTGCATTTCTGAAAGATGTATAGGACCTTGCAGGAATACCAAATTCCGTTTCGGTCGTATCGGTATAGGCAAAATGGTCTCCGAATACGCTGGTTAATGCTTCTGATGCAGACGCAGAAATATAACAATGCCCGCATGTATATTCAGGAAAGGGCGGGGTTTGCAAATGAGGTCTCCAGTTCGGATCAAAATACTTATTTATTACGGTTTCCGGTCTTACTGTGTTGTAGCGGTATTTTATATTCCAGCACTGGATAAAGGCATCGAACAGGGCGATGGCTGTTTTTGCAGAAGCATAAACGGTTGTAGGAAAATCAGCACCGGCTTTCTTTGCAGCAATGCCGGCAATGCTCATCCAGTGGCCACCGGGTGAAAATTTTTTGGTACCAAACATCAGATGCCCGGATACATTTAATTTAAAGGGGTTATCGTCCCAGAAGTCTGCCATGGAAGCCTGTTCTTTGGTCAGGCTGTCACCCCTGTTCTGTATTAATTTTACTTCCCTGTAATAATTGCTTGTTTTATCCGTCACGTCAAAACGATAAGGAGGAGGAGGAAGGAATTCGTTGATGCTGTCTAATACCATTTCACGAATTTCATTCCAGTGGGGTTCGGCAGCAGGGGAATAGGCAGGGGGAGTGGGCACCCACCGGCCGGGTGAATCATTCACATTATATTCCGGGGCGCCGCGTGTTTCTGCATATTTATCGCGCTGACTCCATTTCATAATAACAGATGATACCGTGTCAGCATAAGCAATTGAGTTCTGGAAAACATCCGATGGCATACCGTTATCCGTGGCTAATTTTTTCAGGCTGTCAACATAATCCTTCATACTGCCCGCAGGAAAAGTCACCGCTTCTCCCAGTTTACAGAAAGCCAGAAGTGAAGCAAATTCGAAATTAACGGAGAGGCCCGGCGTTGGTGCGGGTACAGATGTTAATTCCTTTAATTGTCCCGCAAGCGAATTAAACCGGCTGGGATATCCCGCGGCTACCACTTCATAGGCGGCAATACTTGCATAAACATAATTACGGGATGCCACCATGGGGCTGAAATTATTGCCCATGACAACGTTGTTTAACTGGAAAACCGTTTTACTGTACAGATCTGGATTTTTAAATATCTGATCATAATTTTTATTTGTGTTGCAGGCGTACATGCCAATAGTTGCCAGTGCAATCGCTAATAGTCTTTTCATGATTAAATTTTTTGAATCAATGCGGTTAATATTTATATCAGTTGACATGGAACAGCAGTAATGCCTGGAGTCATATTGTAAAATCCCTTTTCAGGGAGCGGCAAATTAATAAATATTTTTTTAACAGAGATATAATTATCCCATGTGGTCTGTTCCGGCTTTGGTTAGGTTACCAGTGTTCATAACTTACATGGACATCATATGGCCCGGCCGGACAACACGTTCCCTATAACGATCACGGAATACCTGGATAATTTGACAGGGCTTCTTTCATTCACAGAAAATATCTTCAGGGAAATCATAGAAAATGAATTGGACCAGTTGGACAATTCATTAAAGATAAAGAAGGCTGGGAAAAGTTGTTTGACAAAGAAAAATGTCCGAACATGCCATTGTACATGTTCATCGCCACTGGCGACAGATAGAAAAATTTAAACTTCTGTTCTGATATTATATAAGACTGTTCAGTGCCTGAATTTTTAGTACCTACTTTCTGCAGGGCGATCTCAAAGCTCAAGCTCCCTTGACTTAACAGAAATGATCCGGCATTCAATCCTTACCCCCATTGAACTTGCCGGTACTCTCATTACTTTTGAAGATAATGGCGGGATCTTTTTGAAATTCATAGTTTCCTTTTTGTACAAGGTGGAATCCGAAAGCAGGTATTTAACTTCTACATTTACCTGGTCTAATGTGAAATACGTCTGGTTGTAAATCGTCAATTTTATATTGGAAAATTCGTCGGGCGTTTTTATGCGATAATAATTTGCATAAGCAGTCACAAGGGTACGTAAATGGGCTCTGGCCATCGCTTTTTTATCTGTATTCTCAGATAAATGTTTTTTTGTTGAATGAATATTATATTGATTTCCATTTGAATCAGTCTTGGAAACCATCGGAAGAATTGGTGTCGCAATTAATTTTTCATTTTTATCATTCTGCACCGGACTTGTTTTTTCCTCTGGCGGGGTATTTGAAACATTCATTTTCCTCACCGCATCGGTCTGCAGTGATTGGCTGGTGGCTTCCTGAAAAAGATTCATCTGTGCGGCAGGTTTTTTAGTCTGTTTGGGACCTTTAGGCAATACATCAATTATTGGACTTGGATGGCTTAAAAGGGATATACCTGCCAGAATTCCGGAAGTGATTAGTAAAATGGAACAGGTGACAATTAATAGCTTTTTCTTTTTTTTAAATAAACCTGGCCGGTTTGGTTTTTCCTGTAAATCCGGTATTTTAACCACCTGGTTAAAGTTTTCTGTTTTTGGTACTGCAGGTTTTTCCGGGATTTGTTTTATAGAACGTATCCTTTCCAACATAGACATATTGGTGAGGTCATTGAAATAATATGATTTGGAGTAACAGGTTTTTATAGCCTCGTAAATACTTTCCGAATCAGCTGATTTGGTGAGATAAGCATTGGCGCCGGTTTCCATAAGTGTAGAGACCATAGAGTGATCATTATACATCGACAGCATGATCACCTTTAAATCACTATAGGATTTGCGTATGGAAGTCAATGCGGTAATTCCGTCCATTACCGGCATTTGTATATCAAGCAAAATCACATCCGGAAAGTTATGTTTTAGAAGGTGTAGCAATTGCATGCCATTTTCCGCTTCGCCCACAATTTTTATATCTTTTTTCTGCGATAACGCCATCTTAACACCTTCGCGAAAAAGTGTATGGTCATCTGCGATAATTACTTTTATGATTTTGGGTTGTGCAGAGATGCCTGTTTTATTTTCGGGAATTTCTATTCCTGGAACTTCAATTGGCCGGAAACCCGGAGATCCTTCCCTTGTAATATTGTATTTCTTTATTTCGGGATATCTAATATTAAACGGTACAATGGTTTCTCCGGTATCAGGATTTTCTTCTTCGTAAAGTTCATTTTCTTTTTTATTGCTTTCAAATGATTGGAAATTTAATTCCTGCGGCTCATAAGGGAGATTATCATCATTGCCATTGTTCCGGATTTTATCGTTTGAGTTTTTTTTAGGTTGAATCTGGTTGCTCGTATTTGATACATCATCACTCTTCAGGATTGTGGAAGATAAAGAATGAACAAAAGCCTTCAGTTCCTCAATTTCCTCCGGGTATCGCCAGGCGGTGCTTATACCTTTAACCCATATCAGGTCAGTAGTCCGCATCCCGGCTGCTTTCAATTCTTCAAGGGTATAGGGGCCCAGTTGAATGTGATCACGTAATAATAAATAGGTAGACATTAATTTATATTATGGTTGCAATGTCTTAGAACATGAATTTTATTAAATGGACTGCAAATTAAACCATTTGAATGTGAAGTCTTTAATTCCAGGTGACTTGTATTGTACGGGTTACCGGCTAAATATTTCAATTAAATATAAACATATTCTATCATTGTTGTCCGACTAAAATCGGGTTAAATTTGGCTGAATTCCATTATTGATAAGGCTGACAGAATAAATATTGACGGTTTCATGATCAGGAGGAGTTCCTCCCGCTTTATTATGGCGTATATATTTTTTACCGATAGTCTGGCTCTTTGGAATTACTCTTATACCGGCATCTGCGGAGATATGTTTATATTAAGTTACAACGGCACTGACGAATTTGTGCAGGATCCGTCAGACAGTACAGCTTTACTATAACATCGTACAGTGAGGGACATATAAGCGGAAATTTTTCAGGAAGACTGACGCCGATGATCACAGCGGGCAATCCAAACAATACCTATGGTTCTCCCGGATCGGTTTTAATTACCAAGGGTTCGTTATCTATTCTAATAAACATCCCGGGAGGAAAATTATTCAATGCGTTGACCAGGGATGTCCGTACCGTGTAAGCCCCGCCATCGATCAGATAAATTGTGGTATAATTTTTTTCAGTGATCAGACGGGACACATCTTTCGGAATGACAACCGGGTTCCTTCGCTTTGGCTACCCGGATTTCGGATAGGCAACCCGAACCCATCCCGAAGGCAATCCGAACGAATCAGACGCTTTCAGGAGATGTTTTTACTGAAAAAACGCTACAGCCTGTCCCTCAGACCCATGATCCCGTCCCCCGTTTTGTTTTACCCCGTCCCGCGTTTTGTTTTACCTCTTCACAAGTTTGGATATCCCCCATCCACATTTTCTAAAAAAAGGCATTTTGGCGATATATTTTTGTCTTGTCGTTCGCAGATGGAGAAGCTTTTCACTCAGGACTACCGGGAGGAGTGAACCCGGGAATACTCTTCGCTGTCAGCGGGCGACATAGTAAACCATTTTTTTCATTATTAAATTCAAATCCTTATGGCAAATTCAAATAATAGCGTCATAACCGGAAAACTAAGAGGTACACTCGGAAAAGAACTCGTATTCCGCGAGTGGGATGGCAAAACAGTAGTGGCAAAAGCCCCTAAAGCAAGAACGGGCCCGGCTACTGCTCCGCAACTGAAAATACAGGAAAACTTCACTCTGGCAGCAAAATATGCCACCTCGGTGATGGAGGGAACCGATCAGGGTATTAGGGATGCTTATACCGCGAGGTTGAACCCCAGGCAAAACCTGTTCAGCAGGGCGGTTGCCGATTTCATGTCTCCACCGGTCGTAAAATCAATCGACACCAGTGCGTACAATGGTGTGGCTGGAAGCACGATCAGGATTCGCGCGACAGACGATTTCCGGGTAACCGGCGTACTGGTGGAAATTTTCGCTACCAGCGGTACGCTTTTGGAGAAAGGCAATGCCGTACAACAGACCAATGGAATTGACTGGATCTACACGACCACGCAGGCAAATGCCGTGCTGGCCGGTAGTAAAATCAATGCCATTGCAACCGATGTTCCAGGTAATACCGGAACACTGGCAGTAACGTTTTAGTGCTTAGTTGGAGGCCGTACCCGGGCGGGTGCGGCTTCCTTTTTTTAGTTTCCAAATGCAGGGACTATGGAGAACTGCCAGACCATCTTTAGCAAACTGTCCGGTTTACAGGGGGGCGGGACAATGACATCATTGACAAAACTAAAAAGTATCTGATCTAAATGGCATTTAAAACAAGAATACAATTCACAGATTTACTTAATGAGAACATTCAATTAACACCGGCTTTGCAATGCAAAAGAATAGCTTCGGCTTATTATTTAGTAAATTGGTGATCCTGTCTATAGAAATATTTTAGTTAGCCTCAAGCCTTTTTTCTTAACCTGCCTGAATTTTTTAGCTATGAATCCGGAAAATAATATAAATCTGGTGGATACAGACCCCGCCAAAGGTTTAAATCAAAGCGAAGTCGAAAGCAGGCTAAAACAGTATGGTTACAATGAAGTGCCTGGAAAAAAAACCGGTTCATTTCTTTTGTTTATCAAGAAATTCTGGGGTCTTAGTTCCTGGATGTTGGAATTGATAGTCATTCTATCCTGGTTTTTGCATAGATACCTGGACGCATACATCGTATTGGCGTTACTTCTTTTTAATGCGATCATTGGTTTTATACAGGAACACAATGCCTCGAATGCGGTGGAAGCATTGAAACAAAGATTGCAGATAAATGTAAAATTATTAAGGGACGGAATTTGGAAAACTCTGGCGGCTAGAGATTTAGTGCCGGGTGATATCATTAGAATCCGGATTGGAGATTTCGTGCCGGCAGACGTAAAGATCATACAGGGGGAAATAAAAATTGACCAATCGGCATTGACAGGCGAATCACTTGAAATTGATGAAAAACCCGGGGAATATATATTTTCCGGGTCAATTGTTACGAAAGGTGAAGCCACCGGAATGGTAACTGTAACCGGAGCCAATACCAAATACGGCAAGACGATTGAACTGGTGAAAGCTGCCGGGCCGAAATCGCATATCGAAGAGATTATTTCAAAGGTTGTAAAATGGCTTTTATTCATTGTTGGTACCCTGTTAGTCATCGCTCTGATTGCTTCTTATTTCAAAGGCGTCAATATGTTAGAAATTCTCCCGTTAATGCTTGTGTTATTGCTTGGGGCGATTCCGGTTGCTTTAACAGCGATGTTTACGGTATGCATGGCTTTGGGATCAAAAGAAGTGGTTCAACAAGGAGTCTTAATTACCCGTCTGAACGCGCCGGATGATGCAGCCAGTATGGACATTCTGTGCGTAGATAAAACGGGCACTTTAACAATCAATAAACTATCCATTGCTAAACTGGATGCTGCCAAAGATTTTACAGAAGACGATGTCTTGCGCTTTGGGGCTTTGGCTTCCCAGGAAGCGAATCACGATTCCATAGATATGGCTTTTATCGATGCTGCAAAACAGAAAAACATTTTGAAGGATTATGTGCAAATGACTTTTATTCCATTTGACCCGCAAAACAGAAAAACAGAAGCAGAGATCAAAAAAGACAATGAAGAATTCAAGGTAATGAAAGGTTCATTTAATGTTATTGCACAGGTTTGTGCTTTAGATCAAAAATCCGCTGCGGACTGGGAATTAAAGATCGATGAATTTGGAACAGAAGGTTACCGGACGCTGGCAGTTGCCAGAGCTAACCTGAATGACAAACCTCAGTTTGTGGGATTAGTAGCCTTACATGATCCCCCCAGAGCTGATTCTAGAAAGTTAATTAATGAACTTCGGAAGTTGGGAATATCCGTTAATATGCTCACAGGTGATGCACTTCCCATTGCTTTGGAAATTGCAAAAGAGGTAGATATTGGTGATGCAATCATATTGGCGTCTGCGTTACAAAAGACGGATAAAGGGGATGTTGTTGAACTATTGGAAAAAAGTAATGGTGTTGCGGAGGTTTATCCAAAGGACAAATATGATATAGTAAAAGCATACCAGGCAAAAGGTCATATTGTTGGCATGACCGGAGACGGAGTGAACGATGCTCCGGCATTAAAACAGGCCGAAGTAGGGATTGCGGTTCGCAGTGCTACGGATGTTGCCAAAGGTGCCGCCAGTATCGTATTAACAGAAGAAGGTTTGGTGAACATATTGAGCCCGATTAAAGTGGGGAGAATGATGTTCGAACGAATAAATACCTGGATATTGAATAAAATAGCCCGTACCATTTTAAAAACCTGTTTTGTTGTTGTTGCCTTCCTGATTTTGGGAAAATATGTAATTTCTGCTTCCGCTATGCTCCTAATGATTTTCATGACAGATTTCGTGAAGATATCCCTGGCAACTGACAATGTGAAAGGTTCTGAAAAACCTGCAAAATGGGAAATCAACAGGTTGGCCAAAATTGGAATAGTAATAGGACTGCTGATGACGTTGGAGTCGTTCGGGATTCTGTTCATCGGTTTGGACTGGTTCAAATTGAATGCAGATGGTGAAGCGCTGAGCACATTTTGCTTTGAGATATTACTATTCTTTGCGATTTTCTCCATAATTATAGTCAGGGAACGGGGACATTTTTGGCAATCGAATCCAAGTAAAACACTTTTATTGCTGCTTATCGGAGATTTTATCCTGGGTGTATTGCTTTCAACTTTTGGACTCCTGGGGTTCAAACCCATTCCTTTAAAACAAACATTGAGTGTATTTGCCTACACGGCGATATTTTCTTTTTTAATTAATGACATTATTAAGGTTTCGCTCTTTAAAAAATGGCAACCGGAAACTGCTTAAGTCATTGGAATTGAGGACACCTTTGTCTCGCAAAAAAATAAATAGCATCACTTCTGCTGTTTTGGGGTAACGCAACAAGAACCAGGTAAAAAAGGGGTCATCCTGTGTTATTTGAAGTGTAACACATTTCGTGGAAAAACAACGAATTTTTTACGAATATGGTATAAATGAAAAAACCGCCAGACTGTTGACCGTGGCGGCTTTTTACGATTGTCAGGTACTGATAGGAAACCTGAAAAGTACCGCGTACGGGAATCGAACCCGTGATTCATCCGTGAAAGGGATGCGTCTTAACCCCTTGACCAACGCGGCGTAAACAGTTAAACCCAGGTGGTTTTGGCCGTTTAGGGCCTGCAAAGATATAGACTGGCCCGATAACTTCCCAAATGTTTTTGTTTCGTAACTTTGCATCCTAAAATTTAAACAATCAAAGCTATGAGCACAGTAAAAGTTGCGATCAATGGTTTCGGCAGGATCGGACGTTTGGTTTACCGCCAGATCTATAATATGAAAGGTATCGAAGTTGTTGCCATCAACGACCTGACCAGTCCGAAAGTACTGGCGCATCTCCTCAAATACGACAGTGCACAGGGCCGTTTTAACGAAGACGTGAAATCAACTGAAAATTCGATCTCCGTAAATGGCGATGAAATTAAAGATATATGCGCAGAAAAACCCTGCTGATATTCCCTGGAAAGATCACGATGTGGATGTAGTTCTGGAATGCACCGGTTTTTTCACCGATAAGGAAAAGGCCGAACTGCATCTGAAAGGCGGCGCCAAACGCGTGGTGATATCAGCACCCGCAACCGGCGAAATGAAGACCATCGTATTCAACGTGAACCATGAAATCCTGGACGGCAAGGAAACCGTAATCAGCTGCGCTTCCTGTACGACCAACTGTCTGGCGCCGATGGCAGATACCCTGGATAAATCCTTCGGCATCGAAATGGGATTCATGACTACCGTACATGCTTATACGAACGACCAGAATACCCAGGATGCACCGCATCCGAAAGGCGATCTGCGCCGCGCCCGTGCCGCTGCCCAGAATATCGTTCCCAACAGCACCGGGGCTGCCAAAGCCATCGGGCTGGTTCTTCCCAGACTGAAGGGGAAACTGGACGGGAAGCGCACAGCGTGTGCCTGTTATTGACCGGGTTCCCTCACTGAACTCACCACAATCTTAAATAAAAAAGTAACGGTTGAAGAAGTCAATGCGGCGATGAAAGCTGCAAGTAATGAAAGCTTCGGATATACCGAAGATGAAATCGTAAGTACCGATGTGGTGGGAAGTCATTTCGGCTCTCTCTTTGATGCCACGCAGACCAAAGTGATGACCGTGGGCGACAAGCAACTGGTCAAAACCGTTAGCTGGTACGACAATGAAATGAGTTATGTAAGCCAGCTGGTGCGCACCGTACACTATTTCGCCAGACTGATCAGCAAATAATATTTTCAAATCTGGAGTCCCGCGAATTTTCGCGGGATCCTTTTTTTTACCCATTCCTTAAATACTTCACTGCATGTCTACCTTCTCCCACTTCAACTTCAAAGGGAATAAAAGCCCTGATCCGGGTGGATTTCAATGTTCCCCTGAACGACAAATTCGAAATTACCGATGATAACCGGATGCGTGCGGCCGTTCCAACGATTCAGAAAATATTAAAGGATGGCGGAAGCGTTATCCTGATGTCACACCTGGGCAGGCCAAAAGACGGTCCGACGGATAAATATTCCCTCAATCACCTGGTCAAACACCTTTCGGAACTGCTCGGCGGGGTGAAGGTTTTTTTGCCAATGATTGTATCGGCGAACAGGCCAATCTGACAGCCGGGATGCTTAAGCCGGGTGAAGTGCTGCTCCTGGAAAATCTTCGGTTTTATAAAGAAGAAGAGAAGGGTGATGAAGGATTCGCGAAAAAACTGGCAGCGCTGGGTGATGTATATGTAAATGATGCTTTCGGAACGGCACACCGGGCACATGCTTCCACAGCTGTCATCGCAAAATTCTTTCCCGGCGATAAAAAAATGTTTGGTCTGCTGATGGAATCGGAAGTGAAGAGCGCAGAAAAAGTTATGCACCAGGCAGGTAAACCTTTTGTGGCCATTATCGGTGGCGCGAAAGTATCTGATAAAATGCTTATCCTCGAAAACCTGCTGGAGAAAGCCACCGATATCATTATTGGCGGCGGCATGGCGTATACATTTATGAAAGCGGAAGGCGGGACATATCGGGAATTCACTTTGTGAAGACTGACCGGGTGAGATACAGCACTGAACTATTAGCCAGGGCGCTGTAAAAGGGAGTCTGTATACATCTTCCCTCAGATTCCATCATTGCGGATAAATTCGATGCCCATGCGCAAACTTCCGCTTCCCCCAGTAATAACATTCCGGATGGCTGGATGGGCCTGGATATTGGTCAGAATGCCTGCGAACAATTTACCAATGTGATCCGAAGATCCAAAACCATCCTCTGGAACGGCCCCATGGGGGTATTTGAAATGGAAAGTTTCCGCCATGGTACTAAATCCGTTGCACTGGCCATCGTGGAAGCCACGAAAAACGGTGCTTTTTCACTGGTTGGTGGCGGGGATTCTGTGGCAGCCGTCAATATGTTCGGTCTGGCCGACCAGGTGAGTTATGTGTCAACCGGCGGCGGGGCTATGCTGGAATACTTTGAAGGAAAAGAACTACCCGGCATTGCGGCGATCAGCCGGGGTTCATAGACTAATCCAAGCTGCTGAACTTCTTTCTCAGGAAATTGTTACATTTATCATCTAACAATAAAAACCATCTTATGAGTACGCGTAACCTCACGCTTATTATTATCGTAGCTGTAATACTTCTTTTCGGCGGATGCGCCTGCAGCGGGTACAATAGCCTGGTCACCAAGGATGAAAATGTAAAAGGCAAATGGGGCAATGTGCAGAGTGATTACCAGCGCAGGAGTGACCTGATCCCAATCCTTGTCAATACAGTGAAAGGAGCCGCAAATTTCGAACAGACCACATTAACCAATGTAATTGAAGCCAGGGCCAAAGCGACCCAGGTGCAAATCAATGCGAATGATCTTTCGCCTGAAAAAATTGCAACTTTCCAGCAGGCACAGGCCGGACTGAGTGGTGCTTTGGGTAAATTGTTGGCTGTGGCGGAAGCTTATCCCGATCTGAAAGCGACCCAGAATTTCAGGGACCTGCAGGCGCAACTGGAGGGAACCGAAAACCGGATCAAAGTTTCAAGAAATGATTTCAATGCGGCTGTACAGGATTTCAATCAGACGGTCCGGACTTTTCCAAATAATGTATTCAGCGGCATGTTTGGTTTCCATGCCAAAGCGATACTTCCAATCTGAACCGGGATCAGAGAAAGCGCCGGATGTACAGTTCTGATAACCGCAATAACATGCTATCCATCGCTATAATACCAACGTGTTGAAAATTCCATTTTTTTCAAAAAAGAGATTTTTTTTCCGATCAGGAAAAAAAACTGATCGTTGATGCTATCCGGGAAGCTGAACAGCAGACGAGTGGGGAGATTCGTATATATGTGGAAAGCCGGTGCCGCTTTGTAGATCCGCTGGACCGGGCTGCGGAAGTGTTTGCATTCTGAAAATGGAACAGACCAGCAACCGCAATGCTGTTCTGATTTATCTGGCGGTTAAAAGCAGGCAGCTGGCCATTTTCGGAGATCAGGGCATCCATGAAAAAGTGGGTGAGGAATTCTGGAAGAAAGAAGTCATACATATTCTTTCCCAGTTTCAAAACGATCATCATGCGGATGCAATTGCGAAAGTTATTCTGGATATTGGTGCCGCACTGAAATATCATTTTCCATTCGACCGGCAAACCGACCTTAATGAATTGCCGGACGATATTGTTTTCGGCAGGTAAAAGCCATTCCCTTCATGAAGAAAATAATATTGTTTCTGCTGGTTTTCTCTTGCCTGGTTACAGTGGCGCAGAACATACCGGCGCCTCCCAATCCGCCCAGGCTGGTGAATGATTTTGCCCATGTGATGACGGCCGATCAGGTTCAGGATCTGGAAAACAAACTGGTCGCCTTCGACGACAGCTCCTCCGTTCAGATTGCCGTAGTTACTGTTCCTACTACGGGGGATTATGCCATTGATGATTATGCCCTGAAAATCCTACGCGACTGGAAAGTAGGGAACAAGAATACGAATAACGGCCTGGTGGTCCTGGCGGCCATCCAGGATCATAAAGTTTTTATTGCCACGGGATACGGGATGGAAGGAGTGGTGCCGGACATTACAGCGAAACAGATTGTAGATAATGAAATTGTTCCCAATTTCAGGCAACAGAACTACTATCGCGGTTTTGATCTCGCTACTGATGCGATCATCAAGGCCTCCCGTGGGGAATACAAGGCACCGGCAGGATATGACCAGCGCGGACAGCGTGGTAAAGGCGGAGGGAATATCCTGGGCGTTATCCTCTTTTTTGTAATCATATTCATCCTCATCAGCCGGGGCGGCGGAAAGGGCGGTGGTGGTATGTTCAGCCGCACGGGTGTATTGCCCTTCATTATTGGTAATATGCTCGGCAGCAGCGGCAGGGGCGGATGGTCTGGTGGTGGTGGCTGGTCCGGAGGCGGTGGCGGCGGTTTCGGAGGTTTTGGCGGAGGAAGCGGCGGCGGCGGCGGAGCAGGAGGAAGCTGGTAAGAAAAGCTGAATGCTTAACGCCCGAAAATTTAATCACTGAAGATAAATTGAATCAGAGCATAAAAAAAGAAAGCACTTTTTGGGTGCTCTCTTTTTTACAAATTACCATTAATCTACAACCTTCAAATAGGATGGTGTTTGGCGTTACGTGTCAGGCCTGATTAATTCAGCTTCGACCTTATATAATCAGCCTGCTCTTTTAACCCGGCCGCATCTTTCCGGTCCGCGATCGGTTTTAAAAAATTATTATTGATCAGAGCCCTGATTTCTGCCCGCTGGGCTGACGGAATGGTTTCGCGGAAATGAACGAGGGCATCAACAGCTCTTTTGAACTGGATTGTATTCTGCATTTTCAGCAGTAATCCGGCAAACTGGGGAAATTCTTCAAATTTCTCCTGGCTCATCGGCATTTTATCAAATCCATCGATGACCAGGTCAAATTTTGATTCATCTCCCTGCTTTATGAAAATGGCTGACATCGCAGCCAGCAGATTTCCTTTTGCCGGGTATTTGGCAAATTCATTAGCCAGCTGATAGGCCTGTCCCCGTCCAGAAGACTTAAAGCAGTGAGGGCATTTCCCGCAACGGTATAGGATGAATCTCTGGTCTTTTTTACGAACAATGCTTCAAATTCGGGTTTTTTATAAGTACCCAGCAATTCGATGGCGGTTCCCTGAACGGTTCGGTTCGGGTCATTGGCAGCCAGTTCCAGCAAAATAGGTTCCATGGCCGCTTTCACACCGGGTTTTTCCAGGTCGAGTGAATTCATGGCCAGGTTCCTCAACTCATAATAGGGGTCCTTCATGGCTGTTTTCAGCAGGGCCAGGGCGGCGGGTTCATCCAGATGTTCCGCGCAATATTCAATGGCTTCCCGGCGGTCCATGTAAAGGCCCGCATGTTGATACTGGTAAATGAAATTGTCCAGGGTTTTATGATCCTGTTTCTGGCATAGAATGATCTTGTCGCCATCCACATTGATCAGGTCGGGCCTTTTGTTATAGGGAAAATAAAAACTGTCGCTTTCGTTTTCAAGCCATACTTCGATGACGTGTTTTGTTACCGCCTTCATACACATCGATGGCCAGGGGAATGCGGAAGATTTTTCCGGACTTCTGCGTCTGGTTCACCACCACCCGGGCTATTTTTTTCGCATCATCATAATTGTAACTGATATCGAAAATGGGATGACCGCTGCCGTAATACCATTGGTTCCAGTACCAGTTCAGATCCTCGTCCGGTAACCTGTTCAAAAGCCAGGCGCAGGTTATGCGCTTCCGCATTTTTGAATTTAAAATTGTTGAGGTAGAGATTCAGGGATTTGAAAAAAGCGCTGTCGCCCACATAATTTCTCAGCATATTCAGGATACGGCCGCCCTTGGAATAAGTAACCATATCGAACATAGCTTCCCGGTCAGTATAGTAAAAGCGGACGAGGTTTTTTGAAGGATTGGCGGGATCGGCCAGATATTTCTCGATATCGTGATAATTGACGGCGTCCCCTGCATCCTTTCCGTGTTTATATTCAAACCACAGGGTTTCGCTGAAATTGGCGAAGGATTCATTCAGGGTCAGGTTGCTCCAGCTTTCCGTAGTAGCCAGGTCTCCAAACCACTGGTGAAATAATTCATGGGCCACATAGTCCTCGTATTTATTGCCGTCTGTCAGCTGCCTGGCATCCTGCTGCAGCGCATCGGTATGCAGGGTGGCCGTGGTATTTTCCATGGCACCGCTCACATAGTCCCGGGCCGTCATCTGGGAATATTTCACCCAGGGGAATTCCATACCAAGGATCCGGGAATAAAAAGCCATCATTTCGGGTGTCAGGCCGAAAATCCGCCGGGCAACGGGTGCGTATTCCTTCTCCACATAATAATTCACATCCTTCCCCTTATAGCTGTCGTGGACAATCGCATAGTCTCCAACTCCCATGAAAAACAGGTAGGGGGAATGGGGCAGGTCCATTTTCCAGTTATCGGTTCGGGTGCCATCTGTATTTTTAACCTGTGAAACCAGTTTGCCATTGGAAAGAGTTACATATTTGGAAGGAACGGTCATGCTGATTTCTTCCGTGCATTTCTGATCCGGTTTATCGATGGTGGGAAACCAGGCGGAATTGGACTCGGTTTCCCCCTGGGTCCAGACCTGGGTGGGTTTATCTTTATCAGTTCCAAGCGGGTTGATAAAATATAAACCTTTGGCATCCGTTATGGCAGCACTGCCCTGGGACTTTAACTCATTGGGCTTGGAAGTATAATCTATATAAATGGTGTAATTTTCTGTATTCCTGTACGTTTTATTGAGGTGAATACGCAGCGTGGAACCATCATAGTTATACTTCAGCGGAGAGCGCTGACTGCCCTTGAAAAGGGCAACCTCCTTAATATCCATTCCCTTGGCGTCCAGTGAAAGTGAATCGGTGGGATAGAAGTGGGGTTTCAGGGTGATCCATGCTTTTCCGTACATATACGACTTTGCGTAATCGAAGCGGACACTGAGTTTGGTATGCACCAGGTCGTTGATATGGGGAAAGCTGGCCCGGTAGATCAGCAGGGCCGGATCTTTGGCAGCCTGGCTGCTGTCCTGGGCTTTACCGGATAATATCAACTGGAAAGAACACAATAAAATCAGGAGGCGTTTCATTCGCATCGTTTTTAATTAAGACATGTAAGATCTGTCTATTATGATTCGGCAAGAAATATAAAATAATGCAAAAGCGGGGTCTCTTTGGGATGAACGGTTTCATGGTGTTTCTGCTCACTGGTTTCTCATGTACTGTACGTGCACAGCAGGCGGGTAACCTGATTTTAATCGATGCGGAAAACAAAGAAGCTTTTTCGGTACGCATCGGGGATGAATTCTATACTTCTTCCCGTCATGGTCATCTCGTATTACCTCATCTGAAGGACACCGTGTACCGGCTGAACCTGCGCTTTCCCAGAAAAAATTTAGCTGAACAGGTTTTCCCTGTAACGGTTCATAATAAAGACCTTGGTTTTATATTAAAAGGGGCCGA